>NZ_JBEZHS010000006.1:0-348141 GCF_040650695.1 Amycolatopsis sp. NPDC048633
CGCGGCAACGACATCGTCCGCGAGGCGATGCACTCGGCGTTCCTGTTCCACGCCGTGCAGGTCGGCGATTTTGGTGCGTTCAACGCACCAAAATCGGCCTTGGCTCTCGTTCGAAGGGGGCACGAACGGACCGTTCGCGCCGTCAGCCCCGTTTTTGTCGGTCCTCCGCGACAAGCTGAGGGAGTGAGACGCGGAACGTGGACGAGCGGCTACCGGCAGCCGATGACGAATGGGTACTTCGAGTCGCGGACCTCGAAGACGCCGGGGTGCGTCGCAACAGCGTCTACCGGCGTTGCCGGCCGGGTGGCCCGTGGCAGCTGTTGCTGCCCGGAGTGGTCCTCCGTCACCCGGCCCCGCCCACCGACGAGCAACGATTGCGGGCCGCCCTTCTGCTGGCGGGCGAGAGCGCTGTGATCACCGGCTTGTGGGCGCTGAGCAGGCTGGGGCTTCGGCGGATCCCGGATCCTCGGGAGATCCACGTCCTGGTGCCGCACACTCGGAAGATCGCGAGCACGCGGTTCGTGGTGATCGAGCGCACGACCCGGCTGCCGTCCCCGCTGGTGCGCACCGGTCTCGTCGTCGCTCCCGCATACCGGGCGGCGGTCGATGCGGCGCGGAGGATCTCTGATTTCGAGGTGGTGCAAGCGATGTTCGCGGAAGCTGTGCAGCGCCGAAGATGTACTCCGCTTCAGCTCGCTCACGAACTGGAGACTGGTAGCCGGCGCGGCGGTGCGTTGCCGATGCGCGCGCTGCGGCCGTTGCTCGCCGACGCCGAGTCGGTGGCGGAGGCCGACGCATGGCGCCTCTGGAAGCGCAGCGGGCTCCCGCGTGCCCAGTGGAATGTCAAGGTGTTCGACTGCGGTGGTGACTGCATCGCGAAACCGGACGCATGGTGCGACGAGGTCGCGTTCGCCTGGGAGATCGATTCGGTGACCTACCACAGCGGGCGGGACCACTTCTTGAAGACGCTCGCCCGCAACGCACGCTATGCCGCGGCCGGGATCGCGTTCCTCCAGACACCTCCCAGCCGGCTGCGGACCGAGCCGGAGACGGTCCTCGGAGAACTCCGTGCCGCCTATGCCGCGGCCGAGGCTCGGCCGCGGCCGCCGGGTGTCACGACCCTTGGGGGGTTGCTTTGTCCACCGGACAACGGAAAAGATCACACCGGATATGTGACAACGTTGTCAGGAGGAGACGGATGAGAACGCGGACGCGCGTCCTTGCCACCTTGCTCGCCGGAGCCACCACGGTGGCCCTCGCGACCCCCGCCCAGGCGAGCCCGAGGTTCGCCGATGACCCCACCACCCTCGTCGACACCTCGATCGGGAACAACGGGGACGGCACCACCTTCCCGGGCGCCACCACCCCCTTCGGGATGGTGCAGCTCAGCCCGGACACCCAGCTCAAGAAGTACGCGTCCTACGACTACGCGCAGGACACCACCCTCGGCTTCAGCCACACCCACCTCTCCGGTGTCGGCTGTCAAACCATGGGAAACGTCAGGTTCATGCCCACCGCCGGCGCCGTCACCAGCAGTGACCCCGCGCAGTACGGCGCCAAGTTCAGCCACGCCGACGAGACCCGCCGGCCCGGGTACTACGGCGTCAAGCTCGACAACGGCATCGAAGCCGAGCTGACCGCCACCCAGCGCACCGGCCAGCACCGCTACACCTTCCCGGACACGGCGACCAGCGAGAACGTCCTCATCGAGGTCGGCGAGAGCAACGGCTACACCTACGCCGGCGACGTCCACGTCGTGGGGGACGACACCGTCGAAGGCTGGCTGCAAGGCGGCAACTTCTGCTGGGAGACCCAGAAAGAACGCTACAAGGTCTTCTTCTCGGCCAAGTTCGACCGCAAGTTCACCAGCTTCGGCACCTGGACCGACGACAAGCTCACGCCGAACCAGCGTGACGCGAAGCTCGGCAGCCAGCGCACCGGCGCGTGGCTCAGCTTCGGCACCGACAAGAACCAGGTCGGTGCCTCCGTCGGGCTGTCCTACACCTCCGTCGACGGCGCCCGGCTGAACCGCAGGACCGAGCAGCCCCGGTCGTTCGGCAAAGCGCGCGACGCGGCCCACGACACCTGGGAAGACGAGCTGAACCGCCTGCGCGTCGCCGGTGGGACCACCGCCGACCAGCGGACCTACTACAGCGCGCTGTACCGGTCGCTGCTGCACCCGTCCGTCGGGTCCGATGTGGACGGTTCCTACCGCGGCTTCGACGACGCCGTCCACCGCAGCCGCGACACCTACTACCAGATGTTCTCGCTGTGGGACACCTATCGCTCGCAGAACCAGCTGGTCGCGCTGCTGCACCCGGACAAGGCCGCGGACATGACCAAGTCCGTCCTCAAGATCTACCAGGACGGCGGCTGGGTGCCGCGCTGGGCGCTGGCCGGCGGCGAGACGAACGTGATGAGCGGCGACCCCGTCACGCCGTGGGTGGTCGACAACTACCGCCGCGGCCTCCTCGACGACAAGACCGCGCGCCAGCTGTTCGACGCGCTGTGGCGCAACGCCAACGAAGTGCCCGCGGACCAGTCGATCTTCCGCGGCCGCGACGGCAACCCGTCCTACGTGAAGAACGGCTGGATCGGCTACCAGGACGTCCCCGGCTACACCTTCGGTGACACCCGCCAGGCCGGCTCGGCGACCCTCGAGTACGCCCTCGCCGACTGCGCGCTGTCGACCATGGCGCAGGGCCTCGGCTACCGAGACAAGGCGAAGACCCTCAAGGACCGCTGTGGCAACTTCGGCAAGCTGTGGGACACCAGCGTCGAGTCGCACGGCTTCACCGGCTTCCCGCGCACTCGCGCGGAAGACGGCACCGGCGTCGGCGACCCCGACCCGGCGAAGTCCACCGGCTTCCACGAGGGCACGCCGTGGCAGTACCAGTGGCTGGCCCAGCAGGACACCGCGAAGCTGTTCGGCCTGATGGGCGGCGCGGGCCAGGCGGAGAAGCGGCTCGACACGTTCTTCGACACGCCGCTGCTGCTCACGGACCCGGCGAAGGCTGCCGCGGACTCCTGGGTCCACGGCGCGTACGACTACCACAACAACTTCGCCTTCAACCCGAACAACGAGCCCGACCTGCACGCGCCCTGGATGTACAGCTGGACCGGCGCGCCCTGGAAGACGTCGGCGGTGCTGCGCGCGGCGCGGACGCTCTTCACCGACACGCCGTACGGCATGCCGGGCAACGACGACCTCGGCACCATCTCGTCGTGGCTCGTCTTCGGCATGGCCGGCGTCTTCGAAGCCCAGCCCGGCTCCGGGACGTACCTGCTCAGCACCCCGATGTTCGAGAAGGTCGAGATCCGGCCGGCCGGTGGCCGCAAGATCGAGATCGAGGCGCCCGGGGCGAACGCGGCGAAGCTGCAGTACACAAAGGACGTCCAGATCGGACACCGCGGCTACGACCGCAGCTGGATCTCGCACGAGGACCTGCTCCGCGCGGGCAAGATCCAGTTCCGCCTGAGTGACACCCCGACAAGCTGGGGGACGAAGTCGGCGCCGCCGGCGATGTGATCGCGTAGTGGCAGTGGCCTCCCCGGGATCCGGGGAGGCCACTACTATCCCCGCATGCCGACGCCGGACGCCCGCGAGCGCATCCTCGGAACCGCCACCCGGCTGTTCGACCGGCACGGGGTGCACGCCGTCGGACTGCAACGGATCATCGACGAGTGCGGCTGCGGCAAGAAGCTGCTCTACACGTGCTTCGCGAGCAAGGACGACCTGGTGGTGGCGTACTTGGGCCGGTGCGGCGCCGACTGGGACCGTCTCGTGGCCGGCGTCCGGGCGGCCACTCCGGAGCGACGGCTGGTGGAGCTGGTGCGCGAGGCTGGGGTGCAGGTGACCAGGCCCGGCTCGCGCGGGTGCCCGTTGCGCGCCACCCTGGCGGAGTTCCCGGAGCCGCGGCACCCGGCCCACCGCGTGGCGGTGGACTACCTGGTGCGGGCGCGAACGCAGCTGCGGGAGCTGGCGGCGGAGACGTCGGCGGCCGACCCGACGCGGCTGGCGGACCGGGTGATGGTGATCATCGACGGCCTGTACGCGAACGGCCCGATCTTCGGCGACGACGCAGCCAAGGCGGCGATCGCCTTCGCGGAGGACGTGGTGAAGGCGGAGACGTCAGCGGAGCCGGCGGAGGGCCGCTGACCAGGCCCGACGCAGTCGCCTTCATTTCTGCCGGAGCGATCCAGCCTCTTCTGCCGATCCATGCGGGCGATTACCCGTGCATCGATCTGGTCGGCGGTGAGGTTCGCACTTTCGAATATCGCCCGCGCGTAGCCGGCGGTCTGCAGGAGTCCGGGAATGATGCCTGTCTCCCAATTTGTCAGCGCCGCGCACGGGGAAGAATTCGCTTTCATGGCCCGAGAATACGAACTCCGTCCATCACCCTCTCGGTGTATTGGTGTCAATCGGGCCGGACAGATTGAATGGACATCATGTTGAGGTGGCAGCAGGCGGAGGGGAAGCGGCACGCGCTCGACGGCCCGTTCCCGCCGCGTCCGGAAGAACGGTTCGCGACTTTGTGCGGGGAAGAGGTGACCGTCGAGGTGTGCGACGTTCCGCAGCTCGGCGGGAACTGGTTCGACCCGACCTGCGCCGGTTGCCGCGAAGCGTGGCTGGCTCGGTGCTGACCGGCGCGGATCAGGACCAGCGGCTGGTCGACCGCCTCCGCGACCTGCACGGCTCGCTCGGCCTCGACGTCTCGTGGCTGGCGCGCACCCTGGACGACGAGACACCTCGCCCCGACATCCTCCGCGACCTGGGGGAGCGGCTCGCCGACCTGGGCGCGGACCTCGTCACCCGGGCCGACGAGCTGGACGCCCGGGTCCGGGCCACCCTCCCGGACCACGGCTGGCTCCCCGAAGCGGGCGCACGGCGGCGCGCACTGGCCGTGGCCCACCAGGTCGGCCCGCACCCCCTCCGGTGCGGGCCGATCTTCCTGGCCCTCTGCGGCGCGGCGTGCTTCCCGTTCTACGGCACCGACCCGACTGGCCGGACAGCTCGCCACGAACGGTGCGAAAGGTGCCTGGGCCGCCTCAGCTCGTGAGGATTGCCGCCAGCCGGTCGTAGTGGCGCTGCGCACGAGGATCGTGGAAGGGTTCGAACAACACCAGTGCCTCGCGGCGGCCCTCCGCGGCTTCCCTGGCGCTGCCCGAGTCGGCCAGTGCGGCGCCGAGGTGGTCGAGCGCGAGGGCGAGCAGCCAAGTCTCGTCCAGCTCACGGAACACCGAGACCGCTCGGCGGCAGAACGGCACGGCCTCTTCGGCCCGCCCCATCGCTTGGTAGGCGATGCCGGTGGCGTCCCAGGTCTCGGCCTCACGGACGCGGTCACCCAGTTGCCGCTGGAGCGTCGAGGAGCGCCGGAACGTCTCCAAGGCTTCCGCCGGCCGGCCGAGGTCGATCTGGACGCGTCCTTCTTCCAGCAACCAGAACGCTTCTCGCGCCGGATTCTCGTCTCCTCGCGCGATGGCCACGGCGGCCCGGATGTGCTCGTACGCCTCGGCAGGCCGGCTCAGTCCCCGCTTCGTGTGGCTGAGGCCGCGCAGGACGTCGCCTTCACCACTGCGCAGTCCGAGGCGGCGGAACCGAGCCAGTGCGTCCGTCAGCAGTTGCCGGGCCCGCTCGAAGGATTCGAGTTCGAGATCGACGTTGGCGGTGTTGTTGGTCGCGACCGCCAGCCAGTACTGGTCGCCGAGCGTGCCGGACAGCGTGGTGACCCGGTCGAACAGGCCACGAGCCGCGGTCAGGTCGCGGGCGCGCAACCGGGCGAGCCCGAGTGCGTTGGCCGACTTCAGCTCGCCGAGTGGGTCGTCGAGTTCACGGCGCAGGCGTAGGGCTGCGGACTGCAGCTCGATCCCCTGCTCCCGGTCGAAGTGCTGGGTGTGCGCTTTGCCCAGGCTTTCCAGCACTTCCGCTTCGGCGGCCCGGTTTCCGAGCCGGCGGGTCACCCGGAGTGCGATGGTGCTCGTTTCGATCCAGTCGGCGAAATGGTTGCGCTCGGCGTAGATCGGATAGAGCGCCGCCGGAAGCTGCCAGGTGATGTCGGAGACGTCCAGGTCGTCGGCCGCGCGGACCGCCCGGACCAGGTTTTCCCGCTCCTGCCCGTACCACGTGAGCGCGGCCGTCCGGTCCGGGAACGCCGGTGGGGTGATCTCGGCTTCGGGCGGGGCGGGGGTCCAGGGCAAACCGCCGCCGCCGAGGCGGTCCCGGGCGGCGAGCGCGCCGTGCAGGTACCACGACAGCGCGCGACGCGTGGCCTCGAAAGCGGCGTCTGCGGGTTCCTCGGCCCGCGCCTGGTCGTTCGCATACATCCGCAGCAGGTCGTGGAACTGGTACCGGTCCGCCTGCGGCTGCTCGAGCAGGTGCGCGCCGACCAGGTCGTCGAGGACCCGCCGGACCTTGGCCGGGGACCGGCCGGCGAGTGCCGCGGCGGCGGCGAGCGAGAACTCTGCGCCCGGGTGCAGCCCGAGGAGCCGGAACATGCGGCTCGCCTCGGGAGTCAGCGCCCGGTAGGACCACGCGAAAACCGTGCGAACGGCATCGGACTCGTCATCGTCGTCGGCGGTGAGCGCGTCCCACAGCGCGGATTCGTCCCGCAGTTCGGTGATGAGGTCGCGCAACGGTGCCCAGGGCCGGTTGATCGCGCGTTCGGCGGCGATGCGCAGGGCGAGGGGGAGCCGCGCGCACAGTCCGGCCAGCTCGGTGAGGTCCGCGGTGTCGTCCTGATCGCGGTAGCCGGAGGTGATGCGCTGGATCAGCTCGGTCGCTTCGTCCTCGGAGAGCACGCGCAGGCTCAGCCGGCGAGCGCCGTCCCGGGCCACGAGCCCGGACAGGCTGCTTCGGCTGGTCACGAGCACGAGGCATTCGCTGTTGCCCGGCAACAGCGGCCGGACTTGGCCGACTGTCGCGGCGTTGTCCAGCACCACGAGCATCCGGCGGCCGGACAGAAGCGATCGGAACGAGGCGGCGCGCGACTCGAGGTCGGCCGGAACCGCCGCCACCGGCACGCTCAGTGCGTGCAGGAACCGCTCGAGCACCTCGTGCGGCGTGATCGGCGGGCCGGGATCGTACCCGTGGAGGTTGACGTAGAGCTGCCCGTCCGGGAACCGCGCACGGATCCGGTGAGCCCAGTGCACGGCGAGGGAGGTCTTGCCGACTCCCGCCGTGCCCACGACGACGATCGTCGCCCCGGGAGAGGTGCTGTCGTCGATGATCTCGTCGAGCCGGGCGAGGTCCTGGAGCCGGTTGACGAAACCGCGGACATCGGCGGGCAGCTGGCGGGGGACCGGGCCGGACGGCTCGGTCCCGGACATCGGCCGGCTCACCACGCCGAGGGTGGCTGCCGCCCGGCGACCTTCCGGGCGAAGTACCCGCCCAGGTCTTCGCCTTTGTCGTAGAGCCGGCCGGCTGTCGCCGTCCAGTGGTGGATCAGGTCGGGTGCGTCGGACCTGATCGCTCCTTCGAGTTCACCGCTCTCGGCGTACAAGACCTGGTAAATGACCTTCTTTCCGAGGATGAACAGTTCCGGGAGAACCTCATCCCGTTCCAGATCGGCCACGATTCCTCCGTCGACGACCCGGATCTTTCCGCCGACCTGGTACCGCACGTGCAAGGAGTTGAGCTCCCAGATCAAATAGGGGCTGATCGGTTCTTCGACGATCCGGATGCGCCGCACTTCGAAGTCGTGTCCGGCGATGCGTTTTTCGTAGTCGGCGAGGGCGTGGCGGCGCTCCTCCATGAGCCTCAGCGCTTTGGGCCAATCGCCCGCATCGAAGGCCTCCCAGCTCGCGTTGCCGCTCTCGACGAAGTGCTGCTGGCGCTCGAGCTTCCAGCAACCGGTGTTGTCGGTGTGCCAGAAGTTCCTGTCGTAGTCGGAGAAGTACTCGTCCGGTGTCAACCGGTCACCGGGAAGGGTGACGAGAGGTCTATGCATCGGGGATGTCCTCCTTCGCCGTGCGCATCATGATGCCCGGAATGACGACGAGCCGCTCATCCGCGCCGATGCTGACCCCGCGGGGCAGTCGCATTGCGTAGCCCGAAGTGAGATCGCGACCGATGATCGCGACATCTCCGTTCGAAAGTTCCCAGATGTCCGGGCACGTCCGGTCGTCGTTGGTGCCGCCGAGTTCGGTTGCGGACTTCCCGAGACGACGTTTGAACGACGCGTTCGGATCGGCTTCCCACGGACGTGGCATCACGCGCTCCCCTTCTTTACCGGCGAACGGAAATTACAGCATAGAGATGATCTTGGTGCACTGGCAACGAATCGGGCGCCGGTTGGGGAGATTGGCCAGGAATTGACCCCTTTTGGGCGCCCGCTGTCTGCGGATGCGGACACACCGTGGTTGGGGCAGAGTGAGGGGGCGAGGAGGCAGGATGACCGAGGCGAAGACGACCGCGACCGAGAAGTTCTTCCGGATCGCGATCGCGATCAAGGGTCTCGACGGCGCGCTGCAGGTCGTCGGGGCGCTGATTCTCGCGTTCATCCCCGCCTCGACCGTCAGCGGGTTCACCCACGCCGTCATCACGCGTGACCTGCTCGGCGATCCCTCCGGCACCCTCGCGCGGCACCTGGAGTCGGCCACCGAGAACTTCCTCCACGGCGACACGAAGACCTTCGCCGTCGCCTACCTGCTCGCCCACGGGCTGATCAAGCTCGGCCTGGTGTGGGCGCTGGCGAAGAAGATCGTCCGCGCGTACCCGGTCGCGGCGCTGATCCTCGCGGCCTTCGTCGTCTATGAGGTCTTCCGCGCGGTCCACACCCACTCGATCGCGCTGCCGTTCTTCGCCGCGCTCGACGTGCTCATCATCGTCCTCGTACTGCGCGAGTACCGGCAGCTCAAGCGCTCACGAAGTGCATGACGGCGACGTGTCCAGCGGCCGGCCCTGCGACCACACCAGGTCGACCGGGCTCGCCGAGCCGTCGGCCTGGATCCGCAGGATCGGGAGCACCTTGTCGATCTGGTTGCCGCTGTCCTGCCGGAACGCGATGAAGCCGGTGGCGCCGGGCACGCCGGAGTTGCAGTCGAGTGCCGCGACGAAGTTCGCCACCGACCGCGGGCCCGACGACGGGTCGTCCTCGGCCGCCTTGACCGCCGTCGCGACGGCGTCGTGCTCGATCATCGCCGCGCCGTCGGAGAGGCCGCCGGCCTCGAACTCGTGCGTGCCCGTGTACGCGTTGAGGAAGTCCGTGTAGTTCTGCTGGTAGGTCAGCGCGGCGTCGTTGCCGGTGAACATCTTCCACTGGTCCGGGTAGGCCAGCGCGGTGTACAGCGGCGTGACGGCGATGTCCCCGGTCAGCGGGAGCTTCGTGTCGACGAGCGTCGCCGCGTCGTCGCCGGAGATCACCGTCACCGAGCGGAGCTGCTGGCACGCGCCGTCGTTCGAGAGCGCGTAGATGAACGACCGCAGGTCGACCCCGCGGCCGGCGAAGTAGATGACGTCCGGCTGGGCGTTGCAGATGTCGGAATGCATGCCGCGGAACAGCTTCTGGAGGTACTCGTCTCGGCTCGTGCCGGTGAGCTGGCCCTCCAGGGAGTCGTACTTCTTGGAGAACTGGATCGGCACCAGCTGCTGCTCGGTGAACGCCTTCGCCAGGGTGCCCGCGTAGGTGTCGGCCTCGTTGACGTCCGCGACGAGCATCGTCCGCCGCTTCGGGAGCTTCGCGATGTAGTTGACGGCAGCGTGCGCTTCGTCGCTGTTCGTCGGGCCGACGCGGAAGAAGTTCTTGACCCGCTTGCCGTTCGCATCGACGTTGAGGTCGTCGGCGGTCACCGTCGCGCCGAGCGTGACGATGCCGTGGCTCGACAGCTCGGCGATCGCGTCCCGGGTGTTCTGCAGGCTGATGCCGATGCCGGTCACCGCGGCGATGTGCTCGCTCTCGGCGGACGCGATAATCTGGTCGACCGCCGCGCGCCAATGTTCGGCGTTGGAGCCGTAGTTCGCCAGCAGGAGCTTGACACCGGTGGTGTCCGGACGCGGCCACGCCGCGGCGATCGCGCCCTGGACCTCGTGCCGGATGAAGTCGATCGGGGTGCTGTCGACGTCCGGGTCCGGGGTCAGGTTCTCGAGCACCACGACGGTCTTGTAGACCGCGCCCGCCTGCGCGTTGCGGTCGGCGATCACGGTCTCGAGGGTGGAGAGGGGATCGTCGTCGCGCAGCGCCCCGGACTCGAGGGAAAGGCCGACGCAGACGTCGTCCTCCGCCGTCAGCCCGGCGCCGCACCGCTCCCACGGCCGCAGCGGCACGATCACCGCGGCCAGCACGAGCACCCCGATGACGGTGACGACGATCCAGTGCCGGTGGAGCAGGCTTCGGGGCCGGACGGGTGGTCCGGCGGGCCGGTTTCCCGGGGCGAGGCGGTCGAGCAGCGCGGTGCGAGGCATCGGCGTTCCGTTCCGGCGCGTCACGGCCAGAGGCCGCGGAAGGCGAGTTTGGCGGTGTCGTCGAGCGCCTTGGTGTCCGAGCGCTGCGACTTCGAGGACAAGGCGGTCAGCGCCGTGCCGATGTCGTGGTTCTGGTCGGGGCCGCGCACCGCGAACGGGTTCGCGCTGAGCCAGCTGGCGGCGAGCAGGCGGGCGAGGTTGTTGCGGATCTCGGTGCGCTCGCCCGGTTTCCGCTCGACGTCGGAGTCGACGAGCTTGCCGTAGAGCCGCTCGTAGTCCTCGTCGAGCGGCTGGGCGTCCGGGGCGTGCACCACGACGGTGAGCCGGTCGACCCACTCCCGGTGCGGGAGCTCCGGGAAGTCCCGTTCGAACAGGTCCACCACGGCGGGGAAGTCGCCGAGGGCGAGCAGGCAGTACGCGCGGCGGACGTCGTCGGCGCCCGGGGCGCCGCGCAGCGCGGTGAACTGGGCGGCGTAGGTCGGGCCCGCGCCGCCGTTGCGCCGCGCCAGCGCGGAGACCAGGTTGCCGGCGAGCCACGGGTGCAGGGTGACGTGGTCGGGGGTGCCGCCGCCGTTGCCCGGCGCGTTCACCCACAGCGACGCGCGGAGCTCGGTGAGGATCGGCCCGACGTGCGGCTGGCCGACCAGGCCGTGTTCGGGCAGCGGCACCAGCCACGGCGCGGTGGCGAACGGCGCGGCCGTGACCAGCGCCTCGGTGTCCACAGTGGACAGGCGGAGTTCCGCCAGCCAGGTGCGCCACGGGTCCGGGCCCGAGGTGCCGAGCACGTCGCGGGCGCCGTCGCGGACGGGAGCGTCACCCAGCGTCTCGGCCAGCTGCTTCGCCGCCTTCGGCAGGCCGCCGCTGGCCCGGTGGACGAACGCGGCCGTCGCGCGGGGGACGTCGTCACCCAGGAGGTCCGCGACCTCCTGGACCTCCAGGGGTTCGAGCAGCACGGGGTAGTAGCCGGACGGGCGGGCGGTCTCCGGGTGCTCGGCCCAGTCGTCGTAGGAGGCGTCGCGGCAGCTCGGCACGACCCGGGCCGCCGTCCCGTCCGGCTGCCACGGCGGCCGCCAGGCGCGGGCGAGCTCCCGCTCCCACTCGCCGTCCCACTTGCCGCTGGTGGCCACGACCAGCAGCGGATCGCCGGTGCCGCGGTCGCCGTGCCTGCGGCGGTAGGTCTCGCGGGCCGCGGTCAGCGCCTTGAGGAACGCGAGCCCGCCGGGGTGGTCGACGTCGTCGAGCAGCACCACCCAGTTGTGCACGTGGGACTGCTTGCCGGGGTTGACGCAGTCGCACGGGCTGCGCCGCTCCGGGGCGGACATCCGGCGGTGGTTCTCCCGGACGTCGGCGAGGAAGGCCTCGGTGAGCCACGCGGTGACGCCGTCCGGGTCGGGCTCGCGGCCGCGCGCCAGCCAGTTGAGGTCGACCAGCGCGTCGAGGGCGTCCCCGGTCTTGAACCGGTCGAACTCGGTCAGCGAGCGCAGGATGTGGCCCAGCCGCGGGCGGACGGTCTGGATCAGCGCCGGGACCTCGGCGGCGAACGCGTCGCCGAACGGCGCCGGCACCGCGGTCGCGGCGGTCTTCACGAGCACGCGCACGAGGGGATCGAGGCGCCCCGGCCACCGGCTGCGCCGGAACTCCACGAGCAGCCGGCGCAGCGTTTCCTTGTCGCGCACGCGATCGGTGGTGGTGAGCTCCGCGCCGACGGCGATCAGCGCGACGGTGAACCGGAGGAACCGTGGTTGCGCGCGGTGCCGCCACTTCCGGGAGAGGTTGTAGGCCAGCCTGATCAGGACGTCGACGGGAGTGGGCTCGTCACCGGCGAAGTCGAACCGGGCGTGCACGACGCCCCAGCCGAGGTGGTCGGTGATCCCGGACAGCGCGTGCGACTTGCCGGCACCGACCGGGCCGAGCAGCAGGACGACCGGCTGCGGCCGCGGCGGCTTGCCGGTGACACCGTTCCACAGCAGACGGCGGGTGAGCAGGACGGAACCGGAATGCTCCGTTTCGATCATCGGTGCGTACTCCCCCAGGTAACCACGAACACGACCGGTTACCAGGATAAACACTCCGTGACGGTTCGGCTATGGGGTTTCCCCGTTTGGCCCAGTTTTGTCAGGTCCTTCCGGCCTAGGCCGCGACCGGAAATCGCACCGTCTCGCTGTCGGCCTCCAGGGGCTCGACGTAGAGGGCGGTCGCGTTGTCGGAGCCCCCGCGGGCGAGCGCCGCGTCGACCAGCTCGGCCGCGCCCGTGCCCGGCCGGGCCAGCACCGCGCGGATGCCGCTGCCGGTCAGGGGCTTGTGGACGCCGTCGCTGGTCAGGAGCAGGCCCGCACTCGACGTCTCCGCCGTGCCGATCTCGTCCGGCTTGGCCGTGCGGACGCTCGTGGTGACCACGTGCTCCATCCGCGGGGTCACCGGCTGGTGACGGGCGCGGAAGTACTCGGCGAGCGTGTGGTCGGTGGTCAGGCGGCCGAGCGTGGTGCCGTCCCAGGCGTACGCGCGGGCGTCGCCGACCCAGGCGATGCGGTACCCGCCGTGCTCGGCCGGCATCGCGACGACGAGCACGGCGTCCCCGGTCGTCTGCTCGCGAACCGCGCGCTGGGCGGCGAGCACGGCTTCGACCGGTCCTTTGTGGACCGGGGTGCGGGCGGCGGCCGCGGACGCGATGCGGGCGGCCCGCGCGGCGGCGGGTTCGTCCCCGACGCCGTCGGCGAGCGCGAACACGATGCCGGGCCCGCCTGCGGCGGCATACGCGCCCACGGCGTCGGCGTTGAGCGAGCGCGGCCCCTGGGCGCTCGCGGTGTGCCAGCGCGGGTAACCCGGACGTGTCGTGATCATCGCGGCCTCCTCGTCTCCTCTGCCCTCCATGATCCGCGCCCAACCTGTGGGCCGTCTGAGACTTTCCTGTGCCGGCGGTGTCGGTCCGGGTACGTTGGGAACGGGGTGGGGCATGGAGTTCCGGATTCTCGGGCCACTGACGGTGATCCGCGCGGACGGGGACCCGGCCGCGCTCGGCGGGCGGAAGCCGCGGACGCTGCTGGCGGCGCTGCTGCTGGCGCGCGGGCGGGTGGTTCCCGATGAGCGGCTCATTTCGCTGCTGTGGGAAGGCGTCCGGCCGTCGACGGTCGACGCGCAGCTGTGCACGTACGCTTCCCGCCTGCGCAAGGCACTCGGGCGGCCCGCGCGGCTCGTCCGGACGGGTGGCGGGTACCTGCTGGCGCCGGACGGCGGCACGGTCGACGCGGAAGAGTTCGAGCGGCTGGCTTCCACGGGGCACGACGAACTGCGCGCGGGCCGGGCCGGGCGCGCGGCGGGGTTGTTCGGCACCGCACTGGACCTGTGGCGCGGCCCGGTCCTCGCGGGTGTCGCCGAACCGCTCCGCGCGAGTGAGTCGGCGCGGTTCGAGGAGCTCCGGCTGGGCGTCCTGGAGAGCCGGATCGAAGCGGAGGTGGCGACCGGCGACCACCTGCGGGCGGTGCCGGACGCCACCGGCCTCGTGCTCGAACACCCCCTGCGCGAACGCGCGCGGGCGCTGCTCATGGCCGCGCTCTGCGCGAGCGGGCGGCCGGCGGACGCGGTGGCGGTCTACCACCGGGGCCGGCGGATCCTCGGCGAACGGCTCGGGATCGCGCCGGGCCCGGTGCTGCAGGCGGCGTATCAGCGGGCGCTGTCCGGGTAGGGCGACGAGCGGAAGTCGCGGTCGAGCTCCGCGGTCGACCGCGGCAGCCAGTACCGGGCCTGCGCGCGGACCTGTTCGCGGGGCAGGCCCGGGTTGACGTGCCGGTGATCGGGACGCGCGATCGACTGCAGCGCCCAGGCGAAGCCGAGCAGCGGGGTGATCCGCGCCCAGCGGCGGCGGTCGATGTCCAGCACCAGCTGCGCGCGCTGGATGGCGTGCCAGAAGTGGTAGCCCGACGGCGGATCGCCGTCCATGGTGTGCACTTCGGACTCGACGTCGGCGCGCCGCGGGTCGAACAGGATCCCCTGCCCGAAGGCCGCGAAGGCCTTTGTGAGGCCCTCTTCGTCGCCGCGGTAGAAGCGGTCGAAGTTGCCGAGCTGCAGGGTCGAAAGCGTTTTCAGCGGCTGCTCGATCGGCTTGACGAGCTCGGCGTAGTTGTGCGGGTAAGCCGGTTCGAGGCTGAGCTCCCGCCACTTCGCGGGCAGGCCCTCCGGCGCGTTCTGCTGGAGGAACGGGAAGAGCACCGCGTAGGCGTCCTGGACCTCCTGGGCCGGGTGGTACAGCGCGATTTCGTCGAGCTGGTACCAGAGTTCGTTGGCTTTCCGGTCGCCCAGCATGCCCGGCACGGGCGGCAAGGTCGTCCCGGCTTCGGCCGTGCCGGTCATGAGCGCGGTGCTCGCGACCGCGACGGCCGCTCCCGCCCCGAGTTTGAGCAGGTTCCGGCGATCGAGCGTCATGGATCCACCCCCGTCGGCGGCCCCCTGCCGCCATCGGCCGCCACGGTACGGAAGGTTTCCATACTTTCTCTGTACGAGGGCGCCGGCGCACTGCTGCGCGACACGGTGCTGCAGGCGGCGCCGGGACTGCCGCTGCAGACGATCGCGGCCGGCCGGTACGCGGACCGGTTCACCCGTACCGCGGACGGGTGGCGATTCACCGGACGCCGGGCGACGGTCGACCTCGTCGGCGACGTCGGTCACCACCTGCGGCCCTCGGCCGTAACGACCCGCTGACCTGCGACGACTTCGGATAAACGACCCGAAGGAGCCGGCCATGGGCGGAGTGCCGCACGACCGCCGGCCGCTCATGGTGTTCGGCGTGCGCTTCGCCGGCCGGGACCTCCCGGGGATGGTGGACCAGGGTGACCTGGTGGCCGCGGTGGAGCTGCAGGCCCAGCTCGGCTCGGCCGTGCGGCTCGTCGAAGCCGACGCGCTCACCGAGGACGAGATCCGTGAGGATCTCATCCTGATCGGCGGCCCGGATGGCAATTCCCTGACCGGAAACGTCCTCGCGCGCCTCGACGGCGTGCTGTCGCTGGGGTTCACCGTCGATCCGGAGCACGGCTCGTCGGTGTACGACCGCAAGTCCGGCTTCGCGGCCTCGCCGCGGTACGACGACGCCGGCGACCCACGCGTGGACTACGGCCTGGTCATCCGCGCGGCGAACCCGTTCGCCCCGGAGACCGCGGAGGTCGTGATCGTCGCGGGGTGCGGGGGCCACGGCACCGCGGCGGCGGCCGCGGCGTTCGACGAGGCGGAAGCCCTGGGCGGGTACCGGCACTTCGAGGCGCTCGTCGAGACGACGGTCTTCCGCGGTGCCCAGCGCGACACGCTGGTGCGCGAAGCCCGCGGGATCGCGTGAAAAGGCCCGGGCTTCCGGAGAAGCCCGGGCCTTCCCGGTTCAGCTCTGCAGGTCGTAGACCGTCTGGCCGTCGACCGTGGTGGCGGTGTAGTTCGCCGTCACCCACGCGGTGATGTCCGAAGAGCCGCCGCCCGGGCCGCCGCCGCGGCCGCCGTCGATGTAGTACTTGATCTCGCCGGCGGCGACGTAAGCCTTGAACTCGTCCAGCGTCGGGGCCGGGTCGGAGCCGCTCCAGCCGCCGATCCCGATCACCGCCTTGCCGCTGGCCAGTTCCAGCGACGCGGCGTTCTGCGAGCCCGTCGTCGCCGCGGCCCACTTCGTCGTCGTCTTCGCCAGCAGTGCGCCGACCGTGCTCGACGACGACTCGTCGCCGCCCGGACCGCCGCCCATGCCCCCGCCCATCGCGCTCGACGTCGGCCCCGAGGTCGGGATCGAGCCGCTGTGCGCCACCGACGCCGTCTCGACGCCGTATGCCGCGGTGGAGACGCCCAGGGTCAGGACCACCGCCGCCGCGACGACCGTGGCCGCCTTGCGGACGGTGGGCACGCCCATCACCAGCACCGTCCCGGCCAGGACGCCGAGCACCGCCACGATCCAGCGCAGCGCCGGGAACCAGTCCGGCGTCCGGTCGAGCAGGATGAACGACCACACCGCCGTCGCCACGACCATGGCGGCCAGCGTCGCCCGCGGTGCCAGGTTGTCCCGGCCCTGCCACAGCGCGCGGCCCGAGATCGCGACCAGCGCGGCGATCGCCGGGGCGAGCGCGACCGAGTAGTACGGGTGCACGATGCCGCTCATGTAGCTGAACACCACCGCCGTCACGACCAGCCAGCCGCCCCACAGGACCAGCGCCAGGCGCGTCCGGTCGGTGCGCGGCGCGCGGCGGGTGAACCACAGTCCGGCGACCAGCCCGATCAGGGCCGCGGGCAGCAGCCACGAGATCTCGGTGCCGAAGCTCGACCCGAACATCCGGAAGAGGCCGGCCGCGCCGCCGAAGCCGGTGTTCCCGCCGCCCATGCCGCCGCCACCGCCCGGCCCGCCGCCGTCACCGCCGCCGAAGATCCGCGACAACCCGTTGTAGCCCAAGGCGAGTTCGAGCAGACTGTCCCCTTCGGACCCGCCGATGTACGGCCGGGACGCCGTCGGCCACAGGTCGACCAGTGCGATGAACCAGCCCGCCGAGACGACCAGCGCCATCACCGCGCCGCCGAGGTGCAGCAAGCGCTTGCCCAGCGTCGTCGGTGCCGCGATCAGGTACACCAGGCCGAACGCGGGCAGCACCAGGAACGCCTGCATCATCTTCGTCAGGAAGCCGAAGCCGATCGCGGCACCGGCCAGCGCGAGCCAGCCGGGGGAGGCCTTTTCCGTGGCGCGCACGACGAAGTAGGCACCCGCGACCATGAGCAGCACGAGCAGCGCGTCCGGGTTGTTGAAGCGGAACATCAGCGCCGCGACCGGGGTGAGCGCCAGCGTCGCGCCGGCCATGAGCCCGGCGATCGGGCCCGAAGTCCGTTTCACCGTCAGGTAAAGGATGCCGACCGACGCGATGCCCATCAGCGCCTGCGGGGCGAGCACGGTGAAGCTGGAGAACCCGAAGATCCGCGCGAAGAGCGTGCCGACCCACAACGCCGCGGGCGGTTTGTCGACCGTCAGCACGTTGCCGGAGTCGAGCGACCCGAACAGCCACGCCTTCCAGCTCTGCGTCCCGGACTGCACGGCGGCGGCGTAGAACGAGTTGCCGTAGCCGGACGCGGTGAGGTTCCAGAAGTACAGCACGGCGGTCGCGGCCAGCAGCCCGAACACCGACGGGCGGACCCAGCGCGGTGGCGCGTGCGCCGCGGAATCCCTGCGATGACGCGGTTCTCGCGTCACGGGGTCGGACAGGACGGCGGTCATCAGAACTCCTTCTGGGTGGCGCTCTGGCGGCGCGGGTTGAACACCCAGCCGCGCAGGAGCAAGAACCGGAGGATCGTCGCGGCGAGGTTCGCCAGCACGAGCACGGTGATCTCCAGGACGAGGCCGGGGGTGGTGGATCCGTTGAGCAGGGCCAGCGATCCGCTCGTCAGGGCGAGCCCGAGGCCGAAGACGATCAGCCCTTCGAACTGGTGCCGGCCGGCGCCGGCGCGCCCGCGGATGCCGAACGTGAGCCGCCGGTTCAGCGCGGTGTTCCCGATCGCTGTCACCAGGAGCGCGGCGAAGTTCGCCGGCTGCGCGCCGACGGCGGTCCGCAGCAGCAGGAACAGCACGAGGTAGGCGAGGGTGCTGCTGACGCCGATGGCGGCGAACCGCACCAGCTGCGTCACCAGCCGCGGCGGCACGCCCGGCGCGTCGACGCCGATCGGCTGGCGGCCGAGCTGCTCGCGCAGCCTGCTGATCGGGATTTCGCCGGTGAAGGTGGCCTTGGTGACGCGGGCGATGCCCTTGAGGTCGGCGGTCGCGGTCTTGACGATGTTGACCGACGAGTTCGGGTCGTCGACCCAGTCGACGGGCACCTCGTGGATCCGCAGCCCGGCGCGTTGCGCGAGGACGAGCAGCTCGGTGTCGAAGAACCAGCCGGTGTCCTCGACGTGGGGGAGCAGTTCGCGCGCGACGTCGGCGCGGATCGCCTTGAAGCCGCACTGCGCGTCGCTGAACTTCGCGGCGAGCGTCGAGCGGAGGATCAGGTTGTAGGCGCGGGAGATGAACTCGCGCTTCGGCCCCCGCACGACTCGCGCTCCCCGGGCGAGCCTGCTGCCGATCGCGAGATCCGAGTGCCCGGAGAGCAGCGGGGCGACGAGCGGCCCGAGCGCGGCGAGATCGGTGGAGAGGTCGACGTCCATGTAGGCGAGGACGGCGGCGTCGGAGGCCCGCCAGACGGCGTTGAGCGCGCGGCCGCGGCCCTTCTCGTCGAGGTGGTGGACGGCCACCTCGGGGAATTCGCGGGCGAGTCGTTCGGCCACCTGCAGCGTCGCATCGGTGCTCGCGTTGTCGGCGACGGTGATCCGGTACGGGTAGGAGACGTGTTCGGCCAGGTGCGCGTGCAGCCGGCGGATGCACGGTTCGAGGTCGGCCTCTTCGTTGTAGACCGGGATGACGACGTCGAGGACGGGCTGCGGGCCGGCCAGATCGACCGGGATGGTCCCGGGCCGCGATGCGGAGGCGGTGGCTGTCATGCCCCTACGGTCGCGGTTCCCGCTTTGGTGACGGTGTGATCGCCCTGTGCGGTTGCTGTGCGCGGGCCCGGCGCCCACCAGGTGGACGCCGGGCCCGGAGCTCAGCTGTGCGCCCGAAGCGGCACCACGTTGCTCGGCAGCACTGCCCGCTCACGCGGGGCCTCGGTCGGGCTGATCGTCAGCGTCACGAGGCTCGCGTACCTCGGGTGGCGGTCGACGTACACCTCCGGGACCGCGCACGCCGCCGCGAGGACCGTGCGGTTGCGGTGCAGGTGCTCGAACGCCTCGCGGCCGAACAGCGACACCACGATGTCGCCGCCGCGGGGGCGGGACCACAGGATCGCCGGGCGGTGGCCGCCGGGCAGGGGCAGCAGCGGGAACGCCGCCCGCAGGCGGTGCTGCAGCCGGACCGCCTGGATCCGGGTCCGCACCTGGCGCCGTCGCAGCACCGCCAGGCCGAACGCGACGACGAAGACCGTCGACGCCCACATCGGGCCGGCCCACAGCGCGAACGTCACCAGGGCGTAGGGGAGCAGCGTCACCGCCAGGATCTCCCACCGCCAGTGGTAGAGCCGGGCGGGGAACGACGCTTGCCTGCTGGTCATTTCCGTGTTCCTTCCGGTCAGCCGGCGGCGCAGAAGGCCGCCGAAGTGGCGTGAGAGACGTCCGGCGGCGATACCGAGCACGAGGGCCGCGACGATCGCCAGCCCGGGCGTCATGTCGGAATCCGGGTCTTCGGGGCGGGCTCGGGCCGGAGGTCGCGGTCCCGGCCGAGCTGCCAGGTCCAGCGCCACCCCGCCCAGATCGCGACGACGGACCCCAGCAGAACGAGCACGAAGGCCTGGCCGACGAGCCCGTCGAGCGGCGCGAGCCGCAGCAGCACCAACAGCGCCCAGACCTGCGTGGCGGTGAACGGGATGACGAGCCCGGCCGCGTAGACGCCCCGGCGCCAGCGGCTCCGGCGCGGTGCGGTGATGTAGGGGTCCATGAATGCCCTCCTCTGCCCGTGGATCCAGGAAACCTCCGGCTCGCCGCGCGGTCTGTGTCAGCTGACACAGAAGGCGGGATTCAGCTCGCCAGACGTCGAAGTTCAGCCAGGCGGTGGATCGTCACCTGTCTTCTGCCGGTGCTGATCACGCCCTGGCGGCGCAGGTCGCGCGTCGCGCGCGCCCAGGACTCGCGCGAGATCGCCGCGGTCATCGCGAGCTCGGCCTGCGTGGCCGGGACCGTGATCTCGATGTCCTGGCCCCGCCGCACCCCGTGCTGGACGGCCAGCTGCATCAGCTGCGCGGCGACCCGGCGCGCCGCGGCGCCGCCGCCGAGCTCCAGCCACTGCCGGCCGACGGACCGCAGCCGCGTCGAGAGCACGAGCAGCAGCGCCCAGGAGATCCGTGACCGCGTCCGGCACAGCGCGGCGAAGCGTTCGCCCGCCACCTCGAGCACTTCCACGTCGTCGAGCGCCTCGACGGTCGCGGAGCGCGGCTGCGCGTCGATCGCGGCCAGCTCGCCGATGACGTCGCCCCGGCCACGCACCCCGACGACGACCTCGCGCCCGTCCGGCGTCCCGTGGACGATCCGCACGTGCCCGGCGAGCAGCACCAGCACGACGCTCGAGCGGTCGCCTTCCCGGCAGAGGGTCCCGCCACGCGGATAGGTGCGCCGCGTGGCGGACTCCGCCAGCACGCGGCGATCGGCCGGGCCCAGGTCGGCCCAGAATCCCGTCGGTTCCACGTCCCCACCTCGTTTCCGGTCCTACGCGGTCAGTCCCTCCTCCGGCTCGCCCACTTCGGGCGTGTAGAGCCAGCCGCGAAGCCGTTCTTCGCCGAGCTTGATGTGGACGGCTTGGGTGAACGCCGCCCGGTCTATGCCGGGGTAGCCGTGCCGCACGACGGCGCGGTGGATCTCCTGCGAGACGGCGAGCGCGAGCGGCGCGGTCGTTTCGCGCAGCCGCCGCTTGAGCTCGGGGGCGTCGACGAGCCGGCACGCGATGTCGACGTCCTCGCCGTAGGAGGCGCGCGAGTCGCGGTGCACCTCACCGGCGTGCACGGCGACGCGCAGCCGGAAGGCGAGCTCGGGCCGGCTTTCGGCGTGCTTCTCGAGCAGGTCCCCGAGCGCGGGGACGACGGTGGTGAGCAGGAGCGTCTTCGGCAACTGGTCGAAGGGCCGGATCAGGCACAGCGCCCCGTCGCCGCGGTCGACGAAGGGGTCACGGTGCTTCTTGCCGATCCCGCCGGCCGCGAGGGCCTCGTCGAGCAGCTGGAAGAGGACATTACGGAGCTGGGTCCGCACCGAGTTCGTCTGCTTGGTCGAGTTCTCGATGTCGACCGCCACGATGGCCCGGTGCCGGGGTATGTCAGCTGAAGTGTCCATGGCCCGCTCCCTGCCTTCAGGTTGGAACTGAAGTTCAGTCAAGTTCACTGTAGGGGTTGAAGTACCCTGGAACAACAGCGTTGAATCGGTGTTACCCGTTTGGTGCGAGGGAGTTCGGGTCCTCGTAACGGTTCAGTCCCGGCTTCAGCAGGTCGCCGACCGTCGCTTTAGCTACAGGGAGTACTATCACAACACTCTCGGCACTACTGAAATTTACTGAAGGGTGGCGGAGACTGTGTCCCCAGTCGCGCCGCGGGCGCTCGCCCGCCGCCTCAAGGGGCTGCGCGAGGAGCAGTGGCCGGACGCCGGGCTCACCCAGGCCCAGCTGGCCCAGGCGCTGGGCGGGCTCAGCATCTCGCTGATCTCGTCCTGGGAGAACGCCGACAAACCGGTGCGCCTCCCGGTCCGGCGGCTGGAGGCGTACGCGACGCTGTTCGCGACGCGACGCTCCTGGGACGGCAAGTCCCTGCGGGTCCTCCCACTCGAAGAACTGACGGACGACGAGCGGGACCAGCGCAAGGACCTGCTGGACGAGCTGCTGTGGCTGCGTGAAGGCAAGGAACCCGAGCACGCGAAGACCGGGGTGACCGACCTCTGGATGTTCGGCGAGCCGGACCAGCGGATCACGATCGTTTGCGCCCAGCTCCCGGAGAAGTACCGCCAGCACCTCAGCTACGCGGATCCCGAGAGTCCCGATTTCGTGTCGCTCTACACCTACGCGGATCCGGACGCGTTGATCGAGCTGTTCGGCCACATCCGGGCGCGCAACCCCGGAAACCCGGTCACCTTCCGGACCAGCGACGCGCTCGATCCTGACGATTACACGAGCCATCTGGTCCTGCTCGGCGGGGTGGACTGGAACAGCGTGACCCGGGACGTGATCGATCGGGTCGACCTCCCGGTGGAACAGGTCGGTCGCGCCGATGATGCTGAACACGGCGGGTTCCGGGTGCAGGAGAACGGCCGGTCGAAGCTCATCGAGCCGCAGCTCGACGCGCGGGGACACCTCCTGGAGGATGTCGCGCACTTCTACCGGGTCGTATCTCCGTTCAACCGAAAGCGCACTGTGACCGTATGCAATGGTATGTACGGTCGAGGAACGCTGGGCGCGGTGAGAGCGCTGACTGACGCCCGGTTCTTGGACCGGAACACCGCCTACGTCCGGGAGCGCTTCGCCGGCGAAGAGTCGTTCAGCATCATCAGCCGGGTGCCCGTCGTCGGCGGGCAGGGCTTGACTCCCGACTGGACTCTCGAAGAGAACCGCCTCCACGAGTGGCCCGAGGCCGCGAAGTGAACGCGCGCCAGCATGAGTCGCATCAGGACCTGCTGGACCACTTCGACTCGGCTGACACGCCGCGCGCGCCCCTGGACGCGATCATCGTGCCCAACGGCCGTCCGACGGCGTACCTGAAACAGGCCATCCACGCGGCCAAGCTCGTCGACGCCCACCTGGTGCTCCTCTGCAGCATGCGAGCCAACGCCTCGAGCGCGGCGCTGGCCGCCAAGCAGGAGGGCGTCCGGGTGACGGCGGTCGACGTCGACTTCCTGCCCGATCGGGTCGTGCCCGACTTCGCCACCGACAAGCTGCTGCGGCTCAGCCGCTTCCACCGGCCCGTCGACACCAGTCTCAAGCGCAACCTCGGTTTGCTGCTGGCGAGCTTCGCCGGGTGGAAGCGGATCCTCTTCCTCGACGACGACATCAAGCTGCCCAACCCCGGCGACCTCGCCGCCGCCGCGGGACTGCTCGACGAGCACCCCGTCGTCGGCCTGGCGAACGCCGGGATGCCGGACAACTCGGTGGTCTGCCACGCACTCCGTGACGTGGGCGCCGTCCAGGACGTGTTCATCGGCGGCGGCGCGCTGGTCGTCGGCGAGACCGCGTTTTCCTCGTTCTTCCCGAACATCTACAACGAGGACTGGTTCTTCCTCCTGGACGGGCTGCGGCTGCGGCCCTCGGCCGTCACCGGGACCGCTTGGCAGTACAACTACGACCCGTACAACGACGACCGGCGGGCGCGCGGTGAGGAACTGGGGGACACCCTCGCCGAAGGAGTGTTCGGTCTCCTCGACAACGGTCTCGGCCTGGCTGACGCCCACAACGAGTACTGGGGCGAGTTCTTGCCCGAGCGGCGGCGGATCATCAGCACGACCATCGACCGGGTGCGGTCCTCGGACATCGAACCGGGCCAGAAGGCCAGGATGGTCGCGGCTCTGAAGGCCTCGATCGGGCGCAGCCACCTGATCACGCCGGAGCTGTGCGTCCAGTACCTGCGGGCCTGGCAGTCCGACTGCGTGCGCTGGCAGCGGCACATCCGCGAGCTCCGGCGTGACCGCCGCGGCGAGCTGGGCATCGACGGCGCGCTGGCGACCCTGGGCATCGGCCACCTGGCCCAGCCCGGGATCGACGGCCGGATCAGCACCGGCTCGAAGCGCCGGCCACCCTCGCTTCGCCCCGCGGTGCCGGCGTGACCACGGCCAGGTCCTTGACCAGCACGTAGCAGCGTTCCGGCACTTCGAGGACGCTGCCGTTGCGCAAGGTCACCTGGGCGTAGCAGGTCACCGTGCCGTGACCCCAGTCCCGGTAGCCGAGCCGGTCGTACAACCGGGCCGCGGCCGGGTTGTCCGTGCGGACCGCCAGCGCGACCCGGTCGTGGCCGTGCTCGACGAGATGCTCCTCCACCGCGTTGACCAGGGCCGCGCCGACGCCGCGGTTGCGCAGCTCCGGGTGCACCTGCAGGTGGGTGAGCAGCGCGACGCCGGGGAGATGGTCCTGGATCGGCGGTTCCTCGGCCTCTTCCAGCCACAGGTACACGGCGCCTGCGGGGCGGGCGCGAAGCCACGCGAAGAAGAGCACTCCCTGATCATTCCGCTGGCGCCGCAAGCGATCACGAAGGAATCCGCCGTCGCCGAGGGTGGTGGCGAACGGGATCAGGTCTGCGGATCGGGCCCGCCATACGTGGGGCTCGGTCATCTGCAGCGACTCCGTTCTCCGGCTACTTCCATAGTGCCGGAGGCGGCCCGGAGTTGACCAGGTCATCAGGCCTCGACCCTGCTTTCGTCGGTGGTCAGGCGGCCGCCGTGAGGTCGTAGACGGTCACGCCGTCCACCGTCGTCGCCTGGTACGTCGACGCCACCCACTCCGCGATCTGCTGGGCCGCGTCCGAGCCACTCGACCCCTGCATCGTCATGCCGTCGCCGAGGAAGTAGTGGATCCGGCCGCTCGCCACGTACTGCTGGAACTGCTCCAGCGTCGGGTACGGGTCGGTGCCGTTGAAACCGCCGACCGCCAGCACCGGTGCGCCACTGGCCAGCTGGTATCCCGCCGCCGCGTTCGAAAGCACCGTCGCCGCCGTCCAGGTGTAGCGGGACGCGTCCTGCTGGAGCAGCGCGGTCAGCTGGGCGCCCGGAAGAGTCGTGCTGAGCAGCGAGCCCGGGCCGCCACCGCGACCGCCGCCGAAGCCGCCACCGGGGCCGCCACCGAAGCCGCCTGGGCCGCCTCCGAAGCCGGACGAAGGGCCGGCCGACGGGATCGCTCCGCTGTGGGTCGTGGCGGCGGTCGCCAAGGTGTACGCGCCGGTGCCGGCCAGCACGACGACCAGCGCGAACGCGGCCACCGCGGACGCCGCCCAGCGGGTCAGGTGGGCCGAGAAGAACAGCGCCACCGCCGCCAGCAGCCCGCCGACCAGCACCGTCGGAGCCAGCCACGGCTGCCACGACGACCCCGCCAGCAGCAGGTAGGCGGTAAGCGCCGTCAAGGCCACGCCGCCGCTCAAGATGCCCGCCGCCGCGGGACGTGCCCGCAGCCGCCACAGCTGGACCGCCGCCGTGCCGACCAGCGCGCCCACGGCCGGGGCCAAGGCCACCGTGTAGTACGGGTGGATGATCCCGCCCATGTAGCTGAACGTCAGTGCCGTCACCAGCAGCCAGCCGCCCCACAGCAGCAGGGCCGCGCGGGAGCGGTCGGTGCGCGGCGCGCGGCGCGTGAACCACAGGCCGGCACCCAGCGCGAGCAGCGCCGCCGGCAGCAGCCACGCGATCCCGCCCGCCATCTCGCTGCCGAACAGCCGGGTCAGGCCGGTCGAGCCCCAGCCGCGGCCGGCGCCGCCGCCGACGCTGCCGACCTCGTCGCCGGTGATCCGGCCGAAGCCGTTGTAGCCGAAGACCAGCTCCCACAGCGAGTTCGTCTGCGACCCGCCGATGAAGGGCCGGTCGGCCGCCGGCCAGAGCGCGACGACCACGAGGTACCAGCCCGCCGCGGCCAGCGTCGCCGCCAGCGCGCCCAGCAGGTGCAGCAGCCGCTTGCCGAGCGACACCGGCGCCGCGACCAGGTACGCCACCGCGAACGCCGGCAGGACCAGGAACGCCTGCAGCATCTTGGCCAGGAAGCCGAAGCCGACCGCGACGCCGGCCAGCGCGAGCCAGCGCGGACTCGCCTTCTCGCTCGCGCGGACCACGCAGTAGGCGCCCGCGACCAGCAGCAGCACGAGCAGTGAGTCCGGGTTGTTGAAGCGGAACATCAGCGCGGCGACCGGCGTCAGGGCCAGCACCAGGCCCGCGACCAGCCCGGCGGCCGGGCCGGAGGTCCGCTTGACCGTCGCGTGCAGCAGCCAGACCGAGCCGACCCCCATCAGCGCCTGCGGCACCAGGACGCTCCACGCGTTGACGCCGAACACCCGCGTCGACAGGCTCATCACCCACAGCGCGGCCGGCGTCTTGTCCACGGTGATCGCGTTCGCGGCGTCGCTGGAGCCGAAGAACAGCGCCTTCCAGCTCTCCGAACCGGCCTGCGCGGCTGCCGAGTAGAAGGCGTTGGCCCAGCCTGAAGCGCCGAGACCCCACAGGTAGAGCACGGCCGTCCCGAGCAGCAGCACGCCGAGTGCGGGCCGGTGCCACGTCCGGCGAGCGGGCGGCGAAGGGGTCACGGCGGTTGTTTCGCGCGACGCGAGTGCGGTCATGAGATCAGCTTCCGGTCTCCAGCTGGGGCCGGCTTGTGCCGACGCTGTGCACTCGCTGTGCGGGCACGGCCACGGGCAGGCGCACCGCGAACTCGGTCCGGCCGGGGCGGCTGTGCACCTCGATCGTGCCGTGGTGGGCGACGACGACGGCGCACGCGATCGCCAGCCCGAGCCCGGTGCTGCCGGCGATGCGGGAGCGCGACGAGTCGCCGCGGGCGAACCGCTCGAAGACGTCCGGCAGCAGGTCCGGTGCGATGCCGGGGCCGCTGTCGGTCACCGTGAGCACGGCGCTGCCGTCTGCGGAACGGGCGAGCGACGTCACCACCGTGGTGCCCGGCGGAGTATGCGTGCGGGCGTTGGCCAGCAGGTTCGCCAGCACCTGGTGCAGCCGCTGGACGTCGCCGAACACGAGCACCGGGTCCGGGGGCAGTTCCAGCAGCCACCGGTGCTCGCGGCCGGCGACCCGGGCGTCCCCGACGGCGTCGGCGACCAGCCGGGTGAGGTCGATGTCGCGCACGTCCAGCGGGCGGCCCGCGTCGAGCCGGGCCAGCAGCAGGAGGTCCTCGACGAGCGCGCTCATCCGGACGGCCTCGGACTGGATCCGGGTCATCGAGTGCGCGACGTCCGGCGGCACCAGCGCGCTGCCGCGGGCGGCCAGCTCGGCGTACCCGCGGATGGCGGCCAGCGGCGTCCGCAGCTCGTGGCTGGCGTCCGCGACGAACCGGCGGGCGCGCAGTTCGCTGTCGTGCCGGGCTTCCAGGGCCTGCGCGACGTGGCCGAGCATCAGGTTCAGCGCCGAGCCGACCTGGCCGACCTCGGTCCGCGGGTCGGTGTCGGACGCCGGGACGCGGATGGACAGCGCCACCTGGCCGCGGTCGAGCGGCAGCTCGGAGACGCGCCCGGCGGTCGCCGCGACGCGCTCGAGCGGCCGCAGCGTCCGGCGGACCGCGAACGCGCCGAGGACGGCCGCGCCGAGCACGCCCGCGGCGGCGACGCCGAAGAGGATCAGCCCGACGGTGAGCAGCGTGTCGGTGACCGGCTTCAGCGGCAGGCCGGTGACCACGACGGCGGACGTCCCGGCGACCGGCAGCGCCATCAGCCGGTACTCGCCGAGGTCGTCGAAGGACATCGTGTGCGGCTTGCCGTCGGTGGGCACCGAGAGCATCACGGCCTGCTGGGCCGCCGTGAGGTTCAGGCGCGAGCCGTGTTCGGAGATGCTGCTGTCGTCGACGAGCCGCTGCCCGTCGAAGGTGCCGCTCACCGTGCCGACGTTCTGCCCGAGCGGGTGTTCGCCCGCCTGGCCGTCCGGCTGCGGGCCCGGGCCTTCGGGATGGGTGTTGCTCGCGAAGACGAGCGAGCGCGTCGCCGCGGCGGACAGCTGCTGGTCGATCTGGCGGGTGAGGAACAGGTCGAGCGCGAACTCGCTGACCACGCCGACGATCAGGCACACCACGGTGAGCAGCACGACCATCGAGCCGGTCAGCTTCGCGCGCAGCGAAAGGCGCCCCCGGCGGGGGTGCGGCGGGACGGTTCGCGCGGCCATGGACAAAGCGTCCGTCCGCGCCGTGTGTGCGGGTTGTGTGCTGCCTGTGAGGCGGCTGTGCGGTGACCGGCCGGTCGCGGTTGCCGGAGTTCCTCCGGTCACAGGAACGGCTGACGGCAAGCACAGTCCGCACACAGCGAGCGGCTCCACCGTGGATCGCACCGAAGGAACTCGTTAAGGAGCACCACCATGACCACACCGCAGGCACCGTCCACTCCGGACCAGACGTGGGGCGCGGCGCCCGCACCGGGCACGCCGCCGCGGCCGGGCTGGACGCCGGGCAAGAAGATCGCGGCCGGCGCCGTCGCGGTGGCGATCGTGGCCGGCGGGGGAGCGGCGATCTGGGCCGCTTCGTCGTCTTCGGCGTCGACCGGCAGCGCGGCCGGGCCGGGCGGGATGCAAGGCGGCCCGGGAGGCATGCCGGGCGGCGCGGGCGGCCTGGGTTCGGCGCTGCACGGCGAGTACGTGTCTTCGGACGGAAACGGTGGCTACGTCACGAAAATCATGCAGACCGGCGAGGTGACGGAACTGAGCGCGACGTCGCTCACCGCGAAGAGCGACGACGGGTTCTCGAAGACGTACACGATCACGTCGGAGCAGGCGACGGGCCTCGCGGCCGGGGACACGATCACGGTGGTGGCGACGGAGTCGGGCACCACCGCGACGGCGACGTCGGTGACGGAAGGGGAAACCGGCGGTCAGGGCCAGGGGCCGGGCAACGGCCAGGGAGCCCCGCCCACGCAGACCGGCTGACCGGGCTCGCCCGACTGCACGGCGGAAAGCGGGGTCAGCGGCGGTCGTAGTCGACCGCGACCTCCGGGGTCGTCGCGCGGGAGCGGCACGTCAGGATCCGGCGTGCCGCCACGTCGTCGACCGTCAGCGCGTAGCGGACGTCCATGTCGACCTGGCCGTGCAGCAGCGTCGCCCGGCAGGTGCCGCACGCGCCGCCCGTGCACGAGTACGGCACCTCGTACCCGGCCCGCAACGCCGCGTCCAGCACCGTTTCCCCGGCTTCGGCCTGGACGCACGTCGTCGTCCCGCCGAGCGTCACCGCCACCGTGGCCGGCAGGCCCGCCGGGTCGCGCAGGGGAGCCGCGCCGCGGAAGAGCTCGAAGTGGACGTTCTCGTCCGGGACGTCCGCGTCGGCCAGCGTCCGGCGGACCAGGTCCATCAGGCCGCGCGGCCCGCACAGGAACCATTCGTCGACCTTCGCCGGGTGCAGGCGGTTCTGCAGCATCGCGCGCAGCCGCGTCCCGTCGAGCCGGCCGCGCTGGTAGCGCTCGTGCGAAATCGCCAGGGCTTCGCCGATCGTGTCGAACTGCCGGGGCCGATGCGTGTGCAGGTCCGGGTCGCGCTCGTCGGTCCGGTAGTGGACGACGTGCAGCCGCCCGCCGAAGCCGTCGGCGAGCGCGCTCAGCTCGCGCGCGAAGAGCGTCGTCGCGCCCGAAGTGTTGACGTACAACAAGGTCGCGCGGCTGTGCGGCTCGGCGGACAGCGCGCTGACCAGGATGGACAGCACCGGTGTGATGCCGCTGCCCGCGGCCATGGCGACGTAGTGCGCGGTCCGCGAGGGGTCCGGGGTGAGCGTGAACCCGCCGGAGGGCGGGAGGACGTCGAGGAAGTCGCCCACGGCCAGGGTTGTGGTCGCGAAGCCGGAGAACGCACCGCCGGGGCGCCGCTTCACCGCGATCCGGAGGTCACCGGACTGCACCGGCGCGCAGATCGAGTACGTCCGGCGCACCGGCTGCCCGTCGAGCACCGCGCGGACCGCCACGTGCTGGCCCGCGACGAACCGGAACTCCGCGGCCAGCTGCGGCGGGACGTAGAAGGTGATCGCGACGGCGTCCGCGGTCAGCGGCCGGATCTCGCGCACCCGCAGCCGGTGGAACCGGCTCGGCCCGAGCGGGGCCGCGGCCGGCGCGGGCACGTCGACGTCGGGTTCGGCATCCAGCCCCACCGCCGCGCGGTACTCCGCCGCGGTCAGGTCCCGGCCCCACGTCGTGCTGATCGGGACGTCGCGGGCGAGGTAGGCCTCGCGGTTCTCGAGCCACACCCGCCGGTACCGGTGGAACGGGACGGCCGGGTGCAGGTGGTGCACCAGGTGCAGGTTCTGGGCCAGCAGCACCGGGGTGAGCAGCCGCTCGAGGCCGATGCGCACGCGGGTCGTGCCGAACCTGCCGCGCGGCCCCGCGGCGGGCAGGCCGTGGTGCGGCAGCCAGCCGAACGCCCAGGCGAGCAGGCCCAGTCCCAGCCGCTGCGGCAGCACGTAGACCAGCAGCAGCTCGACGCCGTGGCCGGTCGCGACCAGCCCCACCGCGGCCGAGAGGGCCGCGGAGAGCACCACCAGCGCCTCGGCCAGCTCCTGCGGGGGCCGGCACCGCAGCCGGGTGAGGTAGCAGCGCGCGTAGGCCACGTCCAGCGTCAGCCAGCGCAGCGGCAGCTGCCAGCGCGGGCCCCGCGACGTCCAGGCGTCCGGGTCGTCGGCCGGGCCGTTGGTGTGCCGGTGGTGTTCACCGTGGACGTACCGCAGCGACGGGAACGCCGAGTACGCCGCGACGAACGGGACGGCCAGCCGGCCGAGCACCTCGTTGACCCACGTCAGTTTCCCGGCCGAGTGGTGCGCCGACTCGTGCACCACCGTGTACATGAGGAAGGTGACGACGGTGTTCAGCACCACGGTCACGACCGGCGGCACGAGCCCGGCGAGCAGCAGCCAGGTCGCGGTGCCCCACAGCGTGAGGGCACCGGTGAACAGCAGCAGGACCGGCACCGAGACGGCGGGCAGCGCGATCCGGGGCGAGGGCACCGCGCGGGCGGTGGCCACCCCGGTCGCGGGCGCCGCCACTGTGACGGAACCGTGCGGCTCGGTGACGGCGACGGACATCGAGCGGTCTCCTCGGTCGAGAAGCTCCTGGCCAGGCGGGAGTCACCGTAGACAACTCCTCCGGGTTTGTAAACGTTGTGGCAGGCTTCGAAAAAAGGTGTCGGCCAGCGGAACCGAACCCGTGGGTAGGATCGCCGTGTGAAGGCCGTCACCCCTCCAGTCCCGGCGCGCACCCGGGAGAAGCTGCTGGCCGCGGCGGCCGACGTCATCCGCGCCGACGGCTGGGCCGCCGTGACGATGGGCAAGCTGGCCGCGCAGGTCGGCGTGAGCAGGCAGACCGTCTACAACGAACTGGGCTCCAAGGCCGAGCTCGCCAAGGCCCTGATGCTGCGCGAGACCGACCGCTTCGTCGAGCGGGTGAACGCGGACGTCGCCGCGCACCCGGACCACGCGGTCGACGGCGTCACCGCCGCGTTCCGGCACAGCCTCGAAGCCGCCCGCGGCAACCCGCTGCTCGAAATCGCGCTCGGCGGCGCGCAGGGCGGCCGCGACGACTTCCTCCCGCTGCTCACCTCCCAGCCCGAGGCGGTGCTCGGGCGGGCCGTCGACGCCGTCGCGGCCGTCTTCGCGCGCGCCTACCCCGAGGTCCGGCTGACGCCGTCGGAGTGGGCGGTCGCGGTCGAAGCGTTCATGCGGCTGCTGCTTTCCCACCTGGTGCAGCCCAGCGGCTCGGCCGAGCACGCGAGCGGCCAGATGCGCTGGGTGATCGGCCGGATGCTCGGGTCATGACGCCGCAGGTGGCCCCCGCCCCGGCGGCGCGGGCCACTGGCCTAGACTCGGACGTCCCGGTCTGCAGGTGACCTGGGCCCATTTCCGCAGGATTGTCCACCACAATCGTTACCGCTCGAGGAGAAGACCTTGAAGAGCACCGTCGAGCAGCTGAGCCCGACGCGAGTCAAGATCAATGTCGAGGTGCCGTTCGACGAGTTGAAGCCGAACTTCGACCGCGCCTACCGCAAGATCGCCCAGCAGGTGCGCATCCCGGGCTTCCGGCCCGGCAAGGTGCCCGCTCGCGTCCTGGAAAGCCGGATCGGGCGCGGCCCGGTGCTCGACGAGGTCGTCAACGAGGCCATCCCGGCCAAGTACATCGAGGCCGTTCGCGAGAACGAGGTCCGCACGCTCGGCAACCCCGAGTTCGACGTGACCAAGCTCGAAGACCGCGACGTCCTCGAGTTCACCGCCGAGGTCGACGTGCGCCCGGAGATCGAGCTGCCCGACCTCGAAGGCTTCGCGGTCACCGTCGACGACGTCGAGCTGACCGACGCCGAGGTCGACGAGCAGCTCGACGAGCTGCGCGCGCGCTTCGGCACGTTGACCGGCGTCGAGCGCCCGGCCGAGACCGGCGACTTCGTTTCGATCGACCTCGCCGCGACCGTCGACGGCGAGGCCGTCGAGGAGGCCACCACCAGCGGGCTGTCCTACGAGATCGGCTCCGGCCAGCTCGTGGACGGCATCGACGAGGCCATCGTCGGCGCGAACGCCGGCGAGACCAAGTCGTTCACCACCCAGCTGGTCGCCGGCGACCACGCCGGCAAGGACGCCGACGTGACCGTGACCGTCCAGTCGGTCAAGCAACGCGAGCTGCCCGAGGCCGACGACGAGTTCGCCCAGATGGCGAGCGAGTTCGACACGATCGAGGAGCTCAAGGGCGACCTGCGTGAGCGTCTCGCCCGCGTCAAGAAGATGCAGCAGGGTGTCCAGGCCCGCGACAAGGTGCTCGACGAGCTCCTGGAGCGCACCGAGGTGCCGATCCCGGAGAAGGTCCTCGACTCCGAGATCGAGAACCGCAAGCACGACGCGATCCACCCGTTCGACCACGACGAGGCCCAGTTCGCGCAGGCCCTCGAGGCCGAAGGCCGCACGCTGGAGGAGTTCGACGCGGAGACCCGCACCGAGTCGGAGAAGGCCGTCCGCACGCAGCTGCTGCTGGACACCATCGCCGACAAGGAAGAGGTCTCGGTCAACGACGGCGAGCTCACCGAGCGGATCATCTACCAGGCCCAGCGCTTCGGGATCAGCCCGGACGAGTACGTCCAGCGCGCCCAGCAGTCCGGCCAGCTGACCGCGATCTACGCCGACGTCCGCCGCGGCAAGGCGCTCGCCTCCGTGGTCCGGAAGGCGAACGTCGTCGACGGCTCGGGTGCCGAGGTCGACCTTTCGGAGCTGTTCGGCAGCGACGAGCCGGTCGCCGACGAGGCAACTCAGGAGACGCAGGTCACCGACGAGGCGGCGAAGACTCCGGCGGAGTGAAGCTGTGAGCGAACTTGGGCGGTGTCAGGCATTCTGCACCGCCCAAGTTCGTTAGGGTCGGATACAAGATCTCAAGCATCTGAAACGACAGCGGCGGCCGTCACGACCGGGCCGCCGCCGGCGAAAAGGCAGGCAGACGTGACGCAGCACACGCCCGAGGCGCGGACCGGAACCGCAGGGCTCACCCTCACCGACTCGGTGTTCGAGCGGTTGCTCCAGGAGCGCATCGTCGTCCTCGGTTCCGAGGTGAACGACGAGATCGCCAACCGGATCACCGCGCAGCTGTTGCTGCTCGACGCCGACGACGCCGAGTCCGACATCCGCTTCTACATCAACTCGCCGGGTGGCTCGGTCACGGCCGGGTTCGCCATCTACGACACCATGCAGCTGATCCGCCCCGACGTCGCGACGTACGCGATGGGCATGGCGGCTTCGATGGGGCAGTTCCTGCTCTCCTCGGGCACGCCGGGCAAGCGGTACTCGCTGCCGCACGCGCGGATCCTGATGCACCAGCCGTCCGCCGGGGTCGGTGGCACGGCGTCGGACATCGCGATCCAGGCCGACCTCTTCAACAAGTGGAAGCGGGAGCTGGCCCAGATCACGGCCGACCAGACCGGGCAGACGGTCGAGCAGATCATCGCGGACGGCGACCGCGACCGCTGGTTCACCGCGCAGGAGGCGAAGGACTACGGGTTTGTCGACCACGTCCTGACCCGCGACATCGCCCGTCCGGCCTCGAACTGAGCGCGAAGTACACACAGGAGAGTCGATCATGAGCAACTTCAGGCTCCCGGGTGACTTCCGGGCACCTTCCGTCCCGCAGTCGCGGTACATCCTCCCGTCGTACGTCGAGCGCACCAGCTACGGCGTCAAGGAGTCGAACCCGTACAACAAGCTGTACGAGGAGCGCGTCATCTTCCTCGGCGTGCAGGTGGACGACGCGTCGGCCAACGACGTGATGGCCCAGCTGCTGCACCTCGAGCACGAGGACCCGGACCGCGACATCCTGATCTACATCAACTCGCCGGGTGGCTCGTTCACCTCGCTGATGGCGATCTACGACACCATGCAGTTCGTCCGTCCGGACATCCAGACGTACTGCCTCGGCCAGGCCGCCTCGGCCGCCGCGGTGCTGCTGGGCGCCGGCACGCCGGGCAAGCGGTACGCGCTGCCCAACTCGCGCGTGCTGATCCACCAGCCGGCCACCGAGGGCACCTACGGCCAGGTCTCGGACCTGGAGATCCAGGCGAACGAGATCCAGCGGGTGCGGCGCCAGATGGAGGTCATCCTGGCGCACCACACCGGCAAGGACGCGGACCAGATCCGCAAGGACATCGAGCGGGACAAGATCCTGACCGCCGAAGAGGCCAAGTCGTACGGCATCATCGACGAGGTGCTTCCGTACCGCAAGGCGTCGGCTCTCTAGATCCGCCAGGCCGGTGTGTGTCGAGAAGACGACATACACCGGCACTCTGGTTTAGGGTCGTCCTCTGACGTGCTCCCGGCGCCTGTGGGTGTTCCCGCCCACGGCATCGGACGGGTACCGTCAGTGGCAATGCGTGAGGCTCCGCTCGGTCGTGAGTGACCGGGGGTCGCACCGTCGCAACACACGTCAGGCGCGGAAACCCGCGCCGGAGGGGACGAGGTCAACGGCCATGGCACGGATCGGTGACGGCGGAGACCTGCTGAAGTGTTCTTTCTGTGGGAAGAGCCAGAAGCAGGTGAAGAAGCTCATTGCCGGCCCCGGGGTCTACATCTGCGATGAGTGCATCGACCTCTGCAACGAGATCATCGAGGAGGAGCTGGCCGAGGCCGGCGACGTGAAGCTCGACGAGCTGCCCAAGCCCGCCGACATCCACGAGTTCCTCGAGCAGTACATCATCGGGCAGGACGATGCCAAGCGGACCCTCGCGGTAGCGGTCTACAACCACTACAAGCGGATCCAGGCGGACGACAAGGCCGGGCCCAAGGACTCCAAGGACGAGTCCGTCGAGCTCGCCAAGTCGAACATCCTGATGCTCGGCCCCACCGGGTGCGGCAAGACCTACCTCGCGCAGACCCTGGCGAAGATGCTGAACGTCCCGTTCGCGATCGCGGACGCCACGGCGCTCACCGAAGCCGGGTACGTCGGCGAGGACGTCGAGAACATCCTGCTCAAGCTCATCCAGGCGGCGGACTACGACGTCAAGCGGGCCGAGACCGGGATCATCTACATCGACGAGGTCGACAAGATCGCCCGGAAGAGCGAGAACCCCTCGATCACGCGGGACGTGTCGGGCGAGGGTGTCCAGCAGGCGCTGCTGAAGATCCTCGAAGGCACCACCGCTTCGGTGCCGCCGCAGGGCGGCCGGAAGCACCCGCACCAGGAGTTCATCCAGATCGACACGACGAACGTGCTGTTCATCGTGGCCGGCGCGTTCGCCGGGCTGGAGAAGATCATCAACGAGCGGGTCGGCAAGCGTGGCCTCGGCTTCGGCGCGGAGATCCGCACCAAGTCCGAGATCGAGGAGAGCGACGTCTTCTCGGACACCATGCCCGAGGACCTGATCAAGTTCGGGCTGATCCCGGAGTTCATCGGCCGGCTCCCGGTCGTGGCGACGGTCAACCACCTGGACAAGGAATCGCTGGTCAGCATCCTCACCCAGCCGCGCAACGCCCTGGTGAAGCAGTACAAGAAGCTCTTCGAGATGGACAACGTCGAGCTCGAGTTCACCAAGACCGCGCTCGAGGCCATCGCCGACCAGGCGGTCCTGCGCGGGACCGGTGCCCGCGGGCTGCGCGCCATCATGGAAGAGGTGCTGCAGCCGGTCATGTACGACATCCCGAGCCGCGACGACGTGGCGAAGGTCGTGATCACCGAGCAGACCGTCCGGGAGAACGTGAACCCGACGATCGTCGCCCGGCAGCCGACGCGGCGCGCGCGCAGCGAGCGCGGCGAGAAGTCGGCCTGAGGCCGGGCGTCTCCGGGCCACCCGGCCCGGAGACCCGACAGGAAAGCTGAATGACTGCTGACTCTATGCCGGTCACCGGCGGGGGCGCCGCCCCCGCCGGTGGTGTGCAGGCACCGCCGCCACCCGAACCGGCGCCGGTGCCCGCCGGGCCGGTCCTCGGGTTTCGCGAGCTGAGCGAACGCGTCATCGCGTCCGTGTTCGACCGGTACCCGTGGGTGAACCGGGTGCTGATGGGCGTGCTGGCCGTGTGCGCCGGCACGTGCGTCGTGGCCGTGGTGGCCCGGCTGTCGCCGTTGCCGCTGATCCCGCTGCCGCTCTTCGTCGTCGCGGGCTACGCGCTCTGGCGAGCCCGGGGGACGACCGAACGGCGTCCGCTGGTCAACTGGGTGCTGTTGTTCGCGCTCGCGACCCTGGTCGGCTTCTGGCTGATCTCGGTCGTCGGCCGCTGGGTGGAGTGAACTTCCTCCGGCCGAACCGTTTGCGCGAGGCTGTCTCCGGGTAGCAAGGTCCCGTGGTAGATGCCCTGACACCGGTCCGGCATCCCGCCCTCTTCTACCGTGGTGACTCTGCGTACCTCGTCGGCGTCATTCCGTTTCTGCTCGAAGGCCTCGACCGGGGCGAACCCGTGGCCGTCGCCGTCCCCGCGCGGAACCTCCGGCTCATCGGGAAGGCCCTGGCCGGCCGGGCCCGCGACGTGCGGCTGACCGACATGTGCCGGGTGGGACGCAACCCCGGCGCGATCCTGCCGACGGTCCTGCTCGCCTTCGCCGGCGAGCACGCGGGCCCGGTGCGGATCGTGGCCGAGCCGATGTGGGGTGACCGCACCGGGGCCGAGTACCCGGCGTGCGTCCTGCACGAGGCACTCATCAACCACGCTCTCGCCGGGCGTGACCTGACGGTCCTCTGCCCGTACGACACCGCCGCGCTGCCGCCGGCCGCGCTGGCCGACGCCGAGCGCACGCACCCGGAGGTGTGGGGGCCGGCCGGGCCGTTCGTCAGCCCCCGGTTCGACCCGGACGGAGCCCGCGCGGACTTCATGCGGCCGCTGGTCCACCCGGCGGCCGCGGTCGAGCGGAAGTTCGACATCGGGCAGCTGGCCTCGCTGCGCGGGTTCGCGGAGATCTGGGCCGCCCGCCACGGGCTGCGCCGCCCCCGGCGTGACGACTTCACCCTGGCGATCGCGGAGCTGACGACGAACAGCGTCCTCTACGGCGGCGGCGAGGGTGTGCTCCGGCTGTGGGCGGAGGAGCGCCAGGTGGTCGGCGAGGTCACCGACACGGGCACGATCACCGAGCCCCTGGCGGGCCGCATCCCCCCGGCGGCGGCGAGCCTGGGCGGCCGCGGGCTCCTGCTGGTGAACCGCCTGGCGGATCTGGTCCGCACGTACTGGGTCCCGGGCCGCACGACGACCCGGGTCCACTTCACCTGCTGAACGCCGGTACCGAGAGGGTCGGCTCGCGTACCCGAACAGTCGGCTCGCGTACCTGGACAGTCGGCTCACGAACCGACCCTCTGGGTACGCGAACCGACCCTCTGGGTACGTGAGCCGGCTCTTGCGGTCAGTCCTTGCGAGGGACGTGCTTGCCGAGGAAGCTGATCACGCTCGGGACCACCGTCCGGTTGAACGGGTCGCCGTGCTTGCCGTGGGCCGTGTGGGCCACCGCCGGGTGGGCCGCGTCGATGTAGCGGCGGACGCCGGTGACGAACGGGTCCTCCGTGCCGCACCAGATGCCGTTGGCCACGCTCTTCGTCTCGTCGATGTGACGCAGCGGGTCCAGCGCCGTCCAGTCGTTCAGGCCGGTGAAGATGTGCCGCTTGGCCATCTCCTGCCAGGACAGGATCAACGCGGGGGCGAGCGTCGCGACCGCGGCCGGCGGTTGGCGCCGCTCCACGCGGCGACGCGTGTACACCAGCGCGCCGAACCCGCCCATCGAGACGCCCGTGCAGGCGAACGGCTGCCCGGTGTCCCCGGCGAAGCCGCGGGCCCGCAGCCACTGGGGGACCTCCTCCAGCAGCATCGCCATCGGGTCGTCGCCCGTGTGCACCTCGTGCCAGTAGTTGTCGCCGCCGTCGACGGCGACGAAGCCGAACGCCGGGACCGCCTTGCGCGCGACGTCGCTGGAGAGCTGCTTGAGCGTGCCGGTCGGGGCCGCGCTGCGGGCGTTGCCGTGCAGGCCGTGCAGCATGAGCGACATCGGCAGCCCCTTCGGCGGGGTCTTCGACGGCAGGATGAACACCAGGTCGACCATCCGGCCGCGGGCCTGGGAGTAGACGCGCTCGACGCGGGTGCTGCCCAGCTGGGTCGTCGGGTTCGACGACGTCACGCCGAGCGTCCGCTGCAGGGCCTGGCTGAACGGCAGCTTGCCGGTCGCGGTGCCGACGGCGAGGCCGCCCACGGCCAGCCCGGACGCGCCCGCGATCAGCACCGAGCGGCGGCTGAGCCATCGCCGCGCGTCGCGGACGGCCGCCGCCCCCGCCGGGATTTGCGGCTCGGCCTCGCCGCGCTCCCCGTTTTCCTCGTTCACCTGTCTCCGTCCCCCGCCTGCTGCTCTTAGGACGCCGCGCACCCGCTCCGCGTTCCCCTCGCGCCCTTTCGCCGGGTTAGTCGTTCCCACCCTGCCCGGCGTTTCGGGTTTTCGCCCGCCAAGCCGCCTTGGCTGCCTCGGTCGAGTGTTCCGCCCGCTCCACAGTGTCCCCGAGACCCACCGCCAGGGTGATCCCCAGGGGTATCAAAATGTGGTCGATGCCCTGCTCACCGGCACCGAAGTGGCCGGACGCCTCGAGCGTGACGAAGCCGTGGAGCGCGCTCCACAGCTGGGCGGCCGCCTGGTACTTGTCGGCGGGCCGGAACCGGCCGGCCTCGATGGCCCGCTCGGTCGCCCGGACGATGTGGTCGAACGCCTCCAGGCCCTCCGGAGCGGCTTCGCGGCCCTCCTCGGTGGTCAGGTCGGACAGCGTCGCCCGCTTGCCGCCCGGCGCGGACTGGCCGAACGTCACCGCGAACAGCTGCGGCTGCTCGGCGACCGCCTGCCGGTAGGTCCGGGCCAGGCTGAAGATGTCCGCGACCGGGTCGTCGGTCTCGCCGACCTCGGCCAGCCACGCGCTGAGCTTCCCGAACCCCGTGCGCGCCACCTCGTCGACCAGCGCCGCCATGCCCCCGAAGTGCGTGTACACGGCCATCGTCGAGACGCCGATCTCCGCGGCCAGCTTGCGGGCCTGCAGGGCTTCGGGGCCGCCCACGTCGAGCAGCCGGATGGCGGCCTCGACGAGCCGCTCCTTGACGTCGTTCGCGCGGGGTTTCGGGCTCATGCTTGCCAGTATCTCATAACCCTGTTATAAATGGGCTCATAACCGAGTTATGGCAGCTTCGGAGGGGTCAGGCATGGGCAACAAGTTCCTCGAAGGCAACTTCGCCCCGGTGAGCCGGGAGCACACGATCACCGAACTGGCCGTCACGGGGCGCATCCCCGACTTCCTCGACGGCCGCTACCTGCGCAACGGGCCCAACCCGCTGTCCGAGGTGGACCCGGCGGCCTACCACTGGTTCATGGGCGACGGCATGGTCCACGGCGTCCGCCTGCGCGACGGCAAGGCCGAGTGGTACCGCAACCGGTGGGTGCGCAACCCGGCCGTGGCGGCGACGCTCGAGGGCGAGGACGCGAGCCGCTTCTGCGGGCTGGACGCGCTCGGCGCCAACACCAACGTCATCGGCCACGCCGGCAAGACCCTCGCGCTGGTGGAGGCCGGGGCGCCGATCTACGAGCTGACCGACGAGCTCGACACCGTCGGCCGCTGCGACTTCGATGGCACGCTCCCCGGCGGCTACACCGCCCACCCCAAGCGCGACCCGCGCACCGGCGAGCTGCACGCCGTGTCGTACTTCTTCGGCATGGGCAACAAGGTCCAGTACTCGGTGATCGACGCCGCGGGCCACGTCCGCCGCACGGTCGACGTCGAGGTCACCGGGTCGCCGATGATGCACGACTTCTCGCTGACCGAGAAGCACGTCGTGTTCTACGACCTGCCGGTGACGTTCAACGCCGGGATGGCGGCCGCCGCCAACGTGCCCAGCGCGCTGCGCACGCCCGCGAAGCTGGTGCTGTCGGCCATGGTCGGCAAGGTCCGCGTGCCCGACCCGGTGACCGCGATGATGGCCGGCAAGATCGGCGCGAACGGCGGCCTGCCGTACCGCTGGAACCCGAAGTACCCGGCGCGGATCGGCGTCATGCCGCGCGAAGGCGGCAACGGCGACGTCCGCTGGTTCGAGGTCGAGCCGTGCTACGTCTTCCACCCGCTCAACGCCTACGACGACGGCGACAGCATCGTGCTCGACGTCGTCCGCCACCCGAAGATGTTCGACAGCGAGCTGCACGGCCCGGACGAAGGCGGCCCGACGCTCGACCGCTGGACCGTCGACCTCAGCGCGGGCAAGGTCCTGGAGGAGCGCCTCGACGACCGCGGCCAGGAGTTCCCGCGGGTGGACGAGCGGCTCGTCGGCCGTCGCCACCGCTACGGCTATTCGATGTCGGCCGACGGCGGCGCGAACCCCGCCGGCGCGCTGTTCAAGCACGACTTCCAGGCCGGCTCGCGCGAGGAACGCGCGTTCGGCGCGGGACAGCAGCCCGGCGAGTTCGTCTTCGTCCCCTGCCACGAGGACGCGGCCGAGGACGACGGCGTCCTGATGGGTTTCGTCTTCGACCCGGCGACGCAGCGCAGCGACCTCACGCTGCTCGACGCGGGCACGCTGGAGACGGTCGCCGCGATCCACCTGCCGGACCGCGTGCCCAACGGTTTCCACGGCAACTGGGTCGAGTCCGCCTAGGGTGACGCCATGCGCAAACGGGACGGGATCGGCGGCTGCGTGGTGCTGCTCGTCCTGATCGCGATGATCGTGCTGGTGCTGGCCGCCGTGGTCTACGGGATCATGGCCGCGACGGAGTACCTGCCCCGGCATTGAGCTCGAGTGTCAGGTCAGCACGCGGTGGTCACCCGTGTAGAGGTTCATCGAGTCGCCGCGCAGGAAGCCGATGAGCGTCATGCCGTTCTCTTCGGCCAGCTCGACGGCCAAGGACGACGGTGCCGACACCGCGGCCAGCAGTCCGATCCCGGCCATCGCGGCCTTCTGCACCAGTTCGAACGAGGCGCGCCCGGACACCAGCAGGCCGTGGCCGGGCGCCGGCACGCGGCCGTCGAGGACGGCCCAGCCGAGCACCTTGTCGACCGCGTTGTGCCGGCCGACGTCCTCGCGGACGACGGCGAGCTCACCGTCCGGGGTGAACAGTCCCGCCGCGTGCAGGCCACCGGTGCTGGCGAACACCTTCTGCTGGGTGCGCAGCGCGTCCGGCAGGCCGGCCAGGGTCTCGCTCTTGACCGCGAAGGCCGCCTCGGCCGGGGGGAAGCGGGTCTTGAGCTTGACCGCGTCGAGCGCGGCCTTGCCGCAGACGCCACACGAAGAGGTGGTGTAGAAGTTGCGCTCGACCCCGGTGTCCGGCGGCGGCACGCCGGGGGCCAGCGCGACGTCCAGCACGTTGTAGGTGTTGCGGCCCTGGTCGTCGACGCCGTCGCAGTAGCGGGCGACGGAGATGTCCTCGCGGCCGCCGATCACCCCTTCGGACAGCAGGAAGCCGTGGGCCAGCTCGACGTCGTGCCCCGGCGTGCGCATCGTGACGGCCAGCGCCTTGCCGCCGACCCGCAGTTCCAGGGGTTCTTCGGCCGCCAGGGAGTCGGGGCGGCGCCGGTCCCCGGTCGCGGAGATCTTCCGCACCGGCCTGCGCACGGTCACCCTGCCCATGGCCCACACCCTTCTCCGCCGGAAAGTTTGACACTCGCATGGTGCAACGCCGGGTATTTAGTAATACATTCCCTCCATCATCCCCACTCTACGGAGGGATCCGATGGCTCTCGGCTTCCTGGACCGTTCCCGGATCGTCGCACCCCCAGGCTGGACCCGCTGGCTGGTGCCCCCGGCGGCCCTCTCGGTACACCTGTCGATCGGGCAGGCCTACGCGTGGAGCGTCTTCAAGACCCCGCTCGAAAAGACGATGCACCTCAACGGCACCCAGAGTTCGCTGCCGTTCCAGCTCGGCATCGTCATGCTCGGCCTGTCCGCGGCGTTCGGTGGCACGCTCGTCGAGAAGAACGGCCCGCGCTGGGCCATGTTCGTCTCGATGTGCTGCTTCGTCACCGGGTTCCTGGTCTCGGCGCTCGGTGTCGCGACCGGACAGTTCTGGCTGGTCGTCGTCGGCTACGGCGGGATCGGCGGTGTCGGCCTGGGCATCGGCTACATCTCCCCGGTTTCGACGCTGATCAAGTGGTTCCCGGACCGGCCGGGCATGGCCACCGGCATCGCGATCATGGGTTTCGGCGGCGGTGCGCTGATCGCGTCGCCGTGGTCGTCCTCGATGATCGGCGCCACGCCGACCACGGGCAGCATCGCGACGGCGTTCCTCATCCACGGCGTCGTCTACGCGGTGTTCATGTCGCTCGGCTGGCTGATCGTGCGGGTCCCGGCCGACGACTGGAAGCCGGCGGGCTGGGAGCCGAAGACCGACCACGGCACGGCCATGATCTCCACCGCGAACGTCTCGGCGGCCAACGCCATCAAGACGCCGCAGTTCTGGCTGCTGTGGGTGGTCCTGTGCTTCAACGTGACCGCGGGCATCGGGATCCTGGAGAAGGCGTCCCCGATGATCGTGGACTTCTTCAAGAGCACCTCGACGCCGGTCGGCGCGGCTGCGGCGGCCGGGTTCGTCGCGCTGCTGTCGCTGTGCAACATGCTCGGGCGGTTCGTCTGGTCGTCCACATCGGACGTCATCGGCCGCAAGAACATCTACCGCACGTACCTCGGCGTGGGCGCGGTGCTGTACCTGGTGATCGCGCTGACGGAGAACTCGTCGAAGCTCGTGTTCATCCTGTGCGCGATGGTGATCCTGTCCTTCTACGGCGGCGGGTTCGCGACGGTCCCGGCGTACCTGAAGGACCTCTTCGGCACCTACCAGGTCGGCGCGATCCACGGCCGGCTGCTCACCGCGTGGTCGGTCGCCGGCGTGCTCGGCCCGCTGATCGTCAACCGGATCGCCGACAGCGAGAAGGCGGCGGGCAAGTCCGGCCCGGACCTCTACGCGACGTCGTTCTACATCATGATCGGCCTGCTGGTGGTCGGCTTCGTGGCCAACGAGCTGGTGCGGCCGGTGAAGGAGAAGTTCCACGAGCCCGTCGCCTCGGGCGCGGCCGCGAGGAGTGAGGTGTGATGACGGAACCGGCGACGAAACCCAACCGGGTCCCGCTGATCGTGCTGGCCTGGGCGTGGGTCGTGCTGCCCTTCGCCTACGGCGTGTACCAGCTTTTCCTGAAGCTGGTGCAGCTCTTCGGCTAGCCCTTGTGAGCTGAGTCACCCGTGCAGCAGGAGGCGGCCCGGCGGCGTCGGTAGGACGTGCACCTACTGGGGAAGATCGCCGTCGCCGGGCTCGCCTTCGCGGTTCTGTGCGGTACCGCATACGGCTACGAGAACCTTCACGCCCTCGACGACGTCTCGCGCGACAGCGTGATCGACGCCGACGGCGGCACCCCGCCGGGGGAGCAGCCCGCCGACGGCTCGCTCGACATCCTGCTCGTCGGCCGGGACTCCCGGACCGACAAGGAGGGGAAGCCGCTTTCCCCGGACGTCCTGCGCGAGCTGCGAGCCGGCGCCAACGGCGACGACCTCACCGACACCCTCATCGTGCTGCGGATCCCGAACGGCACGCACGACGTGAAAGCGTTCTCCATCCCGCGCGACAGCTACGTGTCCATGCCCGGCGGGAAGGGCAAGATCAACGCCGCGTTCGGCCGCGCGAAGGCCGCGGAAGCGAAGCGGCAGCGCGACTCGGGGGAGACCGACAAGGCCAAGATCGACCAGGCCGCCCTCACCGCCGGGCGACGCGCGACGCGGCAGGTGGTCGAGGACCTCACCGGCGTCAAGATCGACCACTTCGCCGAGGTCAACCTCCTGAGCTTCTCCGAGATCAGCAAGGCGGTCGGCGGCGTCGACGTCTGCCTGAAGCAGGCCACGAAGGACAAGAACTCGGGGGCGGACTTCCCGGCCGGGCCGCAGCGGATCTCGGGCGCGGACGCGCTGGCCTTCGTCCGCCAGCGCGACAACCTCATCGGCGGCGACTTCGACCGGGTGCGGCGCCAGCAGGTGTTCCTCGCCAGCCTCGCGCGGCAGGTGCTCTCGGCCGGGACGCTGGCCGATCCCGGGAAGCTGTCCGACCTCATCGAGGCCGTCAAGCGGTCGGTCGTGCTCGACAACTCGTGGAACCTCCTCGACTTCGTGTCGCAGATGCGGGGCGTCAGCGGCGGCGGGATCCGGTTCGAGACGATCCCCGTCGTCAACCGCGACTACCGGTACGACCCGCAGAACCCGCGGGCCACGGCCGTGCAGGTGGACCCGGCCGCGGTGAAGTCCTTCGCGGCGGCCATGGTCGGCGCGGCCGCTCCCGCGACGCCGACGGCCGCCCCGGTCACCGTCGACGTCTCCAACGCGGGCCCGAAGGCCGGTCTCGCGGCCCGCGTGTCCGGGTTCCTGGGGGACCACGGGTTCGCCAAGGGCACGACCGCCAACACCGGCTCGCGGCGGACCTCGCTGGTCAGTTTCGGCGCCGACCTCGCGCAGCGGGGCGCGGAGGTCGCGAAGCTGCTGGGCGGGCTGGCGACGCAGGAGTCCGCGGCCGTGCCGGCGGGCCACATCGAGGTCGTGCTCGGGTCGGTGTACTCGGGTCCGGGGACGACCGGGGGCGGCGGCGCCCCGGCCGCCGGCGACGACCCGATCACCTCGAGCGGGGTCGTCTGCGTGAATTGATCGCGCGCGGCAATGGAATGCCCGGCTTTTCCTCGGGATACCCGAAATTGCGCGAAGAATTTGCGCGAAGCACCGCAAGGTCGTTTTCCGCCGACCGGACCACGGCGGACCACGAGGGTGATTGGTCTTGACGCTTCGTCCCTGGTGAGGCAGGGTGCGATGACCGTCGGCGGCGGCGCCGCACGACGGACCGGAAATGATCACCCGACCGGTGGCGATCCGGAAAGTCAATTTCGGGAAATACGGAAAGTCCGGAACCTATGCGCAACAGCGTTGCCCGCGGAGGGTGGCTCCTTCCGGTGCTCGCTTCCGCCGTTCTGTGTGCCGGGTGCCAGTCGTCGTCCTCTTCGGCGCACTACCCCGACTCGATCGACGCCTGCAAGCTGCCCGGCCCGAGCGCGCGCGACCGGCTCGCCCCCGGCACCGTCGAGGTCCCGGCGACCTCGGTGAAGACCGCCGACGCCAAGGTCGTCCCCCAGGACCGCTCCACCGAGGGCAACGAGCTCACCACCTGCAAGCGCTTGTTCGCCCGCGACCTCGGCCGCGGGAAGCCCAACATGCAGGACTACCGGCTCGTCACGATCGCCGTCGTGCGGTTCACCGACTCCGACGCGGACCAGGGGGCGGTCAAGGCCAGCCAGCTGATGACCGACGCGCTCGGCGACCACTCGGGCGTCCGGCTCGCCACCGGCATCGGCGACGAGTCCGGGTTCTCCGAGCAGTGGGCCGCCGTGCGCACCGGGAACGTCGTGCTGGGCATGGCCATCGCCGACGGCGGCACGGAGGCCGCGATGATCGCGCCGGCGACCCTCGACAACGTCCAGGCGGTGGTCACCGACATGACCGACGCGTTGAAGCGCGACTACCAGGGCTGAGTCTTCAGGGCCGGGGTTCGAGCCGCACCACGATCGCCTTCGACACGGGCGTGTTCGACTTCTCCGCCACCGAGTCCAGCGGCACCAGGGCGTTGGCCTCCGGGAAGTACGCCGCCGCGCAGCCGCGGGCCGTGGGGTAGGCCACCACCCGGAAGGACGGCGCGCGGCGGTCGCCGTCCCGCCACTCCGAGACCAGGTCGACCATCGCGCCGTCGGTCAGGCCGAGGGCCGCGACGTCGTCCGGGTTCACCAGGACCACCCGGCGGGCGTTCTCGATCCCGCGGTAGCGGTCCGAAAGCCCGTAGATCGTGGTGTTGTACTGGTCGTGGCTGCGCATCGTCTGCAGCAGCAGCCGGCCCTCGGGCACCTGCGGGTACTCCAGCTCCGAGATCGCGAAGTTGCCCTTGCCGTTGGCGGTGCCGGTGAACTCGCGGGAGTCGCGCGGCGCGTTCGGCAGCACGAACCCGTCCGGCTCGCGGACGCGGCGGTTGTAGTCGTCGCAGCCCGTCACGACCCGCGCGATCCGGTCGCGGATCAGGTCGTAGTCGGCCTCGAACGTCCGCCACGGCACGGCGTGCCCGGCGCCGAACAGCGTTTCGGCCAGCCGGCAGACGATGGCGACCTCGGACAGCAGGTGCTCGCTCGCCGGCTTGAGGCGCCCGCGCGAGGTGTGCACCTGCGACATCGAGTCCTCGACCGTGACGAACTGCTCGCCGCTCGCCTGGACGTCGCGCTCGGTGCGCCCGAGCGTCGGCAGGACCAGCGCGGTGCGGCCGTGCACGACGTGCGACCGGTTCAGCTTCGTCGAGACGTGCACGGTGAGCGAGCAGGACTGGAGCGCCTTCGCGGTCGTCTCCGTGTCGGGTGTGGCCGAAGCGAAGTTGCCGCCGACGGCGAAGAACACCTTGCCGCCGCCGTCGCGCATCGCGCGGATCGAGTCGACGGTGTCGAGGCCGTGCTCGCGCGGCACCTCGATGCCGAACTCGCCGGCCAGCGCGTCCATGAAGGACTGCGGCATCTTCTCCCAGATGCCCATCGTCCGGTCGCCCTGGACGTTCGAGTGCCCGCGCACCGGGCACAGGCCCGCGCCCGGCTTGCCGATCATGCCGCGCACCAGCGCCAGGTTCGCGATCTCGGAGATCGTCGGCACGGCGTGCTTGTGCTGCGTCAGGCCCATCGCCCAGCAGTAGATCGTGCGTTCCGAGGACGCGATCATCCGCGCGACGCGCTCGATCTGCTCGCGCGGCAGGCCGGTGGCGCGCTCGACCTCGGGCCAGTCGATCTCCCGCAGGTGCTTCGCGTAGTCGTCGAAGCCTTCGGTGGACCGCGTGACGAAGTCGCGGTCGATGATCGCGCCGGGCGCTTCCTCGTCCCAGGCCAGCAGCAGGTGCCCGACGGCCTGGAACAGCGCGAGGTCGCCGCCGAGGCGGATCTGGGCGAACTCGTCGGCCAGCGGCGTGCCCTTGCCGACGACGCCGCGGACGTTCTGCGGGTTCTTGAACCGCATCAACCCGGCTTCGGGCAACGGGTTCACGGCGATGATCTGCGCGCCGTTGCCCTTGGCCCCTTCGAGCGCCGAGAGCATCCGCGGGTGGTTGGTGCCGGGGTTCTGCCCGACGACGACGATCAGGTCGGCCTTGTGGATGTCGGCCAGGCTCACCGAGCCCTTGCCGATGCCGGTGGTCGCCTGCAACGCCGCGCCCGAGGACTCGTGGCACATGTTGGAGCAGTCCGGCAGGTTGTTGGTGCCGAACGAGCGCACCAGCAGCTGGTAGAGGAACGCGGCCTCGTTGCTGGTGCGGCCCGAGGTGTAGAAGATCGCCTCGTTGGGGTCGGTCAGGGCCTTCAGCTCGCCGGCGACGAGCTCGAACGCGTCGTCCCAGGAGATCGGTTCGTAGTGCGTCGCACCGGCGCGCAGCACGAACGGCTCGGTGATGCGGCCCTGCTGGCCGAGCCAGTAGTCGGTCTTCGTCCGGAGGTCCTCGATCGGGTGCGCGGCGAAGAACTCGCGCCCGACCCGGCGTTTCGTGGCCTCCTCGGCGACGGCCTTGGCGCCGTTCTCGCAGAACTCGGCCAGCTTGCGCTTCTCGCCGTCGACCTCACGCGGTTCCGGCCACGCGCAGCCCGGGCAGTCGAAGCCCTCGCGCTGGTTCAGCAGCCGCAGCGCCTTGACGGTCCGGCCGGTGCCCATCTGTTCGACGCTGCGCGCGAGCGACACGGCGACGCCGGGTATCCCGGCCGCCCAGCCCTTCGGCTTACCCACCTCGAGGCGGGTCTCGTCCACGTCCTGCGCCGGCGCTTCACGGGTCATGTGTTCATCGTGCGCCTCGATGACCGGATGCGCGAACAGGGGGTGGTCACACCTTCGCGGTTCGCAGGCCCCGGTCGGCGACGGTGACGGCCAGCAGGAGAACGCTGACGACGACCAGCGCGATCGCCAGCCGGTGCAGCCCGGCCGAGTCGGCGTGCGATCCGTAGCAGAGGGCGATGAGCGTCGAGGCCACGATCGCGCCGAGGTACTGGGCGGTGCGGAACAACCCGCTGGCGGTGCCCATCTGCGCGGCCGGCGCCTCACGGTAGAGCGTCGTCTGGTTGACGACGCTGGTCAGGCCCTGGGCCAGGCCGAACAGTGCGGCCAGCGCGAGCAGCGCGCCGACCCACGTCCCGTCGTGGACGAGCAGCAGCAGCGCCGAGCCGCCGACCAGCGCCACCGCGACGGTGACCAGCCGCGCCTTGATCCCGGACGCGCGCCCGGAGAACGCCGCGGCGCAGAGGGCGGTGCCGGACATCGGCAGCAGCATCAGCCCGGCCGCCTCCTCGGACAGGTGACGCGTGGTCTCCAGCCATTGGACGTACCCGAACATGATCGCGTAGATGGCGATGAAACTCAGCGCCTGCCGCAGGTAGGTGCGCAGGATCGCGCGGTTGGCCGCGAGCATCCGGAGGTCCAGGAACGGGTCGGCGCGCCGCAGCTCGACCAGCGTGAACGCGGTCCCGAAGGCGGCGACGACGGCGAGCAGCCAGGCCTCGGCGCCGGGGTCCATCAGGAAGAACAGGAGCGCGAGCAGCGTCGCGGAGAACAGCGCGATGCCGAGCACGTCGATCGGCTTGGCGGTGCGCTCGCCGCGGTCGTCCTTCGGCACCCACGCCCATGCCAGCACCAGTGACAGCCCGGCGAGCGGGATGTTCACGGCGAAGATCGCGGGCCAGCCGAAGAGACCGATCAGCACCCCGCCGAGCGTCGGGCCGATCGCCATCACCGTCTGCGCGGACATCGACAGCAACGACAGCACGCGGGCCGGCACCCCCTGGCCGCTGGCTTCGGCGTGGTGGCGCAGCACGGCCATCGCCGCCGGGAAGCCGGCGCACGTGCCGAGGCCCAGGACCACCCGCACGCCGGTCAGCCAGCCGACCGAGAGCGGGATCATGCCCGCGATCCCCGCGATGATCACCAGCACCGCCCCGCCGAGCAGGACGCGGCGGGCGCCGTAGCGGTCCACCAGCAGCCCGACCACCGGCTGCCCGACCGCGGTGGCCAGGTACAGCGCCGAGATCAGCCAGGCCGTCTGGCCGGGGCCGGCACCGAAGCTCTGCCCGATCGGCACGAGCGCGACGGCGATGAGGGTGGAGTTGATCGGGTTGAGCACCGCGCCGGCCACCAGCGGGGTGACCAGGCGGGCGCCGAACTTGGCGGGGGCGGTGACGGTGCTCGTGGGAGCTCCTCTCAGTGCTGGGCGACGCGCTGCAGCAGCGGCAGCGCGCGGGTGACGGCGTCGAGCTCGGCGGGGGACAGCGCGTCCGCCAGCGACTGGGCGAGCCATTCGTCGCGGTGCTGGAGGATGCCGCGCACGGTGTCGGAGCCGGCCTCGGACAGGCCGATCACCACCCGGCGCCGGTCGGCCGGGTCGGGGGTGCGGGTGAGGTAGCCGAGCTCGTCGAGGACGCCGAGGGTGGCGGCCATCGACTGCTGCCGGACGTGCTCGGCGGCCGCGAGCTCGCCCTGGGTGGCGGGGCCTTCGCGGTGGAGCCGGTTGAGCACGGCGGACTGCGACGGCGTCAGGATGCCGGCGTTGTCGACCTGGCGCAGCCGCCGGTGCAGTTGCGCGACGACCGCGCGGATCCAGCCGGCGCTTTCAGCGACGTGTGCGGGTACTTCGCCCATGCACACAGTTTAACTGTACAGTCCAGACTGTGCATCTGGATGTGACGCAAACGCCGTGAAGGGCACCTTCAGGGCTCATAAGGCCCTGAAGGTGCCCTTCACGGCAGGTCAGTCGGGGCAGCCGTCGAGGGTCGGCACCGGGTACTTCGGGTCGTAGTAGCCGGGCGCGTCCTGGTGGTCGCCACTGGTCGGCAGCGCCGGCGGGTTGGCGTAGCCGGGTGCCAGGAAGCCGTCCTTCGCGGCGGCGCAGCCGACAGCCGAGTACGCGCTGGAGCCGCCGAAGGGCCACAGGCCGTCGCCGTGGGGGAAGCCGGTGCCGCGACGGATCACGTAGCTTTCGTCGGCGCGCAGGAAGCTGACGATTTCGGCCGGGGTGCTCAGCTGCTCCGGCTGAGCGGCGTCGAAGGCGTAGGCGATGGAGAACTTCGCGTCGACGATCAGTTCGCCGGGCCGTTCCCCCGCTCGCGCGCTGAGGCTGCCGAACGATCGCGGCCCCTGGTCGAGCAGGTGGTGGCCGTCGGCGATCTCGGTGAGGTAGGTCGAGACGTCCGCCTGGCCGTCCTTCGAGGGCTTCCGCTCGAGGTCGGCGCTGATGGCCGCGCGGGAGTCCATGGCGAACAGGGCCAGGTAGGCCTTCGAGTCGTGCTGGTAGAGCACGGCGGGGTCCAGCCTCGCCGCCGCGATGACCTGCCGGACCTTCGCGTAGGCGTCCGCGACCGCGTCGGCCTTGAAGGCGCCGACCGCGACCGCGGCGGGTGCCGTGATGCCGTCGAGGCCCTTCGGCCAGGTGTCGGCGGGGGTGTTCGCGAAGGGCCGGGAGAGGTCGACCCGGGCGTACTGCGGGACCCGCGTCGGGTTCGGCGCGGCCTCCGGCGCCGGGGCCCGGCGGCCGACCAGCACGATCCCCGCGGTGGTCACGGCGAGGATCAACACGAACACGGCGAAGATCCACCAGCGGCGCCGGGGCTTCCGGGAGCCGCGTTTCCGCTGCTTGCGGAGCTGCTTGCGATCCTTCTTGGCGCCCAGCCAGGCGTCCGTCTGCGCGTGCTTGCGCCAGTCCGGGTCCATCAGGTCCGGATGCGAATCGAGCAAGTTGTCGTCGTTGTCCACGTGCTTCCCCCAAGGTCGATGACTGATCATCGACAGCGGGGGCCGGGCGTTACGAGCCGAAGAACAGGAACGGGTCCTCGTTGACGCCGATGCCCTGGATCTGGTGCACGACGACCGCCGCCACGACCAGGACGACGACCAGCAGCAGCGCCAGCACGCCGGGCCACCGGCTGTTCCCCGGCTGGTGACCGCTGGTGCGGTGCTCGCGTTTGCGGCGCTTCTTGAGGTCCTTCTTCGCGCCCAGCCAGGCGTCCCGCTCGGCGTACTTCTGCCAGTCGGGGTTCATCAGGTCGGGGTGCGTCTCCAGGCGCCGATCGTCCGGATCCTGCGGCTGCTGAGGCTCTGCCATCGGAGAGTGCCTTCCCCCTGGGTGACCCGCCGTGACGGGTTCGTAGACTTGTCCATTGTGACCGAGAACGCTCCGCAGCAGACCACCGACCTTCCGGGTGCCTGGGACCCGGCCGCCGAGGAAGCACCGATGTACGACCGCTGGGTAGCGGCCGGGTACTTCACGGCCGACGCCTCGTCGGAGAAGCCGCCGTTCTCGATCGTACTGCCGCCGCCGAACGTAACCGGTTCCCTGCACATGGGCCACGCCCTCAACCACACCCTGATGGACGCGATGAGCCGCCGCCGTCGCATGCAGGGCTACGAGGTGCTGTGGCTGCCGGGCATGGACCACGCGGGCATCGCGACGCAGAACGTCGTCGAGCGCCAGCTCGCCGGTGAGGGCCTTTCCCGCCACGACCTGGGCCGCGAGAAGTTCGTCGAGCGCGTCTGGGAGTGGAAGGCCGAGTACGGCGGCCGGATCCTCGGCCAGATGAAGCGCCTCGGCGACGGCGTCGACTGGTCGCGTGAGCGCTTCACCATGGACGAGAACCTCTCGAAGGCCGTCCAGACGGTGTTCAAGAACTTCTTCGACGAGGGCCTGATCTACCGCGCCGAGCGGATCATCAACTGGTGCCCGCGCTGCCAGACCGCGCTCTCGGACATCGAGGTCGACCACAACGACGACGACGGCGAGCTCGTCTCGATCCGCTACGGCGACGGCGACAACGCGATCGTGGTCGCGACGACCCGCGCGGAGACGATGCTGGGCGACACCGCGGTCGCCGTCCACCCGGACGACGAGCGGTACGCGCACCTGGTCGGCACCGAGGTCGAGCTGCCGCTGACCGGGCGCCGCATCCCGATCGTGGCCGACAAGCACGTCGACCCCGAGTTCGGCACCGGCGCGGTCAAGGTGACCCCGGCGCACGACCCGAACGACTTCGAGATCGGCCGCCGCCACGACCTGCCGATGCTGACGATCATGAACGAGCGTGCCGAGATCACCGCGCCGGGGCCGTTCGAGGGCCTCGACCGGTTCGAGGCGCGCCCGGCGGTCGTCGCCGCGCTGCGGGAGGCCGGCCGGATCGTGGCCGAGAAGCGCCCGTACGTGCACGCGGTCGGCCACTGCTCGCGCTGCGACACGGTCGTCGAGCCGCGGCTGTCGCTGCAGTGGTGGGTCAAGGTCGAGGAGCTGGCCAAACTGGCCGGCGACGCGGTCCGCGACGGCCGCACCAAGATCCACCCGCCGGAACTGGGCAAGCGGTACTTCGACTGGGTCGACAACATGCACGACTGGACGATCTCGCGCCAGCTGTGGTGGGGCCACCGGATCCCGGTCTTCTACGGCCCGGACGGCGAAGTCGTCTGCGTCGGCCCGGACGAGCAGCCGCCGGCCGGCGAGGGCTGGACCCAGGACCCGGACGTCCTGGACACGTGGTTCTCCTCGGGCCTGTGGCCGATGTCGACGCTGGGCTGGCCGTCGTCTTCCGAGGATCTGGCGAAGTTCTATCCCACCAGCGTCCTGTCGACCGGCTACGACATCCTGTTCTTCTGGGTCGTCCGGATGATGATGTTCGGCGTGCAGCAGATGGATGGCAAGCAGCCGTTCGACCACGTCTACCTGCACGGCCTGATCCGTGACGCACAGGGCAAGAAGATGTCCAAGTCGCGCGGCAACGTGATCGACCCGCTGGAGTGGATGGACGCGTACGGCGCGGACGCCACCCGGTTCACCCTGGCCCGCGGCGCGAACCCGGGCGCGGACATGGCCCTGGCCGACGAGTGGGCGGCCGGCTCCCGCAACTTCTGCACGAAGCTGTGGAACGCGACGAAGTTCGCGATGATGAACGGGGCGTCGGTCGCTGCCCCGCTGCCTCCTGCCGCTGAGCTGACGGAGTCCGACCGCTGGATCCTGGGCCGCCTCGGCGCGCTGGTGTCCGAAGTGGACGGCCTGTTCGAGGACTTCCAGTTCGCGAAGGTGGCGGGCGCGCTCTACCAGTTCACGTGGAACGAGCTGTGCGACTGGTACCTGGAGCTGGCGAAGGTCCAGCTGTACCAAGGGGATGACGCGCGGGTCGCGGCCACGCGGTCGGTGCTGGGGCACGTGCTCGACACGGTGCTGCGGCTGCTGCACCCGTTCATCCCGTTCATCACGGAGAAGCTCTGGACGGCCCTGACCGGCGGCGAGTCCCTGGTGGTCGCGGCCTGGCCGTCGGCTTTCGAGGGTTACGCGGATGCTTCGGCGGACGCCCACATCGCGGACGTCCAGAAGCTGGTGACGGAGATCCGCCGCTTCCGCGCGGACCAGGGCCTGAAGCCGGGCCAGAAGGTGGCGGCCCGCCTGGCGGGGTACACGGGCGGTCACGAGTCGGCGGTCCGCTCGCTGGTCCGGCTGACGGATCCCGCTCCCGAGTTCGCGGCGAGCGCGTCCCTGGAGGTGGCCCTGGCGGCCGGCGTGGTGACGGTGGAGCTGGACCTGTCGGGCACGGTCGACGTGGCGGCCGAGCGCAAGCGGCTCCAGAAGGACCTGGCGGCGGCGGAGAAGGAGCTGTCCCAGACGGAGGCCAAGCTGGGCAACGAGGCATTCATCGCGAAGGCCCCGGAGCAGGTGGTCGAGAAGATCAAGGTCCGCAAGCAGACGGCGGCGGCGGACATCGACCGCATCACGTCCCGGCTGGCGGCGCTGCCCGCTTCCTGAGGTCGACTTCGAGGCCCGGCGCTCCATCGGGAGTGCCGGGCTTTGTCGTACCCCTTCGGTAGCCTGGAAATCGGGGGCTGCTCAGTCAGCCTCGGTGGCCCTCGCCGCTTCGATCAGCGCGACCAGCTCCGGAGTCAACCGCCGGTCCGCCGGCGTCGCCAAGTACGTCTGCATCCGCGGTGAAGGGTCCACCAACGGCCGAAACGCCACACCCGGGATCGGCAGCAGATTGGCGTGCGCCCGGTAGAAAACCGTCCAGTGTGGACGGCCGAAACCCAGCGTCGCCAACGTGTCCTGCGCCGTCGTGAACTCCTTGCCCAGCACCGGCTCGAACCCCGCCTCGCGGCAGCACGACACCACCAGGTCGTACAACGGCTGATTCCGCGAAGGCGGGCTCAACCGCGCCGGAAGCGAAGCCAGCGAAGCGAAGGCGACGGAGGACGAAAAGGCCAGCGGATGCGACGAAGGCAGCGCCACCATGACCTCGTCCGTCCACAAGGGAGTGAAATCCAACCCCGAAGAAGGCCACGAACCCCGCACGATGGTCGCGGATAGCGAACCGTCCCGGACCCGCTGGAGCCGCTGTGCCGTCGGTGCGTGGACCAGCTCCAAAGAAGCCGAAGGCGCGAGCCGGGCAAAAGCGCCGAGCAGCACGTCCAGCCGGTCGCCCAGCCCCTCGCTCGTGCCCAGGCGGACCAAAGCCCCGGAAGCGCGGAACTCGGAAACCGAATCAGAAGCCCGGTCCGCCGCCGCGAGCACGGCGCGCGCGTGCGGCAGGAACCGCTGACCCGCTTCGGTCAGGGACACGCTCCGCGTCGTCCGCCCGAACAGCGCCACCCCCAGCTCGCGCTCCAGCCGCCGGACCTGCTGGCTCACCGCCGGCTGGACGATGTGCAGCCGCTCGGCCGCCCGCCCGAAGTGCAGCTCCTCGGCGACGGCGAGGAAGTACCGAAGCTGCCGTAGTTCCACCGGAACCCCATTCATCAGTGTTCGTGATGAGTGTAGGAGCCGACTGCCCCTCGAAACGCGAGCGCCCGGAAGCGACGCTCAGAGCATGCCTCACTTGGACATCGACAACACCCGCCTCCACTACGAAGACGCCGGCGACGGCCCGGCCCTGTTGTTCCTGCACGGCTGGGGGACGAGCGGCCGCGTCTGGCAGTCGTGCCTGCCCGACCTCGTCCGCGACCACCGCGTCGTCACCTTCGACTGGCGCGGCTGCGGCCGGTCGGACCACCCGCTCGACGGCAACACCATCGACGGCCTGACCGCGGACGTCGCCGCCGTGATCGAGGCGCTCGAAATCGAGAAGCCCGTCGTCGTCGGCTCGTCGTTCGGCGCGGTCTTCGGCACCGAGCTGGCCCTGGCGCGCCCCGAGCTCGTCGGCGGGGTCGTCGCGGTGGACGGTCCGGCCTTCTGGCCGGCGGCCGCGATGCGGGAAAAGGTCCTCGGCCTGCGGGAACAGCTGGCCGACGACCGGCCGGGGACGCTGGCCGGCTGGGTGCCGCACTGGTTCGCCCCGGGCACCTCGCAGGCGATCATCGACTGGACCGTGCGCCAGCTCGTCGACTCGAGCGTCTACCTCGACGACCTGTTCACCGAGGTCACGCGCTACGATCCGCGGCCGCGGCTGCCGCAGCTGACCGTCCCCATCGCCTACCTGCACGGCGAGCTCGACACCGAGATCCCCCTCGACGTCCCGCGCGAGTGCGCCGCCCTGACGCCCGGGGCCGTGGTGCACGTCATCGCCGGCAGTGGGCACATCCCGCACCAGGAGGCCCCGCGGGCCTTCACCGCGGCGTTGCGCACCGTCGTCCCCGCCCTGTTCGCGGCCACCCGCCGCGCCGCCTGAAGGAGACGACCGTGCCGCAAGTGACGTACGAAGACACCGTCGTCCACTACGACCGGACCGGCGACGGCCCCGCCCTGCTCCTGCTGCACGGCACCGCCGCCTCCCGCGAGCAGTGGGGGCCGTTGACGGCAAAAGCCCGGGACTACACCGTCTTGGCCCCGGACTTCCCCGGCTCCGGCCTGACCACCGACGACGGCGGCCCGATCACCATCGAGGACCTCGCCGCCCAGGCCGAAACCGTCCTGGACCACGCGGGGGTCGACGCGGCCTGCGTCGTCGGCCACTCCCTCGGCGGGGTCGTCGCGGCCCACTTGGCCGGCACCCGCCCGGATCGCGTCCGGAGAGCGGTCCTGCACGCCGCGTGGCCGGTCACCGACACACGGCAGGACGCCGAGTTCCGCTACTGGCTCGACCTGCTCGAAAGCGGGACCTTCGCCCGGATGCTCCCGCTGATGGCGTTCGGCCCGCGTTACTGGGAGCAGGCCACCGCCGAGAGCAACGAACAGCTGGTCAAGACCCTGGACGCGATGATCGAGACGGGAACGGACCGGCAGATCGAGGCCGACCGGACCGTCGACCTGAGACACGTGCTCGGGACGATCACCGCGCCCGTCCTCGTGCTCGGCAGCGCGCACGACCGGCTGATCACGGCGGACCAGCAACGTGAGCTGATCGCCGCGATCCCGGACGCGCGCGCCGCCGAGATCGACGCGGGGCACGGCGCCCCGGCCGAACTACCGGACGAGTTCGCCCGGATCGTGCTGGAGTTCCTCAGCGCAGGGACTTGAGCACCACCGCGGCGATGCCCGCCATCCCGGTCTTCAGCGGGTGGTAGGCGGCGGCCTCGAAGATGTTCTGGTTCTTGCCGTTGATCCAGGCCGAGCCACCGCGAGCGCAGGCGTCGTGGCCGCGCGACGGGCCGAAGGTGTCCACGAACTCCGCGTCCCCGTCCCCGTCCACGGCGTCGGCCAACGTCCGGTTCAGCGTCTCCTCGACGGTGTTCAGCCACGCGTAGTCGCCGTCGGCGAACGGCAGCACGTCCGGGCAGTAGCCCCGGTCCGGCGCGATCCGCGGGTAGCCGACCACCAGCACCCGCGCCCGTGGCGACCGCTCGTGGATCGCGGCGAGCACCGCCTCGACCCGCGGGCCGATGTTGTCGATCGCCGACGTCACCGAGCCGGCGAAGTGCTCCTCGCAGGGGTTGCCCGTCGGGTCGCTCGCCCGCAGGCCCGGGCACGTCGAGATCAGGCTGCCGAACACGCCGTAGTCGTTGCCGCCGATGCCGAGCGTGACCAGGTCGGTGTCGATGCGCAGCGCGCCCAGCTGCGGTGGGTTGGTGCCGTTGAAGGGCACGCCCTGCGGCCGCGTCATGTTCGTGGTGTCCGCGCCGGCGCAGCTCACGTCGGTGAACCGCCCGGCGTGCAGGGCCGCGGCCACCACCGACGGGTAGTTCGCCGTCGACCGGCCGCAGCCGAGCGGGTCGACCCGCTGGACCGGGATGAACGGCCCGGAGGTGTAGGAGTCGCCGAGGGCGACGTAGCTGCCGATGGCCGCCGCGGAGGCGGCGGTGGCCGATGCCGGCAGCAGGATGGCGGCCGAGAGGACGGCGGTGAGCAGCCGGGGGATGCGCATGAAGACCTCGTTCTCGCTGGCGGAAACGCTCCTTCCACATCTAGCGAGCACCGGACGGCGAGGGGGCGGACTTCACCCGCCTGTAGGGTCACCCTCGCCGTGCTCACGGTAAGTGATCAGCGTGCGCCAGAACAGCAACGGCCGGACGGTGCTCCCGGGCAGCAGCCGGGCCGCTTCACGGCGCACCTCGGCCAGGGTCGGGTAGACGTCGACGACCGGCGCCTGCGGGCCGTCCTCCCCGCCGCCGTTCAGCCGCTCGCCGGCGTAGACGACCAGCCGCGCGAGGGCGTTGACCGGGACCGCCGCGATGGCCCGCGCCCAGTCCGCGGGCGTGCTCGGTCTCGCGAGGCCGAGGACCACGAGGACGCCGCCGGGCACCAGGGCGCGGCGCAGCTTCGCGACCGTTTCGAACGGCATGTGGTGCAGGGACGCCAGGCACGAGATGAAGTCGTAGTGCGCCGGCGGCAGGGGGTCGGTGGTGACGTCGGCCTGCCGGTAGACGATCTTGCCCGGCCCCGGCGAACCCAGGCCCGCCGCCGCCTCGACCATCGCGGCCGAGACGTCGACCGCTTCCACCGCCATGCCGGTCGCGGCCAGCCGCCGCGCGAACCGGCCGGTGCCGCACCCGACGTCCAGCGCGATCCCCGGCCCGGGCGGCAGCTGGTCCAGCAGCAGCGGGTGGTAGTGGTCGTTGTGGTTGAACGGCATGCGTCGAGAGTGCCACCTCCCGCGCACGTAGACTCGGAAGGCAAGTGCGAAAACCCCAGGCCGGAGGAGATTCAGTGCCGCAGGATGAGACAGGTCGAAAGCCGGACCTGTCGGATCTGGACAGCTTCGCGGGCGTCGACGAGCTGGGTGCCGAAGCCTACGAAGACTCCGACGACCACGACCCGGAGCTCGACGCGCCGGACACCGCGTTCGACGTGGGCGGCGGCTCGCGCGGCGGGATCGGCGGCGTCGGCCAGCTCGGCGACAACCTCGCCACCGGCCCGGTGCCCGACCTGAACGTGCCCGAGGACACCGAGCTGCACGAGCTCGACGACCAGGGCGAACCCGAGGCGTACGGCAGCCCGGACGGCCCGGAGGCCCGGCGCGAGCTGATGGCCGTCGAGGCCGAGCTGAACCAGCGCTGGCCGGAGACCAAGATCGAGCCGTCGCTGACCCGCATTTCGGCGCTGACGCAGCTGCTGGGCGAGCCGAACCACGGTTACCCCGTGCTGCACATCGCGGGCACGAACGGCAAGGGCTCGACGGCCCGGATGATCGACTCGCTGCTGACCCGGATGGGCCTGCGCGTTGGCCGCTACACCAGCCCGCACCTGCAGCTGGTCACCGAGCGGATCGCGCTCGACGGCCGGCCGATCTCCGCCGCCCGCTACGCCGAGCTGTGGAACGACATCGCCCCGTACGTGTCCATGGTGGACGGTGCCGCCGCGGACGGCGTCGCGATGAGCAAGTTCGAGATCCTCACCGGGATGGCGTTCGCCGCGTTCGCCGACGCGCCGGTCGAGGCCGCCGTGCTCGAAGCGGGCCTGGGCGGCGCCTGGGACGCCACGAACGTCGCGGACGCCGACGTCGCGGTCATCACGCCGATCGGCATCGACCACGTCGAGTACCTCGGCCCGGACATCCTCGGCGCGGCGCGCGAAAAGGCGGGCATCATCAAGGCCGGCTCGGTCGCGGTCATCGCCGAGCAGGACCCCGAGGTCCAGAAGGTGCTGCTCGACCGCGCCGTCGAGGTCGACGCCGCGGTCGCCCGCGCGGGCAGCGAGTTCGGCGTGCTGGAGCGCGAGATCGCCGTCGGCGGGCAGATGCTGAAGCTGCAGGGCCTCGGCGGGGTGTACGAGCAGATCTTCCTGCCGCTGCACGGCGCCCACCAGGCCGCGAACGCCGCGCTCGCGCTGGCCGCGGTCGAGGCGTTCTTCGGGGCGGGCAAGGACAAGCAGCTGGTCGTCGAGGCCGTCCGTGAGGCGTTCGCCGAGGTCGAGACGCCCGGCCGGCTCGAGCGGGTCCGCGCGGCCCCGGCGGTCATGATCGACGCGGCCCACAACCCGCACGGCGCCCGCGCGCTCGCGGCGACCGTGGCCGAGGAGTTCGCCTTCCGCCGCCTGGTCGCGGTGGTCGGCGTGATGGCCGAAAAGGACGCCCGCGGCATCCTCGACGCGCTGGAGCCGGTGGTGTCCGACATCGTCGTGACGCGCAACTCGTCGCCGCGCTCGATGCCGCTGGAAGAGCTGAACGAGCTGGCCATCTCGGTGTTCGGCGAGGACCGGGTGGTGGCCGAGACCGACCTGGAGACGGCGATCGAGACGGCGATCGCGCTGGTCGAGACCAGCGACGACCCCGAAGAGCCCCTCGCGGGCGGCGGCGTGCTCGTCACCGGCTCGGTGGTCACCGCGGGCGAGACGCGGACGCTGTTCGGAAAGGAGCCGGCGTGAGTGAGACGCCCGAAGCCCCCAAGCCGAAGGACCCGATGAAGGGCTTCCGCGGCGTGATGTCGGGAACGCTGATCATGGAGGCGATCACCGTCGCCCTGGCGCTCCCGGTGGTGAACAAGCTCGGCGGCGGGATCAGCACGGGCACCGGCTGGACGGTGCTGGCGGTCGCGCTGGTGCTGATCGTGACGTGCGGGTTCGTCAAGCGGCCGTGGGCGGTGCCGGTCATCCTCGGCCTGCAGGTGGTGCTGATCGCGCTGGTGTTCTGGCTGCCGGCCATCGCGGTGCTGGGCGTGGTGTTCCTGGCGATCTGGCTGTGGCTGCTGTGGCTGCGCAAGGACGTCGCCCGCCGCATGGCGGCCGGCACCCTCGCGAGCCAGCAGCAGCCCCAGCCCTGACCTACCGCAGCACGACGACCCGCAGCGCGGGGGAGCGCAGGATGTCGGCTTCGCAGAAGCGTTCCTTCACCCATTCACCCCGGCTGTAGAGCTTCGTCTGGTCGCTGAAGTACGGCGACTTCGGGTTCGCCGACTGCGAGTACGTCAGCACCGTCGAGGAGTCCGGGCACGCGCGCCCGCGGAAGCCGACCACCTGGATGTAGCTGGACCCGTGCTGGACCTCCACGTTGCCGTGGGCCGGGTCCCACGCCGGCGTCATCACGTTGAGCACGCCGAGGAAGCCCGGGCCGCCGTGGATCGGGATGCGCTCGCCGTTGCGGGTGACCGCCTGGCCGTCACGCAGCTTCGCGTCCGGGGCCAGCCCGGCCGTGCGCAGCTCCACCAGCGCGTCCCCGAACGCCTTCCGCACGTCCGCGTTCCCGACGTTGAGCGTGTTGGGCGTGGTCAGCGGCGCCTTCGGATCGAACGGCACGGTGAACCGGTCGACGTTGCCGAGCCGCGCGGCGAACCGCTGGAACAGCAGCGAACCCCGCGTGTCCAGCGTGTACGTGTGGTCCCAGTTCGCGATCGCCGAGCACGCCGGCCCGACCGGCACCGGGCCGGACGACGACGGCGCCTGCCCGCCCGGGAAGGACGCGCACAGGTTCGCCAGGTCCGCCGCCGTGAGGTCGGCGAACAGGCTGTGGTCGGCGAAGAGCATCTTCTTCATCGAGTCCGTCGTGAACCCGCCCTTTTCGGCGGTGAGCAGCGCTTCCCGCGTGCGCGGCGAACGTTCGGTGCCGATGTCCCCGACGATGTGCGGGTAGCCCGTGATCGGCGCCTTCGCGTTGGCCAGCCAGGCGCTGTCGTTCGTGTTCAGCTCGTAGTCCCGGCTTTGCTGCCGCGGCAGCCGCGACGGCGCGAAGATGCCCGGCTCGAGCGCGCCTGGGTCGGAACCCCACTGGCACGACGACTTCGATCCGTCCAAAATGGCCAGTCCGACTTCCGGGAAGGTCTGCCGCCCCAGGGGAGTGCTGCACACCTCGGCCTGCTCGTCGGTGACGTGCGGGACGACCTGGATGTCGGCGTAGAGCGCGTTGCCCGCCCGGTCGGTGGCGATGGTGTTGACCCACGGGACGCCCTGCGTGCGGCTCAGCGCGCGGACGATGTCGGCCGTGCTGCGGGCCTGGTCCAGCTCGAACCACGTGTTGAGGCCGCGCATGTTCGTCGCGTTGGCGTCGCGCACGGCGAACGCCGACTTCGTCGTCCACGGCAGCGGAATGCCCTGGAAGTCGCTCATCACCGGCCCGTACCGCGTCGCCCAGAAGGTCTGGCGGGCCGGCTTCAGCGAGCCGTCGGCCTGGCGCACCTGGACGGTGACGTCGCGGGAGGTCATCTTCTCCGGCTTGCCGTCGACGAGGTAGGTCGTCGGGTCGCCCGCCTTCAGCGGCACCTCGAAGAGGCCGAACGTGACCGGCGTGGACACCGTGTGCGTCCAGGCCGCGTCCGCGGTGTGCCCGATCTGGACGAACGGCATGCCGAGCAGGCTCGCGCCGGCGACGTCGAGGCGGCCGGGGATGGTCAGCTGGCTCTGCCAGAACCGGCGCCCGGCCTGCCACGGGTAGTGCGGGTTGCCGAGCAGCACGCTGCCTTGGCCGGCCGCGGCGGACTCCGCGCCGATGGCGATGCCGTTGCTGCCGAGCCCGCTGCCGTTCAGCGCCTGCGCGACCTTCGCCGACAGCTGGCCGCCGGTGCCCGGGGCGGGCGTCGCGCCGGACGGCGGCGCCGTGAACAGGCCTTCGGTGACGACGCCCTGGCCGCCGGTGATCGCGATGGCGTAGTAGTGCCGGTAGAAGTCCTGCTCGGTGATCGGCCGGACCCAGCCGGCGCCGCGGCAGGCCGGGTCGGAGATGCCGGCGCGGCCGGTGCGCGCGAGGTAGGCGTTGAACCCGTCGACGTAGCCGGAAACGACCTCGCGGACCTCACGCCGCGGCCCCAGCGGTGCGGGTTGCGCGACCAGCCGGTCGACGACGTGGGAGTCGTTGATCCGCTGGAAGAACAGGTCGCTGTGCAGGTTGCTCTCCGCCTCGGACAGCGACGGGTAGCCGCCGCCCTCCGGGCCGAAGTACTTCGACCGCTGCCCGCTCACCGTGAGGTAGATGTTCGCGAGCTCGCAGACGTTGTCGGTCGCCGCCGCGAAGCCGTAGCCGTACCCGAGTCCGGCGTAGTCCTTCGCGACGATGTGCGGGATGCCGTGTTCGGTGTAGCGGAGGACGGCTTTTCCGCCGGTTTCCCCGGCTTCCGCGACGGCGGTGCCGAGAGTGGTGATGGTGAGTGCCGCTGTCAGAACCGCCAGGGTTTTCCTGAATGGTCTCATCTGACCCCCTTGTCGTGATCGCCACGCTACCGAGGGACACGACGCGCGGACATGGGGGAAAACCCGGGGATTCGTTCACCCGCACGCAAACCGGCGTTGGCCGGGGCGGGATAGAAACCGCGCATGACCGAACCGACCCACCACTCCCGCCGCACCCTGCTCAAGGCCGGTCTCACCGGCGCCGCCGCCACGCTCGTGCTGCCATCGACGGCCTTCGCCGCGACCCCGCTGCTGCGCGGCGACCGGCCGGTGCTCACCCACGGCGTCCAGTCCGGCGACGTCACGCCGGGCTCGGCGATCGTCTGGTCGCGCGCCGACCGGCCGTCGCGGCTGGTCGTCGAGATCGCGCGCGACCCGTCGTTCCGGCACGCCCGCCGGGTGCCCGGCCCGCTCGCCGGGCCGTCCACCGGCGGGACCGGGCAGGTCCGCGTCGCCGGCCTCGCGCCCGGCACCGAGTACCACTACCGCGTCACGGCGGAGTCCCTCGACGGGCGCGCGACGAGCGAGCCGCTGACCGGCCGGTTCGCCACCGCGCCGGTGGGCCGCCGCGACACCCGGATCCTCTGGTCGGGCGACGTCGTCGGCCAGAACTGGGGGATCAACCCCGCGCTGGGCGGCATGACGATCTTTTCCGCGATGGCCGCCCGCCGCCCGGACGTGTTCCTGCACAGCGGCGACACGGTGTACTCCGACGGCCCGCTGACGGAGACGGTCGCGCTGCCCGGCGGTCGCACGTGGCGCAACGTCGTCACGGCGGAGAAGGCCAAGGTCGCCGAGACCCTGGCGGAGTTCCGCGGCCAGCACGCGTACAACCGGCTCGACGAGAACTTCAAGCGGTTCTTTTCCCAGGTGCCCGCCTACGTGCAGTGGGACGACCACGAGGTCTTGAACAACTGGTACCCGGGCAAGATCCTCGACAACCCGGCTTACACCGAGAAGCGCGTCGACGTGCTCGCGCCGCGGGCGTACCAGGCGTTCCACGAGTGGCACCCGATCGACTCGCGCCGAGCCATCGACGGCCGCGTCTACCGCAGTTTCGAGTACGGCTCGCGCGCCGAGATCTTCGTGTTGGACATGCGGACCTACCGGAACGCGAACACCGCCGACCAGACGAAGCCGGGCTACATCCTCGGTGACCGGCAGGCGCGCTGGCTGGCCGACGCGCTCGGCCGCAGCACGGCGACGTGGAAGATCGTCCAGGCGGACATGCCGCTGGGCCTGGTCGTCCCGGACGGCACCGCGATCGAAGCGGTGGCGAACAACCTGCCCGGCGCGCCGGGCGGCCGTGAGACGGAGCTGGCGTGGGTGCTGCGGGAGATCCAGCGCCGCCGCGTCCGCAACGTGGTCTGGCTGACGGCGGACGTCCACTACACGGCGGCGCACCACTATTCGCCGGACCGCGCGGCCGTCCAGGACTTCGACCCGTTCTGGGAGTTCGTGTCCGGGCCGCTGAACGCGGGCGCGTTCGGCCCGAGCGCGCTGGACCCGACGTTCGGCCCGGAGGCGGTGTTCGTCCACGCCCCACCGCTCGCGAACACGGCCCCGATCGACGGCTTCCAGCACTTCGGCGAGCTGAACATCGACGCCGGAAGCGGCGACCTGACAGTGGACCTGCGCGACGCCACGGGCGCGTCGCTGTGGTCGAAGAAGCTGCACCCGCAGGGCCGCTGACCTCCGCTCCGGCCGCGGCGCCGGATGTCATGAACGACTCGTTCATGACGTCCGGCGACCTGAAAGAGTCGTTCATGACGTCGCGGACCGGATTTCGACCGGCGAATCGGGCACCTGAGCAGGGTCGGCTACGCTCACGCGCACCGACACGCACCCCCGTACTCATGACATCCGGGGCTTCGCCCCGGGCCGGGGGCTTCGCCACCCGGACCCCCGAAACAGGATCAAGGAGAAACACCGTCGTGACTGAACGCACGCTGGTCCTCGTCAAGCCCGATGGCGTCGCGCGCGGCCTCGTCGGCGAGGTCGTCTCGCGGATCGAGCGCAAGGGCCTGAAGCTCGCCGCCCTCGAGCTGCGGACCGTTCCGCAGGCCCTGGCCGAGGAGCACTACGCCGAGCACAAGGAGCGTGCGTTCTTCGGCGACCTGCTGGAGTTCATCACGTCGGGCCCGCTGGTCGCGCTCGCCGTCGAGGGCCCGCGCGCCATCGCCGCGTTCCGCCAGTTGGCCGGCGGCACCGACCCGGTCGAGAAGGCCATCCCGGGCACCATCCGCGGCGACTTCGCGCTGGAGACCCAGTACAACCTGGTCCACGGCTCGGACTCGCCGGAGTCGGCCGAGCGCGAGCTGAAGCTCTGGTTCCCCGACCTGTGATCGGCACCGGGGCCACGCCCGCGCGTGGCCCCGGTTCTCACCAGGAGCACCCGTGACGACGATGCCGTTCCCGGCCCGCGACTACCTCCCCGTGCTGCGGGAGCTGACCGGCGCGTTCGCCGAGGCCCTGCGCGTCGGCGACCCGGCCGCGAAGGTGCCCGACTGCGCCGGTTGGACCCTGGCCGACCTCGGCACGCACCTCGGCCACGTCCACCGCTGGGCGGCCGCCGTCGTCACCACCGGGGAGCCGCAGTCCCAGGACTTCGAAGCGGGTCCCGGCGCCGACCAGGCGTCCTGGTACGCCGAAAGCGCCGGACTGCTCCTCGACGCCCTCGAGCAGGCCACTCCCGAAGACCGGTGCTGGCACTTCGGCGGCACCGAGAAGACCAAGGCGTTCTGGTTCCGCCGCCAGGTGCACGAAACCGCCGTCCACCTCGCCGACTCGGGGAGCGCGTACGTGCTCGACCCGGCCGTGGCCGCGGACGGCGTCGACGAGGTCCTCGGCGTCTGGCTCCCGCGCGTCACGCGCTGGCATGCCGCGCCGTCGCTGGCCGCGCCACTCGCGCTGCGCACCACCGACACCGGCGACGCCTGGACGCTGCACCCGGGCGAACCGCCCGCGCTCGGCCCGGCCGCCGAGCCCGCCGCGACCGCGGAGGCGACGGCGCGGGAACTCCTGCTGCACCTGTGGAAGCGCTCGGCCACCCCGCCGCGGCTCAGCGGTGACACCGCGATCGCCGAACACTTCCTCCGGGCCCCTTTCACGGCCTGACCCGCGAGCTGTTCTAGACCATTCAGGCGGCGTTCACCGGGAAGTCTTCCCCCGGCCGTGCCACTGCGCTGTGCTGGTCCGGCTCACTCTCTCACTCGATACTGGGGTACCTGGTGAAGAAGTCACGCGTCTTGCTGCCGTTCGTCGCCCTGGTCGCGACGGCGTTCGCCGTTCCCGCCCACGCCGACCCGCTCAGAGCGCCGCTCGGCACACCGCCGGTCGAGGCCGCGCCCGCCGCGTCGTCGGACCACCAGGGCCCGGCCGCCTTCGCCGCCGCGGACCCCGACGACGGGCTCGTCACCGGCAGCGCGACCACCGAGGTCGCGCCCGGCCTGAACCTCACCCAGTTCGACCGCTTCGACCCGGCGGGCTGGATCCGCGGCGACACCCTCGCCGTCGATCTGGGCAGCAAGGTCGTGAAGCCGACTTATCTGAGCCCCGGCACGGTTTCCGCGCGCACGCCGCTTTCGCAGCAGGTCGCGCGCACCGGCGCGGTCGCCGGCGTGAACGGTGACTTCTTCGACATCAACGCCACCGGCGCGCCGATCGGCGTCGGCATCGACCACGGGCAGCTGCAGACCGCGCCCGCGGCCGGCCACAACTACACCGCCGCGGTCACCGACGAGGGCAAGGCGCGGCTGGCTTCGGTCTTCCTCGAAGCCACCGTGACGCTGCCCGGCGGCACCGTGCGGGCCACGAACTTCAACAGCCCGGTGCTCGACCGCGACGCGATCGGCGTCTACACGCCGTTGTGGGGCGCTTCCGGTCGCCGGACGTCGGTGGCCGGGGCCCAGCGGGTCGTCGAGGTGGAGTTGCGCGATGGCGTCGTCACCCAGGTACGCGACGTTCCCGCGGACGGACCCATCGCGGCGGGCACCACGCTGCTGCTGGCCCGCGAAGCCGGGGCGGACGCCCTCGCGTCGCTCAAGCCGGGCGACCCGGTGGGCGTGACGTACGCGCCGCGCTCGGACGCCGGGAAGATCGCGGTCGCTGTCGGCGGCAACGAAGTCCTGCTGCGCGACGGCGTCGTGCAGCCGGTCGACGACGTCGCCATGCACCCGCGGACGGCGGTCGGCTTCTCCGCCGACGGCAAGCGCCTGTGGCTGGCCACTGTGGACGGACGCCAGGCCGACAGCCGCGGGATGACCGAGCTGGAGCTGGCGCGGCACCTGAAGAGCCTCGGCGCCGACGACGCGATCAACCTCGACGGCGGCGGCTCGTCGACGCTCCTGGCGCGCAACGAGGGCGAAGCCGCGCCGAGCATCCGGAACGCGCCGTCCGACGGCGGGGAACGCCTGGTGCCCAACGGGATCGGGTTCGCGACCGTGCCGGGCAGCGGCAAGCTCACGGCGTTCTCCCCGGTGCCCGCCGTGGCCACCGGCGACGCGAACCGCGTGCTGACCGGCCTGACCCGGCACCTGGTCGCCGACGGCCACGACGAGACCGGCGCCGCGGTCGCCGCCGACCCGCGCTGGAGCACCTCCGACCCGCGGCGGGCCACGGTGACCCGCGGGGTCGTCACCGGCCACGGCGCCGGTGGCGTCGACGTCGTCGCGCGCGCCGGCCGCGCGTCCGGGAAGACGGCGCTTTCGGTGCTGGGCAAGCCGGTCCGGCTCGGCACGAGCACCGAGCAGGTCGCGCTCTCGGGTGTGGGCGCCAAGAGCACGTTCGAGGTCTACGGCTACGACGCCGACGGCTACGGCACCTGGCTGGAGCCCGACGACGTCAAGCTCGGCTACGACCACTCCGTCGTGCGGGTCGAGCCTTCGGGCGACGGGTACGAGGTGACCGCGCTGACCGCGTCCGGCGCGAGCGCGATCACCGCGACCGCGGCCGGGCTCACCACCCACCTGGCCACCTCGGTGGGGACCGTGCCGCAGGTCGCGTCGCCGCTGGACGGGCCGGCTGGCTGGGCGGCCACGGTGTTCCCGGCGGTCGTCGGCGCGGCGCTGTCCGCGGCACCCGGCCGGGACGGCGGCCAGGGCCTCGCGCTGGACTACCGGCTCACCGGCACGACCGCCACGCGCGCCGCGTACGTGACGCCGTCGGCGGCCTTGCCGGTGCCGCCGGGCACGCAGAAGGCCGGGCTGTGGGTGAACGGCGACGGCAAGGGCGCGTGGCTGCGGGCGGAGCTGCGGGACGCGGCGAACGTCGCGTCCATCGTGGACCTGTCGCTGAGCGTGGACTGGACGGGCTGGCGGTACGTCACGGCCGCGATCCCGGCCGGCCTGCCCGACGGTCAGCGCTTGGCGCGCTTCTACGCCGTCGAGAACGTGCCGGACCAGCAGTACGAAGGCCACCTGGTGTTCGACGACCTGACCTTCGAGGTGGCGCCGACGACGGCGGTGCCCGCCGACCCGGCGCCGCACGACCCGGCGCCGCACGACCCGGCGCTGGTCACCGACGGCACCCTGACCGGTGGCCTGCGCGTCGCCGTCGTCAGCGACGCGCAGTTCACCGCGGACGACCCGGCGGGCCCGCTGGTCGCGCAGGCCCGCCGAGCCCTGCGCGAGGCCGTCGCGGCGAAACCGGACCTGGTGCTGATCAACGGCGACTTCGTCGACCGCGGCACGGCGCCCGACTTCGTGCTGGCCAAGCAGGTGATCACCGAGGAGCTCGACGGCAAGGTGCCCTGGTACTACGTGCCGGGCAACCACGAAGCCGAGGGCGGCAACGGCCTCGCCAACTTCCAGGCCGCCTTCGGCGTGACGCACCAGGTCGTCGACGTGCACGGCATCCGGCTGGTGCTCATGGACTCCTCGCGCGGTTCGCTGCGGGCGGGTGGGTTCGACCAGGTCCGGATGCTGCGCTCGGCCCTGGATTCCGCGGCCGCCGACCGGTCCGTGCGCGGCGTCGTCGTCGCCATGCACCACCCGGTGAAGGACCCGAGCCCGACCGGGAACTCCCAGCTCGGCGACCGGAAGGAAGCCACGCTGCTGACCCAGTGGCTCACCGGGTTCGAGCAGGCGTCCGGCAAGCCGGCCGCTTCGGTGGCTTCGCACGCCGGCGTGTTCTCGCTGTCGCGCGTGGACGGCGTGCCGTACCTGGTCAACGGCAACTCGGGCAAGGCGCCCGCGGCCGCGCCCGGCGACGGCGGGTTCGTCGGCTGGACGCTGCTGCGCGTCGACCCGGCCGACCGGGCGCAGCCGGTGCGCTTCGAGACGCGGCCGAACGTCGACTCGCTGACGGTTTCGGGGCCGGCGTCGCTGACGCCCGGCGACCGCGCCGACGTCCGCGCGACGCTGCGGCAGGGGACCCGGGACGTGCCGGTGGCGTACCCGGTGAGCGCGGACTGGACGGTCGGGCACGGTGTCGTCGCGTTCGATCCCGCTTCCGGTGTCCTGACGGCGCTGCGACCGGGTGTCGCCCGGCTTTCGGTGACGGTCAACGGGGTGAGCCGGACGCTGGTCGTGACCGTGCGCGGCTAAACCGTTCGGTTTTTGTCGGTGCCCGCTCGTATGGTCGGGGGTGTGGACGAATCGGAGGACCGGGAACCGGCGCTGGTACAGGCCAAGGCACTGGTGAAGCGCTTCGGCGAGTTCGAGGCCGTGCGCGGGATCGATGTCGAGGTGCGGCGCGGCGAGGCGTTCGGCTTCCTCGGCCCGAACGGCGCCGGCAAGTCGTCGACGATGCGGATGATCGCGTGCGTGTCCCCGCGCACCGACGGCGACCTGCGCGTGCTGGGGCTGGATCCGGAGGTCGCCGGGCCGCGGATCCGCGCGCGCCTGGGCGTGGTGCCGCAGCTGGACAACCTGGACGTCGAGCTGACGGTCCGGGAGAACCTGCTGATCTATGCCCGCTACTTCGGGCTTTCGCGGGCGGCGGCCCGGAGCAAGGCGGACGAGCTGCTGGAGTTCGCGCAGCTGGGCGACCGGGCGGGAGACAAGGTCGACCCGCTGTCGGGCGGCATGAAACGCCGGCTGACGATCGCGCGGTCGCTGGTCAACGACCCGGAGCTGCTGCTGCTCGACGAGCCGACGACGGGGCTCGACCCGCAGGCCCGCCACCTGCTGTGGGACCGCCTGTTCCGGCTCAAGGAGCAGGGCACGACGCTGATCGTCACCACGCACTACATGGATGAAGCGGAACAACTGTGCGACCGCCTGGTCGTGATGGACCACGGCCGGATCGCCGCGGAGGGGTCGCCGTCGGAGCTGATCAGCCGGTATTCGACGCGGGAGGTCGTGGAGCTGCGGTTCGCGGTGGGGCAGCAGGTGGCGGCGGCGCAGCAGGTCGAGGGGCTGGCCGAGCGCGTGGAGGTGCTGCCGGACCGCGTGCTGCTCTACAGCAACGACGGCGAGGACACCCTGGAGCACGCGCACTCGCGCGGGCTGAGGCCGTTGTCGAGCCTGGTGCGCCGCAGTTCCCTGGAGGACGTGTTCCTCCGGCTGACCGGCCGGACGCTGGTCGACTGATGACCACCGTCGAACCCACCGGCCGCGTCGTCGGCAGCTGGCACGGCGCCTGGCTGCGCGTCGAGGGGTACTGGACCTGGTACCGGCGCCATTGGCTGTCCACTTTGTACTCCACCGGGCTGCAACCGGTGCTGTTCCTCGCCGCGATGGGCCTCGGCTTCGGCTCGCAGGTGCGCCCGGGCGCGGTCACCGGCGGCCTGTCCTACCTGCAGTACATCGCGCCGGCGCTGCTCGCCGCCGGTGCCGCTCAACAGGCCGTCGGCGATTCGAGCTACCCCGTGCTGTCCGGGTTCAAGTGGCAGAAGGACTACCTGGCGGTCACCGCCACACCGGTGTCGCCGGGGCAGGTACTCGGCGGCCACCTGATCTGGACGACCCTGCGGCTGACCCTCGCCGGCGCGATCTACGCGTTCGTCGCGCTGTTCTTCGGCGCCTGGACCGGGCCCGGCGTGCTGCTGGTGATCCTCGTGGGCACGGTCACCGGGCTCGCGTGCGCCACGCCGATCACCGCGCTGGCGGCGCGGACGTTCGACGAGGGCCAGCGCTTCGGGCTGATCTTCCGCTTCGTCGTCATGCCGATGACGTTGTTCAGCGGCACTTTCTTCCCGATCTCGCAGCTGCCGGGCGCCATCCGCTGGCTGGCCTGGCTTTCCCCGCTGTGGCACGGCACGCAGCTGGCCCGCGGCGTGAGCGCCGGGGGAGTCGGCGGCTGGGCGATGCTCGGCCACTTCGCGGTGCTCGCGGCGTTGTTCGCGGCCGGGTGGGCGGTCGCGCACCGGGCCTTCTACCGGAGGCTGATGGAGTGATGGTGAGCGTCCAAGCTCCCCCGGCGCGGGCCGGTCTGCTGCTGCGGATCCTGCCGTCCGGGCTGTACGCGGGCCGCGCCCGCATGCTCGTCGAGCGGTCGGTGCGCGTGAGCCGCAACAGCTGGGCGATCTTCGTGTCCGGCGCGGCCGAGCCGTTCCTGTACCTGCTGGCCTTCCAGCTGGGGTTCGGCAAGCTGGTCACCGAGGTGGCGGGCCCGGACGGCCGCCCGATGGGCTACGTCGCGTTCGTGGCGCCGGCGCTGCTGGCGACGTCGGCGATGAACGGCGCGGTCTTCGAGTCGACGTACAACCTCTTCTTCAAGCTGCGCTACGCGAAGCTGTACGACGCGATGCTGGCGACGCCGATCGGCCCACTGGACGTGGCGATCGGCGAGATCGGCTGGGCGATGACCCGCGGCGGCATCTACGCGGTGGCGTTCCTCGCGATCGCGGCGGCGATGGGGCTGCTGGCGTCGTGGTGGGCGCTGCTGATGGTCCCGGCGGCGCTGCTGGTGGGGCTGGCCTTCTCGGCGATCGGCATGGCCCTGGTGACGTTCCTGCGGTCGACGGCGCAGTTCGACTACATCGCGCTCGCCCTGATGCCGATGTTCCTGTTCGCGACGACGTTCTTCCCGCTGTCGGTGTACCCGGAGCCGCTACAGTGGGTGGTCCGCTGCCTCCCGCTGTACCACGCGATCGAGCTGATGCGCGGCCTCGCGACGGGCCTGCTGTCCGGCAGCATGCTGGCCAACCTGGCCTACCTGCTGGTCCTGGGCGCGGTCGGCCTCTGGGCCTCGACCCGCCGGATAGCCAAACTCCTCCTGACCTGACAACCGACCCCCCAGGCACCCAGCCCGACCCTCCAGGCACGCGAGTCGACCCTCCAGGTACGCGAGTCGACCCTCCAATCACGTGAGATGCCCCTTCAATCACGCGAGATGCCCGCCGGATCACGCGAGATGCCGCTCCAGACACGCGAGTTCCGCCTCTGATCACGCGAGTTCCGGCCTCGATCACGCGAGTCCCGGTCCCTGCACGAGCCGGAGCGGGTCAGCGGGCCGGGTCGGGCCGTCCCCGCGGCGCGACGGCGGCCAGCGCGTCCACCATCCCGTGCCCGTAGAAGCCGTTGAACCCCTCGTAGCCCGCGCAGTAGGCGTCCTGGGTCCCGTCCCCGGTGAGGTCGTAGTCGGCCGGGCACGGCATCGGCATCGCCTGGCCGTCCAGCGTCCGCCGCAGCTGCCGCGGCCCGGCGTCGCGGTGCGCGGACGCCAGCAGCGCCAGCACCCCGGTCACGTGCGGCGCGGCCATCGACGTCCCGCACAGCGGCTCGTACCCGCCGGGCACCGTCGAAAGCACGCACTCGCCCGTCTCACCGCCGGGCGCGGTGACGTCGATCACGCCCAGCCCGTACGAGCTGTAGCCCGCCTTTACGCGGTCCGAGCCGACGGCGGACACCGCGACGACGTCCCGCAGCGCGGCCGGCAGCGCTTCGCAGCCCGAACCCGCCGCGGGCGAGCCGGAGCGTGCCGACGGCGTCAGGTCGACGGCCTCGTTGGTCGCCGCCGCGACGTTCAGCGTGCCCGCCGACGTGCTGTACTCGACCGCGCGCGCCAGCGCTTCGTGCACCACCCCGCGGTCGTCGCCGCGGATGCACGACAGCGTCCACGGGTTCACGAAGAAGCTGCTGTTCGTCAGCCGCATGTGCCGTGACGCCGCCCACATCAGCCCGCACACCGCGGCCTCCGGGTCGGCGTAGCCGCGGTCGTCGATCACCTTCACCGACGCCACCCTGACCCCGGGCGCCACTCCCGTCACGCCGTGCCCGTCATCGGCCGCGGCGATGATCCCCGCCACGTGCGTGCCGTGCACCGACGTCGTCGGCGCCCAGGCCGACGGCGACCGGTCGGGGGCGCCGGTCAGGCAGCCGGCGGAGTCGTCGCGGTCGAGGGCGCCGCTGAGGTCCGGGTGAGCGGGGTCGATCCCCGAGTCGAGGACGCCGACGACGACGTCCCGGCTGCCGTGCGAGACGTCCGCGCGGCTCGAGACTTCCGGAGCGTGGCCGGCGTTGATCATCCGCATGTCCCACTGCCGGCCGCTCAGGTCCGCGGTGGGAACGCGAGCCGGGTCGGTCGCGGGCAGCGTCGCCCGCGCGGGCTGCGGCTTGACCTCGGTGGCGCGCTGCGCGGCCAGCCGCTCGGCCTGGGCGCTGAACGCCCGGTCGAGCCCGATCCGCCCGCCGAAGTCCGGGTCGCCCGAGGTGGCGACGGCGACGGCGATCTGCGGGTAGTAGACGGTGGTGGCCCCGCACGCGCCGGTGACCCGCGCGCGAGCGGTGGATTCGGCCGTGCCGCGGTCGAAGGTGACGACGTAGCGCAGGCTCCGGCCGTGGCCGCAGCCGGGCTCGTCGGCCGCCGCGGGACCGGCGGTGACGCATCCCGAAAGCACCAGGACGGTGCACACGGCCGCCCGCAGGGGCCGCGCCAGCAGGGACACCGGACCTCCCACCGGACGCAGGAACCGCGGGTGCCGGCGCGCGAGATCCCGGTCACCCCGAGCCGCACGGTAGCCACCCCGTGCCCGGGGGACAAGCGCTACGGTCAAGTTCCCCCGGCCGGGGTGCGGCGGGACGGCACGGCGCGCCCGGCGGCGTGGCCGGAGGTACCGAGTACACCGGAGCAGTCACCCGGTGTGGGATACTCGGGGTGGCCGCTGGGCCGCGGGGCGCACGTGAGAGGTGCTGCCTGCGGTGTTGTGGCCCGGTGATGTGCACGACCGGCACGACGCGCGTCGCCGCCCGCGAGGCGGGCGGCTGGACGACGTGGCGGGCGGCCCGGGGGCCGCGAGTGCCGACGCACAGCTCCGAGCAGACCTTTGACCGGGTTGCGCGCCGCCGGGATGCGGCGGTGCGGCGCCCGGTCGTCGGGCCAGGATTCCCGTCGCTGGTGACCACCACGGCGGAACGAACAGAAAGGGGCCCCTGCGCGGCCGCGTCCCTGCCGGTGAGAACCGGCAGACGCGCCCGGGGGCGGAGGAGACACATGTCGAACGCGGAAACACCCGCCGAGCACACCGGCGGGAATCCCGCCACACCCGCGAGCGGTCCACTCGCCGACCTGCCCGCCCGGATCCGGGTGCACGCGCTGGCGAAGCTGCTCGAAAAGAACAGCCGGGACGTCCTCGCCAAGCTCGTCGAGCTGGGCGAAAGCGTGCGCGGCGCGCAGTCGAGCGTGACCAGGGAAGTGGCCCACAAGGTGGCCGAGGCGTTCTCGGCCGGTGACGTCGAGCAGGCGCCGGCCGCCACGCCGGAGCCCGCGCGGCCCGAGCCCGAGAAGACCTCGCCGGCGCCCGAGGTGCCGGCCGCGGAGGCCGAAAAGCCGCGCCCGCGGCAGAAGGCCCGCGCGCACCTGCCGGTGTTCGCCGCGCCGTCGCCGGTCTTCCTGCCGCCGGAGCCCGCGGCCACCAAGCCGGCCCGCAAGCCCGCCGACCCGTTCGCCGAGCCGCCGTCCCGGCCGGAGCCGAAGTCCCGCCCGGAGCCGGAGGCCGTCGAGGAGGAAGAGGCCGAGGACACGACGCCCGCCACCGCCGGCGACCCGGACGACGACGGTGACGAGGACGGCGCCGGCCGCCGCCGTCGCCGCCGCGGCCGTCGCGGCCGTGGCCGGGGCAAGGGCGCCGACGGCAGCGACGAGAACGACGGCGAAGACGGCCAGGCCGAGGAGCCGCAGCCGCCGCGCCGCCGCTCCCGCAACGGTGAAGAAAAGCCCGCCAAGGACGAATCGGACACCGAAGAGACCGAAAGCGCCGCCGCGGAGTCCGACGACTCCGACTCCGACGACGGCGAGGGTGGCAGCAAGCGCCGTCGCCGCCGCCGTCGCCGCAAGGGCTCGGACGGCGACGAGGCCGAGACCACCGACGACCCGCCCAACACGGTCACCCACGTCCGCCAGGCCAAGGCCGAGCAGGCCGAACGCGCCGAGCGCGAGCGCCCGGCGCGCGACGAGGTGCGCAGCGTCCGCGGGTCGACCCGCCTGGAGGCCAAGCGCCAGCGCCGCCGTGACGGCCGCGAGGCCGGCCGCCGCCGCGCCCCGATCCTGTCCGAGGCCGAGTTCCTGGCCCGCCGCGAGGCGGTCGAGCGCACGATGGTCGTCGCCGAGAAGGGCGACTCGACGCAGATCGCCGTCCTCGAGGACGGCGTGCTGGTCGAGCACTTCGTGACGCAGGCGGGCTCCGGCTCGATCGTCGGCAACGTCTACCTCGGCCGCGTCCAGAACGTGCTGCCGAGCATGGAAGCCGCGTTCATCGACATCGGCCGCGGCCGCAACGCCGTGCTCTACGCCGGTGAGGTCGACTGGGACGCCGCCGGCCTGGAGGGCAAGGCCCGCAAGATCGAGCAGGCGCTGTCCACCGGCGACTCCGTGCTGGTCCAGGTCACGAAGGACCCGGTCGGGCACAAGGGGGCCCGGCTGACCACGCAGATCTCGCTGCCCGGCCGCTTCCTGGTGTACGTCCCCGCGGGCGGCGCCACCGGCATCTCCCGCAAGCTGCCGGAGAACGAGCGCCGCCGGCTCAAGGACATCCTCAAGCGGATCGTCCCGGAGGACGCGGGTGTCATCATCCGCACCGCCTCCGAGGGCATCGGCGAGGAGGAGCTGGGCCGCGACGTCGACCGCCTGAAGGCCCAGTGGGACGTCATCAAGGAGAAGGCCGCCGCCGGTTCCGGCAAGAAGGGCGGCGCGCCGACCATGCTCTACGAAGAGCCCGACCTGCTGGTCAAGGTCGTGCGTGACCTCTTCACCGAGGACTTCACCAAGCTGGAGATCCAGGGCAACCGGTCCTGGGAGACGATCAACGGCTACGTCACCCACGTCGCGCCGGAGCTGACCGAGCGCCTCAGGCGCTACACCGGCACCGGCGAGGCGTTCGCCGACCACCGGATCGACGAGCAGATCACCAAGGCCCTCGACCGCAAGGTCTGGCTGCCTTCCGGTGGTTACCTGGTCATCGACCGCACCGAGGCGATGACGGTCATCGACGTCAACACCGGCAAGTTCACCGGTTCGGGTGGCAACCTCGAGGAGACGGTGACCCGCAACAACCTGGAGTCGGCGGAGGAGATCGTCCGCCAGCTCCGGCTGCGGGACATCGGCGGCATCATCGTGATCGACTTCATCGACATGGTGCTCGAGTCCAACCGCGAGCTGGTGCTGCGCCGCCTGACCGAGTGCCTCGGCCGCGACCGCACGCGCCACCAGGTCGCCGAGGTCACCTCGCTCGGCCTGGTGCAGATGACCCGCAAGAAGATCGGCACGGGCCTGCTGGAGGCGTTCTCGACGCCGTGCGAGCACTGCAAGGGCCGGGGCGTGCTCGTCTCGACCGAGGTGCAGCGCACGGGCGGCGGTACGCACTCCCACGGCGGCAACGGCAACGGCGGGAACAGCGGCAACGGCGGCAACGGCGGCGGCGGGGAGAAGAGCTCCCGCCGGTCCCGGGGCCGCGGCAAGGGCGAAGAGGCCGCCAAGGAGCAGGCCGAGGCCGCCAAGGCCGAGGTCCACGCGGTCCCGCCGCCGGAGCAGCGCGCGTCCGTCGCGTCGGCGGTGGCGGCGATGGCCAACGCCTCGAAGGCCGCCAAGGACCACGACCACGGCGCGCTGAACGGCAACGGGCACGTCCCGGAGGTGACCGACCCGGCCGAAGCCGCGGAGGCTGCCGAAGAGACCCGTCAGGAGGCCGTCACCGAGCCGGCCACCGAGGTCGCGGACGTCCCGGTGACCACCGAGGCGGACGAGGCCCCGGTGCCGCAGGAGGAGCCGGCGGTCGAGCGGTCCTCGGCGCCGGAGCCGGCCGAAGAGCCGGTCACGGAGTCCGTGGCGTCTTCGGAGGCCGCCGAACCCGACGTCAGCGTGCCGGAACCGGCCACGCGTCCCACCCGGCGCCGGTCGCGCCGGACCGCGTCGCGTCCGGCAGGTCCGCCGGTGCACGCGTCCGACCAGAGTCAGTGAACGACTAGGGGACCCCGGTGGAAACGCACCGGGGCACCCCACGTAACCTGTAGTACGGCCTGCCACCAGAGCAGGTCGCCTGCGTGAGTCCTGGACCACCGTTTCCATTCGGTGGGCCGGTTGCGCAAGCCCCCACCCATTGTCGAGTAATGCAGGAGACTTCCGTGTCGGCGTACGCGATCGTCAAGACCGGCGGCAAGCAGTACAAGGTTGCCGTCGGCGACGTGGTCGAGGTCGAGAAGCTCGAGGGCGAGCCGGGCACCGAGCACATTCTCCCCGCCGTTTTGTACGTCGACGGTGGCGATGTCACCACGGACGCCGACGCGCTGGCGAAGGTCTCGGTCACCGGCAAGGTCGTCGAGCAGACCAAGGGTCCGAAGATCCGGATCCACAAGTTCAAGAACAAGACGGGCTACCACAAGCGTCAGGGTCACCGGCAGAAGCTGACCCGCGTCGAGGTCACCGCCATCTCGCTGTAAAGAACTTCTCCGGATCTTCGCAAGACTGAAAGAGGACTGAGCTATGGCTCACAAGAAGGGTGCGTCCAGCTCCCGCAACGGTCGCGATTCGAACGCCCAGCGCCTCGGCGTCAAGCGCTTCGGCGGCCAGGAAGTCAACGCCGGCGAGATCCTGATCCGCCAGCGGGGCACCAAGTTCCACCCCGGCGTGAACGTCGGCCGTGGCGGCGACGACACGCTGTTCGCCCTGGCCGCCGGTGCGGTCCAGTTCGGCGAGAAGCGTGGTCGCAAGACCATCAACATCGTCGTGCCGGTCGAAGCCTGAGTTTCGGCTTCGACGAAGACCTTCTGACGAGGGGTGGAGCCGGAATATCCGGCACCACCCCTCGTTTGTTTTGCGTATCCCCTGCTCGTGAACGAAAGAGGCAAGTCATGGCGTCCCGGTTCGTGGACCGCGCGGTGATCCATCTGACCGCCGGTGACGGTGGGAACGGCTGCGCCTCGGTGCACCGCGAGAAGTTCAAGCCCCTCGGCGGCCCGGACGGCGGCAACGGCGGCAACGGCGGTGACGTCCTGCTGGTCGTCGACCCGAACGTGCACACCCTGCTCGACTTCCACTTCCGCCCGCACGCCAAGGCGGGCAGCGGCAAGCTGGGCCAGGGTGGCGACCGCGCAGGCGCGGCGGGGGAGACGCTGGTGATGAAGGTGCCGTCCGGCACCGTCGTGTTCACCGAAGACGGCGAGATGGTCGCCGACCTCATCGGCCCGGGTACCACTTTCGTCGCGGCGCAGGGCGGCCGCGGCGGCCTCGGTAACCGTGCGCTGTCGTCGAAGGCGCGCAAGGCGCCCGGCTTCGCGCTGCTGGGCGAGCCGGGGGAAGCCCGCAACCTCGTGCTGGAGCTGCGTTCGGTCGCCGACGTCGGCCTGCTCGGCTTCCCGTCCGCCGGCAAGTCGTCGCTGATCTCGGTGCTGTCCGCGGCCAAGCCGAAGATCGCCGACTACCCGTTCACCACGCTCGTGCCGAACCTCGGCGTGATCACCGGCGGCGACACCGTCTTCACGATGGCCGACGTCCCCGGCCTGATCCCCGGCGCGTCCGAAGGCAAGGGCCTCGGACTCGACTTCCTGCGCCACATCGAGCGCTGCGCGGTGCTGGTGCACGTCGTCGACTGCGCGACGCTGGAGCCCGGCCGCGACCCGGTGTCCGACGTGGACGCTCTGGAGCTGGAGCTCTCGAAGTACACGCCGGGCCTCGGCGGGAAGCTCGAAGAGCGCCCGCGCGTGGTCGTCCTCAACAAGATCGACGTTCCGGAAGCCGCCGAGCTCGCCGAGTTCGTCCGGCCGGAGCTCGAAGCCCGCGGGCTCCGGGTGTTCGAGATCTCCACGGCGTCGCGCAAGGGCCTTCGCGAGCTGACCTTCGCGCTCGCGAAGGTGGTCGAGGAGTACCGCGAGATGCAGCCGGTGCTGGAGCCGGAGACGATCGTGCTGCGGCCCCTCGCCGTCGACGACCAAGGGTTCACCGTCGAAGCCGACCCCGAGGAAGAGGGCGCCTTCATCGTGCGCGGCACGCGCCCGGAGCGGTGGATCCGCCAGACGAGCTTCGGCAACGACGAAGCCGTCGGTTACCTCGCCGACCGCCTCAACCGCCTCGGCGTCGAGGACAAGCTGGCGAAGCTCGGCGCGCGGCCGGGCAGCCCGGTCACGATCGGCGACGTCCAGTTCGAGTGGGAGCCGTCGACGCCGAGCGTCGCGATGCACCTGTCCGGCCGCGGCACCGACGTCCGCCTCGAGAACCACGACCGGATCGGCGCGGCCGAGCGCAAGGAAGCCCGCCGGATCCGGCGCGACGGCCCGGACGAGCCGGAAGGCGACGACCTGGACCTCGACGCGTGAGCGGCACGCGGGAAGCCATCGCGGCCGCCCGCCGGCTGGTGGTCAAGGTCGGTTCGTCGGCGCTGACCACCGCGGGCAGCGGCCTCGACCCGGTCCGGCTGAACGCGCTGGTCGACGCGATCGCTTCGCGGGTCGCGGCCGACACGCAGATCGTGCTGGTCTCCTCGGGCGCGATCGGCGCCGGGCTGGCCCCGCTTGCCCTCGGCAAGCGACCTCGCGACCTCGCGACGCAGCAGGCGGCGGCGAGCGTCGGCCAGCTGGCGCTGGCGCACGCGTACGCCGAGTCGTTCGGGCGGTTCTCGCTGACGGTCGGCCAGGTGCTGCTGACGTCCGACGACGTCGTCCGCCGGTCGCACTACCGCAACGCGCAGCGGACGTTCTCGCGGCTGCTGGCGCTGGGCGCGGTCCCGGTCGTCAACGAGAACGACACGGTGGCCACGGAAGAGATCCGCTTCGGCGACAACGACCGCCTGGCCGCCCTGGTGGCCCACCTGATCGGTGCGGACGCGCTGATCCTGCTGTCCGATGTGGACGGCCTCTACGACGGCGACCCCCGCGACGGCGCCACCCGCAAGCTCACCGAGGTCCTCTCGGAGTCCGATGTGGACGGAATCTCGGTCGGCATGTCCAGCTCCGGCCTCGGCACGGGCGGCATGGTGTCGAAGCTGGCGGCGGCCCGCACCGCGGCGGGCGCGGGCATCCCGGTCCTGCTGGCGGCCGCTTCGGAAGCCTCCGCGGCCCTGACGACGGCCTCGCCGGGAACGGCGTTCGCCCCGGCGGACACCCGCCTGTCGGCCCGCCGGTTCTGGCTGGGCTACGCGGCGGACACGACGGGCAAGCTCCGCCTGGACGACGGCGCCGTGACGGCGGTGGTCCGCCGCCGCCGGTCCTTGCTGGCGGCCGGGATCACGGGCGTGGAGGGCGAGTTCCAGGCCGGCGACGTGGTCGACCTGGTGGACGCGAAGGACCGCGCAGTGGCCCGCGGAGTGGTGGCGTTCGACGCGACCGAGCTGCCCGACCTGGTCGGCCGCTCAACGCACGAGCTCCCGGCGGAGCAACGCCGCGAGGTGGTCCACGCCGACGACCTGGTCCCCCTGCGCCGCTAGCCCTCCGCCGGCTCGCGTGATCCGGCAGGCATCACCCGTGCTCCCACGGGCATCTCACGTGATCGGCCGGGCATCACCGTGTCGCCCCTCCAATCACGCGTGATGCCCTCCCAATCACACGTGATGCCTCTCCGATCACGGTGCCTCGACCGCGGAAATCCGGTAGCGCGCCACCGAGGCGTCGAGGATCTGCGCCGACTGCTCGTCCGACGGTCCGGAGCCGCGGAACCGCTCGAGGTCCGCATCGGACTCCCAGCGCTCGTACACGGTGATCCGGCCGGGGTCGAGCAGGTCGGCGCCCAGCGCGTACTCCAGGCAGCCGTCCGCCTCCCGCGCGAGGCGGACGGCTTCGGCGCACTCCTCGAGGTAGGTGGCACGCTCTTCGGGAGCGACCGCGAGCCAGCCGGCGACGATGATCATGTCGGGTTGATCCGGTCCGGCTTGATCGTGAGCAGCAGCCGCGTCTGGTCGCGGCCGCCCCACCACGGGTACGGGCCGCCGAGGTAGCGCTGCGCCAGCTTCTCGATGTGCTCGACCGCGCCGTCCTCGGTCGTGTCGATGACCTGCCCGCGGATCGCGTAGTAGCGCGACGGCCGGTCGCGGTCGGCGACGTTGAGCGCCACCCGCGGGTCGCGCTCGATGTTGCGCTGCTTCTGGTGCCCCAGCACGGTGTTGACGAGGATGTGGGTGCCGTCGGTGTCCACCCAGGTCTGGGTGAGCTGCGGCGAGCCGTCGGGCATCAAGGTCGACAGGAAGCAGAGGCTGGGCTCGCGCAGCAAAGCGAGCAGGTCGCCGGGTAGTTCCACAGTGGTCTCCCGCTAGAGCTGGTCGGGCGCTTCGATGCCGAGCAGGGAGAGCCCGAGCGCGAGCGTGTGCGACGTCAGCGTAGTCAACCTCAGCCGGGACGCGCGCAGCGAAGGTGAGGGCGCTTTCAGCACCGGACATTCCTCGAAGAACCGGGAGAACGTGACCGCCGTCTCGTACAGGTACGTACAGAGCTTGTGCGGTGCGTAGCCGTCTGTCGCGGCCTTCAGCGCTTCGCCGAACCTGAGCAGCTTCAGCGCCAGAGCCCGCTCCGCCGGCGCTTCCAGGAGCACCTCGGCGCCTTCGGGCAGCGCGCCCGCCTTCCGGAGGATCGACCGCGTCCGCGCGTGCGCGTACTGGAGGTACACCGAGGTGTTGCCCTCCTTGGCGAGCATCCGGTCCCAGGCGAAGACGTAGTCGCGCTCGCGGTCGCCGGACAGGTCGGCGTACTTGACCGCGCCGATGCCGACCGCCCGGGCGACTTCGGCCTGGCTTTCCGCGTCGAGCTCGCTGCGTTCGGCGACGACCGCGGCCGCCTGCGTCACGGCTTCGGTGAGCAGGTCGGCCAGCTTGACCGTGTCGCCGGCCCGGGTCCGCATGGTCTTCCCGTCCGCGCCCAGCACCGTGCCGAAGCCGATGTGCTCGGCGTGCCCGGTCAGCCAGCCGGCGGCGCGGCAGACGGCGAACAGCATCGCGAAGTGCTGCGCCTGCGGCGTCCCGACGACGTAGAGGAGGTCGGTCGCGCCGCGTTCGGCCGTCCAGTACCGGACGGTGGCCAGGTCGGTCGCGGCGTACCCGTAGCCGCCGTCGCGCTTGCGGACGATCAGCGGCAGCCGGTCGCCTTCGCGGTTGCGGAACCCTTCGGGGAACACGCACACCGCGCCGTCGCTGACCTCCGTCAGGCCGGCTTTATCGAGATCGTCGACCACCGAGGCGAGGTACGGGTTGTAGAAGCTCTCGCCGTAGATGTCCTTGTCCGTCAAGGTGATGCCGAGCAGCGCGTAGACCTCGTCGAAGTGCCGCGTCGATTCGGCGACGAGCTCCCGCCAGACGGCCAGGGTCTCTTCGTCGCCGCTTTGCAGCAGTACGACGCGGTTGCGGGCCCGCGTCGCGAACGCGCCGTCGCCGTCGAACTTCTGACGCGCTTCGCGGTAGAACGCGTCCAGGTCGGCGATGGCGCGTTGCCCGGCCGGGACGTCGAGGAGGTGCTCGATGAGCATGCCGAACGGCGTACCCCAGTCGCCGAGGTGGTTGTGCGGCAGCACTTCGTGCCCGGCGAACCGCAGCAGCCGCGCGAGCGCGTCACCGATCACCGTCGTGCGCAGGTGCCCGACGTGCATCTCCTTCGCGACGTTCGGGCTGCTGTAGTCCAGCGCGATCCGCCGCGGCTCAGTCGTTTCGGGCACGCCGAGACGCGGATCGCCGAGCAGTGCGGCGGTGCCGTCTTCGAGCCATTCCTTGCGCAGCACGAAGTTGAGGAACCCGGGCCCGGCGACCTCGGGCGGATCGGCGATCCCGTCGAGCTCCAGTGCCCCGGCGATCAGCTCCGCGACCTCGCGCGGCGGGCGGCCGAGCCGCTTGCCCAGGCTCATCGCGAGGTTGCCCTGGTAGTCGACGCCTTCGCGGGGCGACGCCTGGATCAGCGCCTGCTCCGGTGTCAGCTCGACACCCAGCGCCCGGCCGGCGGCGGCCACCACGCGGCGCGCCAGTTCCTCGGTAACGTCGGCGGTCTGCACGGTGTCCCTCCTTCGGCTCGGTTCGGAGCACGCAGCGTAGCGAGCGTGACCGGCCGGTGACGAAGGGTTTAGCGCAGCTCGCTGCCCTTGGTCTCGGGCAGCGTGAGGATGACGGCGAACGCGATCGCCGCGCCGGCCGCGACGTACCAGAAGTAGAGCGTCGGCGAGACCGCGCCGAAGACGGTGATGAGCAGCGGCGCGGTACCGCCGAAGATCGCGACGGTCAGGTTGTACCAGGCACCGATCCCCAGCCCGCGCAGTTCGGTCGGGAACAGCTCGCTCATGATGGCCGGCGCGATCGACGTCATCGCCGTGTACAGCCCGAGCCCGACGCAGAACACCACGAGCAGGCCGCCGACGTTCGGGCCGATCAAGGTGGACAGCGGCACGACGACGACCGCGGTCGCCCCGGACCAGACGAGCAGCTGCGGCTTCCGCCCGACCCGGTCCGCGAGCGCGCCCATCGGGTACTGCAGGGCGATGAACAACGCCGTGCCGACGGACAGGGCGAGGAACACGGCGTCCGCGTCGGCGTGCCGGCTCTTCACCGCGAACGACGTCAGTGCGCTGAAGAACGTGTAGTAGCAGAGGGTCGAGAGCATCGTGAACCCGACGAGCCTGCCGACGGCCTTGGGGTGGTGCGTCAGCGTCGTCAGCAGCGGCCGCTCGAGCTTCCGCGCCTTGACCTTCGTCTGCTCGAACAGCTCGGTCTCGGCGAGGCTGCGGCGCAGCCACAGCCCGATCAGGCCGAAGACGCCGCCCAGCAGGAACGGCAGCCGCCAGCCCCAGGACGCGAGCTGCGCCTTGTCCAGCGCCCGGGCCAGGACGAACCCGAGCACGGTCGCGATCAGCACGGCCGACCCGGTCGAGATGTAGAAGAACGCCGAGTACCGGCCACGACGCTCCGGCGGCGCGATCTCGCCCAGGTAGGCGGACGCGTTCGACACCTCACCGCCCAGCGACAGCCCCTGCGCGATGCGGGCGAGCAGCAGCAGGATCGGCGCGAGCCAGCCGACCTGCGAGAACGTCGGCAGCAGCCCGATCGCGACCGAGCCGCCGGCCATGAGCAGGATGGTGAGGATCATGGCGGGCTTGCGGCCGCGCGTATCCGCGAAGCGCCCGAGCAGGACTCCGCCGAGCGGGCGGAAGAAGAACGCGAGCGCGTAGGTGGCGAAGGTGTTGATCAGCGCGAGCGTGTCGTTCCCGGCCGGGAAGAACGCGCTGGCGAAGTAGATGCTGAACGTCGCGTAGATCGTCCAGTCGAACCACTCCAGCGCATTGCCCGCGCTCGCCGCGAACAGCTTGCGCACCGGCAGCCGGTGCTGAACCTGCACGGTCATGGCAGCCTCCACGTCCCCCGAAGGTGCAACGGGACTTTGCCACATTCGTTCGCGGTGCGAAAGATCCCCACTGCCCGGTTCGCCCGTCGAACCGACCCTCCAGGCACGCGAGCCGACTCTCCGGGTACGCGAGCCGACCCCTCCGGGTACCTGGTCTCCTTCCGGTCAGGCCGTGCTGGCCAGCGCGAACGGCAGCACCGCCGGCGCCCCGGCCCGCCGCAGCAGCCGGGTGGCCAGCGTCATCGTCCACCCGGTGTCGATGACGTCGTCGACCAGCAGAATCGGCCCCGACGGCAACGTCGCGGCCAGATCCGACGGCATGCTCAGCCGTTTCCACAGGTCGGCCAGCCGTTGCGCGCTGTTCGCCTGGCGCGGCGGCGGGCCGTCCGCGTCGAGCGCCCCGAGGAAGTCCAGCTTCCCGATCTCGGCCAGCCGGGTCGCCAGGCTGTAGACGAGCCGCGGCCGCGTTTCCGACGGCACCGCCACCACCGCGACCGGCCGCTCCGCCCACTGCCACCCGGCGAGCACCTGCACGCAGGCCTTGAACACCGAGTCGGGCACGTCGGTGTCCTGCGCGCCGGTACCGACGAGCTCCCGCAGCCGGTTGCCCCACCCGACGTCGGTGAGCCGCCCGAGCACCTGGCCCGGCTCGGCCTGGTCGTCGGCGCCGATCCGGCCGGAGACCGGAACGTCCAAAGAGGACATCCCGGTGGGCCACTGCTTCCGGGGCGCGACCTCGACGCCCGGCCGCTGCAGCCGTTCCCGGGTCGCCTCGGCGACGTCGTCGGCCACCGTCGTGTCCCAGTGCTTGCCGGTGCAGTTGTCGCACCGGCCGCACGGCGCCGCCTCGGGGTCGTCGAGCTGCCTCCGCAAGTACTCCATCCGGCAGCTGTCAGTGGCCAGGTAGCCGACCATCGCGTCCTGCTCGCGGTTGCGTGCCTCCGCGACGCGCTTGTAGCGGCCGCTGTCGTACTGCCAGTCCTCGCCCGTGCTCGTCCAGCCGCCCTTCACGCGCCGCACCGCGCCGTCGACGTCCAGGACCTTGAGCACCATTTCCAGCCGCGACCGGGAAAGCTCCACCGACGGCTCGAGCGCGGCCGTCGAAAGTGGACGGTCGGCGTAGGAGAGCGTGTTCAGCACCTGGGTGACGCGCAGCTCGTCGGGGAAGGCGAGCGACCCGAAGTACGCCCAGATCGCCTTGTCCTCCTCGCCGGGCAGCAGCACGACCTCGGCGCGGTCCACGCCACGCCCCGCGCGGCCGACCTGCTGGTAGTACGCGATCGGCGACGACGGCGCCCCGAGGTGCACGACGAACCCGAGGTCCGGCTTGTCGAACCCCATGCCCAGCGCGGACGTCGCGACCAGCGCCTTGACGCGGTTGCCGAGCAGGTCGTCCTCGGCCGCCTGCCGGTCGGCCGGGTCGGTCTTGCCGGTGTAGGCCGCCACCGGGTAGCCGCGGTCCTTCAGCAGCGACGCGACGTCGTGCGCCGCCGCCACGGTGAGCGTGTAGATGATCCCCGAGCCGGGCAGCTCGGCCAGGTGCTCGGCGAGCCACGCCAGCCGCGCCTGCGACGTCGGCAGCCGGCACACCGACAACCGCAGGCTCTCCCGGTCGAGGGTGCCGCGCAGGACGAGCGTGTCGGTGCCCGTGCCGAGGCCCAGCTGCTCGGCGACGTCGGTGACGACGCGGTCGTTCGCCGTCGCCGTGGTCGCCAGCACCGGCACGCCGTCGGGCAGGTCGCCCAGCAGCGTGCGCAGGCGCCGGTAGTCCGGCCGGAAGTCGTGGCCCCAGTCGGAGATGCAGTGCGCCTCGTCGACCACCAGCAGGCCGGTGCTCGCCGTCAGCTTCGGCAGGACGTTGTCGCGGAAGTCCGGGTTGTTCAGCCGTTCGGGGCTGACCAGCAGCACGTCGATCTCGCCGGCCGCGACCGAGGCCTGGACCTGGTCCCACTCCTGGGGGTTCGCGGAGTTCATGGTCGCCGCGTGGATCCCGGCGCGGGCCGCGGCCGAGATCTGGTTGCGCATCAGGGCGAGCAGGGGCGAGACGATGACCGTCGGCCCGCTGCCCTGTTCCCGCAGCAGCGCCGTGGCCAGGAAGTAGACCGCCGACTTGCCCCAGCCGGTGCGCTGCACGACCAGCGCGCGACGCCGGTGCGCGACCAGGGCCTCGATGGCCGTCCACTGGTCTTCGCGCAGCTTCGCCGAATCGCCGGCCAGGGCCCGGAGGAGGGTCTCGGCGCAGTCGCGGAGGGCTGGGGTGGTGCTGGTCGTGTCCACGTCCCCACGTCTACCCCATGGCACCGACGAACCGGGAATCGGCGGCGTCGCGAACGGACCGTTCGTGTCGAATACGGGTGGTTATGTGACCTGAATCACATTCGTTGCCCGGTCGGGGGAGGTGGTGAACAGCACCCGACGTCCCGCGCGCGCGATGTATAGGCTCCCGAGTCATGTCACCACGGCGGATCGGGGTCATGGGCGGCACGTTCGACCCCGTGCACCACGGCCACCTCGTCGCGGCGAGCGAGGTCCAGTCCCGGTTCGGGCTCGACGAAGTGATCTTCGTCCCCACCGGGCAGCCCTGGCAGAAGACCGACCGCAAGGTCACCAAGGCCGAGGATCGCTACCTGATGACGGTCATCGCGACCGCGTCCAACCCGGTCTTCTCGGTCAGCCGCGTGGACATCGACCGCGCCGGCCAGACCTACACCGTCGACACCCTGCGCGACCTCGCCGCCGAGTACCCCGGCGACCAGCTCTACTTCATCACCGGCGCCGACGCGCTCGAGCAGATCCTGACCTGGCACAAGGCCGAGGAGCTGTTCGAGTTCGCGCACTTCATCGGCGTCACGCGGCCCGGCTACCGGCTCAACTCGCACCACCTGCCCAGCGGCAAGGTGAGCCTCGTCGAGGTCACCGCGATGGCGATCTCGTCGACCGGCTGCCGCGACCGCGTCGAGCGCGGGGAGCCGGTCTGGTACCTCGTTCCCGACGGCGTCGTCCGCTACATCACCAAGAAGGATCTCTACCGGAAGAGCGACTGAAAGGCCGCTGGTCCCGGCGGGTACTCTTCTCGGGCGAACCCGATCTGTGAAGGAGCACCGTGGCAGCCACGTCCGAGGCACGAGAGCTGGCCGTAGCGGCCGCACACGCGGCGGCGGACAAGAAGGCCAGCGACGTAGTCGTGCTGGACGTGTCCGAGCAGCTCGTCATCACCGACGCCTTCGTCATCGCCTCCGCGTCCAACGAGCGCCTGGTCGGCGCGATCGTCGACAACGTCGAGGAGAAGCTGCGGGAGGGCGGGCACAAGCCGGTCCGCCGCGAAGGCGCCCGCGAGGGCCGCTGGGTCCTGTTGGACTACGTCGACGTCGTCGTGCACGTCCAGCACGTCGAAGAGCGCACGTTCTACGGCCTCGAAAGGCTGTGGAAGGACTGCCCGCGCATCGAGGTGGCCGGTCTCGAAGAGTCGACCGCCGACGAGGACCCGGACGTCCCGTGAGCCCGCGGCGGCTCGTGCTCTGGCGCCACGGCGAGACGGACTACAACGCCGCCGGGCGGATGCAGGGGCACCTCGACTCGGCGCTGACGCCGGTCGGCTGGAACCAGGCCCGGTTCGCGGTCCCCGCGCTGGCCCGGTTCTCCCCGGACCTCGTCATCGCGTCCGACCTGCGCCGCGCGACCGACACGGCCACCGTGCTCACCGACGCGATCGGCGTCCCGCTGCGGATCGACAAGCGGCTGCGCGAGACGCACCTCGGCGAGTGGCAGGGGCTCACCGGCGCCGAGGTCGACGAGGCCTACCCCGGTGAACGCGACCGCTGGCGCAAGGACGCGACCTGGGCGCCGCCGGGCGGGGAGAACCGGCTCGACGTCGCCGACCGCGCGAGTGAAGTCGTCACCGACCTGCAGCAGGCCAACTCTTCGGTGGGCGACACCGTGCTGCTGGCCGCGCACGGCGGGCTGATCACCGCGCTCACGGCGCGGCTGCTGAACCTGCCGGTGGAGGCCTGGCCGTCGCTCGGCGGGATCTCGAACTGCCACTGGGTCGAGCTGGGTGCGCGCGACGGGAAGTGGCGGCTGCACGCCTACAACGCGGGGATGCACGGCTAGCCGATGGGGCCGCGCCTGCTCGTGTTCGGCGATTCGCTGAGCTTTCACGGTCCCGAAGGACCCTGCGCCGCGGACGAACCGCGGCTGTGGCCCAACGTCGCCGCCGCGGCCCTCGGCGGCACCGCCGACCTGGTCGCCGGGATCGGCTGGACCGCCCGGGACGCCTGGTGGTCGCTGACCGGCGACCCGCGCGTGTGGGCCGACCTGCGCCACGTCGACGCGGTCGTGCTGGCCGTCGGCAGCATGGACACGCTGCCCTCGCCGTTGCCGACCTACCTGCGCACGGGGCTGAAGTACCTGCGGCCCGACCCGGTGCGGCGCGTGGTGCGCAAGGCCTATCTCGCCGCGCAGCCGCGGTTGTCGGTCGCGTTCCGCGGCCGTCCCACGGTGCTGCCGGCCAAGCTCACCGTGCAGTACCTCGACACGGCCGTGGGCGCGCTGCGCGCCCTGCGGCCCGAGCTGCCGATCTTCAGCATGCTGCCCTCGGTGCACCGGGCGGCGGCGTACGGCAACGTGCACACCGCGCGCCCGGCCGCGGCGGCCGCGATGGCGGCCTGGGGCTCGCGGGCCGGAGTTCCGTTGCTCGACCTCGAAGCCGTTGTCGGAGAACACGTCCTGAGCGGCGAGGGCAACCCCGACGGCATGCACTGGGGCTGGCAGGGGCACGCCGCGGTGGGCGAGGCGATGTCCGCGGTGATGGCGCCGGTGCTGGCCCCCGGCCACGTAGGCTGACGGCGTGTCGGTCGCCGTAGTCACGGATTCCACCGCCCACCTGCCGGAAGGCTTCGCCGAACGGCACGCGGTCCGGGTGGTGCCGCTGCACGTCCTGGTCGACGGCGTGGTCTCCCTCGACGGCGTCGAGACCGGCCCGGCGGCGGTCGCCGAAGCGATGAGCCAGCGCAAGATCGTCACGACGTCCCGCCCGACTCCCACGGAGTTCGTGAAGGAGTACCGCGCGGCGTTCGCCGACGGCGCCGATTCGATCGTTTCGGTGCACCTGTCGCGCGAGCTGTCGGGCACCTGGGAAGCGGCGGTGCTGGCGGCGCAGGAGGTCGGGCCGGACCGGGTCCGCGTGGTCGACTCGCGCACCACGGCGATGGGGCTCGGGTTCGCCGCCCTGCACGCCGCCGACGCCGCGGCCGCCGGCGCGGACGCGGCCGAGGTCGAAGCCGCCGCGGTGACCGCGGCCAGCTGCTCGTCGACGTTGTTCGTCGTGGAGACGCTCGACCACCTCCGCCGCGGCGGCCGGATCGGCCCGGCGGCGGCGCTGCTCGGCACGGCGCTGGCGGTGAAGCCGGTGCTGCACATGTCCGAAGGGCGGATCCTGCCGCTGGAGAAGGTTCGCACCATGAACCGGGCACTCGCGCGGCTGGTCGAGCTCGCCGCCCAGGCCGCGCGGGACGACGACGTCGAGCTGGCCGTCCACCACCTCGCCTCGCCGGACCGCGCGGTCGAGCTGGCGAACCGGCTGGAAGTGGCCGTACCTCGGTCGGCGGGCTGCGTGGTCTCCGAGCTGGGCGCGGTGATCGGGGCCCACACCGGGCCCGGCGTGCTCGGGGTGGTCGTCCAGCGGACGGTTCCCTCCCGCGGTTAGGCACTGTCCTGCAAGTCACGTTCGCGGTCTTCGCGCCCAGGCGGCCCCTGACAGCACGGGCGGATCACCCGAGTACAACCCGGTACGAGGGCGCTCCGCCCGCACCGCCAGGAACCACCTGGATCACGAAGCCCATCGAGCAGACTCGCAGGACAGCGCCTGGCCGCCGACGCGCCGAACCCTCCAGCATGCCACCCGGGTACGACGGAAACGGCCGTTCCCGGCCCGGGCGGGGTGGATCCGTCCACATCACCCCGGTTGTCCACAGGACGCGGCGGCACCCCTGTCGGACGCCTCCCCGCGAGCCCTAACGTCGATCGTGTGTTCGAGCAGCCCGCCCGGGATCCGGGCCCCCACGTCAACGACCGGCTCTCCTGGCTGGCCGACCAGCTCTCGCCCGACGCGAGCACGGTCGGGCCCGGCGGCCGGCTGGTCCGGCGCTGGCTGCCGGGCGGGCCGGCCGGGGCCGGCCGCCGGCGGTGGGCGTTCGCGGGTGTCCTCGTGTCGGTCGTGGTGATCGTCCTCGGCTCGGTCGCGCTCTTCGGCGGCCCGCCGGCGCCCGAGCCACCGCCTGCGCTGCCCAGCGCGAAACCGGCGAGCGAGGCGTCGGCCCGGGCCGCACCCCCGGCCGGTCTCGTCGTCAGCGTGATCGGCCGCGTCCGGTCACCCGGTCTGGTCACCGTGGCCCAGGGTGCCCGCGTCGCGGACGTGCTGCGCGCCGTGGGCGGCGCCGATCCCGGCGCGGACCTGAGCGCGCTGAACCTCGCCCGCCGGGTGACCGACGGGGAGCAGCTCGCGGTCGGGATCCCGGCGCCCGCCGCCGCGCCGGCCGGTGCGCCGGCGGGCGCCAAGGTCGACCTCAACGCGGCGAGCACGGACCAGCTGGACACGCTGCCCGGCGTCGGCGAGGTGACGGCCCAGCGGATCGTCCAGTGGCGCACCGAGCACGGCGGCTTCGCGAAAGTCGAGCAGCTGCGCGATGTCTCGGGCATCGGAGAAAGTAAATTTCAAAAGCTGCGCGAGCAGGTGACGGTCGGATGAGCACCCTTCCCACGACCGACACCCGGCAGGACATGCGGCTCGTCCCGGCGGCGCTGGCGTGCTGGCTCGCCGCGCTCGGCGGCCTGCTGCTGGGCTGGTGGACGGCCGTCGCCGCGGGCCTCGCCTCGGCGGTGCTCGCCGGGCTGGTGCTCTGGCGCGGGCGTGGGCGTCCCCGGGCGCTCGGCGCGGCGGCGGCCCTGCTGGTGCTGGGACTCGTCGCCGCGGGCCCGGTCGCTTGGCGAATCCGGGACGCGCAGCGTGACGAGCTTCGCGTGGCCTCGGCTGACGGGCTTCCCGCGTCGTTGCGGGTCGTCGTCGCCGAGCGGCCGAAGCCCGTGCGCGGCGCGGGGTATGCCGACCAGCAGGCCGGTGCCCGGTCGGTGGTGCTGACGGCCGAGGTCCGCGCGGCGTCGGTCGACGGCCGGCCGGTCACGTCGTCCGGCCGCATCCTGCTGCTGGCGCCGGTCGCGCAGTGGGCTTCGCTGCTGCCGGGCCAGGACGTGACGGCGACCGGCCTGCTGATGCCACCGCGCGGCTCCGACCTGACCGTCGCGGTGTTGTCCGTGCGCGGCCCGCCGGGCGACCTCGGGCCCGCATCGTGGTGGCAGCGGACCGCGGCCGGGCTGCGCGCCGGGCTCCACGACCTGTGCCAGGTCCTGCCGGACGAACCCGCCGGCCTGCTGCCGGGTCTGGTCCTGGGCGACACGAGCGGGTTGTCAACGCGGGTCGAGCAGGAGTTCGTCACCGCCGGGCTGGCCCACCTGACCGCCGTCAGCGGGGGAAACCTCGCCGTGGCGTGTGGCGCGGTTCTGCTGGTGCTGCGCTTGCTGCGGCTCGGGCCCCGGCTGTCGGCAGTGGCGGCCGGCGCGTGCCTGGCCGGCTTCCTCGTCCTGGTCGGGCCGGAGCCGAGCGTGCTGCGGGCCGGGGTGATGGCGGCGGTCGCGTTGCTGGCTCTGGCGCTGGGCCGGCGTGGCTCGGCGTTGCCCGCGCTGGCGTTCGCCGTGTGCGTGCTGGTGGTGACGGATCCGGCGATGGCGACGGACTTCGGGTTCGCGTTGTCGGTGTTCGCCACGGCCGGGCTGGTCCTGATCGCGCCCCGCTGGGCCGCCGCGCTGGCTCGTCGCGGCGTCCCGCCGGGGTTCGCCGAGGGACTGGCGATCCCGTTGGCGGCCTTCCTCGTGACGGCTCCGGTCCTCGCGGGCATGGCGGGCACGGTGAGCCTGGTTTCGGTGCTGACCAACGTCCTCGCCGCGCCCGTGGTGGCCCCGGCGACGGTGCTCGGCGTGCTGGCGACGGTGCTCGGCCCGTGGTGGCCGGGTGCCGGCAAGGTCCTGGTGCACCTGGCCGATCCGGAGGCCCGGTGGCTGATCACGGTGGCGCGGCACGGCGCGCGGGCGCCCGGCGCGGTCGTCGCCTGGCCCGGCGGCTGGACGGGCGGGCTGCTCGCCGCCGCCGTGCTGGTGGTGCTGGTGCTGGCCGCCCGGCACCGGCGCGTGCGGCTGGTGATGGCGGTGCTGGTCACCGGTGCGCTGCTGGTGTTCGTGCCGGTCCGGGTGCTCGCGCCGGCGTGGCCACCGCGGAACTGGGCGATGGTCGAGTGCGACGTCGGGCAGGGCGACGCCGTCGTGCTGGCGACGGCGGAGCCGGGGCGCGCGGTCGTCGTGGACACCGGACCCGAGCCGGGGCCGGTGGACGAGTGCCTGCACCGGCTGGCCGTCGACCGGATCCCGTTGCTGGTGCTGAGCCACCTGCACGCCGACCACATCGGCGGGCTCTCGTCGGTCTTCGACGGCCGGGCGGTCGGCGGGATCGCCGTCGGCCCGGGGCGGGCGCCGGAGTGGGCGTGGCGCCAGGTCGCGGAGGAGGCTCGCCGGCAGCACGTGCCCCTGGTGGAGCTGACGCCGGGGGAGCGGCTGGCGTGGCCCGGCCTGGCGCTCGACGTGCTCGGCCCGCGCTACGTCCCGGCTCGCTCGGCCGGGCAGCAGGACGGCACGACGATCAACAACAGCTCGGTGGTCCTGCGAGCGCAGACCCCGGCCGGCCGGGTGCTCCTGACCGGTGACGTCGAGCTGGCGGCCCAGGCCGACCTGCTGGCCGACGGCGACAACCTGAAGGCGGAGATATTGAAGGTCCCCCACCACGGCTCGCGCTACTCGCTGCCGGCGTTCCTCGCGGCGGTGGCGCCCCGGGTGGCGTTGGTCAGCGTGGGCGCGGGCAACACCTACGGGCACCCCAACAAGTCCACAATGGACACCCTGACCGCGCTGGGCGCCTTGGTCACCCGGACCGACGTGGACGGCGACACCGCGGTGGTCGGCGACCCAGCAGGCCCGGCGACAGCACGCCGAGGCGAGCCGCGCGGCCCGCCTCGCCGCTGAGCCCGGTCGTACCGGGCGGGCCGGGTGGTGGCTGCGTTCGTCAGTCATCCGGCGTCTCACCCAGCGCTGTCCGCCTTCATCGGCGAGGTTTTCGACGCGTGCGACCACGACAACAGCCCGGAAGGAGGCACTCACCGGGGCGAGCCAGGTGGGCCCGCCCCGGTGCGCGGATGTCAGTAGCCGAGCGCCTCGTTCACGGCCGCGGCGGAAGCCGGGACCGTCGCCTTGGGGCCGACGTGGTTCTCGATCGCGTCGAGGGTCTTGAGGCCGTCGCCGGTGATCAGCAGCACCGTCTCGGCTTCCGGGTCCAGCTTGCCCGACTCGATCAGCTTCTTCGCCGTCGCGACGGTGACCCCGCCGGCGGTCTCGGTGAAGATGCCTTCGGTGCGGGCCAGCAGCCGGATGCCTTCGACGACCTCTTCGTCGCTGACGTCCTCGATCGCGCCGCCGGTGCGGTTGACGATGTCGAGCACGTACGGGCCGTCGGCCGGGTTGCCGATCGCCAGCGAGCGGGCGATCGTGTCCGGCTTCACCGGCTGGACCACGTCCTGGCCGGCGCGGAACGCGGCCGACACCGGCGAGCAACCGGTGGCCTGCGCGCCGAACACCTTGTACGGGCTGGCGTCCACGAGACCGAGCTGGCCCAGCTCGCGGAAACCCTTGTCCACCTTGGTCAATTGCGAACCGGAGGCGATCGGCACGACGATCTGCGGCGGGATGCGCCAGCCGAGCTGCTCGGCGACCTCGAAGGCCAGCGTCTTCGAGCCTTCCGAGTAGTACGGCCGGACGTTCACGTTCACGAACGCCCACGTCGGGTGCTCACCGGCGAGCTCGGTGGCGAGGCGGTTGACGTCGTCGTAGTTGCCGTCGACGGCGATCAGGTCGCCGTCGTAGACCGCGGTGGTGAGGATCTTGGCGCGCTCGAGGGTCTTCGGGATCAGCACGACCGACTTCCAGCCCGCGCGGGCGGCCGCGGCGGCGACCGCGTTGGCCAGGTTGCCGGTCGACGGACACGCGAGCACCTCGAACCCGAACTCGCGGGCCGCGGCCAGCGCGACGGCGACGACGCGGTCCTTGAACGAGTGCGTCGGGTTGCCGGTGTCGTCCTTGACCCACAGACGCTTGAGGCCGAGCTCCTTGGCGAGGCGGTCGGCGCGGATCAGCCGGGTCGCGCCGGGCTCGGTGTTCGGGATCTCTTCGACGTTGGACGGCACCGGGAGGAGCTTCTTGTAGCGCCAGATGTTCTTGGGGCCGGCCTCGATGTCTTCGCGGCGGACGCGGCCGAAGTCGTAGGCGACCTCGAGCGGCGAGAAGTCTTCGGCGGAGACGAACTCGGGGGCGAGCGGCTGCCGGTGGCCCTCTTCCTTCGACACCAGTTCGACGGCCGGTCCGAGATCCGGGGTCTTCGTGGTGGAGGTCGTGCCGAGGGTTGCGGTCATCGCGAGGTTCCTTCCTCATCTGCCCCGCCGAAGCGGGCCGGAATTGGCACCGTGGTCGTCAGCTATCCCGCGATCGCGGGATGACAGGCTGTACGCCGGTTGCCGGGGCTTCGTCGGGCCGTTCCCTCTGCCCCTCTGGATGAGCGGTATTCAGTTGTCGGCGCGCACCAGAACGAGCGCTGCCTCGAAGACACCGTACGACATGACGCTCGAGCCGTGCCACGGTGCCCGCTCGACATCACCGGAGCGGGCGCACGACACCGCAAGTGAGAGGATCCTCGGGTGACCGCGCAAGCCACCGCCCCGGCCCCGCTGCTCCTGGTCCTGGGTGAGGAAGAACTGCTGATCGAGCGCGCCGTCCGTGAGGCGCTCACCGCGTCCCGCGCGATCGACGCCACGGCCGAGCTGACCCGCGTCCGGGTGTCCGATCTCACAGCCCCCGAGCTGGCCGAACTCGTCAGCCCGTCGCTGTTCAGCGAAGGCCGCGTGATCGTCCTGGAGTCGGCGCAGGACATCTCGCAGGAGCTGGCCGACGCCGTGGCGTCCTACCTGAAGGACCCGGCGGACGGCATCGTGCTGGTCGTCGTGCACACCGGCGGCGGCCGCAGCAAGGCGGGCAAGTCGCTGCCGGCCGTGCTGAAGAAGGCCGGCGCCGAAATCACCGAGTGCCCGAAGCTGACCAAGCCCGCCGAGCGGGAGCAGTTCGTCCGCCACGAGGTGCGCCGGGTGGGCGGCAAGATCGACGCGGCCGGGGTCGCCGCGCTCCTCGAGGCAGTGGGCTCCGACCTGCGGGAACTCTCCTCGGCGGCGACGCAGCTGGTGGCGGACGCCGGCGGGACCGTCGACGCGGACGCGGTCCACCGCTACCACCGCGGCCGGGCCGACGTCACCGGGTTCGCGGTGGCGGAGAAGGCCGTGAGCGGTGACCGCTCGGCGGCGCTGGAGTCGCTGCGCTGGGCGATGCAGCTGGGCGTCCCACACGTCCTGGTCGCGGACGCGCTGGCCGACGCCGTTCGCACGATCGCCCGCGTCTCGGGCGCGGGCCGGGGCAACCCGAACCAGCTGGCCGGCGAGCTGGGCATGCCGCCGTGGAAGATCCGCAAGGCCCAGGGCCAGTCCCGGGGCTGGAACCAGGACGGCCTGGCGACGGCGATGCGGGTCGTGGCGAGGCTGAACGCCGAGGTCAAGGGCGTGGCGGCCGACCCGGGCTACGCGCTGGAGCGCGCCGTCCTCCAGGTGGCGGCCGCCAAGGGCGACCGCTGACCCCGGGCATGAAGAAAGCCCCGGCCGGAGCCGGGGCCTTCTTGGAAAATCAACAGCCCAGAAATCAACCAGCTCAGAGCGCGTTGACGCGCTTCGCCAGCGCCGACTTCTTGTTGGCGGCCTGGTTGGCGTGGAGCACGCCCTTCGAGACGGCCTTGTCCAGCTTCTGGGCGGCGTCGCGCTGCAGCTCGACGGCCTTGGCCTTGTCGCCGGCCTCGGCGGCTTCGCGGACCTTGCGGATCGCGGTCTTCACCGAGGACCGGATCGCCTGGTTGCGCAGACGCGCCTTCTCGTTCGTCGTGATGCGCTTGATCTGCGACTTGATGTTGGCCATAGGGCAACTCCTGGTTCACTCGGGTGAGATTCGCCGCCGCGCTCAAGTGGCCCCGCTCGAAAGAGCGGGTTTCCTCCATGACGGAATGCCGCACGGCAACGAGCGACAACTTTAACAGCCCGGCCCGCGACCCCCGCCGCCGGGATCTGCGCGGTGCCGATCACCAGGAGTACGGTGGACGCCGGTAGTGCCTAGGGTTCCGTCGCCGGTCCGCGCACCGCACCACACAACCAGGACCGGTGGGCCTGGTCCGAGCGGCACCATCGGCGGGTCCGGAAGACTTGCCGTTCATCTGACGGGGCAAAAGCCTGGAGGACCCGGTTTTCGCGCGCGCGAAAACCCGTAAGGGGTCCCATGAACACCACCGCACTGTCCTTCGTCCTCATCGCCGCCGTCGTGCACGCCGCGTGGAACCTGGCCGCCAAGCGGATCTCCTCCGGTGGCACCCAGTTCGTCTGGCTCTACTACACGGCTTCCGCGGTCGTGCTCCTGCCGGTGACGGTGGTGCTGTTGGTCGTCGAGCCGCAACGTCCACAGTGGAGCTGGCTGGTGGCGGCCGTGGTCACGTCGGTGCTGCACATCGCCTACGGCATCGTGCTGCAGCGCGGATATCGCGTCGGCGACCTCTCCGTCGTCTACCCGGTCGCGCGGGGCACCGGGCCGCTGCTGTCGGTGCTCGCCGCCGTCCTCGTGCTCGGCGAACGGCCCGGCTGGCTCGGCCTGGTCGGCGCATTCCTGGTCATCGCGGGAGTGCTGGTGATCAGCACGGGCCGGAAGGACGGCCCGGTGGCGGGGCGCCGCGCCGGGATCGTCTACGGCCTCCTGACCGGCGCCTTCATCGCCGGCTACACCCTCTGGGACGCGCACTCGGTGACCGGCCTGGGCGTGCCCCCGGTCGTCTACTTCGGCCTCGGCTCGGTCCTGCAGAGCGTGATGCTCGTGCCCGGCGCCCTGGCCGGCCGCGCCGAGGTGACGCGGATCTGGCGCGAGCAGCGCCGCGAGGTGCTGGTCGTCGGGCTGCTTTCGCCGATCGCGTACATCCTCGTGCTGTTCGCTCTCACGATGGCGCCGGTCAGCCTGGTCGCGCCCGCCCGGGAGCTGAGCATCGTGCTCGGCGGCCTCGCCGCCTGGCTGGTGCTGGGTGAGCGTGACGCCGTGCGGCGGCTCGCCGGGTCGGTGATCGTGCTCTCCGGCATCGCCGCGATTGCGGCCGCCTGAGCGCGTCCGGTAGGGATGGTCGGATGGAAGTCCTGAAGAGCCGGCTGCTGATCCGCCCGCGCGACGTCGACGCGACGACGGCGTTCTACCGCGACACCCTCGGCCTGGCTGTGGAGCGTGAGTTCCCCGGCGGGACGGTGTTCTTCCTCGGCCACGGTTCCCTGGAGGTCTCCGGCCGGGGCGAGACGGGTTCGTCGCCCGACCTGGTGCTCTGGGTGCAGGTCCGGGACCTCGCCGGCACCCTGGCCGACCTGAAGGCGAAGGGCCTGGAGCCGGTGCGGGACGCCCAGCGCGAGCCGTGGGGCCTCGACGAGGCCTGGATCGCCGATCCGGACGGCACGCGGATCGTGCTGGTCGAGGTGCCCGAAGGTCACCCGATCCGCACGGACACCCGCTAAGCGGGCTTGACGGCGCGCAACTGCGCGGCCAGCGCGGCGAAGCCGGGCGGTTCCCAGGTCCAGGTCTGCAGGTCGGCGAAGCCCGCTTCGGCGGCTTCGTCGGCCAAGACGTGCCTGCTCACGGGCAGCTCCTTCTCGTGCGCGGACAGCAGCAGGCGTCCGCCGGGGCGCAGCACCCGGACCAGCTCGGCGAACCCGGCCGCGCGGTCGTCCCAGAGCATGACGTTGTTGACGGTCAGCACCACGTCGACGGACTCGTCGGGCTCGCCGGTGTGCGCCGCCGACCCCTCGCGCAGTTCGACGCGGTCGCCGCACCGCTCGTGACACAGCGCGAGCATTTCGGGCGAGGGGTCGATGCCGATCACGCGCCCGGCCAGCCGCGCGGCGGCGTCCAGGCCGACGCCGGGGCCGGGTCCGACGACCAGGACGGTCTCGTCCGGTTCGATCTTGGCCAAGTCGACGATGCGGTGTTCGGTGGCGGCGTTGCCGCGCGCCATCACCCAGCCGCCGAGGCGGCCGAGGGCTCCGGAAGGGTGACCGAAAGCACGGTCGAGGACGCGGCCGAAGCCGCCTGGATCCGGCTGGGGAGGTGGTGCCGGCTGGTGCGAAGTGCTCATACTTCGAGGGCACCACGGATCACGTGGGCTCGCATCGGGGATGACCCCCACCCGCACCCGGAGCGCCATGGGAGCATAGAGGTGGCCATCCCCGACTTTCCGAGGACTCATTCGAGTGACGACGTTCGCCGACACGACCTTCACGCCTCCGGAGCTCATCCGGAACTTCTGCATCATCGCGCACATCGACCACGGCAAGTCCACCCTGGCCGATCGCATGCTGCAGCTCACCGGCGTCGTGGAAGAGCGGGCCATGCGCGCGCAGTACCTCGACCGGATGGACATCGAGCGCGAGCGCGGGATCACCATCAAGGCCCAGAACGTCCGGCTGCCCTGGCAGGTCGACGGCCAGGACCACGTCCTGCACATGATCGACACCCCCGGCCACGTGGACTTCACCTACGAGGTCTCCCGGGCGCTGGAGGCGTGCGAAGGCGCTGTCCTGCTGGTCGACGCCGCGCAGGGGATCGAGGCGCAGACGCTGGCCAACCTCTACCTCGCGCTGGAGAACAACCTCCAGATCATCCCGGTGCTCAACAAGATCGACCTGCCCTCGGCCGACCCCGACAAGTACGCGGGTGAGCTGGCCCACATCATCGGCTGCGAGCCGGACGACGTCCTGCGGGTCTCGGCCAAGACCGGCATCGGCGTCGGCGCGCTGCTCGACGAGGTCGTGAAGTCGGTCCCGGCGCCGCAGGGCGACGCGGACGCACCGGCCCGCGCGATGATCTTCGACTCGGTGTACGACACCTACCGCGGCGTCGTCACCTACATCCGGGTCGTCGACGGCAAGATCACGCCACGCGAGCGCATCAAGATGATGTCCACCGGCGCCACCCACGAGCTCCTGGAAGTCGGCATCATCTCGCCGGAACCGAAGGCCAGCAAGGGACTCGGCGTCGGCGAGGTCGGCTACCTGATCACCGGCGTGAAGGACGTCCGCCAGTCGAAGGTCGGCGACACCGTGACGTCCGAGCGCCACGGCGCGAAGGAAGCACTGGCGGGATACCGCGAACCGAAGCCGATGGTCTACTCCGGACTGTATCCGGTGGACGGTTCCGACTACCCCGAGCTGCGCGAGGCGCTGGACAAGCTCCAGCTCAACGACGCCGCGCTCGACTACGAGCCGGAGACGTCGGTGGCGCTGGGCTTCGGCTTTCGCTGCGGCTTCCTCGGCCTGCTGCACCTGGAGATCACGCGCGACCGGCTCGAGCGCGAGTTCGGCCTCGACCTGATTTCCACCGCGCCCAACGTGGTCTACGACGTGGTGCTGGACGACGGCAAGGAAATCCACGTCACCAACCCGTCGGACTGGCCGACCGGCAGCAAGATCGACAAGGTGCTGGAGCCGCTCAGCAAGGTCAGCATCCTGGCGCCGTCGGAGTTCATCGGCACGATCATGGAGCTGTGCCAGAACAAGCGCGGCCAGCTGCTCGGCATGGACTACCTGTCCGAGGACCGGGTCGAGCTGCGGTACAACCTGCCGCTGGGCGAGATCATCTTCGACTTCTTCGACACGCTGAAGTCGCGTACGCGCGGCTACGCGTCGCTGGACTACGAAGAGGCCGGCACGCAGGCGGCGGACCTGGTCAAGGTGGACATCCTGTTGCAGGGCGAGGGTGTGGACGCGTTCTCCGCGATCGTGCACAAGGACGACGCCTACGCCTACGGCAACCGCATGGTGAACCGGCTCCGTGAGCTGATCCCGCGGCAGAACTTCGAGGTGCCCATCCAGGCGGCCATCGGTGCCCGGATCATCGCCCGCGAAACGATTCGCGCGATCCGCAAGGACGTTCTGGCCAAGTGCTACGGCGGTGACATTTCGCGGAAGCGCAAGCTGCTGGAGAAGCAGAAGGAAGGCAAGAAGCGAATGAAGACCGTGGGCCGGGTCGAGGTCCCGCAGGAGGCCTTCGTCGCCGCACTGTCCACTGAGGACTCGGGCAAGAACAAGAAATAAGTGTCGCAGTGATGTGACAGTGGCGCCCATATTCACGCCTCCGCGTGAATATGGGCGCCGAACCCGTGTTCGATGCGGTTTCTGTCGGTGCTCTCTGGTGTGCTCTGGTGCGAAGAGCGAAAGGAGAGCACCATGACGGTCATGGCAGACATCGAGCATCCCGCCGATTCGGGCCCCCTGACGGTGCACGACCTCGACGGGATGCCCGACAGCGGCCGACGATATGAACTCATCGACGGGGTGCTCATCGTGACCCCCGCACCTGGTCTGAGACACCAGACGATCGGGTACCGGCTCTATGGTGTGCTCGACTCCGCGTGCCCGCCCGAGTTTTACGTCGTCGGGGCGCCGTTCGCGGTACATCACGGTGACAAGATCGAGCTACAGCCGGACGTTCTGGTCGGCCGGGACGAGGACTTCACGGAGAAGGATCTCCCGGTGCCACCGGTACTGGCCGTCGAAGTGCTGTCGCCGAGCACCGCGGTCCACGACCTCAACACCAAGAAGGCGGTCTACGAGCGGCTGGGCGTGGCCGCTTACTGGGTGATCGATCCGGTCGAGCCCGCGCTCATCGTGTTCGAACTGGACGAAGACGGCCACTACCAGCAGGTCGGCAAGGCGGCCGGTGACGAACCGTTCGAGGCCGAGCGGCCGTTCCCGGTGCGGATCGTGCCGAAAGAACTGCTGGGCCGGCTCGGCTGACCGCGAGTCAGCGGATGCGGGGCGTGCCGCGGAGCTGGGCGTGCAGCTGCCGGTTCCGCAGCTCCTTCCGGAGCCGGTCGACCACCGCGTCGAACAGGGCCGGGTCGAGGATCGCCGTCTGCTCGAACTGCCGCCTCTGCGGTGGCGCGGGCGCGAGCCGGCCGCGGGGTGCGTACCGCTGCACCGAGCTCTCGACGCCGCCGCCGGTGACCAGGTCGAGCCAGAGCGCGTCGCGCAGGTAGCCGTCGCCGAAGCGGGCCGAACGGCGGACGTTGACGTCGGCGATCTGCGACCACGGCACCACTCGCGTGCTGAGCGTGCCCGCGGGGATGCGGACGCCTTCGTCGCCGACGGTGAGGTCCTGCAGACCCTCGAAGCCGCGCTTGAGCATGCGGGCGCGAGAGGCGCGGAAAGCCACGACGGCGATGAGCACGGTCGCCGCGTAGGCGCCGCCGACCAGCCACGGCGAGAGGTCACGCACCAGGCCGGAGACGAGCGCCGCGCCGAAGCCGACGTCGGCGACGAGGAGCACGCCGACGAGGACCTTGACGGGCGTCGTGACACGGGTGGAGGACAACGGAACGACTCCTGGGGCCGGGCGGATCAGGGGTTGCCGATGATCCGGTCGGCCGTCACGAACACCGCGACCCGCCGCTCTTCGGCCATCACGCGGTCGTACTGGTCCCAGTCGTCGTGGGTGCCGGTGGCGGCGACGAAGACGTCGCGCAGGAGCTTCGGCAGGCCCGCGGCGTCGAAGGCGGGGTCGGGATCGTCCGGCCCGACGAGGTGGGTGGCGCCGGTGACGGAGACCCAGTTCCAGCCGCGGCGGAAGGTCACGGTGGCGTGCCCGGCTCGCCGCAGCAGCGCGAGCTTGTGCGCCCGTCCGACGGCGACGTACGCGACGCCCGGGGCGCCGGTCACCGGGTCCGCGAAGACGCCGGCGTTGACGACGGAGGAGTGGATGGTGCCATCGCCCCGCGTCGTGGCGACGGTGGCCAGGCCGTTTTCCCGCAGCGACAGGGTGCGAACCTGCTCCAGATCAACGCTCATGGCCACAACCTAACCCGCCGGGCGAACCGGGTGGTCCGGTTTCACCAGGTGGAGTGCGGCGCTCACCGTCCGCACAGTCCTGCGAGGTCGCCGCGCGGGCGCCGGACCACTGTGCCATGGCTGCACCACCGGCGAAAGCACCCCCCCCCGCGTCAGACAGGTGTACTGACCCCATCGCGCTTACGCCGGTCCTTTGGCGACGTGCGGCGCAGCCTGAGGCCTCACCCACACAGCCTCAAGATGATGGCCCACGGTGAGCGGCTACGGGTGGTCACCTGCGACCGGACCGGACATTCGAGTGATCACATGCCGGTGCCGCTCCGTTCCCGCTAGTCGATGACTAGACATGAGGTCATGCCCACTCCCGGCCGGTCCCCGCGTCCACGTGGTTTCCGTGCGCTTGTCCCGGCACAGGCCTGGGCGACGCTGGCGCAGCAGGGTGTCCGGGCGCACCATCAAGCCCGAGAGTATCTGCTACACCAAGGAGCTCCAGGCGGTTGGGTGTACTTGTGTCTGTCCGGCAGAGTCAAAGTCGTCTACGCCGAGCCCGACGGTCGTGAACTCATGCTCGCAGTCCGTGGACCTGGCGACGTGATCGGTGAACTGGCGACTGCGGACAGCGGTTTCAGATCGACCTCCGTCCAGACGATCGAGCCTGGCATCACCTCTAAGCTGCCGGACCAGCGGTTCGACGAATTCGTCGAACGCCTCGGGCTCGGGCAGCAGTTGAACAGCTACATCCTCGGCAAGTTGCGGGAAAGCGCGACCCATGCCTGGCAACTCGCCCATCGCACCACGCCGGCTCGGCTGGCGGCCTTGCTTCTCTCCGTCATCAAGGCTGCAGGTCCGGACCATCCCCGAGCAACGACAATTGCGATGTCCCAGGAGGAATTGGCTGCGGCCCTCGGGCTGGCCCGCTCGGCGATCACACCGGTCTTGGCTGAATGGAAAGCCGCAGGATGGATCAGGATCGCGCGAGGGAGCGTCGAGGTCACCAACCTCACGAAGATCGCATACGTCGCTGTGTCCAGTTCTGGACAAACTGTCAGTGAATCGCAGGCAACCTTGGTCCCACCGTGACCGAAACACTAGAGGAGCTGTGGTGGGGCCGATTCTCCAAGAAGACAGTACGACCGTGGGACGATACGTCGGAGTGCTCGCAGTCGATGTCCGTGAGTTCAGTAAATACAACAATGACCAGCAGAAGGCCATCGTCGCCTTGCTCCCGGAGATCATGCAGCAGGCCGCGATGCGCGCCCGTGTCGAACATCTGTGGCAGCAGAACGAGTTCCTCGCGCCTAGGGGAGACGGCTACCTCGTCGGCTTCAGTCGTGACCTGCTCAGTGCCGTAGTCGACAAGTTCTTCGACGCGCTCCAGGTCGAACTGCGCCTGAACTCCCCCCGGTTCCGCAGCCGCGGCATCGAGGTCCGGCTGCGGGCCGCGGTGGACCTGGGGCCGGTCCACGCTTTTGACGCCGGCGTCACCGACTCGCCCGCTGGGAGTGTCATGGTCAACGCCGTTCGTCTGGCCGACTCGCAGGAGGTCAGGGCATTGCTCGAACACTCGGACCCGGTCGTCACGTTCGTGGCTAGCGCCGTCTCGCAGTCGGTTATGAAGGACGTCGTATCGGCAGGGCGGACAGTGCGCCGGCCGAGCGAATTCGTCGAAACGTCACTACGGGTACCAGGAAAGGGCTTTTCGGAAGTGGGGTACCTGCGCGTCCCCGCCCCATCCGGCGAGTTGCTCCGGTCGGGCCTGCTGTTCGACGAGAGCACAGCGGACGAATCGCCAGCAGCAGCGCCCAGGGTCGATGATCCGGACACGGATGACCTCAACCAGGAGACGAACTTCGAAGCCGGCCACGACGTGTCGGGCGATGTTCAGCAGAGGTCGGTGCGAGACGTCAGCGGAGGCGTCTCGGTGACTGGCGACAACAACGTTACGGCTGGCAGGGACCAGACAACGCACAATCAGGACTTCTCGGGCACCTTCCTGACTGGCGCTGACGCCAACTTCGGCCCGGCCAGCAGCCATCACTCCGCCACTGACGACAGCGCTCAGAAGCGGTGAGGCCAGTGACCGGCGAACCCGACGTCGACAGCTTCGGCATGCTCGAGCCGCTTCCTGCTGCATCCCCCCTGGCTTCACAGCAGGTCCGAGCGGCCGCGTTGGCTCTCACAGTCCCTTCAGTCGCGGGACGTGAAAATGCGACGGCCGGACGTGACCTCAGCATATTGAGAATCGAGAACTACTACGCGCGCGGAGAAGCCCTGGAATGGGGCAGCCGCGCCCAGACCCGCCCGCGGCGGGGACGCGGACTTCAAGACCGCGAGGCCCTCCGGCAACTCGCAGACAAGTACGTCGGCCCTCCGGGGCTGCTGCCCGAGCAGGCGGCCGAGGGTACACGGACGGCCTTCGAAATCCTCCGCGATGAACGGCTTCTGGTCCTCTCCGCACCCGAGGCCGATGCCGGCCAGTTCGCGGCTGGCCTGCGGCTGGGCTACGAGCTGCAGCGGAATGATCCGGACCTTGTTGTCCGCGAGGAGCTCATCGACGAAGATTTCCAGCTGAGGGCCGAAGACATGCTGAGTGTCCACGAGCGTGCCGTGGTTCTCGTGGACATGCGCGGTCCGGGCGGTGAGCTCCAGCAGGTGCAGTGGGCGCTGGTGGAATTCGCCCGCGAGCTCGAACAGCACCGAAGCTACCTGATCCTTATCGTTCCACACGACCAGATCCGCAAGTTCGGCGAACGCCTCCCCGGTCGAGTGCACGAGCTGGGAAAGCCTTCGTCTGTCGAGGTCTTTACGCGTTACTTGACCGTGCTCGATGCGGCGGGACTCGCTACCGCCGAGACGCAGGTTCGTCTCGAACGGATGTGGCCACCGCAGGTGAAGGAGCTTGCCGAAACCGTCGAGCGACGGGCAGGTCGCGGAGAGGACCCGGCCGAAGCGCTCCGCGACTCTCTTCTCGGGCAGAAGATCGATCTGCGCGGGGAAATTGGGAAGCACCAGGAGGCGGGCGACTCGGAGTGGCTCGCACTGCTGCTGGCCGTCGCGGTGCTGGAAGGATCGGCGCCGGAGCATATTGTGAACGCCGCCGACGCGATGCTGAAGAAGAACAAGCTTAAAGTGGAGGAGCGGGTACCGCTGCTCCGCCCGAGTCCCTACGCCCGGCTGCGGCACCTTGACATTGAACCGTTCGACGCTGAAACCCGGGAGTTCCAGCAACCTGGCTTCGGCTTCGACGTGCTCCAGCATTTTTGGCGGGAACACCGTGGCCTTCACGACTCGATGCTGTCGTGGATCGGCGAGATACCACGGAAGTTCGCGGATCTGACGGGCGAAGATCTGGAACGCATCGCGGACCGCAGCGCAGAGCTGGCGGTCGGAGCCGGCTACCAGATCGCCCTCAAACTCGCGGAGCAGTGGACGGCGAAGGGCTCGGAGGGGACCACCTCGCTCCAGACCTCGGAGTCACGATACCGGCGTTCGATCGCGGTACGCTTGCTTATGACAACGGCCACGGACACGTCGTTGGGACCGCCGATCCGTAACCGACTGCTCAGCTGGTCCAAGGGTGCCAACATTGATCTGCAGTTGCTTACCGCCGAGGTGTGCGGCGAACTCGGGACCGAGTTTCCCCGCATTGCGTTGACCCGCCTCAAGCACCTCGCTGGCTCGGAGCACGAGGAAGTCCGGGACGCGGTCCGGACGGCGGTGCACGGGATCGGCGCCAACCTCGGCGGCGCCCGGTTCCTGCGCTACCTGTCGGAGTGGTTTGATGAGGCGACCCCGGCACGGCTGCAACTGCTGTCTTCCAGTGCTTCTTTCGTGCTGAAGGAGCAGCTTGACGACCTGGACGCCGACACGACGTCGTCCTTCTGGAATCAGGCGCTCGACAAGCTGCCCCCTGAGGACCTTCGCCCGGTCGTGCGGACCTGGATCTACACAGCGGCCGCTGCCCCGGCCGAGCGGCGTCCTCTGATGGTTGAGCCGCTCGTCCAAGCGACCCGGTTCGAACCGCGGCGGATCGCGCAGTTGCAGTTCGCAAGCAGGATCCAGGGTATTCCCCTGGGACCGCTCGGTAATCACCCCGTGGATGAGGTCCTGTTCCAGCTGTGGACTCGGCTGGACGAGGTCGATCCCATCTTGCAAGCGGAGTGAGCACGTGACGGTACGAAGCAAACGTTGGCGACGCCGAGACGAACCGGAGGAGCACGCCGCCGTGGCAATACCGGAGCCGTCGACCGTCGCTGCGACCACTGGGCTGTCGTTGCCGAGCGTGGACGGTCGCCTGCGATTCACCGTCACCGTCTTTGTCGAGGCCCGGTGGGGCGGAGCCGCCCCGGCTCCGCCCGCCCTGCTGGACATCGCGCTGCACGGTGTTGCGAGGCGGGCTGACGACGTGGCTCGTCGCCATCCCTTGACAGCTCAAGAGCGGCTCCGCTACGGATTGAATGCCGACCTCCACCGCTGGGAGCAGGTGCCGGAAACGGGGGTAATGGCTCGCGGTCACTGCGTGTCGATTGACACCGACGCGGAACTGGTCGCCGCCGTGGCCGCGCGGGAGGAAGCCGCTCGTCATCAGCTGGTCGGATCTTGGGTGGAGGAGCAACGCGCACGGCGGACAGAGCGGATGAGCACGCTGCTCCTGGACCCGTTGCGCGCGACAGCAGCTTGGTTCCTGGAGAACCAGGACAAGCCAGAGCAAGTCGTGGAGACCGCCACCGAGTTCAAGAAACTGCAGGAAGTTCTGGCGCCCGAGCAGGGCCCTGACTCTGCGGGAGTGCTGCTTGACGAACTGCTGACGACGATCGATGAACCTGGTCGTTTGCGCGCACTGACCGTTCTCAAGAGGCTGCTCGCGGAACGCGACCGCCACGACCTCGCCGCCCGAGTGGTTTTTCCGGACGGCGATGCCGCGCAGTACTAGTGTTGTGTTCCGGCCCGGCCACCGGACTCAGCAAGCGCCGTTGTCGGTCCACACTCCCCACTGGCCCGTTGTTCCGGGCTCCTCGCCCTGCGTCCACCAGCCCGCCGTCCACTTGTGGCCGTTGTGCGACACCACGTTCCCGCCCGTGTACACCTGCGAAGCGCTCCAGGCCGGGTTCGCGCACGTGCCCGGGTTCGTCGTCCCTCCCGTGTCCCACGAAACCTGCGACGACCGGTAGAAGTTGATCGACTGCGCCACCCAGCGCGGGGCCTGGGCGCCCAGCCGGGTGCGGAACGCCGTCCAGTCGTGCGTCGACCACGGGGACCAGCCCAGCTCCGCGTGCGCTGCCAACCTGGGGAACGCCAGGTAGTCGATGTCCGCCGGCTTCGTCACCGTTTCCGCCCACAGCGGGGACTCCACCCCGCGGACCGCGGACTCGCCGACGCCCGACAGGTACGACCCCGGGTTCCAGCCGTACGCGTCCTGGACCTCGATGTACCCCGCCCACGACAGGCCGATCGGGCTCGAGCTGTTGTACTTCATGTCCAGGTACGCCTTGTTCGCCGGCGACAGGATCACCTTGCTGCCCCGGGAGACCGCCGTCGACACGCCCGCGTCCGACGTGGACGTCCCCCAGAACTGCGGCGACGCCGAAGCCGGCAACGTGGCCTTCGCGATGTCGTGCCAGCCCACCACCGACTTGCCCGTCGCCGCCACCAGCGGGAGCACCTTGTTCACGAACGTCACGTAGTCCGCCGCCGACGTCGATTGGGCTTCGTCGCCGCCGATGTGGAGGTACGGGCCGGGGGTCAGCGCCGCCAGTTCGCGCAGGACGTCGGCGATGAACGTGTACGTGATGTCCTTCGAGATGCACAGCGAGCTGTAGCCGACCGCCGTGTCCGTCCTCAGCGCCGGCGCCACCCCGTTGCAGTTCAGCTCCGCGTACGACGCCAGCGCCGCGTTCACGTGCCCCGGCATGTCGATCTCCGGGATGACCGTGATGTGGCGCGAGGCCGCGTAGTTCACGATGTCGGTGTACTGCGCCTTCGTGTAGTAGCCGCCCGCGCCGCCGCCGACCTGCGTGCTGCCGCCGTAGGTCGCCAGGCGGGGCCAGCTGTCGATCTGGATGCGCCAGCCCTGGTCGTCGGCCAGGTGCAGGTGCAGGTTGTTGATCTTGTACTGGGCGAGCTGGTCGAGGTACCGCTTGACCGTCGACACCGGGTGGAAGTGCCGCGCGACGTCGAGCATCGCGCCGCGGTAGCCGAAGCGCGGGTAGTCCACGATCGTTGCGCCCGGGACAGTCCACGGGCCCGTCTGCAGCGAAGGGCTTTCGACCCGGCCCGGCAGCAGCTGCCGCAGCGTCTGGACGCCCGCGAAAAGCCCGTCGGCCGTCTGGGCGCGCAGGGTGACCGAGGACGCGGTCGAGACCAGCTGGTAGCCCTGCGTACCGACGGATGCGGGCGCGCCGCTCAGCAGCAGCGCGATGCTGTCGGCCGGCACGGACGCCGGGGCGTCGGACACCGGCAGCGCGAAGCCGGTCGACGGCCGCAGCACGCCGGCCAGGTAGGTGCCGACGTCCTTGGCCGGCGCCGACCCGGCTTCGGTGACGATCTTCGTCGTCGAGACCAGCGGGAAGGTGACCCCGGCCGCCGGGGTCACCGAGACCGGCACGGGCACGATCGACTGCAGCGCGGGCGTGGCCGCCGCGGCCGGCGCCAGCTGGGCGGCGGCCGTACTGGCGCCGACCAGGGCCAGTACGGCGAGCGCGCGGCCGAGCCGCCGCGCGAAGGGAGTCTTCACCGGGGACCTCCTGGCGGGAAGGGCACGACATCGCCGTCGCACCTGCCCGGATCGTCGCATTTCCCGGGGCGATGGTCTAGACCAGAGTGGGTGGTTAAGCTCGCGTGGTGCCGCAAGACTTCGAGCCGGGATCGCCGTTCGCGCTGCTTTCCGGCGGCGAGACGGCCGTCTGGTACGCGTACATGAAGGTGCACCTCCGCTTGGAGTACGAGCTGAACCGGCAGTTGCGGGCGGACAGTGGCATCTCGCTCGCCGACTACCACGTGCTGGTCGCCCTGACGAGCGAGCCCGGCGGCCGGATGCGGGTCACCGACCTCGCGATCCGCATCGGCTGGGAGCGCAGCCGGCTTTCGCACCACCTGAAGCGGATGCGCGAGCGCGGTCTGGTGGAAACCGGCGCCCATCCCGAGGATCGCCGGGCCGTCGACGTCGTGCTGTCCGAGGCCGGCTGGGATGCGCTGCGCGAAGCCGCGCCGGACCACGTCGAGTTCGTGCGCAAGGCCTTCCTGGACGCGCTCGAGCCGGGCGAGATGGCGCGGCTGGCGACCTCGCTGGAGCGGGTCTACGACGCACTCGTCGAGCACGGCAGCCTGCCCCGGCCGGTGGACCACCCCTGATCCCGGTTGCGTGATGTTTCACGTAATGTGGCGGTCGAGAAAAGAGAAAAGGGGTGCGCGATGACGACGGTGGCCGAGCTGATGGAAGCCAACCTGCTCCAGGTCTTCAACGAACGTGACGACGAGCGACGCGCGAAGGCGATCGCCGCGACCTACGCGGCCAACGTCACGTTCGCCGATCCCGAAGGGGTGGCGAACGGGCACGGCGAGCTGGACGCCAAGGCCAAGGGCCTGCTGGACCAGTCGCCGGGGTTCGTGTTCGCCGCGGCCGGTCCGGTGCTGGTCAACCACGACCTGGGCCACCTGGCCTGGGCTTTCGGCCCGGAGGGCGCGCCGCCGGTCGCGCGGGGGATCGATGTCGCCCTCGTCGAGGACGGCCGCATCAAGAAGCTCTACACCATGCTGCTGCCGGACTGAGGCCGTTAGGGTCGGGGCATGTTCGACGAGCTGACGTTCCCGGTCATCGCCGCCCCGATGGCGGGCGGCCCGACCACGCCCGAGCTGGTCGCCGCGGTCACCGAGGCCGGCGGGTTCGGCTTCCTCGCGGCCGGCATGCTCACGCCGGCGGCGCTCGCCGCGCAGATCGACCGCACCCGCGAGCTGACCGGCCGGGACTTCGGCGTCAACCTCTTCGTCCCGCAGCCCGACACCGGCGCCGACATCAGCGCGCACCGAGAGCGGCTCGAGGCGTTCGCCCGCGAGTACGACGTCGAACTCGGCGAACCGAAGTGGGACGACGATGCGTACCCCGCGAAGCTGGACGTCGTGCTCGAGAAGCGCGTTCCCGTGGTGTCGTTCACCTTCGGGCCGCCTTCGCCGTCGGACGTGCTGCGCCTCAAGGAAGCCGGCAGCGCGGTCGTCGTCACCGTGACCACCCCGGAAGCCGCGCGGCGGGCCGCGGACCTCGGTGCCGACGCGCTCGTCCTGCAGGGCTTCGAAGCGGGCGGGCACCGGAGCCTGTTCACCGACGACGCGAACCGGCCCGGTGGCGGCGCCGAGTACGGCGTCCTCGCGTTGCTGCGGCTCGTCGCCGCCCACGTCGAGCTGCCGCTGATCGCGGCCGGCGGCCTGGTGCACGGCGCGGACGTCGCCGCCGTGCTCGCCGCCGGAGCCGTCGCCGCCCAGCTGGGCACGGTCTTCCTGCGCGCCGACGAAGCCGGGACGTCCGAGGCCCACCGCAAGGCGCTCGCCGTCGCCGAGCGCGAGACGGCGTTCACGCGGGCCTTCAGCGGCCGCCCGGCGCGCGGGCTGGTCAACAAGTTCATGGACGAGCTGTCCGAGGGCGCGCCCGCGGCCTACCCGCAGCTGAACAGCCTCGCCGGGCCGGTGCGCAAGGCGGCGGCGAAGGCCGGTGACCCGGAAGCGATCTCGCTGTGGGCGGGCCAGACCTACCCGCTCGCCTACGACGCGTCGGCCGCCGTCATCCTCGAGCGGCTGAAGGTCGAGGCGCGCGACGCCGCCGCCCGCCTCGACCGGATCCGCTAGTCCGTCTTTTCGACCTCACCGGGCACGCGGTTCAGCAGCGAGTGCCGCCGGCTGTAGAGGAAGTAGATGACCATGCCGATGGCGAACCAGATCGCGAACCGGATCCAGGTCTCCGGCTGCAGGAACGTGATCAGCCAGATCGAGAACACGATGCCGATCGCGGGCACCACCGGCATGCCCGGCGTCTTGAACGTCCGCTTCAGGTTCGGCTGCTTGTAGCGCAGCACGATCACCGCGACGCAGACGACGACGAACGCGAGCAGGATGCCGATGTTCGTCAGCTCCGCGGCCTCGCCGATCGGCAGCACCCCGGCGATGATCGCGGACGCGCCGCCGAGGATCCACGTCATCCGGCTCGGCACCTGGCGCTTCTCGTTCGTCTTGCCGAACCACGCCGGGAGCAGGCCGTCGCGGCTCATCGAGTAGCCGACGCGGGTGGCGCCCATCAGGAACGTGAACAGCACGGTGAGGATGCCGACGATCGCGCCGATCGCGATCACGGTGGCCAGCCCGTCGAGGCCGACCGACTTGAACGCCGTCGAGAAGCCGCTCTTCGGGTCGATCTCGGTGTACTTCTGCATGCCGGTCAGCACCAGGCAGGCCAGCACGTACAGCACCATCGAGATGGCCAGCGAGTAGAGGATCGCCTTGGGCATGTGCCGCTGCGCGTCCTTGGACTCCTCCGCGGCGGTGCTCATGGCGTCGTAGCCGAAGACGGCGAAGAAGACTGTTGCCGCGCCGGTCACCGCGCCGCCGAAGCCGGCCGGGGCGAACGGCGTGTAGTTGCCCGTCTTGACGTAGAAGAAGCCGACCAGGATGACCACCAGCACGATCAGGACCTTGATCCCGACCATCACCGTCTCGAACCGGGCGGCGCTGCGGATGCCGCGGTTGAGCAGGTAGGCGATCAGCAGGCACAGCAGCATGGCGAAGAGATCGACCTTGTGGCCGGGTCCGGTGCCGGGTGCGCCGAGCATCCAGGCGGGCAGGTCGAGGCCGAGCTGGCCGAGCAGGAAGCTGAAGTAGCCGGAGATGCCGATCGCCACCACCGCCACGATCGCGGTGTATTCGAGCAGCAGGTCCCAGCCGATGAACCAGCCGACGACTTCGCCGAGCACCGCGTAGCCGTACGTGTAGGCCGAACCGGCCTTCGGGATCAGGCCCGCGAACTCGGCGTAGGAGAATGCGGCCGCCGCGCTCGCGATGCCGGCGATGAGGAACGAGATCAGCACGGCCGGGCCGACACCGGGGATGCCGGCCGAGTCGTCGCCGTGCGCGACGCTGCCGGCGAGGGCGAAGATCCCGGCGCCGATGATGCCGCCGATGCCGATGGCGGTCAGCTGCCACAAGCCGAGGGTGCGTTTCAGGCCACCCGCTTCCGAGGTGTCCTGGATCTGGTCGATCGGCTTGCGCCGGAAGATGCCGGAGCTGGAACCGGAACCCAAGCCTCCTGGAGCGGACATCATCTTCTCCCGAACGTCGCGGTGGACGGGCCCGGATCACGGACCCAACGCCGGAACCTACCGCCAACTCCGAGTGAAGACAGTGTGAGCCGCTCAGCCTGCCGCGGTGTCTTCGCTCACGGCCTCCGACGCCGTCGCCGCGGCCCGCTTGGCCTGGGTGGTCCGGACCGCGCTCGCCGCGAAGTAGGTGAGCAGCTCCGCGATCTCCACCGGGTCGTCCAGCTGCGGGCAGTGCCCCCAGTCCTCGCGGACCAGCAGCCTGCTGTGCGGCACCAGCGTGTGCAGCTGCCGCCCGGACGCGGCGGTGACGAGCTTGTCCTTGCCGCACGCGACGACCAGCAGCGGCACCTTCACCGACTCGAGGCGGTAGGCGTCGGCCAGCTCCGCGACGAGCTGCCGGGCTTCTTCCAGCCGGTTCTTCGTCGCGCGGTAGTCCGGGAACAGCGCGGTGAAGCGCTGCACCTGCAGCGCGTCGGCCGCGCCCGAGTCGGCGTAGAGCAGCCGCGGGACGACCTGCTCGGCGACCTTGCGCACCAGGAAGCCCGGCACGGGGACCGGCAGCGCCGAGTACAGCCGCAAGGGGAACGGATAGCGGGCGACGGCCCGGATCAGCCACGAGTCGACGAACCCCGGCGCGGCGATCGAGACGACGCCGGAGATCGGGAGACGGCTGTTCTGGGCCGCGCGCAGGCTCATGGTGCCGCCGAGGGAGTTGCCGGCCAGCACGACCGAGCCGAGCACGGCCTGCTCGCGGACGACGGCGGTGGTGAACGCGTCGAGCTGCGGCAGCATCGGGCCGGGCCGCAGCGGCTGCGCGTCCCCGAACCCGGGCAGGTCGACCGCGATCGCCGGGATCCCGGCGGCCGCGAGCTGCTCCAGGGCGGGCCGCCACGTGTCGGCGCTGTCGCAGTAACCGTGCAGCAGCACCAGGCGCGGCGCGCTCGGCCGGACGTGGGGCGTGGCCGCGCGGCGACGCAGCGAGCGACGGGGGAGGTCCGGGTCCGGGGTGAGGTCCCCGACCTCCAGGACGCGGGTTCGGACGCCGGCGTAGCGCCGGAAGGAGACCCGGATCGGGTCCGGGTCGCTGGTGGACCGGCCGCCCGGTCCAGCCGAGGCAGGCCGCTTCGTCGCGGTCATGACTACAGATTAGCTTGCGAGCATTGGGTTTCGGTCGAATTCAGGTGCTAACGACCAGATCTCGAACTGAGTACGTTAAGGATTCACCAGATGCCGTGCTGGGCGGAACAACACGATCCGCCCAGCTCAGCGCCCTCTAACGGGTGAAAACGATCTTGCCGGCGGTGTCGCCGTCGAGCATCGCCTGGAACCCCTTAGGGGCCTCGGTGAAGGGCAGCTCGGCGCCGATCTGGGGCCGCACCCCGGTCAGGTCCAGGTAGGCGAGCAGGTCCGAGAGCTCGTCGCGGGTGCCCATGGTCGACCCGGCGACCCGCAGCTGGAGGAAGAAGACACGCTGCAGCTCCGCGCCCGCGTCCGGACCGCTGGTCGAGCCGGAGACCACGATGATCCCGCCCGGTTTGAGTGATTTGACCGAATGTGACCAGGTCGCCTTGCCGACGGTCTCGAACACGGCGTCGACGCGCTCGGGCAGCCGCGCGCCGGACTCGAACGTCTGGTGGGCGCCGAGGCTCGACGCGAGCGCGCGCTTCTCCTCGCTGCGCCCGGTCACCCAGACCCGGAACCCGGCCGCGCGGCCGAGCTGCACCAGCGCCGTCGAGACGCCGCCGGAGGCGCCCTGCACGAGCATCGTCTGGCCCGGCCGCAGCCCCGACTTCACGAAGAGCATCCGGTAGGCGGTCAGCCAGGCCGTGCCCATCGTCGCGGCCTCGGCGAAGCTGAGCGCGGCCGGCTTCGGGACGACGTTGCGCGCCGGCACGACGACCTGGTCGGCGAAGGTGCCCTGATGCTTCTCGGTGAGCAGCGTCCGCTTCGGGTCGAGGGTGTCGTCGCCCTGCCAGCCCGGCGCGTTGATCACGGAGTGGATCACGACCTCGGAGCCGTCGTCGAGGGTCCCCGCGCCGTCGCAGCCGAGGATCATCGGGAACTGCTCGGGCTTGATCCCGACACCCCGCAGCGTCCAGAGGTCGTGCATGTTGAGGCTGGCGGCCTTGACGTGCACCCGGACCCAGCCGTCCGGCACGTCGGGTTCGGGTCGCTCGCCGACGACGAGCGAGTCCAGGGGGCTGTCGGCGTTGGGTTCCTGCGCGTACACGGCGAACATGCTTGGCAACGTACCGCCCCAGGGGCGCGGGGGCAGCAGACCGCGCGTAGGCTCACACCGTGTTCAACGGGCTTGCCGACTGGTGGGACGGGGTTGAGCTCTGGCTCGCCCAGGCCTGGTTCCCGGTCCAGTTCGTGCTGGTCATGGTGGCCGTCGTGCCGCTGTGCCTGGCCGCCGCGTGGGTGCTCGACAAGCTCGTCGGGCTCTTCGCCCACTGGCTCGCTCCGGGGCGTGACGACGACCGCTCCGACACCCCGTCTTAGGCTGGCGCACCATGTTCAACCGAAGGCGGATCACCGCCGCGCTGATCGGCCTCCTCGTGCTGGTGCTGGGGGGCTGGCTGGTCAAGGACGCCGTCGGCGGCGACTCGCCGGTGTCCCCCGCCCCGAGCAGCTCGGCGAGCGCGCCCCCGAAGGGCTCCGCGGCCGTCCCCGGCACGGACTCCGGGCTGCCGGTCAAGGCGCTGTCGACCTTGCCGGCGCAGGCCGGCGACACGTGGAAGCTGATCGAAAAGGGCGGGCCGTACCCGTACCCGCGCAACGACGACGTCGTGTTCGAGAACCGCGAGAAGCGGTTGCCCGGCAAGAAGTCCGGCTACTACCACGAGTACACGGTGAAGACCCCGGGCAGCGCCGACCGCGGCGCCCGGCGGCTGATCACCGGGCAGGCGCACGAGGTTTACTACACCGGCGACCACTACTCGTCGTTCGTCGTCGTGGACCCGGTCCGATGAGCGACTCGGAGCAGGCGAAGGCCGCCGCGGAAGAGGCTTTCTCACGGGGCGCGTACCCGCACCTGGTGAACTCGCGGCCCACGGTGGACAAGGCCAGCACGCTGAGCGCGTTCGCCGAGGCACTGTCCTTTCCGGACTACTTCGGCCACAACCTCGACGCGCTGTACGACTGCCTGACCGACCTGTCCTGGCTGCCGCCGGGGGAGCACGTGCTGATCTGGCCGGGCTCGGACGCGTTGCGCAAGACCGAACCCAAGACGTACCTGGCGATCCGCAGCGTGCTCTCGGACGCGCAGCGAGCACTCGGGCCGAGCGGCCGCAGCGCCGGCTCGTGGCGGCTCACGGTGGTACTGCCGGACGCCTGAACGGCGTCCCAATATGGCCTTGGTTGCGTTGAACGCACCCAAGGGGCCCTTCGGTGCGTTGAACGCACCGAAGGCCACATTGGGGCGCTTCAGTCCTGCGGGACCCAGTTCGGCTTGCGCTTCTGGGCGAAGGCCAGGATGCCCTCCTGGCCTTCCTCACTCGCGAAGAACTTGGCCGACAGCCCGAGCATCTCCTCGAACCCTTCCGACGGCGTCGCCGGGCGGGGACGGCTCAGCAGCGCCTTCGTCTCCGCCAGCGCGTTCGGCCCGCCCGCCGCCAACGCCTTGACGAACCGTGCCACCTCGGCGTCCAGCTCGGAAGACGGCACCGCCGAGTTCAGCAGGCCGATCTCCACAGCTCGACGAGCGTCGAACGTGTCGCCCGTCAGGAACAGCTCGTGCGCCGCGCGGGGGTTCAACCGCGGCAGGACCGTCAACGAGATGACCGCCGGGACCACGCCGATGCGGACCTCCGAGAAGGCGAACGTCGCTTCCGGCACCGCCACCGCGATGTCGCACGCCGCCACCATGCCGATGCCGCCGGCGCGGGCGGGGCCGGCCAGGCGGGCGACCACCGGTTTCGGGCTGGTCCACAGCTGCTCGAGGATCTTCGGGAACTCGTTCACGCCCTGGTCGCCCGCGCCGGCGCCGCGAGCCTCCTTGAGGTCCATCCCCGCGCAGAACACCGGGCCCGCGTGGGTCAGCACGATCACCCGCACCGCGTCGTCGGCCGCCGCGGTGGCGAGCGAGGACGACAGTTCGCGGCGCAGCTGCGCCGACAGCGCGTTGCGGTTGTGGGGGGAGTCCAGGGTGATCGTGGCGGTGCCGCCCACCACGTCGTAGTGCACCAGTTCGTCAGCCATGACCGACACCTTCGCACATTCCCCGCACGTCACCGGTGTTACGCGGGCCACCCCGTGGGTGAGGCCCACGGGGTGGCCCGGACGGTCAGCCGATCGTCGTCGTGGTGAAGACCGGGCTGGGGTTGGGGAAGCAGGCCGTCGGCGCGGTGATGTCGCCGATGATGGTGCCCGCCACGGCCTTGAACGTCAGGCCGGGATCGCTGTAGCTGGTGCCGGACAGCTTCGTCTCGATCGTGCCCGACTGGCCCGCGGTCAGGTGGGCCGTGACGGTCGGCAGCTCGAACGTGGCGCCGCCCGCGATCGGGCCGGGGAAGCTCAGGGTCGCGACGCCGTCCGCGACGGCGATCGTCGGCGCGGTGTCGCCGAGGCCGGAGCCACCCGCGAGGTCCGCGCTGACGAAGGTGGAGTTCGCGGGGATCGGGAACTTCAGCGCGAACGTGTTGATGTTCTTGACGGTGTTCCCGCTGACCTCGCCCGGCACCTCGTTCGGCGCCGGGTCGATGACCACGTCGAACGCGCCGCCGGGCGCGACCGTGGCGGGCGCGGTGACGTCGGCGTCCTGGTTGAGCGACACCTGCTGCGGCCCGATGATCGGCGCGTCGGCCTGGCAGTCGAAGGCGATGGTGGTGGCCGCCGAAGCCGGGGCGGCGAGGGCGATCGGGAGGGCCGCGGCCGCCGTCAGGGCAGCCAGCCGGGAAAAGTGAAGCGCTTTCATCTGTATCCACCTACCTGCGGTTTTGGAGGGGAGGAAAGAGAGCCGCGCAGCGCTTAGATAGTTACCGGCAAGTTAACTAGCACGTCAAGGATTTACCATTCCCATGCGCGCAGGGTGACGACAAATGTGAATAAGACTCGCCTTACGGCGGTGGCGAGCGCGCTGAGCTAGGCGTATTGGCGGAGCAGCCCGCTCACCGCGGTGGCGTACCGGCTGATCACGACGTCGGCGACGCGGGGGTCGTCGGCCAGCGGCGCCGCGACGAAGGCGCGCGGATCCGCCTCGCGGGCCAGCCGCCCGATGCGGTCCGGCAGCAGGCCCGGCGCCAGGAACCACGAGGCGACGACCAGGTGCCGCACGCCGCGGGCCCGCAGCCGGGCGGCGGCCGCGGGGATGTCCGGCTGGGCGGCGGAAGCGAACGCCTCGCTCACCGGGACACCCAGCCGCTCCTCCCACCGCGTGGCCAGCGAGGCGACGACCGCGTTGGCGGCGGCGTTGGACGAGCCGACCGCGCTCAGCAGCACGCCCGTCCCCCGCCGGCGAGGCGCGGAAGCCAGCCGGTCCAGGGCCACCGCTTCCAACGCCGGGTCGGCGCCCAGGACGTCCGACACCTCGACGCGGAAGCCCGGGCACGAAGCCGTCACCGAGGAAATCAGGGCCGGCAGGTCGACCCGCGCGTGGAACGCGCTGCCCAGCAGCAGCGGCACCACGACGGCGGCCCGGTGGCCGGCCGCGGACAACGACCGCAGCACGTCCGTCACGTTGGGCGAAGAAAGGTCCAGGAAGGACTCGTGCACCGAAAGACTCGGCGCCTGCGCGCGCACGACGTCGACGAGCGCCCGCACGGTCGCGGCCGAGCGGGGATCACGACTGCCGTGCGCGACGGCGACCAGGGGCGGTGTCACGAGAAGCGCTCACCCACCAGGCCCGCGGCGAGGGTGTCGCCGTCCTTCGGGTCGATCACGAGGAACGCGCCGGTGCGCGGGCTGACGCCGTAGTCGTCGACGCCCAGCTCCTCGGCCAGCCGCAGCGTGACGAGCCCGATGTCGTTGAGCTCCAGCGTGCCCGGAGCGTCCACACTGGACAGTGCCTGCTCGTCGAACCGCGCGTGCAGCTCGCCGACCAGCGCCTGGACCGTGCGGGCGCCGTGCTTGACGAGCACGCGCGCGCCCGGCTTGAGGGGCTTCGAGGACAGCCAGCACAGCGTGCCGGTGATCTCGTCGGTGATCCGCGGCGGGGAGTCCGCGGCGGCGATCAGGTCGCCGCGCGAGATGTCGATGTCGTCGGTGAGCAGCAGCGTCACCGACGTCCCGGCGCCGGCCTCGTCCAGCGGCCCGTCGGCGGTGTCGATGCGCTCGATCCGGCTGCGGATGCCTTGCGGCAGCACGACGATCTCGTCGCCCGGCCGGACCGTGCCCGCGGCGATCTGGCCCGCGTAGCCGCGGTAGTCCGGGTACTCCGGCGTGCGCGGGCGGATCACGTACTGCACCGGGAACCGCAGTGCCCAGTCGTGCGGGTCGGGCGCGACCGGCACCTCCTCGAGGTGCTCCAGCAGGCTGGGACCGGAATACCACGGCGTGCGCGAAGAGCGCGTCGCGACGTTGTCGCCCTCCAGCGCCGAGACCGGGATCGCGAGCACCGAACCCTGGGGGTACCCCAGCGTTTCGGCGTGCGAAGCGAACTCCTTCGCGATCACCGTGAACACCGCCTCGTCGTAGTCGACCAGGTCGATCTTGTTCACCGCGAGCACCAGCTGCGGCACGCCCAGCAGGGCCAGTACCGCCGCGTGCCGCCGGGTCTGCTCGATGACGCCCTTGCGCGCGTCGACCAGCAGCACGGCCAGCTGCGCGGTGGACGCGCCGGTCACCGTGTTGCGCGTGTACTGCACGTGCCCGGGCGTGTCGGCCAGCACGAACGACCGCTTCGGCGTGGCGAAGTAGCGGTAGGCGACGTCGATGGTGATGCCCTGCTCGCGTTCCGAGCGCAGGCCGTCGACGAGCAGGGACAGGTCCGGTGTGGACAGTCCCTTGTCGACGGACGCGCGCGTGACGGCGTCGAGCTGGTCGGCGAGCACCGACTTGGTGTCGTAGAGCAGCCGGCCGACGAGTGTGGACTTGCCGTCGTCGACGCTCCCGGCCGTGGCCAGGCGAAGAAGCGAGCTCATCAGAAGTACCCCTCACGCTTGCGGTCTTCCATGGCCGCCTCGGACATCCGGTCGTCGGCGCGGGTGGCGCCGCGTTCGGTCAGCCGGGACGCCGACACCTCGGCGATGACGTCTTCGACGGTGGTCGCGGTGGACTCGATCGCGCCGGTGCAGGAGCCGTCGCCGACGGTCCGGTACCGCACGGTCCGCTCGGTGACCTCTTCGCCCGGCCGCGGGCTGCCCCACGGGCCTTCGGCGAGCCACATGCCGTCGCGCAGGTACACCTCGCGCTGGTGCGCGTAGTAGATCGACGGCAGCTCGACCTTCTCGCGGGCGATGTAGTTCCAGACGTCGGCCTCGGTCCAGTTGGACAGCGGGAAGACGCGGACCTGCTCGCCCGGGCGGTGCCGGCCGTTGTAGAGGTTCCACAGCTCGGGCCGCTGCCGCCGCGGCTCCCACTGGCCGAAGGAGTTGCGGAGGCTGAAGATCCGCTCCTTCGCCCGGGCGCGTTCCTCGTCGCGGCGGCCGCCGCCGAACACGGCGTCGAACTTGTGCTCCGAGATGGTGTCCAGCAGCGGCGTGGTCTGCAGCGGGTTGCGCATCCCGTCGGCGCGCTCTTCCAGGCGGCCGTCGTCGATCCAGTCCTGGACCTTCGCGACGACCAGGCGCAGGCTGTGGCGCTCGACGACGCGGTCGCGGAACTCGATGACCTCGTCGAAGTTGTGCCCGGTGTCCACGTGCAGCAGCGGGAACGGCACCGGCGCCGGCCAGAACGCCTTGATCGCCAGGTGCAGCAGCAGCGTCGAATCCTTGCCGCCGGAGAAGAGGATCACCGGCCGGTCGAACTCGCCCGCCACTTCGCGGAAGATGTGGATGGCCTCGGATTCGAGCGCGGCCAAGTTGTCCTGTGCCGCATCGGTAGCGGGCTCCAAGGTCGTCATGCGTCCCTTCCTCAGCCGTGCAGTCCGCACTCGGTCTTCGACTGGCCCGCCCACCGGCCGCTGCGCGGGTCCTGGCCCGCCTCGACGCGAGCGGTGCACGGCGCGCAGCCGATCGAGAGGTAGCCGATCGACACCAGCGGGTTCTCCAGGATCCCGTGCTCGCGGATGTAGCCGGTGAACTCGTCGTCGGTCCACGCCGCGATCGGGTTGACCTTCACCAGGCCGTTGCGGTCGTCCCAGGTGACGATCGGGGTGTTCGCGCGGGTCGGCGCGTCCACCCGGCGGACGCCGGTGACCCACGCCGAGTAGTTGCCGAGCGTCTTGCGCAGCGGCACGACCTTGCGCAGGTTGCAGCACAGCGTCGGGTCGCGGTCGTGCAGCTTCTCGCCGTACTCCGCGTCCTGCTCGGCGACGCTCTGTTCGGCCTGCGCGTTGACGATCTTGACGTTCGGGTAGACGGCCTGTACCGCGTCCCGGGTGCCGATCGTCTCCGGGAAGTGGTAGCCGGTCTCCAGGAAGAGGATGTCCACATCGGACTTCACCTTCGTGGCGAGGTCGACGAGCACGGCGTCCTGCATGTTGGACGCGACGACGAAGTCGTCGCCGAACGTCTCGACGGTCCAGCGGATCGCCTCGTCCGCGGTCGCGTCCGCGAGCTCTTTCGACGCTCGTTCGGCGAGGGTCTTGTAGTCGGCTGTGGCGGTCATCGGGACACCTCCGGGAGGGACAGTCCGAGGAACTTCACCGAGAAAACCCGGCGGCAGGCGGAACACAGCCAGCCGCCGTTCTCTTCCGGCCGCAGGTCCTCGTCGCCGCAGTACGGGCAGTGGTACGGCACCGCGCGTTCGGTGGCGGTCACTGGAGGGCGCTTTCCTCGGCCCGCGCGGCCCACTGCGCGAACCGTTCGCCGGGTTCGCGCCCGGCGACGTAGCTGCGCACGACGCGCTCGACGTACCCGGTCAGCTCCGAAGCGGTCACCTTGTGGCCGCGCAGCTTCCGGCCGAACCCGGCGTCGAGGCCGAGGCCGCCGCCGAGGTGCACCTGGAAGCCTTCGACCTGGTTGCCGTCGGCGTCGGTGACGATCTGGCCCTTGAGGCCGATGTCCGCGGTCTGGATCCGGGCGCAGGAGTTGGGGCAGCCGTTGAGGTGCACGGTCACCGGCGTGTCGAGGCCGTCCTGGATGTCCGCGAGGGACTTCTCCAGGTCCGTGACGAGCTGCTGCGCGCGGGCCTTCGTCTCGACGATGGCGAGCTTGCAGAACTCCAGCCCGGTGCACGCCATCACGTTGCGCCGCCACGGCGACGGCTTCGTCTCCAGGCCCAGCTCGGCCAGCTCCGCCTGGAGCGTCTCGACCTGCTCCTTCGGAACGTCGAGCACGACGAGCTTCTGCTGCGGGGTGAGCCGGACCCGGCCCGAGCCGGCCCGCTCGGCGGCCTTGGCCACGGCGACCAGTGTGCCGCCGGAGACGCGGCCGGCGATCGGCGCCGCGCCGAGGTAGAACTTGCCGTCGACCTGCGGGTGCACGCCGACGTGGTCGATCGGCACGGCCGGGTCGATCGGCGGCGGGCCGTCGATCAGCTCGCGCTTGAGGTATTCGTCCTGGAGCACCTGGCGGAACTTCTCGGCGCCCCAGTCCTTGACCAGGAACTTGATCCGGGCCCGCGAGCGCAGCCGGCGGTAGCCGTAGTCGCGGAAGATCGAGATGACGCCTTCCCAGACGTCCGGCACCTCGTCGCGCGGCACCCAGGCGCCGAGGCGCTGCCCGAGCATCGGGTTGGTGGACAGGCCGCCGCCGACCCAGAGGTCGAAGCCGGGCCCGTGCTCCGGGTGGTTCACGCCGACGAAGGCGATGTCGTGGATCTCGTGGGCGACGTCGGGCTGGCCCGAGATCGCGGTCTTGAACTTGCGCGGCAGGTTCGCGTACTCCGGCCGGCCGATGTAGCGGCGCTTGATCTCGTCGATGGCCGGCGTGCCGTCGATGATCTCGTCCGCCGCGATGCCCGCGACCGGCGAGCCGAGGATGACGCGCGGGCTGTCGCCGCAGGCCTCCATCGTCGTCATGCCGGCGTTCTCGAGCTGCGCCCAGATCTTCGGGACGTCTTCGATCCGGATCCAGTGGTACTGGATGTTCTGCCGGTCGGTGATGTCGGCGGTGTCGCGCGCGTACGCCTGCGAGATCTCGCCGAGCACGGTGAGCTGGCCGGTGCTCAGCACGCCGCCGTCGAGCCGGACGCGGAGCATGAAGTAGCGGTCGTCCAGCTCTTCGGGCTCCAGCGTCGCGGTGCGGCCGCCGTCGATCCCCGGCTTGCGCTGGGTGTAGAGGCCGAACCAGCGGAACCGCCCGCGCAGGTCACCCGGGTCGATCGCGTCGAACCCGCGGTGGGCGTAGATGTTTTCGATCCGCGCCCGCACGTTGAGCGGGTGGTCGTCCTTCTTCGACCGCTCGTTCGGGTTCAGCGGCTCCCGGTATCCGAGCGCCCACTGCCCTTCGCCGCGCTTCTGCTTGACGCGCGCGGGGCGGGCGGGGGTCTGGGGCGTGGCCATGGCGGCGTCCTCCGAGAGGCTTTCGTGGCAGCGGAGGACCACCGGCTCGCGGGTGTCCTCCGGCGCCGGCTGTCCAGAATTCGTGGTGGCGACGGCAGTCAGCGAACAGGTACGCAGAGGGCGCTGGCGACCCGCAGGAGGTCGACGTGGCGGCGGGCCACGAGGAGAACACCGGCATGAGTCACGGCGTCAGCGTGCCACGCGTCCACAATGTGGTCCAGCGGTGCCCGCATGGTGGGAGAAGGGTCACTCGCCTGGGAGAATGCGGTCGGCCGGCAGGCCCACGACCTGCGCGTCCGAGTGCCCGGCGAACGCCTCGGGCGATGTCAACCGCTCGACGGTCAGGCCGGTCAGGGCCGGATAGCGCAACCGGACCTGGTCGGCCTGCCGGTCACGGCCGAGCCGGACCGGGCGGCGGCGGACCTCCCGGCGTCGTAGGGGACAATTCGAGGGTGCCCGTACTGCGTTCCGACTCCGCCACCTCGATCGATCCGGCTTTGCCGGAGAGCGCGCTGAAGGGGCTCGGCAGCAGAACGTTCGGGGTCTACGTGCACGTCCCGTTCTGCGCGACGCGCTGCGGCTACTGCGACTTCAACACCTACACCGCGGGCGAGCTCGACTCCGGCTCGTCGCCGCAGTCCTGGCTCGAAGGGCTGCGGCGTGAGCTGGAGCTCGCCGCTCGCGTGCTGGTCGTGCCGCCCGCCGCCGACACCGTGTTCGTCGGCGGTGGCACGCCGTCGCTGCTCGGTGCGGACGGCCTCGGCTCGGTGCTCGACGCCGTCCGCGACGTCTTCGGGCTCGCCCCGGGCGCCGAGGTGACGACGGAGTCGAACCCGGAGTCGACCTCGCCGGAGTTCTTCGCCGGGATCCGCGAAGCGGGCTACACGCGCGTCTCGCTCGGCATGCAGTCGGCCGCGCAGCACGTGCTGAAGATCCTCGACCGCGTGCACACCCCGGGCCGGCCGGGCCAGGCCGCCGCCGAAGCGCGCGCGGCCGGGTTCGAGCACGTGAACCTCGACGTGATCTACGGCACGCCCGGCGAGCGCCCGGACGACCTGCTCGCGACGCTCGACGCCGTGCTCGCGGCTGGTGTCGACCACGTGTCGGCGTACGCGCTGATCGTCGAGGAGGGCACGGCGCTGGCCCGCCGGGTGCGCCGCGGCGAGCTGCCCGCGCCGGACGACGACGTGCTGGCCACGGACTACGAGATGATCGACGCGACGCTGTCGGCGGCGGGACTGCGCTGGTACGAGGTGTCGAACTGGGCGGCCTCCGACGCCGCCCGCTGCCGCCACAACCTCGGCTACTGGCGCGGCGACGACTGGTGGGGCGCCGGTCCGGGCGCGCACAGCCACGTCGGCGGCGTGCGCTGGTGGAACGTCAAGCACCCGGCGCGCTACACCGCGCTGCTGGCCGCCGGCGACTCGCCCGCGGGCGGGCGGGAGGTGCTCACCGACGACGACCAGCACCTCGAGCGGATCATGCTCGAACTGCGCGTCGCCGAAGGACTCCCGCTGGACGTGCTGGACGAACCGGGACTCGCGGAAGCCCGGGCGGCGGCGGCCGAGGGACTGCTCGATCCGTCCGCTTTGGACTCCCGGGGCCGCGCGGTGCTCACCGACCGAGGGCGGCTGCTGGCCGACGGCGTCGTCCGGCGCCTGGCGGGCTGACGGGATTAAACCTGGGGACCGCGTCGTTGCTTGTATCGAGCAACGACTTCGAGGAGGCCCCATGGCGCGCGCGATCAGGTTCGACGAGTACGGCGACGTGGACGTCCTCCGGGTCGAGGACGTCCCGCGGCCGGTGCCGGGACGGGGGCAGGTGCTCGTCGAGGTCCGCGCCGCCGGGATCAACCCGGGCGAGGCTGCCATCCGGCGCGGATTCCTGCACGAACGCTGGCCCGCGACGTTCCCGTCCGGGCAGGGCAGCGACTTCGCCGGGGTCGTCGCGGAACTCGGCGACGGCGTCGAGGAGATCGAGGTCGGCGACGAGGTCATCGGCTTCGTGCACACGCGGTCGAGCCACGCGGACTACGTCGTGGCGGAGGCTTCGGACCTCACTCCGCGACCCGACGGCGTTTCGTGGGAGGCCGCGGGCGCGCTGTTCGTCGCCGGTACCACCGCCTACGCCGCAACGGCCGCGGTCTGCCCGCGCGAGGGAGACACGGTCGTCGTCTCGGGCGCGGCCGGTGGCGTCGGATCACTGGCCGTCCAGCTCGCGAAGCTGGCCGGGGCCACGGTGATCGGCCTGGCCGGGGAAGCGAACCACGACTGGCTGCGCGAGCTCGACGTCATCCCGGTGGCCTACGGGGACGGCGTTCTCGAGCGCATCAAGGAAGCCGCGCCGGACGGCGTCCACGCGTTCGTCGACACCTTCGGCTCCGGCTACGTGGAACTGGCTCTGCACCTGGGGATCCACCCCGGGCGGATCGACACGATCATCGACTACGAGGCGGCCGGGAAGTACAACGTCAAGACCGAGGGCAACATGGCCGGGGCGTCGGCCGAGGTGCTGCGCGAGCTGAGCCTGCTGGTGGCCAAGGGGCTCCTGGAGGTGCCGATCGCGCGCGTCTACCCGCTGGACGAGGTGCGCGAGGCTTACCGCGAGCTGGAGCAGCGGCACACGCGCGGCAAGATCGTCCTGCGGCCCTAGTTCTTCGCCGCCACGACCTTCAGGCCGGCGAGGTAGACGTCGAGGGCGAACTCGAGGCGTTCGGTCGCGGTCTCGGCGGAGAAGAACTCGCCGATCTGCAGCATGTTCGGGAACGACTCCGGCGGCAGTGACCGCATGTACGCCACCATCTGCTCGCCGCGTTTCGCCGTCTCGGCTTCGTCGATGTCGCCCCAGGTCCAGCCACTCGCCTCGTAGGCGTACGCCTTGGCGTACAGCGCCAGGGCGTCCCCGGCGAACGTCGCCTGCTTGAGCGTCAGGCCGCCCGCTCGCAACAGGGCGAGCATCGCCTCGCCCTGGCGCAGCGAGCTCGGCGTGACCGGCACGGCGATGTCCCACGCCACCCGGGCGATGCCGGGGTGGGCGACCATCACCCGGATCTGGCCGCGGACGAGCTCCTTCACCTGCTCGTCCCAGCGCGCCGGGTCCGGGTCGGGGATCGGCGCTTCGGCGAGCACGGCGTCGAGCATCAGCTCCGCCAGCTCGTCCTTGTTGGCCACGTGCGCGTAGAGCGACGCCGGTCCCGTTTCCAGCTCCTGGGCGACCCGCCGCATGGTCACCGCGTCGAGGCTCTCCTTCGCCAGCACCTCGAGCGCAGTCTTCACGACGAGGTCCTGGGAGAGCGCGGGCTTCGCGGCGCGGCGGCGCGGGGCGCTGCGCCACGGCGGGGGAGGAACGGTCACACGAACACTGTACTTGACGCGAACGTCGTTCGTATGTAGAACGGTGTTCGTCAAACGAACAACGTTCGTAAGGGGATCTCATGACCACCACCACCGCCGAAACCGACGTCCGTGCCGTGCTCGGCCGCCTGACCGAGGCCTGGAACTCCGCCGATGCCGCCGCGTACGGGCGGCTCTTCACCGAGGACGCGGACTACGTGACGTTCTTCGGGCTCAACTTCCCTGGTCGCGAGGCGATCGAGAGCTCGCACCGCGCCCTGTTCGAGGGGCCGCTCAAGGGCTCGAAGCTGACCGGGCAGCTCGGCGCGTCGGCGAAGGTGCGGTTCGTTCGCCCAGACGTCGCGGTGGCGGTCGTCGGCGGCGGTTCGTCGGTCACCGGCGCCGACACCGCCGACGAGGGCCGCGAGTCGACCGTCAGCTTCGTGCTCGTCCGGGAGGACGGCGAGTGGCTGATCACGGCGTTCCAGAACACCCGCGTCTCGGATCCGCGCGGATGAAAACGCTTGCGGAGGCGTCGGGAGTCGTCGCGCGGCCACCGGCGGAGGTGTTCGAAGAGGTGCGGCGCCGGGTGACCGGGGGTGGCCATCCGATGCGGACCGAGGTCGACGCCGAACGCGGCTTCCTCGCGGTGCAGGGTGGCTGGTGGTACCGCGGCGAGTACCGTGTCACGGCCGATCCGGGCGGCGCGCGCGTCGAGCATCGCGTGGTCAACGCCGCTTCCTGGGGACGCTGGGGTGTCCCGCTGGCCAACCGGTTCTTCCTCGGGTTCGGTGCGCGGACCTCTGTCGCTTTTGCCCGGATGATCGAAGAACTGGGGCGGCCGGATGGCCGTGGGCCGGAATCTGCGCGTACGGTGCTTAGGTAAGCCTTAGTAGCTGAGCGAGGAGTTGGCCGATGGCCGAAGCACCCCGGCGGTCCGGACGGCCCGCGGTGAAACTGCGCGTGCTGCGCACCGAGCGGCTGACCCCGCACATGATCCGGATCGTCGCGGGCGGCGAGGGCATCGCCGACTTCACGCCGAACGCGTTCACCGACGCGTACGTGAAGGTGCTGTTCAAGGTGCCGGGCGTCGAGTACCCGGAGCCGTTCGACGTCCAGGAGTGCCGGGCTACGCTGCCGCGGGAGCACTGGCCGCGGATGCGTTCGTACACCGTCCGGGCGTTCGACCCGCAGGCCGGCGAGCTCGTCTTCGACTTCGTCCACCACGGTGACGAGGGCATCGCCGGCCCGTGGGCGGCCACGGTGCAGCCGGGGGACGAACTGCTGCTGTCCGGCCCCGGGGGCGCGTACGCGCCGGGCACCGAGGCGGACTGGCACCTGCTGGCCGGGGACGAAAGCGCGTTGCCGGCCATCGCGGCGTCGCTCGAAGCGCTCCCCGCCGGCGTCCCGGCGCGGGCCGTGATCCTGGTCGAGAACGCCGCCGAAGAGCAGCCGCTGGTCACGAAGGCCGACGCGCAGATCACGTGGCTGCACCGCGCGTCCGGCGGCGACGTCGCCGCGGCGGTGCGGGAGCTGCCGTGGCGCGAGGGCGTCGTCCAGGCGTTCGTGCACGGCGAGGCGGGGTTCGTCCGCGAGCTGCGGCGGTACCTGCTCGACGAGCGCGGGGTGCGGCGCGAGCTGCTGTCGATCTCGGGGTACTGGCGCGCCGGGAAGAACGACGAAGCCTGGCGTGAAGAGAAAGCGGCCGAACGGGCCCGTGAGAGGTAGCAATCCGGCCAAAAGCAGGCCGACCCCGCACGGTTGGTAACCGTTGCCGCGAAGTCTTTCGGCCGTGGCTGTGGCCGGATTGATGCCAACGGCACAGTAACCTCGCGGGATGGCGAACCTCAAGGTGGACGTCGAGCCGGCCGAAGCCGGGTTCGATGCGGCCCGGCTTTCCCGGCTGGACAACCATTTCGACCGTTATGTCGAAGATGGACGGTTACCGGGCTGGCTCGCGGTGGTGAGCAGGCACGGCCGGATCGTGCACGTCGGCAGCGGCGGGCACAGCGACGTCGAAGCGGGCACACCGGTGGAGACCGACACGCTGTGGCGGATCTTCTCGATGACGAAGCCGATCACGTCGGTCGCGGCGATGATGCTCGTCGAAGACGGCCTGCTGGAGCTGGACGACCCGATCTCGCGGTGGCTGCCGGAGTTCGCTTCGCCGCGGGTGTTCGTCAAGGGGTCGGCGCTTCGTCCGCTGACCGAGCCGGCGCGCTCCCCGATCCGGGTGTGGCACCTGCTGACGCACACGGCGGGCCTGACGTACGGCTTCCACCACGGCCACCCGGTGGACGCGATCTACCGTGCGGCGGGGTTCGAGTGGGGCACGCCGCCGGGTCTGGACCTGGCCGCGTGTTCGGAGCAGTGGGCGTCGTTGCCGCTGCTGTTCCAGCCGGGCGCGGAGTGGAACTACTCGATCGCGACGGACGTCCTGGGGCGGCTCGTCGAGGTGGTTTCCGGGCTTTCGCTGGACGAGTTCTTCTCGTCGCGGATCTTCACGCCGCTGGGCATGACGGACACGGGGTTCGTGGCGTCTTCGGTTTCCCGGTTGGCTGCTTTGTACGTGCCGGACCCCGCTTCGGGCCGGGCGGTGCGGAACGAGGCGTTCGGCGCGCTCGGGAAGTCCCGCCCGGACTGCCTTTCCGGCGGCGGCGGGCTGGTGTCATCGGCGTCGGACTATTGGCGTTTCACGGAGCTGCTCCTGCGCGGCGGAGCTCTGGACGACGTCCGGTTGCTGTCCCCGCGGACGGTGTCGCTGATGGTGAGCAACCACCTGCCGGGTCACGTGGACCTGGAGGAGTACGGCCGCCCGCTGTTCGCCGAGATGCCGTTCGACGGGCACGGGTTCGGGCTGGGGTTCTCGGTGCTGGAGGACCCGGTGAAGGCGCGGACTCTGTCGTCTGCGGGGGAGTTCGCGTGGGGTGGGGCGGCTTCCACGGCGTTCTGGGTGGATCCGGACGAGGACTTGACGGTGGGGTTCTACACGCAACTGTTGCCGTCGAGCACTTACCGGCTGCGGTCCCAGCTGAGGCAGCTGGTCTACCAGGCACTGGTGGACTGAGCTTCCTCGGCGGCGATCGGTGGCGCGGTCAGGTACCGCGCCACCGTCCGCCGCAGGTGGTCGGCGTGGGCGTAGATCTCCTCGACGTTCGCGATCGAGATGCGCGTCTCGACCTTGTTCTCGTCGAAGACCCCGAGGTACTTCTTCGAGCGGTTGAACCACAGCCGCGCGATGGGCTTGCGGTTGTTGTCGTCGAGCAGCACGCCGAAGTAGGTCTTGGTGTCCCGCGGGACGACCCGCGCCGCCGCCACTTCGCCGCAGACGATCGCCCGGACGACCCGGTAGCCTTCGATCTCCTCTTCGGTGGTGACGAGCTCACCGTTGCCGTCTTCGCGAGCCGGGCTTTCGGCGACCGCGGGGTCGGCCTGCGGCGTGACGCTCACGTAGGAGTCCGGTGCCCCGAGCGCGTTCTTCAACCGGTCGTTGACCTGCTCGTTCAGGAACTGGCGGGTCGCCTTGGCCACCAGTGGACCGAACTGCTCACGGATTCGCTGGGTGAACGGTCCTTCGTACACCCGCGTGGTCAGGAACTTCACCCACTCGTCCTCGGGCTCCTTGAACTGCGCCGCGAGGATGCGCTTCAGCTGGCCGATGTACTTGAGCTCGCCCGCGGCGCTGATGACCGAGTCGAGGTCGAAGGACTCCTTGGTGAGCTTGGCCAGTTCGGGCAGCAGGGTCTCGTCGATGTCGGCGAAGTCCAGCACGAGGAACGGCTTGGCGTCCATCCGGTTCGGCGCGTCGAGGTCGGTGTAGAACTCGTAAACCTGACCGTTCGTCAGGACGGCGATCCGGGCGTTCGTGACGGCGAAGTAGCGGAAGAGCTGGGAAGCGTGCTCGATCCGCCTCCACCTGCCCGTTGTGCACGATCGCCTAGTCGATCTTCTCGCGCCGCTTCGAATCCACATCAGCGGTGAACTCCGGGATCACCTTGGCCGGGTGACCAAGTCGTACCTGCGGGACAGTGCTGATGAACGGCATCACCAAGGCGTTCTTGGTCGCCTATTCGGTCTCGAGGCCGTTCTCCATGCCGGTGCCGTTCTGTGCGGGAACGACGTGCCCGCCGTGGATCGGTGTCTGTTACGGACTTCGCTGGAAAAAGGAAAAACTCGCTCTCGCAACCGGAACACGCGGTGCCTGGGGGTGGTCGCGGATGCGGATCTCCGCCTCGGCGACCCCCTCCGCGATCACCTTACGGCCGCGTGCGTAGTCCAGCAGCTCGGCTACCGGACGGTTGTCCGCCGAGTACACCGCCGTGAACCGGTCGAACCCGCGCTCCAGCGCCGCCAGTCCCAGCATGTGCAGCAGGGCCGAGGCCAGCCCCACCTGGCGCCACGCCGGGGCCACCACTATCGCCACCTCCGCCGTCCGCCTGCCCGTTGCCTCGTAGCGGGCGATCGCCACTCCCGGGCCCTCCGCGCAGCGGGCCACCAGGGCGAACCGGCGCTCGTAGTCCAGCACCGTCAGGTGTTCCAGCAAGCGGGGCGTCACCGGGGGCGCCGACCCGCAGAACCGGCGGCGCAGCGTCTCCGGGTCCGCGGTGCGGATGGCTTCGCCCAGCTCCGGCGCGTCCCGCGGGGTGAGCGGGCGGACCCACACCCGGCGGCCGTCGCGGAGGAGGAGCGTGCGGTCGAATCCCGGCGGCGGCAGCGTCACCGGCCCACCCTAGCGGCCGCCCGATCCGGCAGGGAGAAGTTCACGAAAAACGAGTACGTTGGCAGCAAAGGGTTTCCAGGGGAACCCAGCCGGCCACGAAGGCCGGCTGGGCGACCTCGAAGACTTCAGCCGAAGGGGCCCCGGTCCGGGGCGCAGACCGCACCGCGAGCGGGCACCGAACCGGCGACGAAGTAGCGGTCGAGCGAGGCGTCCACGCACGCGCTCTTGCCGCGCGAACCGTGGCCGTACGTGTCGAGACTCAGCAGGTGAGCGTTGGCCAGCAGGTTCTCGGTCCGCTGCGCGCCGGCGTACGGCGTTTCCAGGTCACCCTGGCGGTTGGCGAGGAGCAGGATCGGCGCCGTCGGCCGGTTCCACGGGCCGGCGTAGCGGCCGGTGTCCGCGACGTCCCACGTGGCGCACGGCAGCGTCTTGTAGACGTCGTACGGGCCGAATCCGCGGCCGACCTGGTCCGCGCGCCGGGCGTAGTCCCACCAGACGGCCGGATCGCGCGGGTTCGCCGCGTCCGAACACAGCGTCGCGCCGCCGCCCAGCAGGGAGTCGACGTCCGGCGGGCCGCCCGCCGAGACCGGAGCGCGCGACGCCGGGTCCGCCAGCGCCTGGAGGAACGCCGCCAGCCGCGGCGCCGCCTGGGCGTCGGTCAGGTAGTTGTGGATCGTGGCGATCGCGCTCTGGTAGGTGACGACGACCTGCTTCCCGGCCGTGTCCGTCACGGTGATCGGGCCGGCTTCCAGCCGGTCCAGGATCGCGTCGTAGTCGAAGGTGCAGCGTGCGGCGCAAGCGTCCAAAAAGGACTTGAGGGCGCGCGGACCGTCTTCGTAGCCGCGCAGGCGGTAGCTCATCGGGCCGGTGCCGCTCGCCCAGCGCGCCGGGTCGTCGACGGCGTCGAGCGCCACCGAACCCACCCGGCCGGGGAACAGGTTGGCGTAGGTCTCGCCGAGGTAGCTGCCGTATGACTTCCCGTAGTACCGCAGCTTCGCCTCGCCGAACGCCGCCCGCAGGCGGTCGAGGTCGCGGGCGACCGTCCCGGTCGAGAGGTGGTCGGCCAGAGGGCCGGCGTTCTGTTCGCAGAGGTCGGTGACGGTCTTCGTGTCCGCGAGCTGCTGCTGTTCGGCTTCGCGGGTCAGCGGGAACGTGCCGAGTGCCCGTTGGAGCACCTCGACCTGCGAAGGATCGGTGAAGCAGTGGATCTTCGAGCTCGCGCCGACGCCGCGCGGGTCGAACCCGACGATGTCGAAGCGCCGGTGCAGCTCCGGCGTCAACGCGGGGGCGAACCGGCCGGACGCGCCGGGGCCGCCGGGGTTGTAGAAGATCGTGCCCAGCTTGTGGGCCTGGTCGGTGGCGGGCAACCGGCCGACGGCGATGGACACGGTGCCGGCGGAAGGGTCCTGGTAGGACAGGGGGACGTCGAGGTGGCCGCACTGGTACCCGGCGGCGCACGCCGATTCCCAGACGATTCCGGCGGGGCTCGCCGACGCCGCGGGCGCGAGAGCGCCCACCGCGAGCGTGGCGGCCCCCAGAGCCAGCGCAGCACGGAGTTTCCGAGTTGTCATGGCCCTGATCGTCTCGCCGCCGGGACCGGGGGCGCGCTGGTGCGCACCCCCGGAACCGGGGTAGGGCGAGCCCTACGCGGTCAGCTTCGGGATGATCTGCGAACCGTAGGACGCCAGGGTCGCTTCGCGGTCGTCGTGCATCAGGTACAGCGAGAACTGGTCGACGCCCAGCTCGGCCAGCTCCTGCAACCGCTCCACGTGCGCCGACGCCGGGCCCAGCAGGCAGAACCGGTCGACGATCTCGTCCGGGACGAACTCCGTCGAGGGGTTGCCCGCCTTGCCGTGGTGGCTGTAGTCGTACCCCTCGCGCTCGCGGATGTAGTCGGTCAGCTCCGTCGGCACCGCACTGGAAGATCCGTAGCGCGCCACCAGGTCCGCGACGTGGTTGCCGACCATCCCGCCGAACCAGCGCAGCTGTTCCCGCTGGTGCGGCAGGTCTTCGCCGACGTACGCCGGGGCCGCGACGCAGATCGTGATGCCGCCCGGGTCACGGCCGGCCGCCCTCGCCGCGTCGCGCACCGCGCCGATCGTCCAGCGCGCGATCGCCGGGTCCGCGCACTGGAGGATGAAGCCGTCGGCGTGCTCGCCGACCGTCTTCAGCGCCTTCGGCCCGTACCCGGCCATCCACATCTCGAGCCGGCCGTTGCGGATCCACGGGATCTGCACGGTCGTCTCGTTCATCGTCACCGCGCGGCCTTCGGCGAGGTCCTTCACCACGCGCATGCAGTCGCGGACGGTGGCCAAGGTGGACGGTGGCTTCCCGACCACCCGGTGGGCAGAGTCGCCGCGCCCGATGCCGCAGACCGTCCGGTTGCCGTACATGTCGTTGAGCGTGGCGAACGTCGACGCCATCACCGACCAGTCCCGCGTCCCGGGGCTGGTCACCATCGGCCCCACGACCATCGACGACGTCGCCGCGAGGATCGCCGAGTAGATGACGAACGGCTCCTGCCACAGCACGCAGGAGTCGAACGTCCAGCCGTAGCGGAACCCGGCGTCCTCGGCGTCCTTCATCAGCCGCACGACGTCCCGCGCGGGCGGGTCCGTCTGCAGCACGATCCCGAAGTCCATCGGCCGCTCCTCAGTTCAGGTACTGGTTCAGCGAGCGGGACAGGAACTTGCCGTGCGACGTCGACCCGGTGAACCCGTCCGGCGACACCACGACACGCCCACGAGACAGCACCGTGTGCACACGACCGGTCAGCTCGAACCCTTCGTACGCCGAGTAGTCCACGTTCATGTGGTGCGTCTCGGCCGACAGGGTCTGCTTCGCCGTGGGGTCGTAGAGCACGATGTCCGCGTCCGAACCCGCCGCGATGACGCCCTTGCGCGGGTACAGCCCGAACATCCGCGCCGGCGTCGCCGAGCACGTCTCGACCCAGCGCCCGAGCGTCAGCTGACCCGCGACGACGCCCTGGTGCAGGAGGTCCATCCGGTGCTCGACACCCGGCATGCCGTTCGGGATCGCGCGGAAGTCGCCGCGGCCCAGCTCCTTCTGGTCCTTGAAGCAGAACGGGCAGTGGTCGGTGGACACCACGGACAGGTCGTTCGTCCGCAACCCGCGCCACAGGTCCGCCTGGTGCGACTTCTCCCGCAGCGGCGGCGAAGCGACGTACTTCGCGCCCTCGAAGTCCGGCTTCGCCAAGTCCTCAATGGACAGGTAGAGGTACTGCGGGCAGGTCTCGGCGAAGACGTTCTGGCCGTCGTTGCGCGCCTCCGCCACGGCCGCAAGCGCTTGCGACGCCGACAGGTGCACGATGTACAGCGGCGAACCGGTGACCTTCGCGAGCTGGATCGCCCGCGACGTCGCTTCTCCTTCCAGCTCCGGTGGCCGGGTGAGGCCGTGTTGGACGGGGTCGATGTTCCCCGCTTCGAACGCCTGCGCCGCCAGCTGGTCGATCGCGATGCCGTTCTCCGCGTGCATCATGATCGTAGCGCCGATTTCGCGCGCTTTCTGCATCGCCAGCAGGATTTCCCCGTCCGTGGAGTAGAACACCCCCGGATAGGCCATGAACATCTTGAAGCTGCCGACCCCGGCGTCGACGCAGGCTTCCATCTCCTTCAGCGACTGGTCGTTGACGTCGGAGACGATCATGTGGAAGCCGTAGTCGATCGCGCAGTTGCCGTCGGCCTTGCCGTGCCACTTGTCCAAAGTGGACAACAGGGACGTGCCCTTGGCCTGCACGGCGAAGTCGATGATCGTCGTCGTGCCGCCCCAGGCCGCTGCCGTGGTACCGGTGGAGAACGTGTCGACGGAGTGCGTGCCGCCGAACGGCATCTCCATGTGCGTGTGCGCGTCGATGCCGCCGGGCAGCACGTACTTGCCGGTGGCGTCGATCGTCTCGTCGCCGGTCAGCGTGCCGGGCGTCCCGACGGCGGCGATGGTCTCGCCGTCGACGAGGACGTCCGCCAGGAGCGCGCCGGACGGCGAAACGACCTGCCCGCCCTTGATGAGCGTGGTCATCAGGCCTCCGTGAGGGGGCCGTAGGTGTCCGGCCGGCGGTCGCGGTAGAAGGCCCACAGGTCCCGGACCTCGTCGAGCAGCGTCATGTCCAGGTCACGGATGACGACCTCGTCGTCGGTGTCGGACGCGGCGTCGCCGATCAGCTGCCCGCGCGGGTCGGCGAAGTACGTCTGGCCGTAGAAGTCGTTGTCGCCCAGCGGTTCCACGCCGACGCGGTTGATCGCGCCGACGAAGTACTCGTTCGCCACGGCGGCCGCCGGCTGCTCCAGCTTCCACAGGTACTGCGACAGGCCGCGGCTGGTCGCCGACGGGTTGAACACGATCTTCGCCCCGGCGAGGCCCAGCGCGCGCCAGCCCTCCGGGAAGTGCCGCTCGTAGCAGATGTAGACGCCGATGCGGCCCACGGCGGTGTCGAACACCGGGTAGCCCAGGTTCCCGGGCCGGAAGTAGAACTTCTCCCAGAAGCCCTTGACCTGCGGGATGTGGTTCTTGCGGTGCTTGCCGAGGTACGTGCCGTCGGCGTCGATCACCGCGGCGGTGTTGTAGTAGACGCCGGGCTGCTCGACCTCGTACATCGGCACGATCAGCACCACGCCATGGCGCTCGGCCACCTCCTGCATGAGCTTGGTCGTCGGCCCGTCCGGGATGCCCTCGGTGTAGGAGTAGAACTCGGTGTCCTGCACCTGGCAGAAGTAGGGGCCGTAGAACAGTTCCTGCAGGCAGACGACCTGGGCGCCCTGCGAGGCGGCGGAGGCGATGTGGTCGACCGCCGCCTTGATCATGGACTCCTTGTCACCCGTCCACCCTTGCTGGATCAATGCGGCTCGGACCACGCTCACTGGCTTCCTCCTTGTTCGATGATGCGGACAGGGCGGCGAAGACGACGAACGCGCCGACGAAGCCGACCACCCAGTTGTAGTCGTAAAGCGGCTTGAGGAACGGGATGAGCCCGCCGTCGGGGAACGGCCCGCCATAGGCGCCGCCGACCGAGAGAACGGCTCCCACCAGCGTCGCGACCAGCGCGCGCCAGTTCCAGCCGCCGGTGAACCAATACACCCCATCGGGTGTGTAGAGGTCCTTCAGCTTGAGCTTCGTGCGGGCGATCACCCAGTACCCGGCCACCAGCACACCGGCGACCGCGCCGAGCAGGCCGCCGTAGAAGCCGAGCCAGGCGAAGATGTAGATGTTCGGGTCGGAGTAGAGGCGCCACGGCTGGATCAGGATGCCGATGACGCCGGTGATCCCGCCGCCGACCGCGAAGGTGATCTTCTTCGGGAAGGCGTTGGAGAAGTCGTAGGACGGGCTGACGACGTTGGCCGCGAGGTTCGCGGAGATCGTCGCGAGCACCAGCGCGACCAGCGCGACGACGACCACGACCGGGCTGGTGAACTTGTCGGCCAGCTGCGCCGGGTCCCAGATGTCCTCGCCGTAGAGCACGTGCCCGCCCGACGTGGTCAGGATGGCCACGATCGCGATGAACGTCATCGTGGTGGGCAGGCCGAGGATCTGGCCGCGGACCTGCTTGCGCTGGCTGCCGCCGAAGCGCGTGAAGTCCGGCATGTTGAGCGAGAGCGTCGACCAGAACGCGATCATCGCCATCAGCGACGGCGCGAACACCTTCCAGAAGTCCGGGCCCCAGCCGAGCTTGCCGCCGTCGGCCAGGATCGGGCCGAGCCCGCCCGCCTTGACCAGCACGTACCCGAGCATGATCAGGAAGCCGACCGACACGAGCGGCGCCGTCCAGTTCTCGAACCGGCGGACGGCGTCCATGCCGCGCCAGATGATCAGCATCTGGCCGATCCAGAAGACCACGAACGACAGCCAGAGCGTCCAGTGCTGCCCGGCGATCTCCGGCGCGTCCCGCCACCACGAGCCGAGCAGGCGCCCGAGGATGACGTAGATGGCTTCGCCGCCGACCCAGGTCTGGATGCCGAACCAGCCGCACGCGATGAACGCGCGCAGCAGCGCGGCCAGGTTGGCGCCGCGCAGACCGTAGAACGCGCGGGCGAACACCGGGAACGGGATGCCGTACTTCGTGCCGGCGTGGCTGTTGAGCAGCATCGGCGCCAGCACGACCAGGTTGCCGATCGTGATGGTGATCAGCGCCTGCACCCAGTTCATGCCGAGCGCGATCAGCGACGCGGCCAATGCGTAGCTGGGGATGTTGTGCGCCATCCCCATCCAGAGCGCGAAGTAGTTGTAGGTGGTCCAGGTCCGTTTCTCGACGGGGACGGGAGCCAGTTCGTCGTTGAAGAACCGGCTGCCTTCGAGGGACCCGACGGCACCGGGTGCGAGCTCGACCCGGCCGTCCTCGTGCACGCGCTGGTCTGCGGGTGTCGGCGCCATTGCGGAATCCTGCGCGCCGGGTCGTGACCGGGGCAACGGCAGACTGTTCACTGTTCCCTGATCAGGAGTGCAGACTGTCGATTGCGCGAACGGCCGTCAGGGTGCATGACGTGCGTCACACATCTCGTCGTCACGAACCGGCAAAGCGGGGGAAACGTCTCCACAGGATCTCCACACTTCGCGCGGACCCTCTCCACCGCCGATCCCTAAGGTCGTTTTCATGGAACCAGGAGTGCGGCGGGTGCTCGTCGTCGAGGACGACGTCACCATCGCCGCGTCGATCGCCGCTCGCCTGCGGGCCGAGGGGTTCAGCGTGGACGTCGCCCACGACGGGCCGGCCGCGGTCGAAGCGGACACCGCGTCGGAGCCGGATCTCGTGGTGCTGGACGTCATGCTCCCGGGGTTCGACGGCCTGGAGGTCTGCCGCCGGATCCAGGGGCGGCGGCCGGTGCCGGTGCTCATGCTGACCGCGCGCGCCGACGAGATGGACATGCTGGTCGGGCTGGGGGTCGGCGCCGACGACTACCTCACGAAGCCGTTCTCGATGCGGGTGCTGACAGCGCGGGTGCACGCGCTGCTGCGGCGGGTCGAGCGCTCGTCTTCGGTCCTGGGCACCCGGATCGTGCTCGGCGACCTCGAGATCGACGTCGACCAGCGGCGCGTCGCCCGGGCCGGTGTCGCGGCGCAGCTGACGCCGATCGAGTTCGACCTGTTGGTGCACTTCGCGCGGCGGCCGCGGGCGGTGCAACCGCGGGAACGGCTGCTGTCGGAGGTGTGGGACTGGGACGTCCACGGCACGTCCGCGGGCACCCGGGCCGTCGACAGCCACATCAAGGCGCTGCGGCGCAAGCTCGGCGCCGATCTCATCCGGACGGTGCACGGCGTCGGCTATGCGCTGGAGGCGGGATCGTGAAGGCTCTGCTGGTCCGGGTGGTCGAGCTGCTGCCGCGGCCGCTGGACGGGATCCGGTCGATCAAGCTGAAGCTGGCGATCCTGATGGTCGCCTCCGGCGGGGTCGCGTTCGCGTTCTTCAACTGGCAGATCGGCTGGCTGCCGCCCCGGACGACGATCACGGCGATGGTGCTGGCGCTGCTGCTGTCGCAGGTGCTGGCGCACGGGATGACCCGGCCGCTGCGCGAGATGACGGGCGCGGTGCGGGCGATGGCGAAGGGCGACTACACGCGCCGCGTCCGTGCCACCACGCGGGACGAAGTGGGCGAGCTGGCGCAGGCGTTCAACCTGATGGCCGGCGACCTCGGCGACGCGGACAAGCAGCGGCGCGAGCTGATCGCGAACGTGTCCCACGAGCTGCGCACGCCGATCACGGCGTTGAGCGGGGTGCTGGAGAACCTGGTCGACGGCGTCGAGGACCCGGACCCGGCGACGCTGAAGACGGCGCTGCAGCAGACCGAGCGGCTGGCGACGCTGGTGGACGAGCTGCTGGACCTGTCGCGGCTCGACGCGGGGGCGATCCCGCTGCACAAGACGTCGTTCTCGGTGTCTTCGCTGCTGTCCGAGGCGGTCTCCGAGGCGGCGCTGGTGCGCGGGGTGACGTTCTCGGTGTCGGTTTCGCCTGAGGACGCGGTGGTGCTGGCGGACCGCGGGCGGTTGTTCCAGGTGGTGGCGAACCTGCTGGAGAACGCGGTCCGCCACGGCCCGGCGGGCGGTTCGGTGCAGGTGCTGGCCGAGGCGCGGCCGGGCGAGCTGCGCATCGACGTGTGCGACGAGGGGCCGGGGATCGCGCCGGCGGACCGGGTGCGGGTGTTCGAGCGGTTCACGCGGGGGGAGCGGCCGTCCGGCGGGGGGACGGGGCTGGGCCTGGCGATCGCGCGGTGGGTGGTGGAGCTGCACGGCGGGACGATCGGGGTGGTGGAGCCCTCGGCGGGGGCCGGGAGCCGGATCCGGGTGACGCTGCCGACGGGCTGAGCTACCGGCGGCTGGTTCGGCTTCGGCTTCGGCTGGGTGGCTGGGCCGACCTTCGGAAGCGGCGAAACGAGCGGTGCGCGCAGGGACATTTGCGAATGCGAACGAGAGTTGAGGACGATGCCGAAGAGCAGGATCGATGAGCCCGGAGACCCGGGCGCGGACAAGCGGGTGCCGCGGGGCAAGCGGTCGGCGGGAGGCGGTTCGGGGGCTGCGGGTGAGGCTCGGGCCGGCGGGTTCGCCGCAGCGTCCTCGGCCCGAGCCGCTCTGGAGGCGGCGAGCGGTGGTGCCTACGCCGGCGGGCGTGGACGGGTCGGCTCGGCCGAGCCCGCCGGAGCCGCGGGCCCGGCGGGTGGACGGGCGGGTGCCGGCGGGGCAGCCGGAGCTGCGGGGCCGGCGGGCGAACGGGCGGGTGCCAGGGGAACAGCCGGTGAAGTCCGGGCCGGTGGGGTCGCCGTGGCCGCTCCTCCTGTTCTCCTGCAGCCGATTCCGCCGCCCAGGTCGGCCGTCGTCCCGCTTCCTCCTGCCGTCTTGCCCGCCGCCGGGTTGGCCGGGTTGGCCTCCGCTCTCGTGCTGCCCGTCGACCGGCCCGGGATCGGGTGGCTGCTGGCCGGGCTGGCCGTCACCTTCGCCGTCTTCCTCGCGGATCGGCGGTCGCGGGCCGGCGCCGGTCCCTTCACCTGGGGCAACGCCGGGTGGGCCTTCCTCGCCCTCGCCCTGCTCGGAATGGGTGCCGTGCGGGCGTCCGGGTGGCTGTTCGTCCTCTGCGTGCTCGGGGCCGTCGTCTGCGGCTCGCTGGCCGTCGTGGGGAAGCGGACCGTCAACTCCTTCCTCTACGACATCCTCGCCGTCCCGCTGGAGGCCCTTCGCGCCGTTCCGTGGGCCGGCCGAGGGGTGGGACAGTTCGCCGCCCGCCGCGACGGCGTCGCCCGGCGGATCGGCCTCGCCGTGCTGGCCACCGCCGCGCTCGTCGCCGTCTTCGTGCCGCTGCTCGCCAGCGCCGATGCCGCCTTCGCCGCCGTCGTCAACGCCGTCATCCCCGATCTCAGCGTCGACGTCCTCGTGCGCTGGTGCTGCGTGTTCGCCGTCTTCGCACTGCTCGTCGCCGGGGCCTGCTACTTCCTCGCCGCCCCACCGCATCGCGCGGGCGCACAACGTCCACATCGGACAAAATATGGTCTGGAGTGGACGGTCCCGCTCACCGTCCTGGTCCTGCTGTTCAGCGTGTTCGTCGGCGTCCGGCTGGTCGTGCTGTTCGGCGGCACCGGGTACGTCCTGCGCACCAGCGGCCTGACGGCCGCCGAGTACGCCCGCGGCGGCTTCTGGCAGCTGTGCGCCGTCACCGTGCTGACGCTGGCCATCGTCGCCGCGGCGCTGCGCTGGGCCCCGGATGTCACGAAGGCCGACCGGCTCCGCCAGCGCGTCCTGCTGGGCGCGTTGAGCGCGCTGAGCCTGGTACTCGTCGGGTCGGCGTTGAGTCGCATGTGGACGTACCAGGAGGCCTACGGCTTCACCGTCCTGCGGCTGCTGGTCGAGGTCTGCGAACTGTGGTTCGGCGCCGTGTTCGTGCTGGTACTGGCGTCGCTGGTCAAGCTCCGCTCGACGTGGCTGCCCCGCGCGGCGATCGGCACCGCCGCCGCGGCGCTGCTGGTGCTCGCCGTCCTCGACCCGGAACGCCTCATCGCCGGCGCCAACCTCGACCGCGCGGCCGTCGGCAAACCCCTGGACCACCGGTATCTGGCGGGATTCTCCACCGACGTCGTCCCGGTGGTGTCGGCCCGGCTGCCCGAGCCCCTGCGCACGTGCGTGCTGCGCGAGGTCCTGGCCGGCGACACCCCCGACGGCTGGCCCGCCTGGAACCTCAGCCGCTCGAGCGCCCGCGACGTGACTCTCGGCAACTGTTGAACCGCCGGCGCGGGCGGTGCGTAGTTAAAAGCGTTGCGCGGAAGCCACCGGGCCGTCGTGGGGGCGGCCCGGCGGCTTCCGCGCGCAAAGCGTCGGAGCGTCAGAACGCGAAGACGTCGTCCGAGTCGCGGTCCGCCGCACACCGGTTCGGGTAGGACGTCCGGAACGACACCGGCTTTCCCTGCCAGGTACCGATGACCGTCACGTCCACCGGGGCGTAGATCAGCGTGCACGCCTGGTGCCGCGCGGTGATCCGCGAAAAGTCGCCGCCGACGCTCGACAGCACCGCGCACGCCTTGTCGCGCTGGGGGTGGGTGCCGCCCGTCGGGTCGCACGTCAGGACCGCCGAGCCGATGCGGTTGGCCGTGTCGTGGCTGGTCAGCTGCAACGTCGACGCCGGCGGCTGCGCCGGGGCGAGACAGCTCAAGCTCAGCAAGCAGGCTGCGAGGGGGAGTAGGGCCATATCGGTTCCATCGGCAGCCGGAGGTCGATCACTGTGCTCCTCGTCCGGGTGAGTCTTCTTCGCTCGACCGAGTGAGGTCCAATGCCAGCAAGGCCACGTAGAGCGAGAGCATCGACTCCGGGTCCTCCAGCCGGACGCCGAGGACCTGCTCGATCCGGGCGAGCTGCTGGTAGTACGCCGTCCGGGAGGTGTGCGCCGCCGCGGCCGCCGCCGACTTGTTGCCGCCCTGCTCGCAGTAGTGCCGCAACGCCTGGACGAGCCGGCTGCCGGAAGCCGCGTCGCGCTGCAGCAGCGGCCCGAGCTCGCGCACGGCGAACGCCGTCACCCGCTCGTCGCCGGACAGCAGGTGCAGCAGGCCGCGCAGGCGGACGTCCGACAGCCGGTGCAGCACGCGCTCGCGGCCCGCCCCCAAAGCGGCCGCCGCCACCTGGCCGGCCTCCAGGAGCGTCCGGCCCGCTTCGGCGGGTGAGGACACCGTCGTGCCGACCGCGAGCACGCCGGGCGCGCTGCCCCGGGCCTCGTGGACGTCGGTGGCAAGCCGGTGCAGCACGGTGTCGGCGTTCGCCTCCGGGGACAGCGCGATCAGCGCGCGCACGCCGAGGTCGTCCGTCGCCACCAGCGCCGACACCTTCGCGCGGCGCGCCGCCAGGACCGTCGCCTCGGCCAGCTCGCGCAGCACCGGCGGGGTCGACAACGCAGGCCGGCTGCCGGTCAGCTTCGGCCGGACCGCCAGCCCGACCAGCTGCCGCCCGGTGAGCGGCACGGCCAGCGCCGACGCGCGCGCGAGCAGCTCCGCCGTCGGCGCCGGCGACGCGAGCAGCTCGTGCAGCACGGCTCGATGGGCCTGCCGCTCCAGGCCGTCGGAGTCCTTGGCGACCAGCCGGTGCACGGCCAGCGCCGACGCGGCCCGCTCGGCGACCACCCGGTGGCGGTGCGGCGGCTGGTCGGCGCAGACGAGCACGAGCCGGGCCCAGTCGTGCCCGCGCGCGCCGACGACGGTGACCAGCCAGCCCGACCCCGGGTGGTAGCCGGTCCGCTCGCCGAGCTGGACGACGCGCGAGCGGGCCGGCCAGCCGGTGAGCAGCTCGGCCGGATCCACCCCGGCCGCGTCGTAGGCGAGGACCTCGTGGGACAGCGTCTCCAGTACCACCGGCTGCTCGGTCAGCCGGGCGACCTCGCCCAGGACGACGCCGGGTTCGGCGCCCGCGACCGTCAGCGCGGTGAACGTCTCGTGGACGCGCTCGGCGGCGCGCAGCTCGGCGACCTGGGCGTCGACGATCTGGCCGTTCACCGCCTCGGTGACGCTCACGTACCGGGTCTCGCGCGAGAGCGTCACCAGCGGCAGGCCGTGCTTCTCGGCCGCCTCGACCAGCGCGGCGGGCAGCTTGTCGTTCCAGTGCCGGACCAGCTCGATCACCAGGCCGGCGGCGCCGACGCCGGCCAGGTCGGCGACGTAGCGGGCCAGCGAGGGGCCGTCGTCGGGCAGCGCGACCCCGGTCGTCAGCACCAGCTCGCCACCGCGCAGCAGGTGCGCGATGTCGGCGACCTCGGCGACGTGCGCCCAGCGCACCGGGGCGTCGAGCCCGGCCATGCCGGCGACGACGTGCGGACGGCCCTGGCGCAGCACCGGCAGCGCGAGCACCTCGGCGACGGTCGGGTACATGGCTCCTCGGGTCTGATGGGCAGGGACAGACTGTACGGCCGGGACGGTGACTCCGTACACGTTGTCGATGGCGTTGGCGTGGCGCCCGCCCGGAGACTCGGGGAGACGTACCCGACCGAAGGAGCGCCCGCCGTGACCGACCGCATCAGCCATTGGATCGACGGCAAGCCGTTCACCGGGACCGCCGCGCGTTCGGGCGAGGTGTTCGACCCCGCCACCGGGCAGGTCGCCGCGCACGTCGACTTCGCCGGCGAGGCCGAGGTGGAAGCCGCCGTCGCCGCGGCCAAGGCCGCGCTGCCGGGCTGGCGCGGGACGTCGCTGGCCGGCCGGACGCGGGTGCTGTTCGCCTTCCGCGAGCTCCTGGCCGCGCGCAAGCACGAGCTGGCGAAGATCGTCACGAGCGAGCACGGCAAGGTCGAGTCCGACGCGGCGGGCGAGGTCGCCCGCGCGATCGAGAACGTCGAGTACGCGTGCGGCGCCGCGCAGCTGCTCAAGGGCGGCTTCAGCGAGAACGCGTCCACCGGCGTCGACGTCTACTCGATTGCGCAGCCGCTCGGCGTGGTCGGCGTGATCTCGCCGTTCAACTTCCCGGCGATGGTGCCGCTCTGGTTCGTCCCGAACGCCCTGGCCTGCGGCAACACCGTCGTGCTCAAGCCGAGCGAGAAGGACCCGTCGGCCGCGGTGTTCATCGCGGAGCTGTTCGCCGAGGCCGGGCTGCCCGCGGGTGCGCTGAACGTGCTGCACGGCGACAAGGCGGCGGTGGACGGGCTGCTGGAGCACGCCGACGTCAAGGCGATCTCGTTCGTCGGGTCGACGCCGATCGCGCGCTACGTCTACGAAACCGGCACCCGGCACGGCAAGCGCGTCCAGGCTCTCGGCGGGGCGAAGAACCACATGGTCGTGCTGCCGGACGCGGACCTCGACCTGGCCGCGGACGCCGCCGTGTCGGCCGGCTTCGGCTCGGCGGGCGAGCGCTGCATGGCGGTGTCGGTGGTCGTCGCGGTCGACCCGATCGGCGACGAGCTGGTGCGCAAGATCACCGAGCGGATGACCGTGCTGCGCGTCGGCGACGGGCGCGACCCGTCGTCCGAAATGGGACCGCTGGTGACGGCGGCCCACCACGCGCGGGTGGAGTCCTATGTGGACGCCGGGGTCGACGCGGGTGCGTCCCTGGTCGTGGACGGGCGCGGGCTCGAGGTGACCGGTTCCGCGGACGGCTTCTGGCTCGGCCCGACGCTGTTCGACCACGTCCGCCCGGAGATGTCGATCTACACGGACGAGATCTTCGGCCCGGTGCTGTCGGTGGCGCGCACGGCTTCCTACGACGACGCGCTGGACCTGATCAACGCGAACCCGTACGGCAACGGCGTGGCGATCTTCACCGGCGACGGCTCGTCGGCGCGGCGGTTCCAGAACGAGGTCGAGGTCGGGATGGTCGGGGTGAACGTTCCGATCCCGGTCCCGGTGGGCTACTACTCGTTCGGCGGCTGGAAGGACTCGTTGTTCGGCGACACTCACGCTTACGGGCCGGAGGGGTTCCACTTCTTCACGCGGACGAAGGTCGTCACGTCGCGGTGGCCGGACCGGTCGCACGCCGGGGTGAACCTGGGCTTCCCGCGCAACTCCTGACGCCGGGAATCGTCCGCGGGTCCGCCGGGTTGACCCCTGGGGATCCGCGGACGACGTTAGGAAGACGAATGAGCGCGAAGAAGTCCGGCACCTTCACCATCGGCGGCGACCTCCCGGTCACCCGCCTCGGGTACGGCACCATGCAGCTCACCGGGCCGGGGGTCTGGGGTGACCCGAAGGATCCGGACGAGGCCGTGCGCGTGCTGCGGCGGGCCGTCGAACTCGGGGTGACCCTGATCGACACCGCCGACGCCTACGGTCCGTTCGTCGCCGACCTGCTGATCAAGAAGGCCCTGCACCCCTACGCCGACGACGTCGTCATCGCGACCAAGGCCGGCTTCACCCGGCAGGGCCCGAACCAGTGGATCCCGGTCGGGCGGCCCGAGTACCTCCGGCAGCAGGTCGAGCTGAGCCTGCGGCACCTGGGCGTCGACCGGATCGACCTGCTGCAGCTGCACCGGATCGACCCGAAGGTCCCGGTGGCCGAGCAGGTCGGCGAGCTGAAGAAGCTCCAGGACGAAGGCAAGATCCGGCACATCGGCCTGTCCGAGATCGGCGTGGACGAGCTGAAGGAAGCGCAGAAGACCGCGGAGATCGTCTCCGTGCAGAACCTCTTCAACCTGGCCAAGCGCGACGCCGAGCCGTTGCTGGAGCACGCCACCGAGCACGGCATCGCGTTCATCCCGTGGTTCCCGCTCGCCACCGGCGCGCTCGCCGGGCCGGACAGCCCGCTGACCGCGCTCGCCAAGGAGCACGACGCCTCGCCGTCGCAGCTCGCGCTCGCCTGGCTGCTCAAGCGGTCGCCCGTCGTGCTGCCGATCCCGGGGACCTCGTCGGTCGCGCACCTCGAGGACAACGTCGCCGCCGCGGACATCGAGCTGACCGATGCCGAGTTCGACGCGATCGGGGCTACGCCGGCAGGACGTTGACCAGCAGCTTCGTGCGCGGAGTCAGGTAGACGGCGTTCGTCCGCTCCGCCTGGATCCGCGCACGAAGCTCGCGGTCGTCGAGCCGGAAACTGCGGTCCCCGGCGACCAGGTAGGTGAACCACATCCGTTCCATGATCTCGTAGACGTAGATCGGGAACTGGCCGCGTTCGGGCCGTTTCCCGTGCACCTTCCCGAAGTCGTGCGTCCAGCCGGTGACCACGACCAGCCGCCCGCTCGTGACCTCCGAGAGCCGTCGCCCGCAGACGAAGGCGAACCAGGCGGTCACCGCGAGGATCGGCACGGCGGCGGCCGCCGCCCCGTCGGCGACCGCGAGCGCGGCGGTCACCAGGCCGGCGACCACCAGGACCGCCGCTGTCCAGAAGGTGAAGTCGAGCAGCTTCCCGCGTTGTGACGGGTGGAGCCGGCCGTTGCGGTTGGCCAGCTCCACGTCGGCCTGCTCGCTCACTCGCCCTCGCCTTCGGGGTGCTCCTTTTCGTAAGCCTCCTGGCTCTCGTGGTACCGGTCGTACTGCTCGTTCTCCTGCCGGCGGCCTTCGGTCACGACGCCGACCGTGTCCGCGGGCTTCCAGCCCGGATAGCCGCCGGACTCCTGCCACGCACCCGGCTTGAGCACGCTGCGGCCCTCTTCGGAGTACGTCTTGCCCGGTCCCTCCAGCTTTTCGCCGCCGGGGACCTTCTCCCGCCAGGCGTCCTTCCAGCCTTCGGCCGTTTCCTCGGCGGACTTCGCCTCCTTGCCCGCCTGCTTGAGCTCGTTGGCCTTGCGCTCGATGCCGGCGGCCGTGTCGACCGACTTGTCCACGAGCTTGTCGACGCCCTTGCCCACCTTCTTCAACGCGTTCGCCGCGCCTTCGAGAGCCGCCTTCGACTTGCCCGCGCCCTTCGCCAGGCTCTCCAGCTTCTCGACGATCTTCGCGATGCGCGTGCTGATCTTCTCGGCGAGCACACCGCCCTCGATGACCGTGTCGGCGATGAACGCCGCGATCGTGCCGCCGAAGGTGCACCAGGACGCGGCGAGCGCGGCGAGGGCCTTGACGATCAGCTCGCCCACGAACGACGAGATCATGTCGCGGATCAGCCCGCGCTCGGTGCCGACCAGCGCCGCGCCGACGTTCATGGCCGTCGACGCGTCTCCGGCGTGCGACGCGGCGCCGCGCAGGACGCTGACGTAGCTTTCGGCCGTCCGCTGGTAGGCCTCGGCGGAGCCGCAGTCGCTGAAGGACTGCTGGACCTTCTTGGCCTGCTGCTCGTAGCTCTCGGCCGTCTCGGTGAGCTGCTTCGCGATGTTCGTCCAGGTCACGGCCTTGGCGGTGACGGCCTCGGGCTTGCCGGCGAGCTTGTCGAGGCCGTCCTTGAGGAAGCTGATGTGCTCGATCAGCCAGCCGACCCCGGCGCTGGCCAGCGTGCCGAGCGGGTCCATCGCCGCGCCGAGCAGGTCGAGGGCGTCGGTGCCGACGTCCATGGCGAGGTTGCCCCAGTCACCGTTGCGCGCGTCGGTGAGCGTCGACGCGGCGTCGCTGAAGATGCCCGCGCCGCCGGTCTGGGCGTTGAGGTTGTCCAGCTCGCCCTTCGAGCCGTCGCCCATGCCGCTCCAGAAGCCGCCCGGCGACTCGGCCGTCGCGACCAGTGCGTTCTCGGTCATGCCGGGAGCTCCTTGCCGATGCCCTCGATCAGGCTCTTCGTCTTCTGTTCGTGGTCGCGGAACGCCGTGTGCGCGGTCTTCACCCGGTCCGCGACCTCGTGGCCGGCCTCGACGGCCGCGCTCAGGAAGCTGTCGGCGGTGTCCACCCAGCCCTGGATCGGCACCGCGAACACCTGCCCGACCAGACCGAACGCGTCGAAGTCGAGCGCGCCGGCGGTGCCGGCGGCGTCGACCGCCTGCTGCACGCGGTCGGCGATCTCCCGGATCTCGTCCTCGTGGCCGCCGAGGACGTCGAAGTCGACCTTCATCGCCCGCCCGGCCATCAGAGCCCCCGGCGCAGGATCGGGCCGCCGAAGTCTTCGTCGTCGTCCGGGCGCGGCCGGGCCGGGCGCACAGGTGGCGGCGGCGGGGTTTCCCGCGGCGTTTCGGTGAATTCCCAACGCGGCGGTGCCGGTTCTTCTTCCGGCAATTCGGGCGCCGGGATCTGTTCCCGGAGGAAATGCATCGCGTCGCTGTCGGCGCCGATCACCGGCGCCATCACCGCGGTCAGCTGCTGCGCGGCGTCGACCTGCGCGCGTTTGGCCGCCGCGAGGACGGCCTGGGCGAGGCGGGCCCGCGGCAGCTCGTCCGCCCGCGGGCCGAAGGTGATTTCCTGCAGCGCACCGCTGGTGTTGACGGTGACCGTGACGGCCCCGTCGGCGCTCGTGGCGGTCGCCGAGACCCGCTCGAGCCGGGCTTTCGCCTCGGCCGCGCGCCGGGCGATATCGGGCATTCCGGCCGAAGCGGGTTCAATGCGGTTCACGGTGACCTCGGAGTCGGGGGAGGGCATGCGGATCAGAGGCAGCAAACCGCTTTTCGGTTCCCGCTACAAGCCGGGAATTCATTTGAGAAGAATGCATGGGAATTCGTTTGCGCGTTCTTTACCCGGCGCGGAGACGACATGAACGACTCGTTCATGTCGCCGGGCGAGGTGAACGACTCGTTCATGACGTCGGGGGAGCCGGCCCCTACCCAGTGGGCGGGGTTGAGCACGACCCGCTCAGGCTTCCGTAAACTCAAGGTGAGCAGCGAGCGAGGTAGGGGAGGAACCGGTGGCCAACGCGGAGGAACGTCGCTTCGACGTGCTGCGCGCGATCGTGGCCGACTACGTCTCCAACCAGGAGCCGGTCGGCTCCAAAGCGATCGTCGAGCGGCACAACCTGGGCGTCTCGAGCGCCACCGTGCGCAACGACATGGCCACGCTCGAGGAAGAGGGCTACATCACCCAGCCGCACACCAGTGCCGGCCGGGTGCCGACCGACAAGGGCTACCGCCTCTTCGTCGACCGGCTCTCCGAGATCAAGCCCCTGAGCGGGGCCGAGCGCCGGGCCATCACCACCTTCCTCGACAGCGGCACCGACCTCGACGACGTCCTCCGCCGCTCGGTCCGGCTGCTCGCGCAGCTGACCCGGCAGGTCGCCGTCGTCCAGTACCCGATGCTGACCAACGCCAAGGTGCGCCACCTCGAAGTGGTGCCGCTCACCCCGGCGCGGCTGATGCTCGTGCTGATCGCCGACAACGGCCGCGTCGACCAGCGCACGGTCGACCTCGGCGACGTCGTCACCGAAGAAGACGTGGCCCGGCTGCGGTCCGTGCTCAACACGGCCATGTCCGGACGACGGCTCACCGACGCCGCCGCGCGCGTCGCCGAACTGCCCGACCAGGCACCCGGCGAGCTGCGGGACGCGCTCATCCGCGTCACCACGGTCCTGGTCGAGTCGCTGGCCGAACACCCCGAAGAACGCCTGGTCCTGGGCGGTACCGCGAACCTCACGCGCAACGTCGCCGACTTCCCGGGTTCCCTGCGCCAGGTCCTCGAAGCGCTCGAGGAACAGGTGGTCGTGCTCAAGCTCCTGGCCGCCGCGCGCAACCCCGGTGCGATCACGGTGCGCATCGGTGAGGAAAATGAAGACGAGCAGATGCGCAGCACCTCGGTCGTCTCGATCGGTTACGGCCAGGACATGGTGCTCGGCGGCATGGGGGTGGTCGGCCCGACCCGGATGGACTACCCCGGCACGATCGCCGCGGTGCGCGCGGTCGCCAACTACGTGGGGCAGATCCTGGCCGGCCGCTGAGCCGGGCAGAGCAGAAGGAGAAGCAGAGACGGTGGCGAGGGACTACTACGGCATCCTCGGGGTGGCCAAGAACGCGAGCGATCAGGACATCAAGCGCGCGTACCGGAAGCTGGCCAGGGAGCTGCACCCCGACGTCAACCCGTCGGAAGACGCGCAGCACAAGTTCGGCGAGGTCACCACGGCCTACGAAGTGCTGTCCGACCCGCAGAAGCGCAAGATCGTCGACCTCGGCGGCGACCCGATGGACGGCGGCGGCCGCGGCGGCGCGGGCGGTGGCGACCCGTTCGCCGGGTTCGGCGGCCTCGGCGACATCATGGACGCCTTCTTCGGCGCGGCCGGCGGAGGCGGCGGGCGCGGGCGCGGCCCCCGCAGCCGCGTCCAGCCCGGCTCCGACGCGCTGATCCGGCTCGGCCTCAGCCTCGAGGACTGCGCGACCGGCGTCGACAAGGAGATCGCCGTCGACACCGCGATCGTCTGCGACCTCTGCCGCGGCGCCGGCACCACCGAAGGCACCGGCGTCAAGACCTGCGACACCTGCGGCGGCGCCGGCGAGGTCCAGTCCGTCCAGCGGTCCTTCCTCGGCCAGGTCGTCACGGCCCGCCCGTGCCCGGTCTGCCGCGGCTTCGGCGAGGTCATCCCCGACCCCTGCCGCCAGTGCGGCGGCGACGGCCGCATCCGCGCCCGCCGCAACGTCACCGCCAAGATCCCGCCGGGCGTCGGCGACGGCATGCGCATCCGCCTGTCCGGCCAGGGCGAGGTCGGCCCCGGCGGCGGCCCGGCCGGCGACCTCTACGTCGAGATCGACGAGACCCCGCACGAGGTCTTCGTCCGGCAGGGCCACGACCTGCACTGCAACTTCCGCATCCCGATGACCACCGCCGCCCTCGGCGCCACGGTGCCCATCTCGACACTCATCGACGGCGACTACGAGCTCGACGTCGAACCCGGCACCCAGCCCAACGCCGAGCTCGTCCTCAACGGCAAGGGCATGCCCCGGCTGCGGTCCTCCGGCCGCGTCGACGGCCGCGGCGACCTCCACGTCCACATCGACGTCGTGGTCCCGACGAAGCTCGACGAAGCCCAGCGCGACCTCCTCGTCGAGCTCGCCCAGCAGCGCGGCGAGGAAGTCCCGACGCTGGCGTCCAACGGCACCAAGCACGGCGGCCTGTTCTCCAAGCTGCGCGCCAAGAACCACCGCTGACCCGTGCCCGACACCACCCTGCCGGTCTTCCTCGCCACCTCGGTGCCCACAAGCGGGCGCACGGTCCTCGACGGCGAGGAAGCCCGGCACGCGGCCACGGTCCGCCGCCTGCGCACAGGGGAGCGGCTCGTCCTCTCCGACGGCGCGGGCACCATGGCCCGCTGCGTCGTCGAAACCGTCCAGCCCGGCCGCGACGCCGCCCTGACGCTGACGATCGAAGAGCGCTGGACCGAGGAACCGCCCGCCCTGCGCGTCGTCCTCGCCCAAGCCCTCGCCAAAGGCGACCGCGGCGAACTCGCGGTCGAGCTCGCCACCGAAGCCGGCGTCGACGCGATCGTCCCCTGGCGAGCCGCCCGCAGCGTCGCCAAATGGGACGACGGCGGCCGCGGCGACAAAGCCCTCGCCCGCTGGCGCGCCACCGCCCGCGCGGCCGCCAAACAAGCCCGCCGCGCCCACGTCCCCGACGTCACCGAACCCGCCGCCACCAGCGAGCTCGCCGGCCTCGCCGCCACGATGTCCCTGGCCGTCGTCCTCGAGTCCGACGTCCCCGACCGCCTCACCGACCTCGACCTCCCGGACACCGGCGACCTCCTCCTCATCGTCGGCCCCGAAGGCGGCATCACCGACGAAGAACTCCGCACCCTGCGAGACGCCGGAGCCCGAGCCGTCCGCCTCGGCACAACGGTGCTTCGCACGTCCACCGCCGCGGCCGTCGCACTGGGCGCACTAGGCGCCCTGACGACCCGCTGGCGGTAAGAAGATCACCAGAAAAAAGACCCCCGATTTTGCGCCCAGTTATGGCGCGATCACACTCCGACCGGTTACTCTCGTTTACTAACGCGCCACACACCGTTCCCGGTTCGGCGCGCCACTGGGAAAGCACAGACCCCGCCGGGCACCTCCCCCCTCGGTCCGGCGGCCGCCGCGGTGGCGGTAGATCGACCCCCAGGGTCTACCGCTCCGCGGCCCCCTTCCTCTCGCTCCGCTCGACTCAGTGGGCCGCTACGCGTTCGTTGTGTTCTCTGGGGGTCAAACCCCCAGACCCCCAGCCGGGGGTTCCCCCCGGACCCCCCGCGGCTGCCGCTCGGTGCCTGTCTGGTGGGGCGGCTCTCTGTCGATAAGGTGTTCCTCATGCGTGAGGATGAGACTCTCTTCGAGCGGATCATTGCTGGTGAGATCCCTGCTGATGTCGTCTACCAGGATGACTCCACCTTTGCCTTTCGGGATATTCGGCCTCAGGCGAAGGTTCATGTGCTTGTGGTGCCCAAGGTTCGGTATCGGAACCTGGGGGAGCTTGCTGCTGGTGACCCTCAGTTGCTTGCTGCTGTTGCTCTTGCTGCTCGTAAGGTTGCTGAGCTTGAGGGTGTCCTTGAGAGTGGTTATCGGGTTGTGTTCAACACCGATGGTGATGCTGGGCAGACCGTTTTTCATGTTCATGCTCATGTTCTTGGTGGGGAGCCTCTGGGGCTCTTCGGGGCTCCTGAGCAGGACTAGGCGAAACCCGTCTGCGTTCTGTCGGTGGGTGCCAGTAGCATCGGTGGGGTCCGTTCTCCCTCACCGAGAAAGCAGGCCTGAGGCCACGTGGCCGGAACCGAACCGGGTGGAGCCGCCCGACCCGACGCCCCCCGGGACGTCGCCAAGACCGAGGATGCCGCCGTCCAGGCCGCGCAGTCCCGGTTCCCCATTCCCGACGCCGCCGCACTCAGCCTGCTCGGCTCCCGTGACGAGAACCTCCGTGTCGCCGAGGAGCTCCTGGCCGCCGACGTGCACGTTCGCGGCAACGAAGTCACCCTGACCGGCACGCCCGCCGACGTCGCCTTCGCCGAGCGCGTCTTCGCCGACCTCGTCACCCTCGCCACCGGCGGGCAGCAGGTCGGCCCGGACACCGTCCGCCGCACCATCGGGATGCTGAGCACCGGGGACGCATCCCCGGCCGAGGTCCTCAGTCTCAACATCGTCTCCCGCCGCGGCAAGACCATCCGGCCCAAGACGCTCAACCAGAAGCGCTACGTCGACGCCATCGACAAGCACACCGTCGTCTTCGGCATCGGCCCCGCCGGCACCGGCAAGACCTACCTCGCCATGGCGAAGGCCGTCCAGGCCCTCCAGGCCAAGCAGGTCACCCGCATCGTGCTGACCCGCCCCGCCGTCGAAGCCGGCGAGCGCCTCGGCTACCTGCCCGGCACCCTCAACGAGAAGATCGACCCCTACCTGCGGCCGCTCTACGACGCGCTGCACGACATGGTCGAGCCCGAGTCGATCCCGCGGCTCATGCAGGCCGGCACCATCGAGATCGCGCCGCTCGCCTACATGCGCGGCCGCACGCTGAACGACGCCTTCATCATCCTCGACGAGGCCCAGAACACCACGCCCGAGCAGATGAAGATGTTCCTCACCCGCCTCGGGCAAGGCTCCAAGATCGTCGTCACCGGTGACGTCACCCAGGTCGACCTGCCCAACGGGCAGCGCAGCGGCCTCCGCGTCGTCCGCGACATCCTCGGCGGCGTCGAAGGGCTCTACTTCTCCGAACTGACCAGCCAGGACGTCGTCCGGCACAAGCTCGTCGGCGACATCGTCGACGCCTACGAAAAGTGGCAGGCCGTGCAGGACGCCCAGGACCAGCAGAGCAACGGCTGGAAGGGCAACCGGCGTTGAGCATCGAAATCGCCAACGAGTCCGGCGTCGACGTCGACGAGACGTCCATCGTCTCGGCCGCCCGCTACGCCCTCGACAAGATGGAGGTCAGCCCGCTCGCCGAGCTGTCCATCCTGCTGGTCACCCTCGACGTCATGGAAGACCTCCACGAACGCTGGATGGACCTCCCCGGCCCCACCGACGTGATGGCCTTCCCGATGGACGAGCTCGACTCCTCCCGCCGCCCCGACGCGCCCGACGCGTCTCCGGCGCTGCTCGGGGACATCGTGCTCTGCCCGGCGTTCGCCAAGGACCAGGCCAAGACCGCGGGCCACGGCCTGATCGACGAGCTGCACCTGCTCACCGTGCACGGCTGCCTCCACCTCCTCGGCTACGACCACGCCGAACCCGCCGAGGAACGCGAGATGTTCGCCCTCCAGAAACGCATCCTCGGCGAGTACCAGGACGCCGTCGCCGCGCTGGAGAAGCGGGACGCGCAGCGCAACACCGACGACCGCGTGCTCGGCATCGCCGGGCTCGACGCGGGCGTCGCGCCGGCCGGCGAACCACCCACCGGGGAAACGCCCTAGGCGCCAGCCATGGTCCAGCTCCTCTTCGCGATCGCGCTCGTGCTCCTCGCGGGCGTGTTCGCGGCGGCCGACGCCGCCATCAGCACCGTGTCGCAAGCCCGGGCCGACGGCCTCGCCCGGATGGGCCTGCCCGGCGCCCGCCAGCTCGCCGCCGTCGTCGCCGAACGCCGCCGGCACATCAACCTGCTGCTCCTGCTGCGCCTCGGCTGCGAGCTCACGGCCACCGTGCTGGTCACCGTCTTCGTCGGCACCCGGCTCCGGCCGCTCGGCGTCGCCGTGCTGGTCACGGCGGTCGTCATGATCGTCGTGAGCTACGTCCTCATCGGCGTCGGCCCGCGCACCCTCGGCCGCCAGCACCCCTACCGCATCGGCCGCTACGTCGCCGGGCCCGTCCGCGTCCTCGGCTCGGTCCTCGGCCCGCTGTCCCGGCTGCTCATCCTCATCGGTAACGCCATCACCCCCGGACAGGGCTTCCGCGAAGGCCCGTTCACCTCCGAGGTCGAGCTGCGCGAGCTCGTCGACCTCGCCCAGGAACGCGGCGTCGTCGAGGACTCCGAGCGCGAGATGATCCACTCGGTGTTCGAGCTCGGCGACACCATCGCCCGCGAGGTCATGGTGCCGCGCACGGAGATCGTCTGGATCGAGCGCACCAAGACCGTCCGCCAAGCCCTCGCCCTGGCCCTGCGCACCGGCTTCACCCGGCTCCCGGTGATCGACGAGTCCGTCGACGACATCGTCGGCGTCGTCAACATCAAGGACCTCATGGCCGCGTACATGGACCCGGACGGCCCGAGCACCGTCGTCGGCACGCTGATGAACGAAGCATCCTTCGTCCCCGACTCGAAGCGGCTCGACGAGCTCCTCAAGGAGATGCAGCGCTCGCACCACCACATGGCGATCGCCGTCGACGAGTACGGCGGCACCGCCGGCCTGCTCACCATCGAGGACGTCCTCGAGGAGATCGTCGGCGAGATCACCGACGAGTCCGACGCCGACGAGCGCCCCGAGGTCGAGGAGCTCACCGGCGGCGCCGTTCGCGTCTCGTCCCGGATGAGCGTCGACGACCTGGGCGAGCTCTTCGGCATCGACCTCGAAGACCACGACGTGGAGACCGTGGGCGGGCTGCTCGCGGAACGACTGGGTAGGGTCCCGCTACCGGGGGCCGAAGCCGAGGTCGCCGGCCTCCGGCTGTTCGCCGAAGGCGGCAAGGACCGGCGCGGCCGCATGCGGATCACCTCGGTGGTCGTGCACCCGGCCGACGCCGACGCGATGACCGACCCGGCCGACCGCACCACCCGGCGCCGCACGCGCCTGCCCCACCCCGACGAACGCGACAGGAGCGTCGAACATGCCTGACCTCGAGGCGGAGGACCAGAAGCTGGTCACCCTCGCCCGGTCCTCGCGCGCCCGCATCCAGGCCCCCGAAGGCGCCGCGGTCCGCGACACCGACGGCCGCACCTACGCGGCGGGCACGGTCGACCAGCCGTCGTTCAAGCTCACCGCGCTCCAGGCCGCGGTCGCCGCGGCGCTGTCCAGCGGCGCCGAAGGCATCGAAGCCGCCGCCGTCGTCAGCGAGGAAGGGCTGCTCAAGGGCGCGTCCGTGCAGGCCGTCCGCGACCTCGCGAGGTACGCGCCAATCATCCTCGCCGCCCCGGACGGCGCGATTCTCGAGGTGCTCGAGCGATGACGGAACACCGGTCCGGCTTCGCCTGCTTCGTCGGGCGGCCCAACGCGGGCAAGTCGACGCTGACCAACGCCCTCGTCGGCACCAAGGTCGCGATCACCTCCAGCAAACCGCAGACCACGCGCCACGCGATCCGCGGCATCGTGCACCGCGAGGACGCCCAGCTCGTCCTCATCGACACCCCCGGCCTGCACCGGCCCCGCACCCTGCTCGGCGAGCGGCTCAACGACATCGTGCACACGACGTGGTCCGAAGTGGACGTCGTCGGCCTGTGCGTGCCGGCGAACGAGAAGATCGGGCCCGGCGACAAGTTCATCGCCGCCGAGCTGCAGAAGATCGCCAAGCGGACGCCGGTCATCGGGATCGTCACCAAGACCGACCTCGTCCAGCCGCAGCAGGTCGCCGAGCAGCTGCTCGCGCTGCAGGACGTCATGGACTTCGCCGAGCTGATCCCGGTTTCGGCCGTGGACGGCTTCCAGGTCGGCGCGCTCGCGGACCTGCTCGTCACGAGGCTCCCCGAAGGCCCGCAGCTCTACCCCGGCGGCGAGCTCACCGACGAGCCCGAGCAGACGCTGGTCGCCGAGCTCATCCGCGAGGCGGCACTGGAAGGCGTCCGCGACGAGCTGCCGCACTCGATCGCCGTCACCGTCGAAGAGATGCTGCCCCGCGAAGGCCGGGACGACCTCATCGACGTGCACGCGTTCCTCTTCGTCGAGCGCCCCAGCCAGAAGGGCATCATCCTCGGGCACAAGGGCGAGCGGCTGCGCGAGGTCGGCGCCACCGCCCGCAAGAACATCGAGGCGCTGCTCGGCTCGAAGGTCTACCTCGACCTGCACATCAAGGTGGCCAAAGAGTGGCAGCGCGACCCCCGCCAGCTGCGCCGGCTCGGGTTCTGACGTGACCGAGCCACCGCGGCCGCCCGCGGACTACAACCCCGGGCCCCCGCCCGCGAGCAACCTGGCTTGGGGCATCGTCGCCGCGATCATCTGCCTGCCCTTCGGCATCGTCTCGATCTTCCAGGCGGCCAAGGTGGAGCGGCTCTGGGCGCAGGGTGACCCGGACGCCGCCCGCGGCGCGGCCGGTGCCGCGCGGCGCTGGGCGATCATCGGTGCCGTCGTCGGCGTGGTGTTCTGGGTCGCCCTGGTCGCCGGCGGTGTCCTGCTGCTGGGAACGCTGCTCGACGACGCCGCGTCCCACTGAGGAACGTCGGCAGCAGGAGGAGACACCGGTGACCCCGCCCTACCCGCAGTACCCGCCCCACGGCTGGGGGCCGAACTACGGGCCGCCGCCGGACAACAACCTGGTCTGGGCGATCCTCTCGACGGTGATGTGCTGCCTGCCGTTGGGTATCGTCGCCATCGTGAAGGCGAGCCAGGTCAACTCCCTGTGGTTCCAGGGCTTCCACGCGGAAGCGCACCGGGCCGCCGACGAAGCCCGCAAGTGGGCGATGTGGTCGGCGATCTCGTTCGGCGTGCTGATCGGGCTCTACCTCGCGTTCATCGCCGTCATGGTCGCCTTCGTCGGCTTCTCCGCCTGGTCGCTGGTGCCATGACGACCGTCTACACGGGATACCCCGCCCGCGGCGCCAAGGCCACGCTGCGCGCCCTCGGCGCCCCGATGGCCGTCGTGGGCGGGCTCGGCGTGTGCTGCGCGGCCGTCCTGATCGGCGACCCCACCACCCCCGGCGGCTGGCTCCCCGTCTGCCCGACCAAGGCGCTGTTCGGCATCGACTGCCCGGGCTGCGGCGGCATGCGGATGGCCTACAGCCTGATGCACGGCGACCTTCCCGCGGCCCTGCACTACAACGCCGTGTCGCTCGTGTTCATCCTCCTCTTCGTCTGGAGCACCGCCGCCTGGACGGTCGGACGGCTGCGCGGCCGCTGGGTAAACAGCTGGCTGCACTGGCGCTGGACCCCGCTGACCGTCGGCGTCGTGTTCGCGGTCTGGTTCGTCATTCGCAACCTCCCGTTCGCCCCGTTCACCGGTCTGCGCGTCTGATTTCGACGGACGGGAACCGCTTCGCCACGCACCGCGTCGGAGGCTCGTGCGGTTCACCCGGACAGTGGATGCCTGGGCAGCGCGGCCGCAGGTGAACCGAGTACGCTCCCGCGGACCAGTGCCGTACATTCGCACCCGGTTCCGCACGGAGCGTGCGGTGGAGTGACCAGCGAGGGGGATACCCAGATGACCGATCCCTACGGTCAGCAGCCGCCAGGGCAGCAGCCCGGGGGCCAGCAGCCGTTCGGACAACCGCAGCCCGGTCAGGCGCCGCCGCCGTACGGGCAGCCCGCGCCGTACGGGCAGCCGGCACCCTACGGGCAGCCGTCGCCGTTCGGCCAGCCGGGAACTCCCTTCGGTGCACCGCAAAACTACGCGAACTGGGGCCAGCGCGCCCTGGGCTGGCTCATCGACATGGGCCCGCTCGCGCTGCTGTACCTGATCTTCATCATCGTGGCGCTGATGGGCAAGATCGGCATCCTGCAGATCATCGTCATCCTCGGCACGCTCGCCTGGATCGGCTGGGCCGTCTTCAACCGCTGGATCCAGCAGGGCAACACCGGCCAGTCGCTCGGCAAGCGCGTCGCGAAGATCAAGCTCGTCAGCGAGGCCACCGGGCAGCCGATCGGCGCCGGCATGGCGTTCCTGCGCGATCTCGCCCACTTCGTCGACGGCGTCATCTGCTACGTCGGCTGGCTGTGGCCGCTGTGGGACGACAAGTCCCAGACCCTCGCCGACAAGATCGTCGGCACCGTCGTGATCAACGCCGACGACGCCGCCCCCTACGGGCAGCCCGGTGCGGGCCAGCCCGGCGCGCAGCCGTTCGGCGGCTACCCGCCGGCCGGGCAACAGCCGGGTCAGTTCGGCCAGCAGGCCGGCGGATTCCCGCAGCAGCCGCCTTCCGGTGGTTTCGGTCAGCCGCAGCCGCAGTCGGGCGGATTCCCGCAGCAGCCGTCCTCCGGTGGTTTCCCGCAGCAGCCGCAGTCCGGTGGCTTCGGCCAGCCGCAGCCGGGCCAGCCGCTCGCCCCGCCGCCGGGCGGTTCCGCCTTCGACGAGGTCGAGCGCACCGAGATGCTCCGCCCGGACACTCCCGCCGGGGGCGGGTCCGCGTTCGACGAGCAGGCCGAGCGCACGCAGATGCTGCGTCCCGAGGCGCAAGGCGAAGCCGGCGAGACCCAGAAGATCGACCCCGGCCAGTTCGGCCAGCCGCCGAACCAGCCGCCGCACCACTGACGCACGCCTTTTCCCGCATCACGCCGGGGTGATCCGGCGGACGTTCACGAGTAGTTGGGGTACCAGTTCATGACCAATCCCTACGGTCAGCAGCAGCCGCCTTACGGTCAGCAGCCGCAGTCCGGCGGTTTCCAGCAGCCGCAGCAGCCCGGCTACGGCCCGCCGTCGGGCGGCATGCCCGCGCCCTACGGCCAGCCCGCCCCGTACGGCCAGCCCCCGACCGGGGGCTTCGGCGCCCCCGGCTACGGCATGCCCGGCGGTGGCGGCGACATCAACGCCATCAAGGACTACAAGGGCTGGGCGATCGCCTCGCTCTTCCTGGGCGGCCTGATCCTCGGCATCTTCGCGATCATGAAGTCGAACGAGGTCGGCACGTACAAGATGCAGGGCAACTACATGATGGCGGAGCAGGCGTCGCGCACCACCAAGACGCTCTGCCTGATCTCCACCATCCTGGGCAGCATCGGCTGCGTCGTGGCGATCATCGCGATCATCGTCTCGGCCGTGGCCGTCAGCACCTGCTACGGCTACTACTGCTGATCCCGGTTCTTCAGCGGGGCGCTCCACCCCGGCATCACCCGAGAGTGGGACGATGTCGGGGTGGTGAACCTCTACCGCGACACCGGGGTGGTGTTGCGCACGCACAAGCTGGGTGAGGCCGACCGGATCGTCACCCTGCTCACGCGCCGGCACGGCAAGGTCCGCGCCGTCGCGAAGGGCGTGCGGCGCACCTCGTCGCGGTTCGGGGCCCGGCTGGAGCCGTTCGGCCACGTCGACGTGCAGTTCTACACCGGCCGCACGCTCGACGTGATCACCCAGGTCGAGACCGTCGACGCGTTCGCGTTGCCGCTGGTCGCCGACTACCAGCGCTACACCGCGGCCAGCGCGATCGCCGAAACCGCGGACCGGCTCTCGGCCGAAGAGGGCGAACCGGTGCTCAAGCTCTACCTCCTCGTCTGCGGCGCGCTGCGGTCCCTCGCCGCCGGGGAGCGTGACGCGTCCCTCGTGCTCGACGCGTTCTTCCTCCGCGCGATGTCCTACGCCGGCTGGGCCCCCGCGCTCACCGAATGCGCCCGCTGCGGCCTGCCCGGGCCGCACGTCGCGTTCAGCGTCACCGCCGGCGGCTCGATGTGCCAGGACTGCCGCGTGCCCGGCTGCGTGCACCCCGCGCCCGAGGTCCTGGACCTGCTCACGGCCCTGCTCCACGGCGAGTGGCCGATGGCCGAATCGACGTTGCCGGGCACCCGCCGCGACGCGAGTGGCCTGGTCGCGGCCCACCTGCAATGGCATCTGGAGCGTCAGCTCCGGTCCCTTCCCCTGGTCGAGCGACGTGCCCGGGAGACTGCAGTGACATCCGGGGCTTCGCCCCGTGCCGGGGGCTCCGCCACCCGGACCCCCGAGGGATAGGTGGTGCGCGGGCAGTAGGGTCGGGCCTGATCGATTTCACCCATCCAGGGAGGCCCGCCGTGCTGCGCAGGGGACGCGAGAACAAGGCGTCGCGATCCGAGCTGCGGGCCCCGGATCCGCACCCGTCGGGCGCGGTCCCGCCGGAAATCCCGCGCGAGCTGGTGCCGAAGCACGTCGCGCTGGTCATGGACGGCAACGGCCGCTGGGCCAACCAGCGCGGCCTGCCGCGGATCGAAGGCCACAAGCGCGGCGAAGCGGTGATGATCGACGTCGCCGCCGGCGCGGTGGAAATCGGCGTCAAGTGGCTCTCGGTGTACGCGTTCTCGACGGAGAACTGGAAGCGCAGCCCCGAAGAGGTGCGGTTCCTGATGGGCTTCAACCGCGACACCATCCGCCGCCAGGTCGACTACCTCGGCTCGATCGGCGTGCGCATCCGCTGGGCCGGGCGCCGGCCGAAGCTGTGGGCGTCGGTGATCAAGGAGCTGCAGGCGGCCGAAGAGAAGACCAAGCACAACACGGCGCTGAACATGACGATGTGCGTCAACTACGGCGGCCGCGCCGAGCTTGGCGACGCGATGCAGCGGATCGCGCGGGACGTCGCGGACGGCAAGTTGAACCCCGAGAAGGTCAACGAGAAGACCATCGGCAAGTACCTGTACCAGCCGGACATGCCGGACGTGGACCTGTTCCTGCGGCCTTCGGGCGAGCAGCGGACGTCGAACTTCCTGCTGTGGCAGTCGGCCTACGCCGAGATGGTCTACCAGGACACGCTGTTCCCGGACTTCGACCGGACGCACCTGTGGCGCGCGTGCCTGGAGTTCGCGAAACGGGATCGACGCTTCGGTGCCGCTGTCGACCAGGCGTCGTCATGAGCGCGACCGAAGCGGCCGAGACCGCGGAGCTGCTGACGCAGGCGAAGGAGTCCCTCGAGCGCTACCTCGAGGTGCACGTCGACGACGACGGCGCGCTGACGTTCGCCCACGGCGACGTCCCGTGCGTGATCCAGGCGACCCGGCTCGGCGAAGGCCTCACCGTGCTGACGCTGACCTGCGTGGTCGGCTGGGACCTCGCGGACAGCCCGGAGCTGTCGATCGCCGTCGCCGAACGGGCGGGGCAGGGGCTGTTCGGGACCTTGGGCGTCGGGCACTCCGACAACGGCGCGGACGTGACGCTGCGGTACGCGTTCCCGGGGGCGGGGCTGGACGCGTCGGCGCTCGGGACGTTGCTGATGCTGGTGGTGTCGACGGCGTCGCAGCTGCGGACCGATTTGCCGGGAATCGTGCCCGGCGAGTAACCCACTCGGGGCGTTCTTCCTGCCGCGAACGGCGAATTCCGGTCGGAATCCGGCACTTCTCGACCGTTCGCGGCTGTGCGGCGCTCTCGCTGTCGGACCGTTCTGGCATCATCGCCGTCGTGAACATCGTTTCCGACTCGGCTCGGCGCACCCGCCGGTTCCGCATCAGCTCCGTCGAGGTGCTGTGCGCGATCCTGCTGGTCGCGATCCTCGCCCAGGGCTGGCTGCAGCAGGCGTTCGACGTGCCCGCGCTGCGCACCGGCTCGACCGTGTTCGTCGCCGTCTGCGTGCAGGCGCTGCCGTTCCTCGTGCTGGGCGTGCTGATCAGCGGGGCCATCGCGGCGTTCGTGCCGGCCCGCGTGCTGGAGAAGGTGTTGCCCCGGCGGGCCGGCGCGGCGGTCGGCGTCGCGGGTCTGGCCGGGGTCGCGCTGCCGGGCTGTGAATGCGCTTCGGTGCCGGTGGCGCGCCGGCTGATGGGGCAGGGCGTGGCGCCGGCGGCGGCGCTGACGTTCCTGCTGGCGGCGCCGGCGGTGAACCCCGTGGTGCTGGTGGCGACCGCGGTGGCGTTCCCGGGCAAGCCGGAGATGGTGCTGGCGCGCTTCGCCGGTTCGCTGGCGACGGCGATGGTGATGGGCTGGCTGTGGGCCCGCTGGGGCAAGCTGGAGTGGATCACGGCCCGCGCGTTGCGGCGCCTGCCCGAAGTCCCGAGCGGCCACCGGTGGCGGGTGTTCGCCGAGACGGCCCGCACGGACCTGGTCGAGGCGGGCGGCTTCCTGGTGCTGGGAGCGCTGATCTCGTCGGCGCTGAACGTGCTGGTGCCGGCGAAGTGGTTCGGGGCGCTGGGCGAGCAGCTGGTGCTGGGCATCGTGGTGATGGCGGTGCTGGCGGTGGTGCTGGCGCTGTGCAGCGAGGCGGACGCGTTCGTGGCGGCTTCGCTGACGGCGTTGCCGATGCTGCCGAAGCTGGTGTTCCTTGTGGTGGGGCCGGCGGTGGACGTGAAGCTGTTCGCGTTGCAGGCGGGCACGTTCGGCCGGTCGTTCGCGGCCCGGTTCGCCCCGGCGACGTTCGTGGTGGCGGTGGTGTGTGCCGTGGTGGCAGGCCTGCTGGTGGGGGTGGCGTGATGGCGATGGCCGGCTCGCGAGCGCCGGTGGGTGCCCGGCCGCGCGGCTCGCGGAGTGCCGGCGTGAGGCGGAGGTTGTCGGCGGGCAGGGAGTCGGTGCCTGCCCGGCGGACCTTGCGGTTCGGCCGCTCGCGGAGCGCGGGCCGGAAGTCCTTGGCGGCCAACGCGTTGTCGCCCGCCTCGCGGGCCGGTGTGGTCAGCAGATCCTCGCGCACCCCCTTGTCGACCGTGGAGGCGGCGTGAAACGCGAAACCCAGAACATCCTGCTGATCCTGCTCGGCGGCGCGCTGGTCAAGATCGCGGTCAACGGCGACTACCTGCGCTACGTCAAGCCGGCGCAGCAGCCGTGGATCATCACCGGCGGGGCGGTCATGGTGCTGCTCGGGGCCGTCGCCATCGTGCGCGATCTCCTGGCCGCGCGGGCGAAAGCCGCCGCCGGACCGGACCCCGGCCACGACGACGACGGCCACTCGCACTCGGCACGGCCCGCCTGGCTGCTGCTGGTGCCGGTGCTGGCCGTCTTCCTCGTCGCGCCACCCGCCCTGGGCGCCGACTCGGTGATCCGGACTGAGGCGCGGGTCCCGGCGAGCGCCGCCGCCGCCGCCAACGCCGCCGCTTTCCCGCCGCTGCCGGCCGGGAACGTGGTGCCGCTGGCGGTGAACGAGTTCGTCAGCCGCGCGGGCTGGGATGCGGCGGGCACCCTCGACCGCCGCACGGTCTCGCTGACCGGCTTCGTCGTGCACACCGGCGGCGGCACGCTGCTGGCCCGCCTGGTGATCAGCTGCTGCGCGGCGGACGCGTTCCCGGTCACGGTCCACCTCCGCGGCGGCGAAGCCGACCACCTCGCGAGCGACGCGTGGATCCAGGTGACCGGCCAGGTCGTCCCCGGCACGGCGACGAAGGACAACAGCTACACGCCGGACTTCACCCTGGCCTCGATCACGACGGTCCCGGCACCCAAGGACCCGTACGAGTACTGAACCAGGCTCCCGGCGGCCCGAACGTCATGAACGAGTCGTTCATGACGTGGGCGGCCCTGAAAGAGTCGTTCACGTCATCTCGGCGGCCGGCGCGACCTCGCGGCCAGGGTGCCGGCACTGAGCCGGCACGCGCGCTCGCCGGCTCAGTGCTCGGCGCAGGTCCCGGTGATCTCCACCGTGTGCGAGATCTCCGAAAAGCCGTGCTCGGCCGCGATCTTCTCCGCCCAGCGCTCCACCGCGGGCCCCTCGACCTCCACCGTGCGGCCGCACAGGCGGCACACCAGGTGATGATGGTGGTGCGCCGAGCAACGCCGGTAGATCGCCTCGCCGGAGTCGGTGCGCAGGACGTCGATCTCGCCGGCCTCCGACAGCGACTGCAGCGTGCGGTAGACCGTCGTCAGGCCGATGCCGTCGCCACGTTTGCGCAGCTCGTCGTGCAGTTCCTGGGCCGAACGGAAGTCGTCGACGGTGCTCAGCAGCTCGACGACCGCGGCTCGCTGGCGGGTCGATCGGCGCCCAGGCACCGGGGCCTGGCTGCGCGGCGCGACGGCGTTCATCACTTTCCTTCCTGCACGTGGGCGACGGCGTCGACGACGATGTGCGCGAGGTGGTCGTCGGCGAGCCGGTAGACGACCTCGCGGCCGCGACGCTCACCCTGGACCACCCCGGCGGTCTTCAGCACCCGCAGGTGCTGGCTGATCAGCGGCTGGGCGACGTCGAGGGCGTCCACCAGCTCGTGCACGCACCGGTCGGCCGCGCGCAGCTGCAGCACGATCGCGATCCGGACCGGCGCCGCCAGCGCGCGCAGCAGGTCGCCCGCGTCGTTCAGGACCGCTGCCGGCGGGTGGGCCGGCGCCTCGGCCACCGCCGGGGCGCACTCCGAGAGGCCCGGCTGGGCGCCACCTCCGGTGACCGTCGCCATTCCCGCCTCCACGCTGCTCGTCATCGCCGCCGGCGACCATGAATTCCGTAGTCATTGCCGATAACGGCACCACCCATCCTAGTGTTCCCCGCGATAGCACCTCCTGCGTCACCGCGCTCTGCGGACTACGGCCGGTCGTATTACTCCATTCGGGTGAGTTCGTGGGGAATTGCCGCTTCGGCTTCGCATGTCGTGGCGGACGGTGCAAGGTTGTCGCGGAGCGTTTCGTCGCTTCTCGTACGCTGGCGACCCGCCCGAAGCAGAGCAGTGGGGAGACATGACCCGTTTCGTGACGAAAGCAGCCGCCCTGACGGCCGTCCTCTTCCCGCTGGTCGGCGCCGGGGTGGCCGGGGCGCAGAGCCAGGCCGTCGACGAAAAGACCGGGCCGGTCTCGTTCGCGAACATCGCGTCGGTCCGGATCGGCAGCGAAGGCCAAAAGGGCGGCGCCCTGATCACCGAGACCCAGCGCTCCCCGCTGCTGCCCGGCCAGTCGAAGCTCGGCACGGACCGCGTCTCGGTGCCCAAGGACGACGGCGAGCGCGCCACCTTCGGCGGGCACTACCAGATCGACCTCGGCCGCTACAGCAACGGCAACCCCTTCCCGGCGGGTGTCGCGAGCCGGGACCACAACGTCGTCGCCGCGCTGCAGGCGAGCACCGTGCCCACCGCCGTCGCCGAGACCAACTACGCGCTTCGCGACACCTGGCAGGGCGGCGCGAAGCCGGTCGACAACACCGTGCTGGTGCTCGAAGGCGCGAAGACGGCCGTGGACTGCACCGGGCCGGCGAAGCTCACCGGCACCTCGTCGGTGAGCAAGCTGTGGGTGCGCCAGGGTGACGGGCTCGGGATCGTCCCGATGCCCGGCGGCAACGCCGGCATCGAGCTGAAGAACCTGCGGCTCGGCCCGCCCGGCGACATCACGAACGCCAGCAAGGACACCACGGTCTCCGACCTCAGGCTGACCCGCGTCGGCGCGTTCGACCAGCTGATCCGTCAGGACGGCTGGCGCGGGGGCGACTACACCGCCGTCGCCGGCTGGCGCGTCGAGATCACCACCCACGTCAAGGACGCGGCGGGCACCGCGCTGCAGGACGTCCGGACGAACATCGTCCTCGGCGGGGTCAGCTGCTCGGTCCCGAAGGGCTTCGTCGCGAAGGCCGGCGGCCCCTCGGGCGGCACGAACGCCTCGCAGGCCGCGGTGCCCACGCAGGTCCCGGCCGGCTACCTCGGCGCGGCCGCGCCCGACACCGGCAGTGACGGTTCGCGCGTCCCGCTCGGCATCGGCCTGCTCTTCGGCGGGGTGTTCTTCGGGGCCGTCGCGCTGCTGCTCGGCAGGCGGCGCAACTCCGGGACGGACTAGGTGCTGCGCACCGGGCTGGCCGCCGTCTCGGCGGCGCTGGCCGTGGCCGCCTTCGCGGCCGGGGTGATCGTGCTGAGCTGGCTGCCGCCGACGAGCACCCAGGCCGCCGCGCCGCCGCCCGGCTCACTGCCGGGGGAGAACGCGGCCCCGGCCGTGCTGCCCGCGGACAGCGAGTCCGCCGCCCAGCAGCGCCCGGGCACGGTCCGGCTGCCCGACGGCGCCACCGCCCGCCTGGTCCGGACGGAGCTCACCGACCGCGGCGTGCTGCCGATCCCGCGCGGCCTGGGCGACGCCGCCTGGTGGGGCGCCAAGCTGGGCGCCGCCCAGGGCGCGGCACTGCTGTCCGGGCACGTGAACTGGGAGGGCCACCGCGGCCCGTTCGACGAGCTCTGGCGGATGCGCGACGGCGACGACGTGAGCGTGGTCGACGCGAAGGGCGGCCGCTGGGTCTACCGCGTCGACGACGTGGTGACGCTCCCGAAGGAGACGCTGCCGGAACAGGCCGCGAAGTGGTTCGCCCAGGACGGCCCGCACCGCCTGGTCCTGGTGACCTGCGGCGGCGACTTCGTCGGCGGCACCGAGGGCTACGACGAGAACCGCCTGGTCACGGCCAAGCTGGTGACGCGCCCCACCGGCTGACCGCGCGCCACCGGAAGGTCATGAACGAGTCTTTCACCGCGCCAGACGCCCTGAAAGAGTCGTTCATGGCATCCGCCGGGCCGGACCCGGCGCGATCCGATGCAACCTCCCGCACTCCGCACGGCATGTGTGTCTTCGCAACAGCACGACCAGCGAAGGAGCACAGGCGCATGCAGGAGCAGAACCCGGCGGAGCGGAAGAAGGGCTCCGGCCGCTGGTGGATCGTCGGCGTCGCCGGCGCGTTCGTGGTCGCGGCGCTCGTCGCCACCCTGCTCATCTTCACCGGAAAGGATGAACCCGCCGGCGCGAACGGCGCCAGTACCACGCCCGTCGCCGCCGCGGAGCAGCCCGCGAAGCAGGACATCGGGCAGGCGCCGTCGCAGCTTTCGCTGCCCGGGGGTGGCGCCGCGAAGCTCGTCCAGGAGGACCTCGACGACGCGGGCGCCCTCAAGATCCCCGAGGGGCTCGACGAAGCCGCCTGGTGGGGCGCGAAGCTGGGCGCCGACCACGGTGTCGCGCTGCTTTCCGGGCACGTCAACTGGAAGGGCAAGAAGGGCCCGTTCAACGAGCTGTGGCAGGTCAAGCAGGGTCAGGAGGTCAAGCTGACCGACGCCGCGGGCGGGGCCTGGGTCTACCGGGTCGACGCGACCGAGACCATCCACAAGACCGAGCTGGCCGGCCGGTCGGCGCAGCTGTTCGACCCGGACGGCCCGCACAAGCTGCTCCTGGTCACCTGCGGGGGCGAGTACGTCGGCGGCTCCGAGGGTTACGAGGACAACCGCGTCGTGACGGCGTCGCTGGTGTCCCGGCCGTAGCCTCACCTGCGCGAAAAGCACTGGGCCCCGGCGGATACCCTGGACGTTCTAGTCCGATAACCGTCCCCGCATGCTTCCGGAGCGTGGAGTGCCCACGAATACCATCGATACCGTAGTCAGCCTGTGCAAGCGCCGTGGTTTCGTCTTCCCCAGCGGAGAGATCTACGGCGGTACCCGCTCGGCGTGGGACTACGGGCCGCTCGGGGTCGAGCTCAAGGACAACATCAAGCGCCAGTGGTGGAAGACCGTGGTCCAGGCTCGCGACGACGTCGTCGGCCTCGACTCCTCGGTCATCCTGCCGCGCCAGGTCTGGGTGGCTTCGGGGCACGTCAACGTGTTCACCGACCCGCTGATCGAGTGCCTCTCGTGCCACAAGCGGTTCCGCGCGGACCAGCTCGCCGAGGAGTACTCGGCGCGCAGCGGCAAGGAGACCACCGAGGACGACCTGTCCGACGTGCCCTGCCCGAACTGCGGCACCCGCGGCAAGTACACCGCGCCGCGGGACTTCAACATGATGCTGAAGACCTACCTCGGCCCGGTGGAGACCGAAGAAGGCCTGCACTACCTCCGTCCGGAGACCGCGCAGGGCATCTTCGTCAACTACCTCAACGTGCAGACGACGGCCCGCAAGAAGCCGCCGTTCGGCATCGGCCAGATCGGCAAGTCGTTCCGCAACGAGATCACGCCGGGCAACTTCATCTTCCGGACGCGCGAGTTCGAGCAGATGGAGATGGAGTTCTTCGTCGAGCCGGGCGAGGACGAGACCTGGCACCAGTACTGGATCGACGAGCGCACGAAGTGGTACACGGAGCTCGGCATCAAGGCCGACAACCTGCGCCACTTCGAGCACCCGAAGGAAAAGCTCTCGCACTACGCGAAGCGCACCGTCGACATCGAGTATCGCTTCGCGTTCAACGCCGGGCAGGAGTGGGGTGAGCTCGAAGGCATCGCCAACCGCACCGACTTCGACCTGACCACGCACTCGAACCACTCGGGCGTCGACCTGTCGTACTTCGACCCCACCTCGAAGCAGCGGTTCCGGCCGTTCGTGATCGAGCCGGCGGCCGGTGTCGGCCGGTCGATGATGGCGTTCCTGATCGACGCCTACCACGAGGACGAGGTGCCGAACGCCAAGGGCGGCACCGAGAAGCGCGTGGTGCTGAAGCTCGACCCGCGGCTCGCGCCGTACAAGGCCGCGGTGCTGCCGCTGTCGCGCAACGCCGACCTGACCCCGAAGGCGAAGGCCGTCGCCGACCTGCTGCGCAAGCACTGGAACATCGACTTCGACGACGCCGGGTCGATCGGCAAGCGGTACCGCCGCCAGGAGGAGATCGGCACGCCGTACTGCGTGACGGTCGACTTCGACAGCCTCGAGGACCACGCCGTCACGGTCCGCGACCGCGACACCATGGCGCAGGAACGCGTCGCGATCGACAAGCTCGAGTCGTACCTGGCCGGCCGCCTGATCGGCTGCTGACCCCGAAGGTCCGTGAAGGCCTCCTTACCGGCTCAAGATGCCGGTAAGGAGGCCTTCACGGCTTTCCGGCGAGCCGCACCCCTGACACCTGTCACCCCCAGGTCGTGACGCTCGGCCTGCGGACGGGGGCCGTCCGGGCGGCAGCCTGGGGGCATGCGAGAAAACGACATCCAGGCGGTGGCGGCGGGGGCCGCGGTCCACCTCACCGGCCTGCGCAAGCACTACGGCGACGTCCACGCGGTCGACGGCGTCGACCTGACCATCGCCCCGGGCGAGGTGGTCGCCCTGCTCGGCCCCAACGGCGCGGGCAAGTCCACCACCGTCGACATGATCCTCGGCCTGACCACGCCGGACGCGGGCGAGGTGCGCGTGTTCGGCCGCCGGCCGATCGACGCGGTCCGCGCCGGCCTGATCGGCGCGATGCTGCAGGGCGGCGCCCTGATGGACGACCTGACCGTCGGGGAGACCGTCGGCATGGTCGCGGCCCTGCACAGCCGGCCGATGCCGGTGGCCGAGGCCCTGCGCGCCGCCGGGGTCGACGAGCTGGCCGACCGCCGGGCGAACAAGCTCTCCGGCGGGCAGAAGCAGCGCGTGCGCTTCGCCGTCGCGCTGGTCAGCAACCCCGATCTGCTGATCCTCGACGAGCCGACGGCCGCGATGGACGTCGGCACCCGCCGCGAGTTCTGGCAGTCGATGTACTCGTTCACCGAGTCCGGCCGCACGGTCGTGTTCGCCACGCACTACCTCGAAGAGGCCGAGGAGTTCGCCGACCGGGTGGTGCTGATGCGGCGCGGCCGGGTCGTCGCCGACGGCTCGGTCGCCGAGGTCCGGGCGCTGGCCGGCGGCCGCACGCTGCGCGCCGCCGTCCCGGGTACCACCGAAGCCGTCATCGCGGCCCTGCCCGGCGTCAAGGAGTTCGAACTGCGCGGCGACCGCGTCGCGATCTCCACCGGCGACTCCGACGCGACGCTGTGGGCGCTCAAGGCCGCGGTGCCCGCGGTGCACGACGTCGAAATCAGTGCCGTCGGCCTCGAAGGCGCCTTCCTCTCCCTGACCGCCGACGAGACCCCGGAGTCCGTGCGATGAACGCCGCCTACCTGCTCACCGAGATCCGCCGGAACTTCCGGGCGCCGCGGTTCCTGATCTTCGTCATCGCGTTCCCGGTGCTGATGTTCCTGCTGCAGGCCGAAGTCTTCGTGAAGGCCGACGCACCCGACCACGCGGCGTTCGCTGCCGTCGTGATGATCAACATGATGACCTTCGGGACGTTCGCCGCGGCCAACACCAGCGGCGCCCGGCTGGCGCTGGAACGCGCGCTCGGCTGGCAGCGCCAGCTGCGCCTGACCCCGCTCACCGGCACGGGCTACCTGGCGGGCAAGGGTATCTCGGGCATGCTCGTCGGCCTGCCCGCGCTGATCCTGGTGCCGGTGCTCGCCGTGGTGGCCGAGGGCGTGCACCTCGACGCCGCGGGCTGGGTGCGGATCTTCGCCGGGATCTTCCTCGGCACGATCCCGCTGGTGCTGCTCGGCCTGCTGATCGGGCAGTTCGGCACGCCCGACTCGATGCAGCCGATCAACATGCTGGTCACCCTCGGCATGGGCTTCCTCGGCGGGCTGTGGATCCCGATCGAGACCATGCCGACCTGGATGCACGACGTCGCCCAGATCATGCCGACGTACTGGGTGCTGCAGCTGGCCCGGCCGGCGGTGACCACCGACATGGTGGTGTCGCTGCCGAGCGCGGTGGCGGTGCTCGCGGGGTGGACGGTCGTGCTGGGAGCGCTGGTGATCAGGCGTTACCGTAAGGACAGCGCCCGGGTCTGAGGGCCGGGGACGGGGAACGGGAACGGCGATGGCCAAGGACGAAGCGCAGAAGTACGGGCTGAGCCACCACGAGACGTGGTGGGAGGACCCGCCGCCCAACCGGGGCCGCAGCGGGCCGGACAAGTTCCGGTGGCCGCTCCTGTCGGTCGTGTTCACCCTGCCCTACCTCATCCCGGTGACGAAGTCGCTGCTGGCCAGGGACCCGGTGACGCCAGGCGTGGTGGCGATGTGGGTGCTCGTCTACGGCGTCGCGGCCTCGTACGCGCTCTTCCCGCTGGCGTTCGACCGGGCCCGCCCGTTCCGGTTCGCCTACAGCGTGTGGATGCTCGCCCTGGGCCTCGCCGTGGTCGCCGCGACGGGCGCCAACCCGTTCGTCATGCTCTACGGCACCGCCGCGCTGGTGTTCCTGCTACCGCTGGCCTGGGTGGTGATCCTCGACGGCCTCGCGCTGCTGCTGGGGGCCGGGATCCTGCTGCTGGACGGCCGGTTCGGCGACGGCTGGGGCGACCTGGTCACCGTCGCGTCGGTGACGATGGCGATGTTCTTCATGTCCAGCCTGGTCCGGGCGGTCCGGCGGCTGCAGCTGGCCAACGAGGAGATCGCCACGCTCGCGGTGGCGAACGAACGCGAGCGCGTCGCCCGCGACCTGCACGACCTGCTCGGGCACAGCCTCACCACGATCACCGTCAAGGCGGGGCTGGCCCGGCGGGTGCTGGAGAGCGCCGGCGACATCCCGCGCGCGGTCCAGGAGATCCGCGAGGTCGAGGGCCTCACCCGCAGTGCGCTGTCCGACGTCCGCGCCACCGTGTCGGAGTACCGGGAGGTGTCGTTGTCGGCCGAGATCGTCGGCGCCCGGGCCGCGTTGCGGGCCGCGGAGATCGACGCCGACCTGCCGCACGCGGTCGACAACGTGCGGCCCGAGCTCCAGAGCGTCTTCGGGTACGTGCTGCGCGAGGCCGTGACGAACGTGCTGCGGCACTCCGGGGCCAAGCTGGTCAAGGTGAAGCTGGGGGACACCTGGCTGGAGGTCGAAGACGACGGCACCGCCACCGAGGTGGTCGCGGGCAACGGCCTGCGCGGGCTGACCGAGCGGCTGGCCGCGGCCGGGGGCACCCTGCGGGCCTCGGCGCGGCCCGGGGGAGGATTGCTGGTGCGGGCGGAGGTCCCGCAGCCGGAACCCCGCGCGGCCGCCCCGGCCGTGCGCGCCGAAGCCGCGGGAGGACTCGCTTGATCCGGGTGTTGCTGGCCGACGACCAGGCCATGGTGCGCGGCGCGCTGGCGACCGTGCTCGGCCTCGAATCGGACATCGAGGTGGTCGGGCAGGTCGGCTCCGGCGACGAGGTGGTGGCCGCCGCGCGCGAGGCCAAGCCCGACGTCGCCCTGCTCGACGTGCAGATGCCGGGCAAGGACGGCCTGGAGGCGGCGGCCGACCTGCGGGCCGCGCTCCCGTCGTGCCGGGTGATCATCTGCACGACGTTCGGCCGGCCGGGCTACCTGGCCCGCGCGATGGCGGCGGGCGCGGCCGGGTTCGTCGTCAAGGACGCTCCGCCCGAGCAGCTCGTCGAGGCCGTCCGTCGCGTCCACAGTGGACTCCGGGTGGTGGACCCGGCGCTGGCCGCCGAGTCGCTGGCCACCGGCGCCAGCCCGCTCACCGCGCGGGAGCGGGATGTGCTGCGGGAGGCCAAGGACGGCAGCACGGTGGCCGACGTGGCGCGGGCGCTGCACCTGTCGGAGGGCACCGTGCGCAACCACCTGTCCGCCGCGATCGGCAAGACCGGCGCCCGGACCCGGGCCGAAGCGGTACGGGTCTCCGAGGAACGCGGCTGGCTCTGAGCGGCCGGTGGCCTTCTGACAAGATGGTCCGGGTGGGTACCGCTGAACGCACCAAACCGACGCGCGCGAGCTGGGCGCGCCGGATCGCCTTCGGCACGGTCCTCATGCTGCTCGCGCTCGTCGGCGGCACGGCGTTCCGCGTCTGGCAGGTCGCGCGCGAGAACGACCGGACGCCCGCCGACGTCATCGTGGTGCTGGGCGCGGCGCAGTACAACGGCAAGCCGTCGGACATCTACGCGGCGCGGCTGGTCAAGGCGAAGCAGCTCTACGACTCGGGCGTCGCGAAGACGATCGTCACCGCGGGCGGCAAGAAGGCCGAGGACAACTTCACCGAGGCCCGCGCCGGCCAGCTCTGGCTGACCCGGCACGGCGTGCCTTCTTCGGCGACGCTGGCGGTCGGCGAGGGCAGCGACACGCTGCGGAGCCTCCGGGCGGTCGCCAGCGAGGTCCAGGGGCGCGGCTGGCACTCGGTGGTGCTGGTGAGCGACCCGTGGCACTCCTTCCGGGCCCGGACCATGGCGGACGACCTGGGCCTGGACGCCTGGACCGCACCGACGCACAGCGGGCCGATCGTGCAGGAGCGCGTCACGCAGGTGCGCTACATCATCCGCGAGACCGGCGCGCTGCTGTACTACCGGCTGACGAAGACCCCGGCCGACGATCTCTTCGCCACCTTCCTCGGCTGAGTTTTGTCGGTGGCCGCGTTTAGGCTGGTCGGGTGGACTACACCGAGCACGACACCGCCCGCCTGCTGCCGGAACCGGCGAAGGGCGCGGCGCTGCCCGGCACGCGCGCGGACGGGCGCAGCGCGTTCTCGCGCGACCGGGCCCGCGTGCTGCACTCGGCGGCCCTGCGGCGGCTCGCGGGCAAGACCCAGGTGGTCGGGCCGGGGGAGGGCGCCGAGGTCACCGGCGTCCCGCGCACGCGGCTGACGCACTCCCTGGAGGTCGCGCAGATCGGGCGCGGGATCGCCGACGAGCTGGGCGCGGACCCGGACGTGGTGGACACCGCGGGGCTGGCGCACGACATCGGGCACCCGCCGTTCGGGCACAACGGCGAGCGCGCGCTCGACGAGGTGGCCACTTCGTGCGGCGGCTTCGAAGGCAACGCGCAGACGTTGCGCATCCTCACCCGGCTGGAACCGAAGCTCCTGTCCGCCGACGGCGACCCGGTGGGGCTCAACCTGACTCGCGCGTGCCTGGACGCGACCACGAAGTACCCGTGGCCGCGCAAGCCGGGGCAGGTGAAGTACGGCGTGTACGCCGACGACGTCCCGGTGTTCTCGTGGGTCCGCGAAGGGGCGCCGGAAGAGCGGACGTGCCTGGAAGCGCAGATCATGGACTGGGCGGACGACGTCGCGTACTCGGTGCACGACGTCGAGGACGGGGTGCTGGCCGGCCGGATCAAGCTGCGCGTGCTCGCCCACCCGGACGAGCGCGCGGCCGTCGCCGAGGCCGCGGCCAAGCACTTCTCGGCGCAGTCGGTGTCCACTTTGGAGGATGCGGCGGCGGAGCTGCTGGCGCTGCCGGTGGTGGCGGCGCTGACGTCGGCCGAGCCGGACGGCTCCCCGGGCGCGCAGGTGGCGTTGAAGCGGCTGACGAGCGAACTGGTCGGCCGCTTCACGACGGCGGCGGTCACAGGCACCCGCGCGGAGTACGGCGAGGGGCCGCTGGGCCGCTACCGGGCGCGGCTGTGCGTCCCGGAGCAGGTCGCGGCGGAGGTGGCGCTGCTGAAGGCGCTGGCGCTGCGGTACGTGATGAGCGACCGCCGCCGGCTGGCGATGCAGGAAGGCCAGCGCGAGCTGCTGGTGGAGCTGGTCCACGCGCTGGCCCGCCGGGCACCGGAGTCCCTGGACCCGCTGTTCGTCCCGGCCTGGAACACCGCGCGCGACGACGCGGGGCTGCTGCGGGTGGTGATCGACCAGGTCGCCTCGCTCACGGACGCGCAGGCCCACACGTGGTACTCGTGGCACGTAACCCGCCACCACCGCTGACCCGTGCTCGAAAGGTCGACACACGTGATCCGAGGGTCGACACGCGTGATTGAAGGGTCACCACGGCGCGGGCGTGGGTCTTCGCCGTGTCGACCCTCCAATCACGCGAGTTGACCTCCCAATCACGCGAGCCGACCCTCTAGGCACGCGAGCTGACCCTGCAGGTGCGTAAGTCGACCCTTCGGGTACGTGAGTCGACCGTCTGGGTGTGGAGTGCGGGCCTGTGTGGGCGGTGGTTCCGGCATTCGGCTGTACTCCTCCGCGTGGGGGATTTGTCACCCGTGGGCGGAGTTCCGCGTGGCCGCCCGGTGGGGTGAACCGTTCCGGTAGTCTCGCCCGCATGGCCACGGACAGCCACCTCCGGTTCGCCCTCGCCGTCCACGCGGCCCTCGGTGCCGCGGGCGGAAACTCCTGTTTCTCGCCGTATTCGGTGGCCAGCGCGCTGACCCTGGCCGCGCGAGCCGCGCGGGGTGAGACTCGCGACGAGCTCGTCGCCCTGCTCGGCGATCCCGACCAGCAGACCGCCTTGCTGCGGGAGGCCGTGCAGACCGTCGAAGAGGCCCGGGGCGAGCAGGCCGAGGTCGCCGTCTCGAACACGCTGTGGGCCGACGACCGGCTCCCGCTCGAGGACTCTTTCAAGGCCGAGCTGGCCGCGTGGCCCGGCGCCGCCGTCGCGAGCGCTCCCTTCGAGAAGGAGCCCGAAGCCGCGCGGGCCCTGATCAACGAGGACGTCGGACGCACCACGCGCGGCCTCATCCCGGAGCTGCTGCCGCCCGGCTCGATCGCCTCGGACGTCGCGGCCGTGCTGGTCAACGCGCTGTACCTGAAGGCCGCGTGGAAGCTGCCGTTCCGCGAGGCGAACACCACCGACGCGCCGTTCCACGCGCCGTCCGGCACTCGTGACGTCCCGACCATGTGGCTCAGCGAACGCGTCGGCTACGCGCACGTCGCCGGCTGGCAGGCCGTGCAGCTGGTCGCCGCGGGCGGCTTCCAGGCCGTGGTGCTGCTGCCCGACGGCGACCTCGCCGAAGCCGAAGCGGCCCTCGACCAGGCGACCCTGACGAGCGTGCTCGACGGGATCGGCTTCAAGGCCGTCGAGCTCGCGCTGCCCAAGATCTCGCTGGACGTCCCCAGCACGCTCACCGGCGTGCTGCGCGGCCTCGGCGTCCGCACGATGTTCACCGACGAGGCCGACCTGAGCGGGCTCTCCCCGGACCCGCGGCTGACCGTGTCCGAGGTGGTGCACCAGGCCGTGCTGCGGGTGGACGAACAGGGCTTCGAGGGGGCCGCGGCGACCGCGCTGATCATGCGCCTCACCTCGATGATCATCGACGACCCGGTCACCGTCACGGTCGACCGGCCGTTCCTGCTGCTGGTCCGGCACGCCGGCACCGGGGCCCTCCACTTCCTCGCCAGGGTGGTCGAACCGTGAGCTTGAAGTCCGAAGCCGTCCCCGACCTCGTTCCGCCCGCCCCCGAACCACCCGAAGGCCCGAAGCGCTGGGCGTGGCAGGACTCCGCCATCACCGGCGGGTTCCTGCTGTTCACGATCCTGCTCTACAACGGGCTCTGGTTCGACCTCAAGCGCGGCTACCTCTGGAACGGCGCCGCCGACCAGAGCCAGTGGGAGTGGTACTCGACGGTCGTCGCGAAGGCCGTGCTGCACTTCCAGAACCCCTTCACCACGGACCTCCAGAACTACCCGCACGGCGTCAACATGGCGGCCAACGCGGCGATGTTCGGCCTCAACGTCCCACTCGCGCCGATCACCCTGACTTTCGGCGCGACGCTGACCTGGGCGATCGTGCTCACCGCCGGGCTCGCCGGCACCGCGACCGGCTGGTACTGGGTGTTCTCCCGCCACCTGGTGCCGAACCGGACGGCGGCCGCGATCGGCGGCGCGTTCTGCGGCTTCGCCCCGCCGATGATCTCGCACGGCAACGCGCACCCGAACTTCGTCGTCCTGTTCGTGCTGCCGTTCATCGCGCTCAAGACCATCCAGATCGCGCACGGCGAACGCCCGGTGCGCAACGGGATCGTGCTCGGGTTGCTCGTCGCTTGGCAGATTCTGCTCGGCGAAGAACCGCTGGCGATCTTCGCGCTGACGTTCATCGTGTTCGCGATCGCCTACCTGATCCCGCACCGCGCGGAGATCCGCGGCATGCTGGCGCCGCTGGCCAAGGGGATCGGCATCGGCGCGGTCGTCGCGCTGCTGATCGCCGGGTTCCCCCTGTACTGGCAGTTCTTCGGCCCGCAGAGCTTCCACTCGCTGCTGCACGGTTCGGCGGGCAACGACACGGCGGCGTTCACGCGCTTCGCGACGCAGTCGATCGCCGGCGCGCCCGAGGCGGCCGCGGACGTGTCGATGAACCGCACCGAGGAGAACGCGTTCTTCGGCTGGCCCCTGATCGTGCTCATGGTGGTGCTCACGATCTGGCTCTGGCGCGACGTCGTTTCGCGCGCGCTGGCGATCACGATGTACGTGATGGCCCTCCTTTCGCTGGGCATCGAAATCACCGTGGCGCACGACGACACCGGCATCGCCGGGCCGTGGAAGTGGCTCGGGCAGCTGCCGCTGCTGGACTCGCTGCTCGAATCCCGGCTGGCGATGGGCTGTATCCCGGTGGTCGGCGGGCTCCTGGCGATCGCGACGCACCGCGTCTGGACGGCGGCGGCCGAGCAACCGGAGCCCCTGGACGGCAAACCCCGGTTCCCCCTGCGCATGATCTGGATCGGCGCGGTGGTCGCCGTGCTGCTGCCGATCGCGCCGACGGAGCTGGTGACGCACGAACGCCCGCTCTCACCTCCTTTCTTCGCCGACGGGATCTGGCGCCAGTACATCGCCCCGGGTGGTTCGCTCGTGCCGGTTCCGCTGCCGAGCACCGGCGAGGCCGAGCCGCTGCACTGGCAGGTCGACGCCGGCCTCGGCTACCCGATGCCCGAGGGCTACTTCGTCGGCCCGACCTCGGCGGACGACCGCCGCGGCCGCTACGGCGCGGTGCCCCTGCCGACGTCGGACCTGTTCGCGGAGGTCGAGAAGACGGGGCAGACCGCGGACGTCACCGAAGCCGACCGCACCCAGGCGCTGGCCGACCTGCGCGCCTGGAACGCGGACGTGCTGGTGGTCGGCCCCCGCCAGAACCAGGAAGCACTGAAGTCCACTGTGGAGCTTCTGCTGCGCAAGCCGGCCGAGTTCGTCGGCGGAGTCTGGATCTGGGACGTGCGCCCGCTGACGCCGTAACCGATCAAGCGGCCTCCAGCAGGATCCGCGCCAGCTCCGCCGGCTGAGAGAACATCGGCCAGTGACCGGTGTTCATCTCCACCAGCTCCCACCGCTCGCTCTCGAGCAGCTTCGCCACATCGGGGCTGGGAGTGTCGCCGTCGAGCAGGCACTTGATGTAGGTCGCCGGGAGCTCGCCCAGCGGACGGGAAAGCACCGCGGGTTCGGTCAGCGACGCTGCCGGGTGCGGGGTCGAACCTTCGACAATCCGCGCGATCTCGGCGTCCGAAAGCCCTTGTCCCGCATAGTCTTCCGCCGTCAGTGGTGGCCAGAAGCCGCTGTCCGTGAGCGCCGCCACCCGCGCCTCGGACCAGGCGGAGGCGAACGACTCCCCGACGGTGGGCACGTTCGAGTCGACGAACACCGCGCGTTTCAGCCGATCGCCGATCTGCTCCGCCGCCTGCCCCACCGGGATGCCGGAATAGCTGTGCCCGACCACCACGACGTCCCGCAAATCGCCCTGCGAGACGACGTCGAGGATGTCCCGCACGTGCGTCTGCTGCCCGGCGGGAACCTCCCGTTTCTCGGCGACGCCGGACAACGTCACCGCATGGACGCCGTGGCCCGCTTCGCGCAACCGCGGGACCACGTCGTCCCACGCCCACGAACCGAGCCAAGCGCCTGCCACCAGTACGAATTCAGCCATGCCGGAAACCTAGTGGAGGGGTCCGACAATTTCGGTAGAGTCGGCGCCCGTGACCTCAGTGGACGACCAGGGGCGGACCGAGCCGCCCGTCGACGGCGACGAAGCCGCGATCCTGCTCGGCTTCCTCGACTTCCACCGCGACACCCTCGCGTGGAAGTGTGCCGGCCTGGACGAGAAGGGCCTGCGCGCGACGCACCCACCGGCCACGATGACGCTCGGCGGGCTGCTCAAGCACCTCGCGTACGTCGAGGACTACTGGTTTTCGTGCGTCCTGTTCGACCGCGAACCGGCAGAGCCGTGGAACACCGTCGACTGGCGGGAAAACCCGGACTGGGACTGGGATTCCGCGGCGCAGGACTCGCCCGAGCAGCTCCGCGAGCTCTGGCAAGGGGCGGTCACGCGGTCGCGCGAGCTGTACGCGGAGGCGCTGGCGAAGGGTGACCTTTCGCAGCCGTCGAAGCACACCCGGCGGGACGGCACTTCGCCGAGCCTGCGCTGGATCCTGGCCCACATGGTCGAGGAGTACTGCCGCCACAACGGCCACGCCGACCTCATCCGCGAGTCGATCGACGGTGGCACCGGGGAGTAGCGAGGCGGCCTCAGCCCGGCGGGCTGACGAACACGCAGAACGGGTGGCCCGCCGGGTCGGCGTAGACGCGCAGCGGCTCCTCGGGATCGTCCGCGTGGTCCGCCAGCAGCCGCGCGCCCAGGGAGAGCGCCCGCTCGTGCTGCTCGTCCAGGTCGGCGAGGCTGTCCACCGTCAGGTCGAGGTGCAGCATCTGCGGGCGCGGTCCGGAAGGCCAGGTCGGCGGGGGCAGCGAGGCGACCTGCTGGAACGCCAGCCGCGGAACGCCGGACGCGTCGAGCAAGACCACCCAGTCGTCCGGATCGCCCGGGCGGTACGAGAAGCCCAGCAACTGCCGGTAGAACTCCGCCAGCGCGCGGGCGTCCGTCGCGTCGAGGACGACCTGGCGCAGCTTCGGCACGCGGTCAGCCACGGCGGTGCGCGATCTGGAAGACGTTGCCGAACGGGTCGCGGACCATCGCCCGGCGGTCACCGTAGGGCGTGTTCGCCGGTGCCTCGAGGCTGGTCGCGCCGCAGTCCAAGGCCCGGCGGTACGTCGCGTCCGCGTCGGCCACGTACACGTACAGGAACGCGGGGAACAGCTCGCGCTCGCCTTCGGCCGACACCATGAGGAGCGAGTCGCCGATGCGGATCTCGGCGGGCCGCCCGCCTTCGGCTTCGCCGGTGGCACCGAAGACCGAGCGCAGGAACGCGACGGCGGCGACGAGATCGCGCACCACCATCCGCGGGATCACCGTCTGGGGGCTCATGGCCGCTCACCCAAGCCGGTTCCGGGCGTGATCACAAGTCAAAGTCGCAGGCCGACCAGCTTCGCGAGGAACCGGTCGACCTGCTCGACGGCCGGCGGCCAGGGCAGGTCGGGCTCGTTGATCCGCTGCGCCAGCATGCCGTTGACGGCGGTGCGCAGGTCGATGGCGACGGTCGCGGCGTCGTCGGCCGGCGCCAGGCCCGTGTCCATGCACGCCTGGACCGCGTCGATCGTGCGCGCGACCATGACCTCCTTGAACGGCATCCCGAGCCGCCGGTGGACCTTGCTCTCGTGCAGCACCTTGTAGAGCCCGGGGTGCTCGCGCGCCCACGCCGCCTGCGTCAGGATCCGGTCGCGCAGCGCGGCCGCCGGGTCCGGTGCTTCCGCGGCGGCGGCGTCCCCGGCGCCGACGAGCTCTTCGTGGCAGCGCTGCATCGCGGCCAGGACGAGCGCATCGCGGTCCGGGAAGTGCAGGTAGACCGACGTCGCCGCGATCGACACCTCCCGCGCGACGGCCCGCAGGGACAGCGCTTCGTCGTCGGCGAGCTCGTCGAGCATCCGCACGGCGGCCGTGACGATCTCTTCGCGCAGCAGCTCGCCCTGGCCGCGGGCGTTGGGGCGACGGCGGTTCTCGGTCATGGTCGGCCCAGTGTAGCTGGACACCCATTGCGCTACAGGTGTAGCGTCACTCGCACTACAGCTGTAGTGCTACGAATGTTCACCACACTGAGGGAGCACGATCTTGACCACCACCGAAACGCCGGCCAACCTGGACCGGCTGGCCGCGCTCGACCCGGTGTTCGCCCAGATGGTCGGCGCCACCGCGAAGTACGTCCGGGCGATCCCGGAGCTGACCGTCCGGGAGAAGACGTTCCTCTGCGTCACGGCCGACGTCTGCCAGGCGAGCTTGGGGATGGCGTTCAGTGCCCACGTGCGGACCGGGCTCGCCGCCGGAGTGTCCACTTCGGACATCCGCGAGCTGCTGCGGTTCGTCTCGTACGACTGTGGCTACCACGCCGCGACGGCGGGCATCGAGCGGATCACCGAGCTTGAAGCGGAACTCGGGATTTCGCATGAGAAGGCCGAACCGCTGGCGCCCGAGCTGCTGTCGACCGGGCCGGACGCCGCGCCCAGTCCGCTCCCGGACGCGGTGCGCGCCCGGTTGGACGAGCTGGACCCGCACTTCACCGGTTACTTCGACCTGCAGTCGCGGATGCGCACCGGGCACGGGCCCGGGACGCTCAGCGAACGCGAGCGCGGCCTGGTCAGCCTCAGTGTCGACGTGCACTACCGGACGCTGGCCGACACGTTCCGCACGCACGTGGGCCGCGCGCTGCGGGGCGGCGCGTCGCCCGAGGACGTGCGGGCCGCGTTGCGGTTCACCGCGCAGTTCGGCGTGACCCGGGCCTGGCACGCCTGGGAAGTGCTGAACGAAATCCTGGACTAACCGAGGACTTCGTCCGCGAGGCGACCCAGGTAGCCCGCGAAACGTTCGCGGTCTTCGCGAGGCCAGTTGCCCACCAGCGCCTCGAACGCCTGACGCTGGTGGGCCTGTGAAGCCGCGAGGAACTCCTTCGCCGCGTCGGTGAGCGTCAGCACCGCGCGGCGCGCGTCCCGGGCCGACGTCGAGCGCACCACGAAGCCGTCCCGGCCCGCTTCGCCGACCATCCGGCTGGCCACCGAGCGGTCGATGCCCAGCTGGTGGGCCACATCCGCAACCGTCACCTCGTCCGCCGTGGCGCCGTCGACGGCCTGGATGACCAGGAGGTTCGGCACCGTCCACGCCGGCGGGGCGCCGTCGGCGAAGCGCTCGACGACGTCGGGGGCCCACTGGCGCGCCCAGTGCCGGACCAGACGGAAGAGGGCCGGGCCGCCGTCGGAGCTTGATGCGTGCATAAGGCACGTTATAACGTGTGCTTTATGCACGCATCTCGGAACCTTGCTTTCGCCGGTCTCCTGCTCGGCATGGCCATGGCCCAGCTCGACGGCCTGATCGTCACCGCGGCGCTGCCCTCGATCGGCGAGGACCTGCACGCCCGCACCGGTCTCGTCGCGGTGACCGCCGCCGGCCTGCTCACCCTCACTGTCGCGACGCCGCTGCACGGCAGGCTCGGCGACCTCTACGGCCGCCGGATCTCGTTCGCCGGCTCGGTCCTCGTGTTCGCCGCGGCCTCGGCGTGGTGCGCCGCCGCGCCCGACCTCGGTTCGCTGATCGCCGCCCGCGCGCTGCAGGGCCTGGGTGGGAGCGGCCTGATCGTCACGGCGATGAGCGCGCTCGGCGAGCTGTTCGAGCGCGACGAGCTGCTGCGCCGCCAGGGCTGGCAGACGGCGGTCTTCGCGGCCGCCACCCTGGGTGGGCCGCCGCTGGGCGGGTTGCTCGCCGCGGGTCCGGGCTGGCGCTGGATCTTCCTGGTCAACCTCCCGCTGTGCGTGCCCGCCCTGGTGCTCGGCCTGCGCGGGCTGCCCGCGAAATCCCGCCGCACCACGGAGAAATTCGACGTCGGGAGCAGCGTGCTGCTCACCGTCGCGGGTTCCGCCGTCGTCGCGCTCGGTACCGTCGACGGCCCCGCGAAAAGTCCACTGTGGACGCCGATCCTGGCCGGAACCGCGGTCGTCACGGGGTTCCTGTTCGTGCGCAGGCAGCGCCGCACACCGAGCCCGCTGATCTCGCCGAAGGTCTTCGCGGACGCCGTCCTCGCGCGCGCGGTGGTGGTCAACGGCCTCGCCGGTGCCGCGCTCTACGGCACCTTCACCTACGTCGCACTGGTCGCCGCGCTGCGTGCGGCCGCGGCCGGGATCGGTGTGCTGCTCGTCGCGATGACCGCCGGGCAGCTCGCGCTGTCCGCCTCCTTCGCGGCGCTGGCCCGCAAACGCCCGGAGATGACGGCGTGGGGCCGGTTCGGCTGCTTGCTCGGCATGGCCGGACTCGCTGCGGTCGCCGTCGCGGCCGCTCTGGGCGGTACTCCCTGGCTCCTCGCGCCGGGGCTCTTCGCGATCGGCGCGGCCTTCGCGGTCTGTACGTCCGCGTACACCGTCCTGGGCCAGACCCGCGCCCGGCGTGACCTGATGGGCGTGACCCTGGGCTCGCTGACCTTCGCCCGGCAGGCCGGCGGGCTGGCCGGCGCCGCAGTGTTCGGCTGGCTCGCGCTGGCCACGACCGGCGGGCTCGGCGCCGCCGGCCTCACCGTCGTGTTCGCCTCCGCGGCCGCGATCATGCTCGTGGCCTGCGTCACGGCCCCCGCTGTCACGTCCTCCGAAGCGGTCTCGTCCCCTTCGTGACCGCGAACGAAGGGAGAACGCAGATGCCTCGCATCCCCGCGAAGAAGACGTCCGACGCCGGCCCGTTCCTCAAGCTGGTGTACCGGTTCGCCGGGCGGCGCTACGGCGCGGTGCCCGAGCCGATGGCCGTCGCCGCGCACCACCCGGGCCTGCTGCGAGCCAACGCCGTGCACGAGCTGCTGGTTGAGCGGGCCTCGAAGAAGGTGCCGGCGAACGTGCGCGAGCTCGCCGTCTACCGCGTCGCGACCCGGATCGGCTGCTCGTGGTGCGTCGACTTCGGCACGATGCTGCAGAAGCACGACGGCCTGGACATCGAGCGCCTCAAGAAGATCGACGACTACGCGACCTCGCCCGCGTTCAGTCACCAGGAGCGGCTCGCGATCGCCTACGCCGACGCGATGTCCGGCGAGCAGGTCACCGTGACCGATGACCAGGTCGCCGTGCTCGAGCGCGAGTTCGGCCGCGAGGGCGTCGTCGAGCTGACCTACCAGATCGCGCTGGAGAACTCGCGCGCCCGGATGAACAGCGCGCTCGGCATCGTCGACCAGGGCTTCACCTCGGGCGACGCCTGCCGCGTCCCGCTCCCGTAGTAGGACCCCGGGAATCGGACCCCGGTCGGACGCGCGACCGGGGTCCGCCGCGGGACCGTTCCGGCATGCACCTCGTCGCCAGTGAACGGATCAAGCTCTTCAGCATCGCCACCCCGTGGGTGTGCGGCGTCTTCGCGCTCGTCGCGCTGGCCGGCCCGGCCGCGCTCACCGCCCTCACGGCGACCGAGTCGCGGCTGCCGCCCACCGTCGCGAGCACCCAGTTCGGCTACCAGCTCGGGATGGTCGCCGTCCTGGTGGCGGCCGGGCTCGCCGTGACGAGCGAATACCACACAGGCACGATCCACGGCACGTTCCAGGGCGTGCCCAGCCGGTGGCCGGTGCTGGTCGCGAAGGCCGTGGTCGCCGCCGGGTACGCGTTCGGGCTCGGCGAGGTCGCCGCGTTCACGGCCTGGCTGGTGGCGCGGGTCCTCGCCCCGGACGCCGACCTGGCCCTCGACAGCGTCGCGGACTGGACGATCGTCGCCGGCACCGGTCCGGTGTTCGCCCTGGCGGCCGTCTGCGGGGTCGGCGTGGGCCTGCTCGTGCGGTACACCGCCGGTGCGGTCGCGCTGCTCGTCGCCTACCCGCTGATGGCGGAGAACGTCGTCACGCTGATCCCCCGGGTGGGGCAGGAGATCCACCGGTGGCTGCCGCTGAACGCCATCACCAAGTTCCTCAGCGGCAGCGGGGAAGCGAACGCCGGCCGGGACGGCGGCAACGCGACCGTCCTGTCGGACTCGCCGCTGAGCCCGGGCTGGGCCCTGGCCTACTTCGGCGCCTTCGCCGTGCTCCTGCTGGCGGCCGGGATCACTCAGGCGCGGCGGCGGGACGCGTGATCCGGGTCAGCTTGTCCGGGTTGACCATGTCGTAGATGGCCACGATCCGGCCGTCGCGGACGCTGATCGACTGCACGTGCTCGTCGAGGGCGAGGAAGCCCTCGCGGCCCGGCATCGGCGGCAGGTACATCCCCAGGTCGCCGTTGACCAGCACCGGCGCGCCGCGCTCGACCACCCCCGGCTCGTACTTGCGCATGAGGCCGATGAAGAACCGGGCGATCTTGTCCGGGCCCAGGATGAGCTGGCGGGTGGTGCGGCCCTTGCCGTTCGAGTCGCCGACCAGCACGACGTCCGGGGCCAGCAGCTCGGTCATCGCCCGGATGTCGCCGGCCAGGAGCGCGCCGACGAACTTCTCGAGGATCTGCGCCTGGTCGTCGAGCGGGACGCGTGGGGCCGGGTCGGCATCGGCGAGGGCTTTGCGGCCCCGGGACGCGTGCTGGCGCGCGGCCTCGACCGAGCAGCCGAGCGCGTCGGCGATCTCCGCGAAGGGCACCGAGAAGGCGTCGTGCAGCACGAACGCGACGCGCTGCTCCGGGGTCAGCTTGTCGAGCACGACCATGGCGGCCATCCGCAGGCCGTCGTCGCGGACCGCGATGTCCAGGGGGTCCTCGCTCACCGGCTGCCCGAACGGCGTGACGACCGGCTCCGGCAGCCACTGGCCGACGTACCGCTCGCGCTGCGCGGCGGCCGACTTGAGCCGGTCGAGGCAGATCCGGCCGACGACGGTGGTGAGCCAGCCGCGCAGGTCGCGGATCGCCGCGCGGCCGGCGTCGTCGAGCCCGGCCAGGCGCAGCCACGACTCCTGGACCGCGTCCTCGGCGTCGGCGCGCGTGCCGGTCAGCCGGTAGGCGACCCCGATCAGGTGACCGCGGTGGGCAGCGAACTCCGCGGCGAAGGTGTCCTGGGCGGTGGGCGTGGAGGCCATGTCCCGAGTGTGCCGCACACGGGCGGAGCCGGGGAGACGGGGAAGACTAGAGTGGGTGACGTGGCAGGACGGATTCGGGAGAGCGACATCGCGGAGGTGCGCGAGCGGAACCGGATCGACGAGGTCGTCGGGGAGTACGTGGCGCTGCGCCGCGCCGGTGGGGGCAGCCTGAAGGGCCTCTGCCCGTTCCACAACGAGAAGACCCCGTCGTTCAACGTCCGCCCGACGCACGGCACCTTCCACTGCTTCGGCTGTGGCGAGGGCGGCGACGTGATCAAGTTCGTCCAGAAGATCGACCTGATCACCTTCGTGGAGGCCGTCGAGCGGCTGGCCGACCGGGTCGGCATCCGGCTCACCTACGAAGGCGGCGGCGCGACGATCCAGCGCGACCGCGGCAGCCGCAGCCGGCTGATCGAGGCCCACCGCGCCGCCCAGGAGTTCTACGCCGAGCAGCTGTCCACCGACGAAGCGCGCACCGCCCGGGACTTCCTGTCCGAGCGCGGGTTCGACGCCGCCGCGGCCAAGACGTTCGGCTGCGGCTACGCCCCCGGCGGCTGGGACAAGCTGACCAAGCACCTGCTCACGCGCGGTTTCGAGGTCAAGGAGCTGCTGACGGCGGGGCTGTCCAAGGAGGGCCAGCGCGGCCCGATGGACCGCTTCCACCGGCGGCTCGTCTGGCCGATCCGCGACGTCGGCAACGAGGTCGTCGGCTTCGGCGCGCGGCGGCTGTTCGACGACGACCGGATCTCGGCGAAGTACCTCAACACCGCCGAGTCGCCGATCTACAAGAAGTCCCAGGTCATGTTCGGCCTCGACCTGGCCAAGCGCGAGATCGCGAAGAAGCACCAGGTCGTCGTGGTCGAGGGCTACACCGACGTGATGGCGATGCACGCGGCGGGCGTGCCGACGGCGGTCGCGTCGTCGGGCACGGCGTTCGGCGAAGACCACATGAAGGTGCTTCGCCGGCTGATGATGGACGACGACGCCTTCCGCGGCGAAGTGATCTTCACCTTCGACGGCGACGAAGCGGGTCAGAAGGCCGCGCTGAAGGCGTTCGAGGGCGACCAGACGTTCGCCGGCCAGACGTACATCGCGGTCGCGCCGGACGGCATGGACCCCTGCGAGCTGCGCCTGGCCAAGGGCGACAGCGCGGTGAAGGACCTGGTCGCACGGCGGACCCCGCTGTTCGAGTTCGTCATCCGGAGCACCCTGAAGAACTACGACCTCGACTCGGTCGACGGCCAGGTCTCGGCGCTGCAGAGGACCGTGCCGATGGTCGCGTCGATCAAGGACCGCGCGGCCCGCGACGGCTACGCGTCGAAGCTCGCGTGGTGGGTCGGCTGGCAGGACGTCGCGCAGGTGGTCAACCGGGTCCGCGGCAGCGCGGGCGCGACCGACCGGCGCGGTGGCGCCCCCCTCAAGCAACCGGCTCGCGTCGGCGCCCCGGAGACCCCGGCGCCTTCGCAGGACGTCGCCCGCCCGGCGCCGAAGGATCCGCGGTTCGCCGTCCAGCGCGAGGCGCTGAAAGCGGCGCTGCAGCAGCCCGCGATCGCCGGGCCCGAGTACGACGCGCTGCCGCTGGAGGCGTTCACGCACCCGGTGTACGTCGCGGTGCACGAAGCCGTCCTGAAGGCGGGTGGCGCGGGTTCGGGCCTGACCGGCCCGGCGCTGCTGGACGCGGCCGCTCCGCACTGTCCGGAAGGGACGGTCCGGCGCGTGCTGTCCGAGCTGGCCGTGGAACCGTTGCAGGCCAAGGACGAAGTCGACTCGCGGTACATCTCCTCGATCCTCGCCCGGCTGCAGGAGGGCCTCGTCGGCCGGCAGATCGCGGAGATCAAGGGAAAGCTGCAGCGGCTCTCGCCGGTCGAAGCACCGGACGACTACCGCGCGCTGTTCGGCGACCTGGTCGCGCTGGAGCAGTACAAGAAGTCGCTGGGCGAGCAGGCGGCCGCCGGCGCGTGGGGCTGAGATGAAGTTGTTGCGCCGGTTGCTCGGCGACCGTACGCCCGCGGACTTCACCGGTTCGCTTTCGCCGGGGGAAGACGTCGTCGTCAGCGCCCCGATCGACGGCGGCGGGCACCTGGTCGTGACGCAGCTCGGGCTGTGGATCCCGGCCGAGGGTGGCGCGCGGCGCGTCGGCTGGCACCTGATCGGCAAGGCGGCCTGGGCGGCCGGCGTGTTCACGCTGACCGAATCGGCCGAAGTGGGTGAGGCGGGCGCGGCGGTCCTGCTGGCCGACCTGCCGCCGGTGCGTTTCCGGCTGGCCGCGCCGGGCAAGGTCCCACGCGAGGCCTACCAACGCGTCGAGGGCTCGATCCGGTCGCGGCACCGGCAGGAGATCGGGTCCGGGGGCGCCTGGTTCGTGCAGCGCAAGGTGCCCGGCCGCGACGGCACCGTCCTGCAGGTCCGGCCCGACCCGGGCACCGACGCCGAGCTGGTCGCGGCCATCGCCGAGCAGGCCGCCGCGAAGCTGGTCAACCCCGCCGAGTAGCAGTACGCTCGTACTCAGTACAAGCGTACTGTTTGGAGGCGGCTCGTGTGGGATCCCGAGAAGTACCTCGACTACGCCGACCTGCGGGGCCGGCCGTTCTACGACCTGGTCTCGCGCATCGGGGCCAAGTCGCCGCGGCGCGTCGTCGACCTCGGCTGCGGTCCGGGCAACCTGACTCTCGACCTGGGGAAACGCTGGCCCGGCGCGGCCCTGGAGTGCGGCGATAGTTCACCCGAAATGGTGACGGCCGCCCGTGCCCGCGGTCTGGACGCGTCGCTGCTCGACGTCCGCGATTGGACACCGGCGCCGGACACCGACGTCGTGGTGTCGAACGCCGTGCTGCAGTGGGTGCCGGACCATGACGCGCTGCTGCGCCGATGGGTTTCGGAGCTGCCGTCAGGGGCTTGGCTGGCGGTTCAGGTGCCGGGCAACTTCAACGCGCCTTCGCACGCGCTGACGCGGGAACTGGCGGCGTCCCCGGCGTGGTCGTCCCGGCTGGCCGAAGTGGTCCTCCGCGAGGACGACGCGGTCTCGAGCCCGCTCGGGTACGCGAACCTCCTGGCCGACGCGGGCTGCGGAGTCGACGCCTGGGAGACGACGTACGTGCAGCCGCTGCGAGGGCCTTCGCCGGTGCTGGAGTGGATCACCGGGACGGCGTTGCGCCCGATCCGCGCGGCCCTGCCCGACGCCGAGTGGGAGCAGTTCCGCGCGGAACTGGCCCCACGCTTGGCATCGGCGTACCCGACCAGGACCGACGGCACGACGTGGTTCGAGTTCCGCCGCGTGTTCGTCGTGGCCCAGGTCTAGCGGCGCACCTTCTCGCTGATCTTGGCCCGGGCCACCCCGGCGGCACCCTGGACCATCGGATGGTCGACGACCCGGCGGTAGGTGCGCACGAGCTGCTCGTACCGCCCCCGGCCTGCCTTGGCGCCCAGCACGTACCCCAGGCCTGCCCCCAGCAGGAACTTCTTCATCCGCGTCCACGCCTTCCGTCGACAGGTCGTCCGACTGTCCATTGTCCAGGAAAACGGCGCGCAGGGGGCGGTTGCGCCAAGTGGGGGGTGGGTGCGGAGGGTGTGCGGGCATGGGCTAAAGTTCTTCTCGTCGGTCGGAGAGACCGGCACCGGAAGTGAGCAACATTCCCCTGTAGCTCAACTGGCAGAGCATTCGGCTGTTAACCGGAGGGTTCTTGGTTCGAGTCCAAGCGGGGGAGCAAAAGCCCAGGCCAGTGGCCTGGGCTTCTTTGTGTCCTGGGTCGGCCGGACAGAAGAAATGCGCCCAGCCCCTGGTTTGGTTCTGTGTAACGAAAACGGGATGGCATTGCTGGTTCCGGACAAGCCGGCACCCGGCGCGACCGCCGCTGATCATTTCGGAGACCCGCTCCAGGCCGGGCTTGACCGATTCGAGGTTGGACTCCACTCCGGTAGCGCAGTTCGCCGAGACCGCAGGGCTTCTCGGCGCGGTGCCGGTCCTGCTGATCCACCAGGTCGCGTGATCCTCTTGACCTTGACACAGTGACAAGGTCTTCACTGCGGGGAGGAGGTGGTCACCATGAACCGCTCATCGGACACGCGCCTGCTCGAGGCGTTGGGCGCCGGGAACTCGTCGATCCGGCTGCAGGCCGCGCTGGCTGCCGGGACGCAGGCTGATCCTGGGCTTGCCGGTGCGCTTGTGGCCCGGTGCGCGATCGAACCGGACTTCTTCGTGCGGGACATGCTCACCTGGTCGTTGACCCGCCTCCCGGCGGAGCTCACCGTGCCTCTGCTCGTCACGGAACTGCGGTCCGGGCGGGCGCAGGCCCGCAGCCAGGCGCTGCACACGCTGTCGAAGATCGGCGACCGGACGGCGTGGCCCGCGATCACGCCGTCGCTGCTGCGCGACGTCGACGACGAGGTCGCGCGGAGCGCTTGGCGCGCTGCCGTCGTCCTCGTGCCCGCCGACGAGCAGGGCGGGCTGGCCGCGGAACTGGCTCGTCAGCTCGGGCGCGGTGACCGGGACGTGCAGCTGAGCCTCAGCCGGGCTCTTCTCGCCCTCGGTGACGTGGCCGAGCCCGCCCTGCAACCGGGGCTGGCGAGTCCTGACCCGGGTGTGCGCGCCCACGCCCACGCCACGCGACGGCTGCTGCACAACCCGGACGACGGCTTCGACCTGGCCGTCGACGAGGCGAAGCGGGTCGTTGCCCTCGGGCCGGAACGAGCCGGGTCGACGGGGTGCTGATCGGCGAGGTGGCCCGCCGGTCCGGGGTGAGTACGCGGATGTTGCGGCACTACGACTCCCTCGGGCTGGTGCGGCCGACCGGTCGCACGGTGGGCGGGTACCGCGAATACTCCGAAGAGGACATCCGCCGGATCTTCCACGTCGAAGGGCTGCGGTCCCTCGGCATGTCGCTGCGGCAGGTCGGCCGTGCGCTGGCGGACCCTGGCTTCACCCCGTCCGCGCTGGTCGGCGACCTCGTCCGGCGGTCCGAAGACCGGCTGAAGCGGGAACAGGAACTCCTCGAGCGGCTCCGGGCGATCGACGCCTCGGAGCCCGCCGGCTGGGACGGCGTCCTGCACGTCGTCGAGCTCCTGCACGGGCTCGATTCGCCCAGTCCGTCACGCCGGCAGCAGGCGGCCCTGGCGCCGGCCGAGGACGTGCAGATGCCCGCCGAGCTGCTGGCCAAGGCGGTCCTCACCGAAGCGAACCCGAACGTCGCCGGCGCCCTGCGCTGGGCGCTGGCCCGAGCGGGCACCGACGGCGTGGCGGGCGTGGCCGCCGGAATGCGTTCCGCCGACGTCGACGTCCGGCGGCGCGCGGTGCTGGCGATCGCCGAGCTCCCCGGCGACGAGGCGACCGCGGTGCTCACCGGCGCGCTCGAAGACCCGGACCCGGACGTGCGCCGGCACGCCGCGCTGGCCTCAGGGAGCCGCGGGGTGACCGCCGCGGTCCCGGTTCTCGTCGACATGGTGGTCAAGGGCACGAACGACGTCGAAGCGGCGGAAGTGCTCAGCGCACTGGCCCTGGACCCCGCGTTCGCGGAGCGGATCCTGGGTGCGCTGGCCGGTGAGCTGGCCGCGAACACGGCGGACGCCGCCGTGCGGATCCGCCTGGTCCAGGCGCTCGCCGAGCTGCCGGGCACCCTCGCGCGCGACGTCCTGCGGCAGTCGGCCGGCGACGAGGACCGGGCCGTGGCCCTGATCGCCTCGGCTCTCGCTGACGTGCTCGACGGCGTCGGTGACTAAGCGGCGGACGCAGGTTGTGGCCCGGAGGTGCGTCCTCATGGTTGAGCGGGCCCCAAGGCGGTGGTCGAGACGATGCCGTCGGGACGAGGTTCCTTCAGCTCGATGAACACCGAGTGCGTCGGGGTGTCGCCCACGTTCTCGCCTGAATGCTCCTGTTCGTCGAGCCACCGGACGGCGCCTGCCGGCAGATCGACGCGGACTTCCTGGCCGCCGGCGTGGACCCGGCGCCGGAACGAGCTGAGGGTGACCATCACGCTGTCCGGGTGCCGGTGCGGCGCGGTCCGATCGCCTGGTCCGTCGAGGTATTCGAGCACCCGGACCCGCTCGTTTTCGAAGGCGACTCGGTACAGCTCGGGGTTCGTGTCCGTGGGGTCGTCGGCCATGGCTGCCTCCTTATGGCACTGAAGTACCATGATGGCATGGACGTACCATATGAGTCCACCGGCCGCCGGCGGCAGAAGGGCCGGACGCGGGCCGCGCTGGTGGCGGCCGCGCACGAGTTGCTCGCGGCGGGCGAGTCGCCGGCCGTCGAGGACGCCGCCGCCATCGCGGGCATCTCGCGGACCACGGCGTACCGCTACTTCCCGAACCAGCGCGCCCTGCTGCTCGCCGCCTACCCGGAAATCGAGGACGGCGTCGGGTTGCTGCCGGTCGACGCGCCGGCTGAGGCGGAGCCGCGCCTCGAGCTGGTCATGCGGTCGTTCCTGGACTTCGTGGTGCGCTGGGAGCCGCAGCTGCGAGCGCAGCTGCGGCTGTCCCTGGAGCCGGGGGCGGCGCAGCCGATCCTGCGTGGCGGCCGGGCGATCCGCTGGATCGAGGAGGCGCTGGCGCCGCTGGCCGAGACTCATCCGCACGTCGACATCCGCGAAACCGCCGTCGCGATCCGATCCGCTACCGGCATCGAGTCGCTGGTGTGGCTCACCGACATCGGCGGGCTCGACCGCGAACGCGCCGCCGAGGTACTGGCCGGTTCCGCGCGGGCGATCCTTCGCGCGGCCCTCGAGCCCACGGACTGAATGGCGCGGCGTCCGGAAAGATCTTCGAAGAAGTCCGGGACCGGTTGTCGGATCGCGGTGGGGGTCTTCGTAGCAGGGGTGAAGCTGCCCACGAGGGGCGGCGCCGAGGTGAGGAACCGCCATCGTGAAGCTGACGACCATCACTCAGATCACCGTCGACGGAGTCGTGCAGGGCAACGGCGGTGCGTCGGACGAGGACCGCCGGAACGGGTTCGAGCGCGGCGGCTGGGCCCTCGGCGCGGGGGACGACGAGACCCGGACTTTCATCGCCGAGACTTACCAGCGCGCCGAGGCCTTCTTGTTCGGACGGCGGACCTACGACCTGTTCGCCGGCTCCTGGGGATCCGTCGAGCAGATGCGCACGCATCCCATCGGCGTGGCCTTGGCCGCCGCCCCGAAGTACGTTGCCTCGACCACGCTCACCGCGCCGCGCTGGGCGGACACCACCGTCCTCGGCGGTGACCTCGCCGCGGCCGTCGGTGAGCTGAAAGCCAAGCCCGGGGGTGAGCTGCAGGTGCACGGCAGTGGCACCCTGGTCCGGTGGCTGCTGGCGAACGGCCTGGTCGACGAGATGACCCTGATCGTGGTCCCGGTGATCCTCGGCCAGGGCACGCGGTTGTTCCCGGACGCCGGCCCGGATCTCGCGCTCGACCTGGTCGAGTCGCGGGCCGACGCGAAGGGCGTGACCATCCAGGTCCTCCGGCCGGCCGGGCGCCCGCGGTACGCGGGAAACTGACAGGAGATGATTTTCCGATGCGATACCTGGTCTCTGTGATCGACGACAAGAGCAACCCCGGCAGCACCGACCGCCAGCCCGCCATCAGCGAGTTCAACGAACGGCTGGTCGCCGAGGGCTACTGGGTCTTCGCGGGCGGGCTCGCGGACACCGGCGCGGCCACGGTCGTCGACAACCGGGGCGAGCAGGCGGTCGTCAGCGACGGGCCTTTCGTGGAGTCGAAGGAGTACCTCGCCGGCGTCTGGGTGTGGGAAGCCCCCGACCTGGACGTGGCGCTCGAGCTCGCCACCGAGGCGTCGAAGATCTGCGACCGGAAGATCGAGGTGCGGCCGTTCCTGTGAGCGACGCCGAAGAGGCGGTGATCCGGGTCCACCGCGAGGAGTGGGCCCGGGTGGTGGCCGCCCTGGCCAGGCGCTTCGGTGACCTCGACATCGCCGAGGAGGCGGCCGCCGAGGCGTTCGCGACCGCCGTCGAACGGTGGCCCGCCGACGGCGTGCCGCCCAGCCCCGGCGCCTGGCTGACCACCACCGCCACCCGCAAGGCCATCGACCGGATCCGGCGCGAGAGCAAGCGCGACGACAAACACAAGGAGGCTCGGATGGGGTACGACGACGACCCGCCCGAGCCGCTCGGTGCCATCGACGACGACCGGCTCCGGCTGATCTTCACCTGCTGCCACCCGGCGCTGGCGATGGAATCCCGCCTGGCGCTGACGCTGCGCATGGTCGGCGGGCTGACCATGCCCGAGATCGCCCGCGCCTTCCTGGTGGCCGAAAGTGCCATGGGGCAGCGGATCACCCGCGCGAAGGCCAAGATCAAGGCAGCCGGCATCCCCTACCGGGTGCCGTCCGCCGAGGACCTCCCGGCCCGCGTCTCCGGCGTGCTCGCCGTCCTTTTCCTGATCTTCAACGAGGGATACCTGGCGACTGGCCCGGACACCGATCCCGTGCGGCACGAGCTGACCGCCGAGGCGATCCGGCTCACGCGGCTGATCCGTGCCCTCCTGCCGGACGACGGCGAGGTAGCCGGGCTCTTGGCGTTGATGCTCCTCATCGAGGCCCGCCACCCCGCCCGGGTCTCGGCGGGCGGCGAACTGGTCGCCCTCGACGAGCAGGACCGCGGGGCCTGGGACGCGGCGCTGATCGCCGAGGGGCACCGGCTGGTGCGCGAGCGCCTCGTCGCGGCCGCCGCCGGGGTCGCTCCGGGCCGCTACCAGATCCTCGCGGCGATCAACGCCGTGCACACCTCCGCTCGCGACGTCCGCGACACCGACTGGTCGCAGATCGTCGCCCTCTACGACCAGCTCGTCCGCCTCGACGCCTCGCCGGTCGTCGCGCTCAACCGGGCCATCGCGGTCGCCGAGCTCGACGGACCGGAGGTGGCGCTGGCGGCCGTCGACCGCCTCGGGGACAAGCTGGCCGGCTACCACGCCTACCACGCCACCCGCGCCGATCTGCTGCGCCGGCTGGGCCGGAGCCGGCCGTCGCGCGCGGCGTACGACCGAGCCATCGAGCTGGCGGGCAACACCGCCGAGACCGCCTCGCTGACCCGCCGCCGCGACCAGCTCGCGCCGGACGGAGGCACCTGACAGAGTGAGCCGATGCTGAAGCAGGTGGCCGACGGTGTCTGGGTCCGGCAGAGCGAATGGGTCTGGAGCAACGCCGTCGTCGTGCGCGGGGAGGCCGGGCTGACGCTGGTCGATCCCGGCATCGCGGGGTCCGATCTGGCCGAGCTCGCCGACGACGTGGACCGGCTCGGCCTGCCGGTGGTCGCCGGGTTCTCCACGCATCCGCACTGGGACCACCTGCTCTGGCATTCCCGGTTCGGCGACGTGCCGCGCTACGCCACCGCCGCCGGCGCCCAGGCCGCCACCGAAGCCCGGGAGCGGGCGCGGCAGATGGCGGCGGAGAGCGCGTCGGGTATCCCGCTCGAGCTGGTCGCGCTCCTCACCCCGCTGCCCGCGGACGGGGGAGTGGTGCCGGGTGAGATCGTCGAGCACGACGCGCACGCCGTCGGCCACGCCGCTCTCCTTCTCGCGGACCGCGGCGTCCTGCTCGCCGGGGACATGCTTTCCGATGTCCTGATCCCGCTGCTCGACCCTCGGCGTCCCGGTCAGGTGGACGCCTACGAGGCGGCACTCGACCGGCTGGGCGAGGCGGCCCGGCACGTCGATGTCGTGGTCCCCGGCCACGGTGCCGTTGCCGAGGGGCCCGAGGTGGCGGCCCGCTTCGCCGCCGATCGTGCGTACCTCGACGCGCTGCGGCGAGGAGAGGATCCGGTCGACGCGCGGCTCGCCCAAGACTGGCTTTCCCGCCCCCACCAAGCGAACCTGGAGCAGGCCCGGCAGTCGTGAACGTCAGCGCAGCCGGCGCAGCGCCGCGTCGGCGCAGTCTTCGGGGTTCCGGTCGAAGGCGATGGCCGCGCCCGGAGCCTCCTGGTGCACCAGGTTGATCACCGTTTCGAAGAACTCGAGCAGCGGTTCGTGCTTGCGGATCCCGCCGCCGATCACCACGCAGGCGTAGTCCGCGTCGGTCAGCGCCGCCGCGATCTTTCCCGCGGGGTCCGCGTCGAGGTCCACGAGGCACCAGTCCGCCTCGAGGCCGAGTTCGCCGAACCGGGCCCGGCCCCGGCTGATCGCCGCCAGGACCGGCTCCGGGTCCCACCCTTCGATCCTGGCGGGATCGAGTCCGACCACCAGTACTCGTGCCACCTGACCCGCCGCCTTCGTGTCGCGAAAGGAACCCCGTCGCCGATCGTGCCACACGCGCCGGCCACCATCCCGGAAGTTCCGCCGACCGACTCTTGACGCCCGGCCGGTAAGCGCCCACAATTCAAGCGTACGGCTGAATGTTAGCGCTAACATTAGGCTTGGTTTCGACGACGAAGTCGGAGAGATGCCAATGAAATAGCCGCTCCTTCACCGAATCTCCTTCGCGCCTCACCGTGCGCGCACGTGTATCGAACCCCTGGCACCGCGGCGTCTTCCGGGCCCGCTCGCGCCCGGGGTGTCCGATTCTGCTGTCGATCGAAGATTTGCCGGCACTCAACGCAACGGAGGAATAAAAACATGACTCCACGGCCGAAGAATCGTCGTCTGCGGACGATTTCGCGGATCGCCGCCGCGGTCGCCGCCCTCGCCGGAGGGCTGGTCGCCACCCCCGGTACCTCGCAGGCCGCCACGCAGGGGCCGTGCGACCTCTACGCGAGCGGAGGTACGCCCTGCGTGGCCGCGCACAGCACCACCCGCGCTCTCTACGGCGCCTACAACGGCCCGCTCTACCAGGTCAGGCGGGCGTCGGACAGCAGCACCCGCGACATCGGCCCGCTCAGCGCGGGCGGCGTCGCCAACGCCGCCACGCAGGACTCCTTCTGTTCCGGCACCACCTGTCTCATCACCGTCATCTACGACCAGACCGGCCGGAACAACCGGCTCACCCAGGCACCTCCCGGTGGGTTCAACGGCCCGGCCGCCGGCGGCTACGACAACCTCGCGAACGCGACCTCCGCGCCGATCACCGTCGGCGGCCACAAGGCCTACGGCGTCTACGTCGCCCCCGGAACCGGCTACCGCAACAACAACACGAACGGGGTTGCGACCGGTGACCAGCCGGAAGGCATGTACTCCGTCTTCGACGGCACGCACTACAACGGCGGCTGCTGCTTCGACTACGGCAACGCCGAGCGCAACAGCCGGGACAACGGCAACGGCACCATGGAGGCCATCTACTTCGGCAACATCAAGGTCTGGGGCTACGGCACCGGAAACGGCCCGTGGATCATGGCCGACCTGGAGAACGGCCTGTTCTCGGGAGTCAACCCCGGCTACAACGCCAACGACCCGTCCATCAGCCACCGGTTCCTGACGGCGATCGTCAAGGGCGAGCCGAACCACTGGGCGATCCGGGGCGGCAACGCGCAGTCGGGCAGCGTGTCGACGTTCTACAACGGGAGCCGGCCCAACGCTTCGGGGTACAACCCGATGAAGAAGGAAGGCGCGATCATCCTGGGCATCGGCGGCGACAACAGCGTCGGCGCCCGCGGCACCTTCTACGAGGGCGTGATGACGGCCGGCTACCCGTCGGACGCCACCGAGAACGCCGTGCAGGCCAACATCACCGCGGCGGCCTACAGCGTCGGCAGCGGGGGCAGCGGGCTGACCCCCGGCTCGACCGTGTCCCTGCGCGCGACCACGGCGTGCTGCACGGACCGGTACATCCACCACACCGGCACCGCGGTGGACACGGCGGTGATCAGCGGCTCGAGCTCGTCCACCGAAAAGGGCAACGCGTCCTGGATCGTGCGAGCCGGGCTGGGCAACGCGTCGTGCGTGTCGTTCGAATCGAAGAACGCCGCCGGGCAGTACCTGCGGCACCAGAACTTCCAGCTGTACCTCACCGCGAACGACGGGAGCTCACTGTTCGCCCAGGACGCGACGTTCTGCCCCGAAGCGGGCCGCAGCGGCCAGGGCACCTCGCTGCGGTCGGCCAACTACGCCGACCGGTACGTCCGCCACTACGCCAACGTCGTCTACATCGCCAGCAACGGCGGTTCCAACACGTTCGACAACGCCGCCGCCTACAGCGATGACGTGAGCTGGCTGGTCAGCTCGCCCTGGACCCCGTAAAACCCTTCAGTCGCCTCGGGCCGCCTGACCGGCGACCGCAGCGTCCCGGTACTTCAAGATCCCCTCGACACCGAGGAGGAACGTTTCGCAGACCGGGGCCGGATCGGTCAGGCAGCCCGCGGCCATCGCTCCGTCGCGCAACATGACGAAATGCCTCGCCGCGGGCTCGGGTGCCGTTTCGCCGGTCCGCGCCAGCAGCTCGGTGACGACGTCCAGGAACCACCCCCGGTGGGCGAGGACGGTCCGGTGCACCGGGTGCGCGGGGTCGGGGTACTCCGCCGCGGCGTTGAGGAAGGCGCAGCCCCGGAAGCCGGGGGACCGGATGCCGTCGGCGATCGACCCGGCGACGGCTCGGACGGCGTCAGCCGCGGACGCCTGGCCGGTGCGAGCGGCCTCCACGCCGGCGCGGATCGCGCGGTCGGCCTCGCTCAGGTAGGCGACCAGCAGGTCGTCCTTGCTCGGGAAGTGCCGGTACAGCGTGGCGCGGGTGACGCCCGCCTCGGCGATGACCCGGTCGATCCCGACCGAGTGCAGCCCCTCCGAGTAGAACAGCCGGCTCGCCGTGGTGAGCAGCCGTGCTCGTGCTTCGGACACTTCGCTCCCTTCACCAGGCTCCAGGGTAGCAGATAGAACGGTCTGTCTTGCGCTTCGGCGGGCGCCCTGCCATAGTTGGACCGAGATAGAACGGTCTGTCTACCTAGGAGGAGCCATGAGCACCACCACCGAGCCGGCCACCACCGGCACCGCGCAGCCCCTGCGGCGGCTGTACTTCACCCGCTTCGCGTTCGCGATCGTGTGGGCCGGGCTGCTGTTCGTCACCGCGTCGAGCCTCGGTCCGGTCAGCATCGCCCTGCTCGTGCTGTACCCGGTGTTCGACGTGGCCGCGGCCCTCGTCGACGCCCGTTCGTCGAAGGCGGCCAAGCCGGTCGCGAGCCTCTACGTGAACGCGGCGATCAGCCTGCTCGCCGCGGCCGGCCTGGCCGTCGCCGCCTCGTCCGGGATCCCGGGGGTCCTGCGCGTGTGGGGCGCCTGGGCGATCGTGGCCGGCCTCGTCCAGCTCGTCGTCGCCGTCCTCCGCCGGGGCCTGGGCGGCCAGTGGCCGATGATCCTCAGCGGCGGGATCTCCGTCCTGGCCGGCGCGTCGTTCGTCCTGCAGGCCACAAAGGACGGTGCCTCGCTGACGACCTTGGCCGGCTACGCCACGCTCGGCGGCGTCTTCTTCCTCGTCTCCGCGTTGCGGCTGAAGGGCCGCGCGGATTCGGCCACCGCGTGAACGTGGGCATCGGCGCCGGTGCGCCATTCGGAGCAACGCGGGTTCTTTCGCGGGAAATATCCACCCCGGACAGAGGGAATCGCAATTTGGAAGATGCTTCCTACTCCATTCGTGGACTACTTATCCAGGAGCGATCAACTTAGGTTGTCGCGGTCAGCGACCTTTTCCGCTAGCCCAGTGCCACCGGGACCGGTTAGCTGATCACTGGGGCACCGCGCGCGGGCGGTCCGGCCGCGGTGGAGGGGAAACCGATGATCGAAGCTCAGGGACTCACGAAGCGGTACGGGCCGACGACCGCCGTCGACGGCCTGTCCTTCGCCGTGAAACCCGGCGTCGTCACCGGGTTCGTCGGGCCGAACGGCGCCGGGAAGTCCACCACCATGCGGCTGGTCCTCGGGCTGGACGCGCCGAGCGCGGGCACGGTCACCGTCGGTGGGAAGGCCTACGCCGACCTCGCCGCGCCCCTCCACGAGGTCGGGGCGCTGCTCGACGCGACCGCCGTGCACGGTGCCCGGACGGCGTACCGGCACCTGCAGTGGGTCGCGCAGGTCGGCGGCGTCTCCCGCCGCCGCGTGGACGAAGTCCTCGACGCCGCCGGCCTCACCGAGGTCGCAGGCCGGCGGATCGGGACCTTCTCGCTGGGCATGTGCCAGCGGCTCGGCATCGCGACCGCCCTGCTCGGCGACCCGCCGGTGCTGCTGCTGGACGAACCGCTGGGCGGCCTGGACCCCGAGGGCATCCGCTGGGTGCGCACGCTCCTGCGCGGGCTGGCCGACGAGGGCCGCACGGTCTTCGTCTCCAGCCACCTGATGACCGAGATGGAAGAGACGGCCGAGCACCTCGTCGTGATCGGCGCCGGCCGGCTCGTGGCGGACCTGCCGCTGACCCGGCTGACCGAGCGCGGCCACGTCCGCGTCCGGACGCCCCGCGGCGCGGACCTCGCCGAGGCCTTGAGCCGGGGCGGTGCCACGGTTTCGGCGGCCGGCGACGGCGCGCTGGTCGTCGCCGGCATGGACGCCGCCCGCGTGGGTGACATCGCCCGCGCCCGCGGGATCGGGCTGCACGAGCTGACTTCGCGCCGTGCGAGCCTCGAGACCGCTTTCCTGGACCTGACGCGCGACACCGTCCGCCACCGCTCGGGCGAGCGGGCCGTGCCGTCGCTGCGCCGCGCTTCCGCCCGCGGACGGGCGGGACACCGCGCCCCGCCGCCGTGAGCGGCTGAAGACCCGGCGGGAGCACTCCCCCCTCCCGCCTGCGAGGTACGACGTCCGGTGCGCCCAGCCCCCAGTACGGTGCGCCGGACGTCGTGCCGCAAGAAGAAGCCGTCCACAAGGGACGAACAGCTCAGGCGCTGACCGAAGCGTCGAGGTGACGGCGGGCCGCGTCGGCCAGCTCGTCGATGTTGCGGTCCAGCAGCAGCTTCAGGTAGCCCGGGCCGATGCCGAAGTCGTCGTACCCGGTGACCAGGGACCGCAGCTTGTCGATCCGCACGTCGCCGCGCTTGGCCGGCATCTCGACCAGCTTGCGCTCGGCGCGCGTGCCGAGGCGCTCCTCCAGCCCGTCGACGATGTCCTCGATCGCCTCGGACCGGCCCGACGCGACGTTGACGACCTCGTCCCGGACGCCCTGGCCGAGCAGCGAGTCGATCATCCGCATCATGTCGCCGACGTCGAGCAGGTCGCGGGAAACCCCGGAGTGCAGCGTGACCGAGCCCGAGAGCACCTGGCGGGTCAGGGACGGCAGCAGCTGGTGCGGCGCCTGGCCCGGCCCGACGATGTGCGACAGCCGCAGGACGAGCCACCGCGCGCCGGAGAGCGCGCAGACGTGTTCGAGGCACAGCTTGTGCCGGCCGTAGGGCGTGAGCGGGAAGACCGCGCCGCCCTCGCTGCCGACCGACTGGTCGGCGCCGTACATGCCGGTCGAGGCGGTGGACAGGAAGATCACCGTGCGGCCGGTGGCCCGGCAGCGGTCGATCACGTCGTAGACCAGCGTCGACTCGCGCTGGAACGCCGAGACGTCGTCGACGAGCACCGTCGAGACGCCCGCCGCGATGAGCGTGACGTCCGGGTAGCGGTCGCCGAAGTGCTGCCGGGTGTGGTGCGCGATGAAGCCGTTCCCGATGATCTCCATCAGCGGGCCACCGTCCGGTCGTCGGACACCCCGGCCGCGTTCGAGAAGACTTCGTCGGCGAGCCGCGCGGTGTCCACGGAAGAGGCGAACCAAGCCGCCTCGGAGTCGTCGCGCCCGGCCAGCGCGGCGACGGCGAACGAGCGCAGCGACAGCTCGAACTGGTGCGCCGGGGGCAGCCAGAGTTCTTCGACGTGGTCCTGTTCTTCGATGCGCAGCACCGGTTGCCGGCCCGGCGGTGGCGTGAAGGCGCGGTCCAGCGACAGCGCGGCGACGCTGCCCCAGAGCTCGTACCGCGAGCGGTAGCTGTGCTGGAAACCGAAGTCGAGGGACGCGGTGACACCGGTCGCCGAGGTGAGCAGCGCGTGCCCGGCGACGTCCACGCCGCCCTCGTCGAACCGCAGGGTGGCGCCGGTGACCCGCAGGTCGGGGCCGAGCAGGAACAGTGCCGCGCGCAGCGGGTAGACGCCGACGTCGAGCAGCGCCCCGCCACCGAGCGAGGGCTGGTAGCGGATGTCGTCGGCGGGCAGCGGCGGGATGCCGAACGACGCGGTGAACGTCCGGAGGTCGCCGAGGCGCCCGGCGTCGAGCAGGTCGCGCACCCGCGTGTGCTGGGGGTGGTGGATGAACGTGAAGTTCTCGCGCAGCACCAGGTTCAGCTTCGTGGCCAGCTCGGCCAGGTCCTGGGCCTGCTCGAGGTTGAGCGTGAGCGGCTTCTCGCACAGCACGTGCTTCCCGGCCAGCAGCGCCTTCCTGGTCCATTCGTGGTGCAGGCTGGTCGGCAGGGAGACGTACACGGCGTCGACGTCGGAGCGGTCCAGCAGCTCGTCGTAGGTCGTCGCGGTGGCGTGGAAGCGCGCGGCGAACTCCGCGGCCTTCTCCGGCGAGCGGGCCGCGACGGCGGTCAGCGCCAGTTCGCCCACGGCGGCCGCGGCGGGCAGCGTGCGGCGCGCGGCGATCGACGAGCAGCCCAGCGCGCCGAGCCGCAGGGCCCGGCTCATCGCAGTCCCCGCAGGCACGCGATCAGGCTGCGGGCCTGCACGTTGACGTAGTGGCTGTGCCGCAGCAGCTCGTTGAGCTGGTTGAGGGTGAGCCACCGGAAGTCGGCCAGCCCGGCGTCCGGGAAGTCCGCGGGCACCTCGATGATCTGGTAGTCGCTGTACGCGTGGTGGAACCGGCCGCCCTCTTCGGAAAGCTGGGCGGAGAAGAGCACTTGGTCGTCGCGTCTGCCCAGCACCATGTCGAGGAACGGCGGCCGGTCCGCGGCCGGGGTGAGCACGTAGTTGTCCGGCGTGCACTGCACGGTTGGCGCGAGCTCCACCACGTCCAGGTACCCGGGCTCGACCCGCGCGTTGAGCAGCGCGTGCAGCACGCCGTCGACGCGTTTCACCAGCAGGGCCACCACCCCCGCGCCGTGCGGCCGGATCAGCGGCTGGGTCCACTGCGCGACTTCGCGCCCGTTCGTGGCGATGTCGACGGCGATGATGCTGAAGTACAGGCCGAGCTCGTGCGAGATCTCGGCCGGGGTCCGGACCCAGTTCGCGACCTCGCCCAGCGGGAGCGGACTGGTCCGCACCACGTGCTGGGCCTGGCGCGAGGTGATCCAGCTGAGCACCTCGGTGCGGGTGTGCAGGCTGCCGGTGGGCTGGGCCGAGGAGCGCGCGATCGCCGCGGCGAGGTCGCTCACGGCGTCGGCCTCGTGGCCCTCCAGCCCGCCCGGCATGCAGGACAGCACCGTGCGGGCGTCCATGTTGACCAGGTTGTCGTGCCGGAGCAGCTCGTGCAGCTGGCCGAGGGTGAGCCAGCGGAAGTCGTCGGGCAGGTCGTCCTCGCCGGCGAATTCCGCGGCTTCGACGATCATGTTCCGGTTGCGCTTGCGGTAGAACCAGGAACCCTGCTCGGACTGCAGGACGTCGGCGAGCACGGTTTCCGGGTCCGGGTCGCGGAAGTGGTCCAGGTAGGGGACCGGGCGCCCGCCGTGCACGCGGGTGTAGTTGCTCTTCGTCGCCTGGACCGTCGGCGAGACCTGGACGCCGTTGACGTTGCCCGGCTCGGACTTCGCCTGCATCAGGCAGTGCAGGACGCCGTCGATCTCCTTGACGAGGATGCCCAGGATACCGATTTCCGGCTGGTTGATGATCGGCTGCGACCAGTGCGTGACCGGGCCGTGGTCGGTGTCGACTTCCAGCCCTTCGACGCCGAAGAAACGGCCGCTTTCGTGGCGCAGGTTCCCGGAGCCGGGGTCGAAGCCCCACTGCCGGAGGTCGCCGAACTCGATCCGGCGGACTTCGTGGCGGTGGGCGAGGTTGCGGTCCTCGATCCACTTGGCGACCACGGCGTTCGGCGTCGCGACGCCGTCGGTGGCGGCGGCGGACTTGGCGAGCCGGTGTGGCAACGTCACGTCCGGTTTGCGGAGCAAGCCGGTTCCAGTGTGACGTTCCATGGATTTTCACCTCGCGTGGCCGGCGGACGGGATGTCCTATTTGTAGCGAGGAGAAACTAGGAGGAATGCTGGTCTTTCGCCGGGCGCCGAGGTGACACTAGGCGAATCATCGGATTTCCTGTGCACGGACCGGTGCGTGCTCCCGGCCGACCTAGGGTGACCGGCGTGGACGTTTCCGGCGGGCATGTCGCCTTCTTCAGTTTTCCCGGCTTCGGTCACATCCGGCCGACGTTGCCGGTCGTGCGCGAGCTGCTTTCGCGCGGGCACTCGGTGTCCTACGTGGTCGCCGAGCGGTTCGCCGACGTGGTCGCGGAGACCGGCGCGAGAGTGGTGCCCTACCCGTCGGCGTTTCCCGAGTCGATGCCGGACGTCCACACCGCCGACGACCTGGCCGAGGTCCTCGCGCACTACCTCGACGAGGCCTACGCCCCGCTCACCACGGCGTGGCCGGAGTTCGCGGACCGCCCGGTGGACCTCGTGGTCGAGGACGTGCTGAGCACCGACGTCGGCGGGCTGGTCGCGCGGCGCGCCGGCTGCGGCGTCGTCCGCCTGTTCGCCGGGCTCGGCGGCAACGACGAGGTCCCCCTCAACGGCAGCGAAACCGAGCCGGCCGGGCCGCCGCTCGATCCCGCGCACCCCGCGCTGGCCGCCTGCGGCGAGCGCATCACGGCGTTGCTCGGGAAGGTCGGCTTGGACACCCCGCCGGAGTTCCCGCCGGGCGGCGGCGAGGTCGTGGCGAACCTCGTGTTCGTGCCGCGCGCCTTCCAGCCCCGCCCGGAGTGCTTCGGCGACGACTTCGTGTTCGTCGGCCCGACCGGCGACGACGGCGCGGCCGCCGGCGGCTGGGCCGCGCCCGCCGAGGACGTCCCGGTCGTCCTGGTGTCGCTGGGCACCTCGTCCAACAGCAACCCCGGGTTCTTCACCGCCTGCGGGCAGGCGTTCGCGGGCACCGGCTGGCGGGTCGTGATGACCACCGCCGGGCACGTCGGCGACGACGTCGCGGCGGCCATGCCCGACAACGTCGAGCTGTACTCCTGGCTCGACCACGGCGCGGTCCTCCCGCACACCGACGTCGTCGTCTGCCAGGCCGGGACCGGCTCCCTGATGGGCGCGTTCGGCCACGGCGTCCCCGTGGTCGCCGTGCCGTTGCGGCCGGAGACCCGGGCGATCGCGCAGCAGGTCGAGCGGCTGGGGCTGGGCCGCGCGCTGCTCGACGACGTGACCGGGGACGACGTGCGCGACGCCGTCCTGGCCGTCGCCGCCGACGCGGCCGTGGCGGCCGAGGTCACGCGGATGCGCGCCGCCATCAAGGCGTCCGGGGGCGCGAAACGGGCGGCGGACGTGCTCGAACGTGCCGTGCGATCCACCCATGGAGAAAAGGCATGAGCGACGACGACAAGCTGCGCGGGTACCTCAAGAAGGTCACCGCGGACCTGTACCGGACGCGCGAACGGCTGCGCGACGCGGAGGACCGGGAGCACGAGCCGATCGCGATCGTGGCGATGAGCTGCCGGTTCCCCGGCGGCGTCCGCTCGCCGGAGGACCTCTGGGACGTCGTGGCCTCGGGCCGCGACGCGATCTCGGGGTTCCCCGTCAACCGTGGCTGGGACCTCGACGCGCTCTACGACCCCGATCCGGAACGCGCCGGGAAGTGCTACACCCGCCACGGCGGCTTCCTGCACGACGCGGACGAGTTCGACCCGGAGTTCTTCGGCATCTCCCCGCGCGAGGCGCAGACGATCGACCCGCAGCAGCGGCTGCTGCTCGAAACGGCCTGGGAGGCCTTCGAACGCGGCGGGATCGACCCCGCGTCGCTGCGCGGCAGCAGCACCGGCGTGTTCGCCGGGGTGATGTACAACGACTACGCCACGCGCCTGACCGACCTGCCCGCGAGCCTCGAAGGCTATGTGGGCAACGGAAGTGCCGCCAGCATCGCCTCCGGCCGGGTGGCCTACACCTTCGGGCTCGAAGGGCCGGCGGTCACCGTCGACACCGCGTGTTCGTCGTCGCTCGTCGCGTTGCACTGGGCCGCGCAGGCGCTGCGGCGCGGGGACTGCTCGCTGGCGCTGGCCGGTGGTGTCGCGGTGATGTCGACGCCGGTCACGTTCATCGGGTTCAGCCGGCAGCGCGGCCTTTCCCCGGACGGCCGGTGCCGCTCCTACGCCGAGGCCGCCGACGGCACGGGCTGGGGCGAGGGCGCCGGTTTCCTGCTGCTGGAACGGCTTTCCGACGCCCAGCGCAACGGTCACGCGGTGCTCGCGGTGGTACGCGGCTCGGCCGTCAACTCCGACGGCGCGAGCAGCGGGCTCACCGCGCCGAACGGTCCTTCGCAGCAGCGGGTCATCCGCGCCGCACTCGCCGACGCCGGGCTGTCCGCCGCGGACGTCGACGTCGTCGAGGGGCACGGCACCGGGACCACGCTGGGCGACCCGATCGAGGCGCAGGCGCTGCTGGCGACGTACGGCCGTGAACGCGCGGGCGGGGCGCCGCTGTGGCTCGGCTCCGCGAAGTCGAACTTCGGGCACACGCAGGCCGCGGCCGGCGTCGGCGGCGTGATCAAGATGGTGATGGCGCTGCGCAACGAGCTGCTGCCGCGCACCCTGCACGCCGAGGTCCCTTCGTCCAAAGTGGACTGGGACGCCGGTGAGGTCGAGCTGCTGCAGGAGGCCGTCGCCTGGCCGGCGGGCGAGCGGCCGCGCCGCGCCGGGGTCTCGTCGTTCGGCGTGAGCGGCACCAACGCGCACACGATCATCGAGCAGGCGCCCGCCCTCGAACCCGTAGAACCCGTGGAACCCGCTGAGCCGGGTGGTCCGGCCGGGCTGGTGCCCGCGGTCCTGTCGGCGAAGAGCCCCGAGGCGTTGCGTGAGCAGGCTGCCCGGTTGCTGTCGCAAGTGGACGGGCTTCGGCCGGTCGACGTCGCCTATTCGCTGGCCACCACGCGGGCCGCGTTCGAGCACCGCGCCGTCGTGCTCGCCGAGACCGCCGAGGAACTGCGCAACGGTCTCACCGAGCTGGCGTTCACCGGCGAAACCACCCCGGGCAAGACGGCTTACGTGTTCGCGGGCCAGGGAGCGCAGCAGCCGGGCATGGGACGCGGGCTGTATGCCGCGTTCCCCGTGTTCGCGCGAGCCTTCGACGAGGTCTGCGCGGGCTTCGCCGGACTGCGCGAGCTGATCCTCGACGGCGGCGACCTGGACCGCACCGAGGTGACCCAGCCCGCCCTCTTCGCCGTGGAGGTCGCGCTCCACCGGCTGCTCGTGTCCTGGGGCCTCACGCCGGACTTCGTCATGGGCCACTCGATCGGCGAGCTGGCCGCCGCGCACGTCGCCGGGGTTTTCGACCTCCCGGACGCGTGCCGCCTGGTCGCCGCGCGGGCGCGGCTCATGCAGTCGGTGCCCGACGCCGGTGCGATGGCCGCCCTGCGCGCCACCGAGGACGAGGTCCGGCCGCTGCTTCGCGAGGGCGTCGCCATCGCGGCGGTCAACGGTCCCGAGGCCGTGGTCGTTTCCGGTGACGTCGACGCCGTCGAGGAGATCGCCGCGCGGTTCGCCGGGTCGAAGCGGCTGCGCGTCAGCCACGCGTTCCACTCGCCGCACATGGACTCGATCCTGGACGCGTTTCGCGCGGTCGCGAAGACGGTCACCTACACGGCGCCGAAGATCCCCGTGGTTTCGAACGTGACCGGCGAACCGGCCGTCGTCGCCTCCGCGGAGTACTGGGTCGAGCACGTCCGCGCCACCGTCCGGTTCCACGACGGGATGCGCTGGCTCGCCGAGCACCGGGTGACCCGGTTCGTCACGCCCGGGCCCGGCGGTGCGGCCGCCGCGATGGCCGGGGACTGCGTGCCGGACGCGGTGGTGGTGCCGGTGCTGCGCCGGGACCGCGACGAGGTGCGTACCTTCACCGAAGCCGTCGGACGGTTGCACATCGCCGGGTTCAGCCCGGACTGGGAAGCCGTGTTCGCCGGGCGGGACGCGCGGGTCGTGGACCTGCCGACCTACGCCTTCCAGCGGGAACGCTACTGGCTGGACGGGCAGCGGGCCGTCAAGCCGGCCGGTGCGCTGTACCGCGTCGAGCAGGTTCCCGTGGCGGCCGAGGCCGTCGAGGCGGTCGACTGGCACGACTTGGGTTCCGACGTCCCGCCGGTGGTCTTCTTCCGGTCCGAGGCCGAGGGAGATCTGGTCGAGGCTGCCCACGGGCTGGCGCGCGAAGCCCTGGAAATGCTGCGGACCTGGCTGGCCGACGACCGCTACGCGCACTCCAAGCTCGTCTTCGTCACTCGGGGGCTCGCCGGTGCTGCGGTGCGGGGCCTGGTCCGTTCCGCGCAGGCCGAGCACCCCGGCCGGTTCCTCCTGGCGGACGAGGTGCCGACCGTACTTGCTTGGGGGGAACCGGAAGCGAGCTACGCCGGCGGCCGGGTCACCGCGCCCCGGCTCGTCGAGACCACTTCGGCCGAAACCGGCCGCTTGGCCGGCACCGTGCTCATCACCGGCGGGGCCGGTTCGCTCGGCGGCGAACTCGCCCGGCACCTCGTCCGGACGCACGGCGTCCGGCGGCTCGTGCTCGCGAGCCGGCGTGGCCCGGATTCGCCCGGCGCGCAAGAGCTTCAAGCCGAGCTGGCGACCGAAGGCGCTGAAGTCGTCCTGGCCGCCTGCGACGTCGCCGACCGGGACGCCGTGGCCGAGCTGCTCGGGGAGATCGGCCCGCTGAGCGCCGTGGTGCACGCGGCCGGCGTGCTCGACGACGGCGTCGTCTCGTCGCTGACCCCCGAGCGGCTCGACGCCGTGCTGCGGCCCAAGCTCGACGCGGCTTGGCACCTGCACGAGCTGACCGAAGGACTGTCCGCGTTCGTCCTGTTCTCCTCCGCTGCCGGGGTCCTCGGGGGCGCCGGGCAAGGCAACTACGCGGCGGGCAACACCTTCCTCGACGCGCTCGCCGAGCACCGGCACGAGCTGGGCCTGCCCGCGGTGTCGCTGGCTTGGGGCCCGTGGGTGCCGGACGGCGGGATGACCGGGCAGCTGACCGACGCCGACGTGGCCCGCATGCGCCAAGGCGGCGTGCGGCCGCTGTCCGCCCGTGACGCGCTGGCGATGTTCGACCGGGCTCTCGCCGCTCCCGACGCGCTGGTCGTGCCCATCGACCTCGCCACCGACCACCTCGACGCCACCCGGCCGCTGCTCAGCGGGCTCACCGGGGAACCGTCGGCGCCGTCCGGAGTTCCCGCCGACGCGCTCGGACTGGTCCGCGCCCAGGTGGCCGCGGTGCTCGGCCACTCGGCGGCGTCCGTGCGCGCGGACCGGCCCTTCGCCGACCTCGGCTTCGACTCGCTGACCGCGGTCGAGCTGCGCAACGCCCTCGGCCGCGAGACGGGCCTGACCCTGCCCTCGACTCTCGTCTTCGACCACCCGACACCGCGCGCGCTCGCCGAGCACCTGTTCGGCGCGGCGGACCTCAAGCCCGCCGAGGCCACGCACCCGAGCGTCGACGAGCCGATCGCGATCGTGGCGATGAGCTGCCGCTTCCCCGGCGGCGTCGACACGCCCGAGCAGCTGTGGGAACTCCTCGAAGCCGGGCGCGACGTCATCTCGCCGTTCCCCGGCGACCGCGGCTGGGACCTCGACACGCTCTACCACCCGGACCCCGACCACCCCGGCACCTGCTACACGCGGGAAGGCGGCTTCCTCGCCGACGCGGCCGGGTTCGACCCGGAGTTCTTCGAGGTGTCGCCGCGCGAAGCCGTCGCCATGGACCCGCAGCAGCGGCTGCTGCTGGAGACCGCCTGGGAGGCCTTCGAGCGCGCCGGGATCGACCCGGCGGCGCTGCGCGGCAGCCGCACCGGCGTCTTCGCCGGGACCAATGGCCAGGACTACTCGTCCCTGCTGCGGGACTCGGCGGACGACGTCGCCGGGCACCTCGGCACCGGCAACGCGGCGAGCGTGCTCTCCGGCCGCGTCTCCTACACCTTCGGGCTCGAAGGCCCGGCCGTCACCGTCGACACGGCGTGCTCGTCCTCCCTGGTCGCCTTGCACCTCGCGGCGCAGTCGCTGCGGTCCGGCGAGTGCTCGCTGGCGCTGGCCGGCGGGGTCACCGTGATGTCCACCCCCGCCGGGTTCGTGGAGTTCAGCCGGCAGCGCGGCCTGGCCGAAGACGGCCGCTGCAAGGCGTTCGGCGACGCCGCCGACGGCACCGGCTGGTCGGAAGGTGCCGGAATCCTGCTGCTGGAACGGCTTTCCGATGCCCAGCGCAACGGCCGTCGAGTGCTGGCGGTGCTGCGCGGCTCGGCGGTCAACCAGGACGGGTCGAGCAACGGGCTCACCGCCCCGAACGGCCCTTCGCAGCAACGCGTCATCCTCGCCGCGCTCGCCGACGCCGGGCTCACCCCGTCCGATGTGGACGCCGTCGAGGCGCACGGCACCGGCACGCGGCTCGGCGACCCGATCGAAGCCCAGGCGCTGCTCGCCACCTACGGGCAGGACCGCGAGCGTCCCTTGTGGCTCGGCGCGATCAAGTCCAACCTCGGGCACACCCAGGCCGCCGCCGGGGTCGCCGGAGTGATCAAGATGGTCCTCTCGCTGAACCACGAGATCTTGCCGCGCACGCTGCACGCCGACGTCCCGTCGGAGCGGGTCGACTGGACCGCCGGGCACGTCCGGCTGCTCACCGAGCCCGTCGCCTGGTCCGCGGATGGCCGGCCGCGCCGGGCCGCGGTATCCGCGTTCGGCTTCAGCGGGACCAACGCGCACGTCGTGCTGGAGCAGGCCCCCGCGTCCGTCGGCTCCACTGTGGACGAGACGGCGTCGCTTCTCTGGCCGGTGTCCGGGCACACCGAGGCGGCGCTGGCCGCACAGGCCGCCGCCCTGCTCCCGGTGCCGGCCCACGACCTCGGGTCCGCACTGGCCGCCCGGACCGCGTTCGACCACCGCGCTGTCCTGTTCGCTCCCGATCGGGACACCGCGTCGGCGAACCTGCGGCTGCTGGCCGAAGGCGGCGAAGGGCCCGGCGTCGTCCGCGGTCGTGTCTCCGACGAGGGCCGGTCGGCGTTCCTCTTCACCGGCCAGGGCGCCCAGCGCGCGGGCATGGGACTCGCGCTGCGCGAGGAGTTCCCGGTCTTCGCCGACGCCTTCGACGCGGCCTGCGCGCGGTTCGGCCTCCCGCTGCGCGAGGTGATCGCCGAGGGCGGCGATCGGCTCGACCAGACGCGATTCGCCCAGCCCGCGCTGTTCGCGGTCGAGGTGGCGCTGTTCCGTCTGCTGGAGTCGTGGGGGCTGACCCCGGACTTCGTCATGGGCCACTCGATCGGCGAGCTCGCGGCCGCCCACGTGGCCGGGGTGCTGAGCCTCGACGACGCCTGCACGCTGGTCGCCGCGCGCGGCCGGCTCATGCAGGAGCTGCCCGCGACCGGTGCGATGGTGGCCGTGCGGGCGACCGAGGACGAGGTCCGGCCGCTGCTCACCGCGTCGGCCGCGATCGCCGCCGTCAACGGGCCCGCGTCGATCGTCGTGTCCGGCGTCGAAGAGGACGTCCTCGGCATCGCCGCGCACTTCACGCAGCTCGGCCGGGAGACCAAGCGGCTACGCACCAGCCACGCGTTCCACTCCCCGCTGATGGACCCGATGCTCGCGCGGTTCCGTGAGGTCGCGGCCGGACTGTCCTATCAGGACCCGAAGATCGGGCTGGTCTCGAACCTCACCGGCCGGCTCGTCACCGCCGCCGGGCCCGAGCACTGGGTCCGGCACGTGCGCGACGAGGTCCGCTTCGCCGACGGCGTCGGCCGGCTCGCCTCCCTCGGCGTCACCCGGTTCGTCGAGGTCGGCCCGGACGCCGTGCTCGCCGCGATGGTTTCCGACTGCGTCGAGGACGCCGTCTTCGTGACCGCGACCCAGCGCCGGAAGCGCCCGGACGTCGAGACCTTGCTGACCGCCGTGGCGGAAGCCCACGTCCACGGCTTCTCCCCGGACTGGACGAAGCTGCTCCCCGGCGGCGAGCGCGCCGAGCTGCCGACCTACGCCTTCCAGCGCCGCCGGTTCTGGCCCACGGCGGGACGCACCGGCGACGTCGCGACCGCCGGGCTGGCCGCCAGCCCCCACCCGTTCCTCGGCGCCACCGCCGAACTGGCCGGGGCCGCCGGGTTCCTCGGCACCGGCCGGCTTTCCCTGCGCACCCACCCCTGGCTCGCCGACCATGGCATCGGCGGCTCGGTGCTCTTCCCCGGGACGGCGTTCGTCGAACTCGCCGTCGACGCGGGCGACCGCGCCGGCCGCCCCCAGCTCGAGGAGCTGACGCTCGGGGCGCCGCTGGTGCTGCCCGCGACCGGCGGTGTCGCGCTCCAGGTGCTCACCGGCGCGCCGGACGAGTCCGGGGCGTGCACGCTGACCATCCACTCGCGCGCGGAGGACGCGGCTCCCGACAGCCCGTGGACGCTGCACGCGAGCGGCGTGCTGACACCGGCGGTCCCGGCGCGCGGCGACGACCTCACCGAGTGGCCGCCCCCGGGTGCGGAAACCTTGGAGACGGACGGGCTCTACGAGCGGCTCGCGGACAGCGGATTCGGCTACGGGCCGGTTTTCCAGGGCCTGCGCCAGGCGTGGAAGCACGGTGACGACGTCTACGCCGAGGTCGAGCTGCCCGAGGACGCGGACGCCTCGGCGTTCGGCCTGCACCCGGCGCTGCTCGACGCGGTCCTGCACGCGGCGGCGTTCCTGCCGTTCACCCCGGCCCCGAACGGCAGGCTGCCGTTCTCCTGGCGCGGGGTTTCGTTGCACGCCGAAGGGGCGCGCGGCCTGCGGGTTCGGCTCACCAAGATCGGCGCCGAGTCCCTCGCGATCACGATCGCCGACTCCGCCGGCCGGGCCGTGGCCACCGTGGATTCCTTGGCCCTGCGGGAGTTCTCTCCGGACCAGCTCGTGGCCCGGCCGGACGCGCTGTACCGGCTCACCTGGCCCGTCCACGACGGCGACTCGGCGGACCTGTCGTGGACGGTCGCCGACTCGCTCGCCGACGTCACCGAGGTCCCGGACGTCGTCGTAGTCTCCTTCGCGACGCGGCCCGTGCGGGAGGCTACCCACGATGCGCTCGCCCTCGTTCAGTCTTGGCTCGCCGAAGATCGTTTCGCCCAGGCGAAGCTCACGCTGCTGACTTCCGGCGCGGTCGTCACCGAAGACGGTGACGGGCCGGCCGATCCCGCCCTCGCGGCGGTCTGGGGCCTGGTGCGCTCGGCGCAGTCGGAGCACCCCGGCCGGTTCGCGCTGGTCGACTCCGACGGCTCGGCGGACGTCGCCGATGCCTTGGCGGTGGGGGAGAACCAGGTCGCGGTCCGTTCGGGCGTGGTCCGGGTGGCGCGGCTGGCGAAGGAAACCGACGCGCTCGCCGTCCCCGCCGGGGACTGGCGGGTCGACATCGCCGACCGCGGCACCCTCGACGGGCTGACCGTCGTGCCCTGCCCCGAGTTCGCCGAGCCGGTCGCGCCGGGCGCGGTGCGGATCTCCGTGCGCGCCGCCGGCGTGAACTTCCGGGACGTGCTCAACACGCTCGGCATGTACCCGGGCCCGGCCACCTCGCCGGGGCTGGAGGGCGCCGGGGTCGTCACGGCCGTCGGCGCCGGGGTCACCCGGTTCGCGCCGGGCGACCGGGTGATGGGCATGTTCGGCGGCGCGTTCGGGCCGGTGGCGGAGGTCGACGAGCGGATGCTCTGCCGGCTGCCCGCCGGGATGTCGTTCGCGCAGGGCGCTTCGGTGCCCGTGGTGTTCTTGACCGCCCTGTACGCCCTGACCGACCTCGGTGACCTGCGGCCCGGCGAGACCGTCCTGGTGCACGCGGCGGCGGGCGGCGTCGGCATGGCCGCGGTCCAGCTCGCGCGGCAGCTCGGCGCCGAGGTCTACGGCACCGCGAGCACCGGCAAGTGGAACACGCTGCGGGCTTCCGGCCTGGCGGACGACCACATCGCGTCGTCGCGCACGCTCGACTTCGAAGGCGAGTTCCACGCGGCGACCGGCGGACGCGGCGTCGACGTCGTGCTCGACTCGCTCGCCGGGGACTTCGTGGACGCGTCGCTGAGGCTGCTGCCCCGCGGTGGCCGCTTCCTGGAGATGGGCAAGACCGACGTGCGCGACCCCGAGCGCGTCGCGGCCGACCACCCGGGTGTCCGGTACCAGGCGTTCGACCTGGTCGAGGCCGGGTACGACCGGATCAGCGAGCTGTTCGACCGGCTGCTGGAGTGGTTCGAGGCCGGGGTGCTGACGCCGCTGCCGGTCACCACCTGGGACGTCCGGCGCGCGTCCGCGGCGTTCCGGCACGTGAGCCAGGCGAAGCACGTCGGCAAGGTCGTGCTGACCGTGCCCGCGCCGCTCGATCCGGACGGCACCGTGCTGATCACCGGCGGCACCGGCGGACTCGGGCGCCTGCTGGCCCGGCACCTCGCGGGTTCCGGCGTCCGGCACTTGCTGCTGGCGAGCCGGCGCGGTCCGGCGGCCGAGGGCGTCGACGAGCTGCGGGCCGAGCTGTCCTCACTCGGGGCGGAGACGACGGTCGTCGCGTGTGACGCGGCGGACCGGGACGCGCTGGCGAAGCTGCTGGCGGACGTGCCGGAGCGGCACCCGCTGACCGCCGTGGTGCACGCGGCCGGGGTGCTCGACGACGGTCTCGTCGACGCGCTCACCCCCGACCGGCTGGACACCGTGCTGCGGCCGAAGGTTTCCGCGGCGGCCAACTTGGACGAGCTGACGCGCGACCTCGATTTGTCCGCGTTCGTCCTGTTCTCGTCGGCGGCGGGCGTGCTCGGGGCGCCCGGGCAGGGCAACTACGCCGCCGCAAACGCTTTCCTGGACGGGCTGGCCCGGCAGCGGCGCGCGGCGGGACTGCCCGCGCTGGCGCTGGCCTGGGGCCCGTGGCTGCCGACCGGCGGCATGACGGCGAGCCTGTCCGACGCGGACGTGCGCCGGATGGCGCGGTCCGGGCTGCCGCCGCTGCCCGCGGACCAGGGCCTGGCGTTGTTCGACGCGGCCTTGGGCGCGCCCGACGCGGTGCTCGTGCCGATGCTGGTCGACTCGCGCGTGCTGGGAACGACGGACGTCCCGGAGCAGCTGCGCGGAGTGGTCCGGACCGCGGTCCGGCGCCGGGCCGCGGCCGCCGGGGCGACCGAGGCGGACCTGCGGCAGCGGCTGGCGGGGACGTCCGGCGAGGACCGGCGGCAGGCGCTGCTGGAGCTGGTGTGCGCGCAGGTGGGCGCGGTGCTGGGCTACGGCGGCGCCGAAACCGTCGACCCGCTGAGGGTGTTCAAGGAGCTGGGCTTCGACTCGCTGACCGCGGTGGAGCTGCGCAACCGGCTCAGCGCGGCGAGCGGGATCCGCCTGCCGGCGACGCTGATCTTCGACTACCCGACCCCGGCGGCGCTGGCCGGGTACGTGGGCGAGGAGCTGTTCCCGGAGTCCTTCGAGGAGGAGCCGGCCGACGACGGTGACGAGCGGGCGATCCGGGCGGCACTGGCGTCCATTCCGGTCGCCCGGTTCCGCGAGGCGGGTCTGCTGGAGGCGGTGCTGAAGCTGCGCGACGGCGACCCGGCCCCGGATTCGTCCGAAGACGACGCGTTCGGCGAGATGGACGTCGACGACCTCGTGCGGATGGCGCTCGGCGACGAATAACGACGGGCGAACGGAAGCGGCCGCCCTGGTGTCCCCCCGACTGGGGCACCAGGACGGCCGCCGAGTTCCGTCGATGGCTGGTTTTCAGGATGTTCAGGATGTTCAGGATATGAAGAAGCGGCGCCGTCCGGCGGCCGTCGTCTTGCGGGAAGTGGCGCTGCGGACGAAGAACAGCAGACCCACGACGATGGTGACCCCGCCGCCGATCACGCCGATGGTGTGCTCGCCCGCGTTGATGATGATCGCGACCCCGCCCGCGACGAGAATCAGTCCCATGACGAGGGAAACGAACGGGCGCCCTTGTTCTTTGGCCATCGGAATCTCCTCCGAAAAGTGGTCGACGAAATCTCTTGTGATCGATTCAAGCACACGGCATCCGGCGTCGTGAGTCCTAAAAAGTGGTCTTCCGATCATCTAAAGTTGACGCTGGGCCTGGGCGTTCGAGTTGCAGGTCGCCGGGGGTGCTGGGAAGATCACGCCCCGAGTGGGGGTTGCAACTTTGGTTGCGGTGACAAGCGACCTTGTGTACTAGCCCGACGGTGGTGGCAGCCGGTTCACTTGTTCTCAGGTACTACAGGAACGAATACGGAGCAGGCGCTTGATCACAGCACGAGATCTGACGAAGCGATACGGGGACACGACGGCCGTCAACGGCCTGTCGTTCGACATCAAGCCTGGCGTCGTGACCGGTTTCCTGGGACCCAACGGGGCAGGCAAGTCGACCACGATGCGGATGATCCTCGGCCTGGACGCCCCCAGCGGCGGCTCGGTCACGGTCAACGGCAAGCCCTACCGGGATCTGCCCGCGCCGATGCGGGAGGTCGGGGCGCTGCTTGACGCGAAGGCCGTCCACGGCGCGCGCACGGCGTACCGGCACCTGCAGTGGGTGGCGCAGGCCGGCGGCATCCCGCGGAAACGGGTGGACGAGGTGCTCGACACCGTCGGCCTCACCGACGTCGCGGGCAAGAAGGTCGGCAACTTCTCCCTCGGCATGTACCAGCGGCTCGGCATCGCGACCGCCCTGCTGGGCGACCCGCCGACGCTGCTGTTCGACGAGCCGGTCAACGGGCTCGACCCGGAGGGCATCTACTGGATCAGGACGCTGATGCAGGACCTCGCCGCCGAAGGGCGGACGGTCTTCGTGTCCAGCCACCTGATGAACGAGATGGAAGAGACCGCCGCGCACGTCATCGTGATCGGCCGGGGCGAGCTCATCGCCGACATGCCGATCGCCGACTTCACCCAGCGCAGCGCGCGCAGCCACGTCCACGTGGTCTCGCCGCAGGTCGCCGAGCTCGCCGAGGCCCTCGAACGGGCGGGCGGCAAGGTGACGAAGCTGGACGACGGCTCGCTCAACGTCGTCGGCCTGGACGCGCCGGAGATCGGTGACCTCGCGCTGGAGCGCCGGCTCGGGCTGCACGAGCTCACGCCGGTCCGCGCGAGCCTCGAGGCCGCGTTCATGGACCTCACCAAGGACAGCGTGCAGTACCGCTCCCACAACGGCGGTCCGCCGGCGGAGGAGAAGGTACTCGAGACGGTGCGGGCGCTCGCGTCGGAAGGGACTGAATAACGTGACGACCGCAACGGCTTCACTGCCGGAAACGAAGACCTCGCCCGGCATCACCAACACGCTGGCCGCGGAGTGGACCAAGCTCAAGTCGGTCCGCTCGACCTGGCTCGTCGTCATCGCCGCGGCCGTGGTCAGCGTCGGGTTCTCCGTACTGTTCAGCTTCCTGACCGAACAGGACTACAAGAACCTGCCCGCGGGGCAGACCGCGGACTTCGACTCGGCCGGCACCAGCATGGTCGGGATGAACCTCGGCCTGATCCTGATTTCGGTGCTCGGGGTGCTCGCCGTGTCCGGTGAGTACTCGACCGGGATGATGCGGCTCACGCTGGCCATCACCCCGCACCGCGGCCGGGTCCTGATCTCGAAGGCCGTGGTCGTCGGGCTGCTGACGTTCGTGCTCGGCACCCTGTTCGCGGCGGCGGCGTTCTTCATCGGCCAGCTGGTGCTCGGCATCAACCCGGCCATCCCGACGCTGGGCCTCGGCGGCCCGGGCGTGCTGCGCAGCCTGCTCGGCTGGGGCGCGGAGTTCGCGGCGTTCGCACTGCTGGCGCTGTCGTTCGGCGTGATGATGCGCAGCGCGGCGGGCGCCATCGCGACGGCGATCGGCTTCATCTTCGCCCCGGCGATCCTCGGCGCGCTGCTGCCGACGTGGGTCCAGCGCGACATCCTCGCGTACTTCCCGGCGTCGGCGGCGGAGCAGCTGAGCACGGCCCAGCTGAAGACGGACTCGGTGACCTACCTGGGCCCGCTGACCGGCGGCGGCACACTGCTGACGTGGGTCGCGGTGGCGCTGGTGGTGGCGTTCTCCCTGATGGGCAAGCGCGACTCCGGCTGAGTTTCGGTCACCTGAAGGGGACTTCCCATGGGGAGGTCCCCTTCAGTGTTTCCGGGGTCAGCAGGCAAGGATACGGTCGGCGGCCGTGACGGCGCCGCCGCCTTCATGAGTGTGGTCGCGCATGGCCCGCATGCGGGCGCCGATGCCTTCGTCGGCCGCCACCGCCAGTACCGCGTCGCGGATCGCTTCCGGCGTCAGCTCTTCGCGGGGCAGACGGCGGCCGAGGCCCAGCTCCACCACCCGTTCCGTGTTGACCTCCTGCTCGCCGTGCATCGGCACCAGGACGAGCGGGGTCCCGCAGTAGAACGCCTCCATCACGCTCCCCATGCCCGCCGACGTCACGAACGCCGACGCGTGCCGGAGCACCGCCGGGTGTGGAACCCACTGCCGCGCCTCGACGTTCGGCGGCAGCGGGCCCAGCGAGGCCGGGTCGACGCCGCCGCCCAGGGTCATCACCAGGTTCCACGGCAGGTCCGCGAACGCGCGGGCGCACTGGCGGAAGAAGTCCGGCTGGTCGTTGAACGCCGACGTGCCCAGGGACACCAGCAGCACCGGGTTCCCGTTCGCCGGCGGCTCCCAGCCGGTCAGCGGCCGCTGCGGGCCGAAGCACGGGCCGGTGAACGTGTGCCGCGCGTCGAACTTCCCACCCGCGTACTGGAAGTCGCGAGGAATCAAGACCAGCTTGTGGTCGCGTCCGTCGTCGAGGAACTGCTCGGCGGTCCGCCCCGGGGCCTCGGCCGCCAGCAGGGAGTTCAGGTCGGCGAGGAAGTCGTACGGCTCATCGTCGTCCACTGTGGACTCCGCCGGGAAACGGGCCACGTGCGCCGGCAGGGAATAGTGCTCGTTCGAGGCGAAGCACGCCGAGAGCTGGACCGTCGGGCACGCGACGTCGTCAGCGAGCACCCGGCCCGCGATCCACATGGTCGAGTCGAAGGCGAGGACGTCGGGCGGGTCGTCCGCCAGCAGCTTCCGCACCGGCGCGAGCGGCTCGAGACAACTCGACGCGCCGGTCAGCGCGGCGGCCAGGCGGTGCGAACCCGGGTCGTCGGCCGGCCCGTCGTAGACGAGAGGCCGGGCGCCGGTCGCCGCGATCCGGTCGGCGAACGCGCTGCCGGTGGCCACGGTGACCCGGTGACCGCGCCGGACCAGCTCGCCGAGGACGTCGAGCACGGGCGTCACGTGTCCGTAACCGGGCAGGGTGCAGAGCACGACGTGTCGGGTCACACCAGCCATGCTCGCACCGCGTATTCAGGGTTTTCGCTAGACGTGCCGCCGTTAGCCTCGGCCGGGGACCCTGGTGGAGGTGGGCGGATGGAGTTCGGCTGGACCGCGGAGCAGCGGCAGCGCTACGACCGGACGGTGGCCGACACGCGGGCGGCCTTCCCGGCCGCGTCCGAGTACGTGTTCAGCCGCGAGAAGTGGGCCCTGCTCGGGAAGTTCGGCGTCCTCGGCGCCAGCGTGCCCACCGGCCACGGCGGTGGCGGCCTTACCGCCCTCGAGACCGCGCGGGTGTTCGAGGCCGCCGGGCGCGGCTGCCCGGACACCGGGCTCGTCTTCGGCGCGGCCGCGCACCTGTTCGCCTGCACGATGCCGATCGTGGACTTCGCGCGAGAGGCGCTGCGCGAGCGTCTCCTGCCCGGCCTCGCCGCCGGCGACCTGATCGCGGGCAACGCGATGACCGAGCCCGAAGCGGGTTCCGACGTCGGCGCGCTGCGGACCACGGCCACCCCCGTCGACGGCGGGTTCGTGCTCGACGGCGTCAAGAGCTTCGTCAGCAACGGTCCCGTCGCCGACGTCCTGGTCACCTACGCGGTCACCGACCCGGCCGCCGGGCACTGGGGCATCACCGCCTTCGCGCTCGACGCGCACTCGCCCGGGATCGCCTTCGGTGAGCCGTTCGGCAAGCTCGGCATGGAAGGCTGCGTGGCTTCCGAAGTCACCTTCACCGGCTGTTTCGTGCCCGCGGACGCCGTGCTCGGCGAACCCGGCCAGGGCTCGGCGATCTTCCAGCACTCGATGGGCTGGGAGCGGGCCTGCCTGTTCGCGCTGTACCTGGGCGTGCAGGACCGGCTGATCGAGCGTTGCCTGGAGCACGTGAAGAGCCGCCGCCAGTTCGGCAAGCGGCTCGCGGAGTTCCAGTCGGTGTCCAACCGGATCGTGGAGATGAAGCTGCGGGCCGAAAGCGCCCGCCTGCTGCTGTACCGCGCTTGCTGGGCGCTGGACGAGGGCGAGGACGCGACGCTGTTCGCGGCGCTGTCGAAGCTCGCGGTGTCCGAGGGGACGGTGGCGAGCGCGACCGACGCCGTGCAGCTGTTCGGCAGCCGCGGCTACCTGCGCGAGCAGGGGATCGAAGCCGCACTGCGGGACGCGATCGGCGGCACGATCTTCTCCGGCGCGTCCGACGTGCAGCGGCAGCTGGTCGCGATGGAACTGGGGATGTGAGCTCTGTGGAACTGCTGCACCAGCTGGTTCTCGCCGCGAGCGAGCGCACGCCGGACGCCCCGGCCGTGCACTCCGGCGCGGTCACCGTGACCTACCGCGAGCTCGACGAGCTGGCCGGCCGGCAGGCCGCCGGGCTCCACGCGGCCGGCGTCCGCCGCGGTGACCGGGTGCTGATCTGGGCGGAGAAGAGCGTCGAGGTGGTGGCGCTGATGCAGGCGTCGCTGCGGCTGGGCGCGGTCTACGTGCCCGTCGCGCCGTCGAACCCGGTCTCACGGGTGCGGCTCATCGCCGAGGGCTGCACGCCCGCGCTGGTGGTCGCCGACGAGGCGGGGCTTTCCGCCGACTGGGGTGCGAACCCGCCGCCGCTGAGCTCGTTCGCCGCACTGTCCACAAGTGACAGTGTGCCGCCGCTCGAGCACGTCGGCCCGGACGAGCCCGCCTACATCCTTTACACCTCAGGCTCGACGGGCGCGCCGAAGGGCGTCCTGATCAGCCACCGCAACGCGCTCGCGTTCGTCGGGTGGGCCGCGGCGGAGACCGGGCTGCACGCGGGGGACCGGCTCGCGAACCACGCGCCGTTCAACTTCGACCTGTCGGTGTTCGACCTCTACGGCGCGTTCTTCGCCGGGGCGTCGGTGGACCTGGCCGGTTCGGACCTGTCCTACTCACCCGCGGAGCTGACCGACTTCCTGCACGGCCGCGGGATCAGCGTCTGGTACTCGGTGCCGTCGGCGCTGCTGCTGATGATGCGCCACGGCGGCCTGCTCGACCGCCCGGCGCCGGCGTCGCTGCGGGTCTGCGTGTTCGCCGGGGAGCCGTTCCCGATCGCCGGGGTGCAGACGCTGCGCCGCGCGTGGCCGGACGTGCGGCTGTTCAACTGGTACGGCCCGACCGAGACGAACGTCGTCACCAGCTACGAGGTGACTTCGGCGGACCTCGCGCGGACCGGGGGCCTGCCGATCGGGCGGGCGTGCTCGGGCGCGACGCTGACGCTGTCGCCGGACGACGAGATCGTCGTCCACGGGCCGACCGTCATGCTCGGGTACTGGGGGGCGGCACCGCAGCTGGGCGGCTACCACACCGGCGATGTGGGCCGGTACGACGAGGCGGGCGAGCTGGAGTACGCGGGCCGCCGCGACGCGATGGTCAAGCTCCGCGGCCACCGCATCGAGCTGGGCGAGATCGAGACGGCGCTGGCCCGGCACCCGGCGGTCGCGGAGGTGGCGGTGATCGTCGCGGGAGCGGGTATCGACGCCCGCCTCCGCGCGGTGATCGTCGCGCGCCCGGGCGAGCGCGTGACGCTGCTGGGGATGAAGGCCCACTGCGCGGCCCACTTGCCGAAGTACATGATCGTGGACGACGTGACCTCGGTGGACGAGCTACCGCGGACGGCCAACGGCAAGACGGACCGGGCCGCATTGGCCGCCGCGCACTGACTTTCCCGCCCCGACCGGGAAACGGAAAAGGGGCGGTCCCGGCACCGGGACCGCCCCTTTTTTCGTGCCGTCAGGAGGCTCGCGCGATGACGTAGTGGGTCGGCAGGTTCAGGCCCGACCCGTCGGCCAGTGTCTCCGTCGTGCGCAGCAGCAGCTCGCCGCCGTCGAGGATGGTGAAGCCGCCTACCTCGTAGACCGTCTCCAGCTCTGCCTCGCCCGCCGCCGGCTGCAGTCCGATGCCGAAGTAGATCGACACCCGCTCCAGCTTGGGCAAGTCGTTGGCCGGGTCGGCGATCAGCTGCTGCATGTACGTGTAGCTCGCCGGTGTCAGCTCCTGGTTGAACACGCACCCGCCCTGCCCGGCCAGCACGGCCAGGTTTCGGGCGCACGCCACCCGCCGGTCGACCGGCAGCTGGTGGATCACGCCCGACAGGTAGATGTTCACGTCGCCGTACCGCTCCCGGAACGCCGTCACGGACGCGTCGTCGAGCACGTCGAGCAGCTCGTACGCGACGTTGTCCGCGGCGTTCTCCAGCCGGGCCCGGTTCAGCGCGGCTTCGGCGATGTCGACGCCGACGACCCGGTCGTACAGCCCGGCCAGGTACTTCGTCTGGGTGCCGTTGCCGCAGCCGAGGTCGACCAGCGGGAGCGCCGGGTCGAAGTGCGCCTTGAACAGCTCGGCGTGCGCCGCCGCGCCGTCGGCCGGCTCGCAGTCCCAGAAGGCCGCGCCCGTGCGGTCCGGGAGGTCCGTCCAGTAGGCCTCCCAGACCTGCCCGTTCTTGTTCGCCATCGTGGGCTTCTCCCGCCGGGTCAGTTCTTCGGCCACGGGATTTCCGGGGCCGCGTAGTACTTCACGCCGAGAGCCGTCCAGCGCGGGCCCTGGGCGGCCAGCCGGGACGCGAACGACGTCCAGTCGTGGCTCGCCTGCGGGGACCAGCCGATTTCGGCGATCGCGGGCAGCCGGGGGAAGGCCAGGAGGCGCACGTCGTCGAGGCTGCGGACGGTGTCCGTCCACAAAGGAGCTTCGACGCCGTCGATGTTCGAGTTCAGCGCACCGGGCACCACCGCGGTCGGGTCCCAGCCGTACGCGGCCTGGACGCTGATGTCGCCCGCCCACTCCAGGCCGATGTCGGCCGGGACGCCGGGGGCGTACTTCATGTCCAGGTAGGTGTAGACGCACGGCGCCATGATCAGCTTCGCGCCCTGCTGGCTGGCCTGGCCGACCTCGTTCTGGGTGCCGTCGTAGATCCAGAACTCGCCGGTCGCGCCCTGCGGCGGCGTCGCGGTGAGCATCTCCGCCCAGCCCAGCAGCTTCTTGCCGGTCTTGGCCACCATCGGCGCGATCTTCGCCATGAACGCCGTGTACTGCGCGTCGTCGAGGTCCTGGATCTCGTCGCCGCCGACGTCGAGGTAGCCGCCCGGGGTCAGCGCCGCGAGCTGGCTGAGCACGTCACCGATGAACTTGTACGTGATCGGCTTGTCGACACAGAGGTCCGACCGCGGGGCCGGGGTGAGTCCGGTGTAGATCGGGCCGGCGACGCCGTCGCAGTTGAGCTCGGCGTAGGAGGCCAGCGCCGCGCCGAAGTGCGACGGCATGTCGATCTCCGGCACGATCGTGATGTGCCGGCTCTGCGCGTAGGCGACGATGTCGCGGTACTGGGCCTTGGTGTAGAAACCACCGGCCCCGCCGCCGGAGCCGGTGCTCGCGCCCTTGACGGTCAGGTTCGGCCAGCCGTCGATCTGCAGCCGCCAGCCCTGGTCGTCGGTGAGGTGCAGGTGCAGGTTGTTGACCTTGTACAGCGCGATGTCGTCGAGGTACTTCTTCACGTCGGACACCGGCAGGAAGTGCCGCGCCACGTCCAGCATCGCGCCGCGGTAGGAGTACCGCGGGTAGTCGAGGATGTGGCCGCCGGGCACCGTGAGGGTCCCGCTGAGCGAGGCGGGCAGGAGCTGACGCAGCGTCTGCACGCCGTTGAACAGCCCGGCGGGCTTCGCGGCCCGGATGGTCACCCCGGACGCCGTGCTGTCGAGCGTGTAGCCCTCGGCGCCGACGCGGGAGTCGGCGCCGCCGAGCAGCAGCGAGATCCCGGGCAGCGCCTTCGGGACGCCGGGGAGGGCGGGAGCGGTGATCACGGGGACCCGGAAGCGGGTCGCCGGGCGGAGCAGCCCGGCGAGGTAGTCACCGACCTGGCGGGCGTCGGCGCCGCCGGAGGTGAACACCACCGTCGCCGGTCCGAGCAGGTAGCGGACGGCCGGGTCCGGCGTCACCGACACCGGGGCCGGCACGACCTGCTGCAGGGTCGATGCGGCCGGAACCGGCCGCGGGGCGGCGCCTGCGGGCACCACGGGGGCGAGCAGGCCGAGGAGGGAGAGGAACAGCACCCCACGCCTGACACTTCGAGCGGTCATGAGCCGTCCATTGCGGATAGTGGTGACGGGAAGAAGAAAGTGGTCTCTTTCTCTTAATGGCCTGACCGGGGGCGAGTCCACCCGATCGGCCGACGTCTGGGGAGACTGCTAAGCCCCGTTACTCCGCACGCCGGAACAACTAAGGTTGTGAGCCGACAACCTTCCGTCACCGACTGTCAACCTTTGGCCGTTTTTCGGCGGTGTCGGATCGGCCAAGATCGGGTAATACGCAATGCCAGGCGCGTCCGTCGGGGGGAAAATCCGGCCGGACGCGGGGATCCCGGCCCGTACCGACGACCGACACAGAAACGGGTGACCGACCATGACCGAGACGCCGACCGCCGTCCACTACCGCGCCTACCTGCTCGCCTACGACCTGGAGAAGGAAGACCTCTACGACCGCACCCGCACGGCGTTCCTGACCCGTGCCGGCGTGCTGACGGAGCTGGCGCTGCGCGGCAACATCGCCGATGAAGACGGCGACGCCGTGCTGGTCAAGTCGGACCCGACCGGTGACCCGGTGCTCGACCGGCTGCTGGCGCAGATCGGCAACGAGAAGCGCAGCTGGAAGTCGTGGCTGCGGCACGACTACAAGGAGACCCTCGACGCGATCGAGGAGCAGCTCGTGGAGCAGAAGCTGCTCACGGTCCAGGAGAAGAAGGTCCTGGGCGTCGTGCCGAAGACCCACGTGACCGCGACCGACCCGTCGCTGGCCAAGGCGCTGCAGGAGCACGCCGTCGAGGTGCTGCACAGCTCGACCCCGGTCGCCCAGGTCGGCGCGGACGACGCCGCGCTCGTCGCGCTCGCCGCCGCCGGGACGGTGCCGAGCGTCGTCACGCGCAAGGAGAGCAAGGGCGAGTACAAGGACCGCATCGAGGAGCTGACCGACCGCGTCGGCGAGGTCGCGCCCGGCCTGGAGAAGGCGCTGCGCGGCATCCGCCTCACGATGATCGCCGCCCAGGGTGGCCTCGGCTTCAGCGGCTGACGCACGCTCGGACGAAAAGACCCGGTGGCCACGCGGCCACCGGGTCTTTTCGTGTGCAGGGGGGATCAGCCGAGCGCGGGCATGACCTTGTCCGCGAATAGGTTCAGCGTGCGGGACATCGTCTCCAGCGACTGGCCGCCGAAGTCGAGGTTCCACAGGATGACGTCCGGGCCGAGCACGTCGCGGACCTCTTCGATGCGGCCCAGCACGGTGTCCGGCGAGCCGACGACCGCCTTGGCCTCCAGCCCGTCGGTCTCGAGGTCGAAGCTGGCCATCTGGCGCGCCATCGCGGTGTAGCCCTCGTACGCGGGCGACTCGACGTTGTGCCAGGACAGGATCGCTTCCTTGAAGGCGTTGAACGACTTCAGCATGAACGGCACGGCCAGGTCGCGCGCCTCTTCGTCGGTGTCGGCGATCAGCAGCGGGATGCTCACCGCGAACTTCGGCTTGCGGCCGGAGTCGCCGTGCGCCTCCATGAACGCGTTGCGGTACAGCTCGACGTACTCGCGCTTGCGGCCCATCTCGTTGAGCTGGGTCGAGCTGATGAGCAGGTTGAAGCCCTTGCGGCCGGTCCAGTCGAAGCTGGCCGGGGTCGCCAGCGCGGCCACCCACACCGGCGGGCCGGGCTGCTGCACCGGCGCCGGCAGCGAGTTCGCCTTCTCGTACTTGAAGAATGGCGTGTCCTCGGTGACGTCCTTTTCGTTCCACAGCCGCACGACGGCTTCGATCGTGGCGAGGAACCGCTCGCGGCTGGTGTCCATGTCGACACCGAAGGCCTCGAACTCGTACGGCAGGAAGGCCCGCGCGAAACCGACGTCCAGGCGGCCGCCGCTCATCACGTCGACCTGCGCGGCGTGCGCGGCGATCTGGATGGGGTGGTGGAACGAGGCCTGGATGCCGCCGGTCATCAGGCGGATCGACTGGGTGCGCGCGGCCACGGCCGACAGGAAGGCCAGCGGGCTGGGGGAATATCCGCCGTAGGAGCGCAGGTAGTGCTCGGTCATCTTGACGTAGTTCAGGCCGAGCTGATCGGCGAGCACACTGACCTGCAGCACATCCTGGAAGTACTGCGAGGCGGTCGTGGTCTCCGGGTCGCAGTCCGGCAACAGCGAGACGCCATACTCCACGTTCTGATACCTCCGGCGAATAGGGTGACGAGCCTGGATGGGCCGGCTGCCACCTTTTTCCCATTCGCCGTACTCGCGACAGCCGCCCTAGCAGGCCAACCCTGGGGGAACTCTTAAGGAGTCCCGCGCCCGGAGCTGAGGTTTTGCCTAGAGCCCCCATGCTAGCCCGGTTCCGCGCGTAGGGGGATGCGTAGCGTCGCGGCAGCCGCTTCGGAAACGTTCGTCAGGAGAATTCGGTGACTCTGGGATATCTGTTCGGCGCGAACATCTCCGATCCCGACCCGGAGCACGGCGCGAAGCTGCACGAGGCGTACCCGGCCATGCGCCGGTCGTACGAGCAGGTGCGCGACTGGACCGGCATCGAACCGCGCGCCCTGCTGCGCGGCGAGTTCGAACCGCGCGGCGACCACGACCGCTTCAGCCTCGCCGGCATCCGGCTGGCCGCGCTGGCGCTCGGCATCCACGACGTGCTCGCCGAGTCCGACATCCACCCCGCGGTCGCCGGCGGGATCAGCCTCGGCGGCCTGATCGCGAGCTCCGTCGCCGGTGCGGTGGACCGCCGGGTGCTGTTCGACCTGCTGGTGCGCGAAGCCAAGACGCCGCTGCCGGACCCCGCGCCTCCGGCACAAGGCGCGGCCATCGCCTTCCTCCCGGTGACCGAGGACCCGACGTTCTACTACGGCGACCGGCGACCCGGGGTGTACCTCGGCGGCGACTTCGGCGTGCTCTCGAACGGCACCGCCCGGCTGCTCATGCTCAGCGGCACCGCCGAGGCCCTGGACAAGCTGGTCGCGCAGAGCCCGCCCGGCATGATCAGCGTCATCGACGGCCAGCCGTTCGCCGTGCACTCCCCGCTGCGCCAGTACGCGACCGACTTCATGGCACCGGCAGTCCGGGCCATGGCGGTGGCGGACCCGCGGATCCCGGTGTGCTCGTTCCTCGAGGAGCGCGCGCTGACGACGGCCGACGAGGTCCGCGATCTGTTCCAGCGCAACAAGACCACCACGATGAGCCTGCCGCACGTGTGCGCCGGGATGAAGGCACAGGGCGTCCGGCTCGCCTTCGTCCTCGGCCCGACGCTGCCCGCCGGCGTGCTCGACTTCCCGTTCCCCGTCGTGCGCATCACCGAGCCGCACCACGTCACCGAGGCCATGACCGCGATCTACGACTACGCCGTCGACCTCGTCGCCCCCGGCGTCTGAAGCAAGGAGAAACCGTGAGCACCCGCACGCACGAACGTGCCAGCCTGACCGACCACTGGTTGTCCCTCGACCTCGACGCGTGGACGAGGCACGTGGTGCGGCGGCACTTCAACCCGGAGCTCGGCAGCCCGTACTGGCTGAAGCGGGCGACCGAGCTGTCGTTCGACCCGATGGACATCACCCGGTACGACCAGCTCGCCGAGTTCGGCCCGTTCCCGCCCGGCGACCTGCGCGGGCTGGACCCCGGCGACCTGGTGCCGCGCACCGTGCCGCGGCCGCTGATCGGGCGCGTGTGGGAGTCCGGCGGCACGACCGGCGACCCCGTGCGGGTGTTCTACACCGAAGACATGATGACCCACCGCGTGGAATGGCGGCGCTGGTCGTACCTCTTCGACGGGTACCAGGCGGGCCGCACCTGGCTGCAGGCGACGCCGAGCGGGCCGCACCAGATCGGCAACGGCGCGATCGAGCTCTCCGAGCAGCTGGCCGGGCTGGTGTACGGCATCGACATGGACCCGCGGTGGATCAAGCAGCTCATCCGCGCCGGCAAGATGAAGGAGCTGGGGGAGTACACCGAGCACGTGCTCGGCCAGATCGTCGACTGCCTGAGCTCCCAGCACGTCCACTACCTCAACACGACGCCGGCGCTGCTGCAGAAGCTGATCGCGCGGCACCCGGAGCTGGTCGCGGCGCTCGACGGCGTCCGCCTGGGCGGCACGCACATGAGCCCGCAGATGTACCAGGACTTCGTCAAGGCGCTCGACGGCGGACTCGTGCGGTCGGGCTACGGCAACACCTTCGGCAACGCGGTCAGCCTGCACCCGGAGGACGGCGGCGCGATCCTGCCCTACGCGCCGACGTACCCGCAGGTGACGATGTCCGTGGTGGACCCGGAGGACTTCCGGCGGACCGTCGACAAGGGACAGTCGGGCCAGCTGAAGCTGACCGTGCTGCACGAGGACCTCTTCCTGCCCAACCTGATGGAGCGCGACGAGGCGACCCGCTACGACACCAAGGGTGAGTGGCCGGTGGACGGCGTGTACAACGTGCGCCCGCTGCAGGTGAGCCAGGCCGCTCCGGAAGGTCTGTACTGATGCCGCCGAAGGTGGTCGTCATCGGCGCCGGGGTCATCGGCGCCTCGGCGGCCTATCACCTGGCCCGGCGCGGCGCTCGCGTGCACTGCGTCGACCGCGCGGACCGGCCCGCCTCCGGCACCACGGAGATCGGGTTCGCCACCGCGACGGCGTACCGGCGCTTCCCCAAGTCGTACTTCGAGCTGAACCAGGCGGGCATCGCCGAGCACGCGGCCCTGGCCGGCGAGTTCGCGCCCGCGTCGTGGTGGCACCGCACCGGGACGGTGGCGTGGACCGACGACGAGTCGTTCGCCGGCTACCTCGCCCAGCTCGACGAGTGGGGCTGCCCGATCGACCGGCACGCTGCCGCGGAAGCGGCCGGCGCGTTGGGTTCGTCGGTGGTTTTCCCCACCACGGGCACGGTCGCCGTGCTGCCGGCCGAGGGCTGGATCGACGCGGTCGCGTTCACCCGCCACCTGCTCGACGAGGCGGTTTCCCTCGGCGCCACGCTGGAACTGAACGCCGAAGTGACCTCGGTGTCGCGCGACGGCGTCGGGCTCGCCGACGGCCGCCGGATCGAGGCCGACGCCGTGGTCAACGCCGCCGGGTCGGCCGCGGACGAGGTCGGCGCGCTGGCCGGCGCCCGCCCGTTCCTCGGCCCGCCCCGGCGCAGCCTGATCGCGCACCTGCTCGTCGACGGCGACCCGCTCGACTACATCCTGCGCGCGCCCGAGGTCAGCATCCGGCCGGACGGCCCCGGCCGCGTGGTCCTGCGCTCGGACCGCGTCGACCGCGGGCTGCCCCCGCGCTCGGGCGCCCCCGACCCGGAGTACGTGAAGGACCTCCTGGACCGTGCGGCGAAGGTGGTGCCGCTGCTCGGCACCGCGACCGTCCGGACGGCTGAGGTCGTGGACGCGCGCTGCGCCCGCGACGAGCTGCCGAGCGTCGGCCCGCTGTCGGCCGTGCCGGGGTATTACGAGGCCGTCGCGAGTGCCGGGGTCACCCTCGGGCCGCTCTTCGGCCGCGCGCTGGCCGGCCGGATCGTCGACGGCGTGCCCGACGACCTCGTCGACGTCTTCACCCCGGACCGCTTCGGCACCGGGGAGACAAGCTAGCAAGTTCCCCAAAAAATTCGCCGCATAATGATCTCGCACCGGGAAGCCGGTCGCGAAGGGGTGTAGCTCTCAATTGGCCAGAGCAGCGGTTTCCAACACCGACGGTTGCAGGTTCGAGTCCTGCCGCCCCTGCCAGAAACACCAGTGCCACCGGTTCCGGCCGGGCCCGCCGAACCGTTGGGAGTGACCGAGGTGACCATCTGGACCGAGCTGCTCGGCAGCCAGACCCACGTCCTCGGGGAAAAGCACCGGACCCGCGTCATCGAGGCCGGCGACGGCGAGGCGCTGGTGCTGCTGCACGGCGTCGGCGGGCACGCCGAGGCCTACGCGCGCAACGTCACCCGGCTCGGCCGGCACTACCGCGCCATGGCGATGGACCTGCTGTGGCACGGCTACTCCGGCAAGCCCGAGTTCACCCACGACGCCGTCGGCACCTACGTCGAGCAGGTGCTCGACCTGCTGGACTCCCAGGGCATCGAGCGCGCGCACGTCGAAGGCGAGTCGCTCGGCGGCTGGGTCGCGCTGACGCTCGCGCTGGAGCACCCCGACCGCGTCGGGAAGCTGGTGCTCAACACCACCGCCGGCATCAAGTGGGCGCCGGGTTCGGTGAACGAGCGGCCCGCCGAAGGACGCGAGGCCCTGCGTGCCCGCTCGCTCGCCGCCATCGAGAACCCGACCCCCGAGACCATCCGCACCCGGCTGGAGTGGCTGATGGCCACCCCCGACCGGGTCACCGACGAGCTGGTCGAGGTCCGCCGCCGGATCTACGCCGAGCCCGCGACCAACGCCGCGCTGCACACGGTGTTCGAGAACTCCTTCGGGTTCGGCTCCGGGCCGAACCGGAAGATCTCCGAGGAACGGCTGGCGGCGGTGAGCGTGCCGACGCTGGTGCTGTGGTCGGACCACAACCCCGGCAGCGGGCCCGACGTGGGCCGCCGGATCGCGAAGCTCATCCCGGGTGCGGCCTTCCACTGCGTCGCCGACGCCGCGCACTGGCCGCAGTGGGAGCAGCCGGAGGAGCACGACCGCGTCGTCCTGGACTTCCTGGGCAGCCCGGAGTGAACAGCAGGAGGACGAACCCCATGCGCATCCGCAGTCTCGCCTACGTCGGACTGTCCACAAGGGAGCTCGCGGCCTGGGAGACCTTCGCCGCGGACGTCCTGGGCCTGCCCGGCGAGCAGGCCGGCGACGGGCGCCTGCTGCTGCGCATGGACGAGCGGGCCTACCGCTTCGACGTGCGCCACGGCGAGAGCGAAGCGCTGTCCTGGCTGGGCTGGGAGGTGGCGAGCGCCGCCGACCTGGCCTCGCTCGAACACGAGCTGGCCGCGGCCGGCGTCGCGGTGACCCGGGCGACCGCCGCCGAGTGCGCCGACCGGCGCGTCGCCGGCATGCTCTGGCTGGAGGACCCGTCGGGGCTGCGCCACGAGCTGTTCTACGGGCAGGAGGCCGACTTCCGGCCGCTGCGCCTGACCCGGACGCTGGCCGGCTATCGGACCGGCGAGCACGGGATGGGCCACGCCGTCGTCGGCGTCACGAACTACGCCGAAACGCTCTCGTTCCTGGTGGACACGCTCGGGTTCGGCGTCAGCGACACGTTCAAGGGCTTCATCGCGTTCCTGCACTGCAACCCGCGTCACCACTCCATCGCGCTGGTGGAGACCGACGAGCCCGGCCTGCGGCACATCATGCTGGAGACGACGACGCTCGACGACGTCGGCTCGACCATCGACGTCGCCTTCGAGCGCGGCATCGTCACCCGCACGCTGGGCCGGCACACCAACGACCGGGCCGTGTCGTTCTACCTCGAAACGCCGTCGGGCTGGGAGGTCGAGTACGGCTGGGACGGACTCGACGTCGACACCGCCGACTGGTCGACGCGGCAGCTGGCCGGGCCGACCAGCCTGTGGGGGCACCACCACGTAAACGGCAACGAGATCAAGACCTCATGACGCCGGACGCCATCGACCCGGACATCACCAAGCTGTCCGGGTGGCAGCGGGAGTGGGTCAAGGCCGCCCGCGCCGCGGTCGACGAAGAAGAGCTGGCGCTGCTGTGCCAGGCGGCCACCGACATCCCCAGCCCGACCGGCTGCGAGCGGGAGCTGGCCGAGTACTTCCGCGACGTGATGACCTCGGCCGGGATCGACAGCCGGGTGCAGGCCATCGACGAACGCCAGGCCAACCTCGTCACCCGGGTCGGCACCGGCCGCACGGGCGCGCAGCTGCTCGTGCTGGCGCCGCTCGACACCGCGTTCGCGCCGGGGCCGGAGGACGCGCCGTGGCTCGGGGAACGGCCCCGCGACGACTTCACGCTGCCCGCGCAGCGGTACGTCGACAAGATCGTCGGGCTCGGCGCGGAGAACCCCAAGGCGTTCGCCTGCTGCGCGCTGGCCGCCGCGCTCGCCGTGCACCGCTCCGGCGTGCCGCTGGACGGGCAGCTGGTGGTCGCGCTGGTCGGCGGCAGCATGCCGGTGCTGGCCGGGGAGCAGTCCTCGCGGCGCAACTCCGGCATGGGCGTCGGCACCCAGTTCCTGATGGACCACGGCCAGTGCTCCTCGGACCTCGCGATCGTGCTCAAGCCGGGCTACTCGGTGGTGCACGAAGAGGTCGGGTTCGCGATTTTCCGCGTCGTCGTGCGCGGTTCGGTCGGCTACACCGGCAGCCGGCACAAGGGGCACTACAACAACGCGATCCTCGCCGGCGCCCGGATGATCGGGCGGCTGGAGACCTGGTTCGCCGAGTACACCGCGCGCAACTCCTCGGGCCAGGTGGCGCCGCAGGGCGCGGTCACCGCGATCCGGGCCGGCGACGGGACCAAGCCGGCGTTCAACCCGCAGACCTGCGAGTTCTGGGTCGACCTGCGGGTCAACCCGCGCACCACGGTCAACGACGTGGCCGGCCAGTTCGAGGCGATCGTCGCCGAGCTGCGGGCGTCGGAGCCGGCCGTCGGGATCGAGGTCGAGCTGGTGGCCGGCCAGGCGGGCTCGGCCACACCCGCCGACAGCCCGGTCGTCACCCGGCTGGTCCGGGCCTGGGAAGACGTCGAGGGGCGGCCGCACGTGCCGGGCAAGCCGGGCAGCGGGCTGTCCGACGGCGGCGTGCTGCGCCGCCACGGCATCCCGACCGCGCGGATCGGCCTGCCGATGCCCGCCGTCCCCGGCCCCTTCGAAGGGTTTTCCATGGGCGTCGCGGACCTGCCCGCCATGCGCCGGCTGGTCGACCTGCTGGTCGGCGTGGTGGTGGACGTGACCACCCGGCAGCGCGCCGAACTGCGTGAGCCTCCCGCGAGCAGTCGAGGAGACAATTGATGACCGACGTAATGCCTCCTGTTGACGACGAACAGGTCCGCCCGGCGCGGCGGCAGGCTACCGTCGGCGGCCCCGGCCGCCGGGACTGGTCGACCTGGCCGCGTTACGAGAAGGCGGCGCTCGGCTTCCGCGAGTACTGGTACCCGGTGGCGTGGTCGCGCAAGATCGGCAAGAAGCCCCGCGCGATCCAGGTGCTCGGCGAGAAGATCATGCTGATCCGCGACGGCGGCGAGGTCCGCGCGCTGCACGACCGCTGCCCGCACCGCGGGGTCCCGCTGAGCCACAAGATGTCTTCGCAGGAGTTCCCCGGCACGTGGAGCTGCTGCTACCACGGCTGGACGTTCGACCTGGAGACCGGCGTGCTGGTCGCCGCGATCACCGACGGCCCGGAGTCGCCGATCTGCGGCAAGGTCACCGTGCGCACCTACCCGGTCGAAGAGGCCCGCGGCCTGGTCTGGGTGTGGCTGGGCGACGGCCCGGCCCGCCCGTTCGCCGACGACGTCCCGGAGGAGCTGCTCGACCCGGACGCGGTCGTCGTCGGCCGCATCACCGTGCGGGACGGCAACTGGCGCTTCGGCGCGGAGAACGGCTTCGACGACGGTCACGCGAAATGGCTGCACCGCAACGCGTTGTGGACCAAGCGGGTCAAGATGCCGGTGTGGAGCGAGATGAAGGTCATCCGCGACGGACCGTGGATCACCCGCCGCAAGGACAAGATGCACTACAGCGCGTCGTTCCCCGGCCTCGGCGACTTCCCGAAGAAGTCGTGGTACCGGCGGCGCGAGGGCAACAAGACCAAGGTGTCGCTGCGGCTGCCGGGCACGCTGCGGGTGAAGTACGCGGAGTGGTCGCACTTCGAGTGGTGGGTCGCCGCGACCGCGGAGGACCACACGTACGTCCAGCTCGCCGTGATGAACCAGGGCAAGTGGCGCAACCGCAGGTTCTGGTTCTACTACTGGACTTGGGCGCGCTGGGTGTTCCACGGCATGTTCAACGACGAGGACCGGCTGATGGTGGAGGTCACCGACGCTCCGCCGGAGCGGCTGTACCGCCCCGACGTCTCGCTGACCGAATGGCGGCGGATGGTCGAGGAGGAGGCCCGGCGCGGCCCGGTCGAGGAAGTCAAGGAGCGTCAGGCCGAGAAGAGGCGGGCGAAGCATGACTGAGCCTTTCCGGCTGGTGGTCGGGATGTCCGGCTCGAGCGGGGCGATCTACGGGATCCGCCTGCTGGAGATCCTCAAGGGCATGCCGGAGGTCGAGACGCACCTGGTGGTGACGCCGGCGGCCCGGCAGACGATCGCCTTCGAGACCGACTGGAAGCCTTCGGACGTCTCCTCCCTCGCGGATTTCACTTACCGGCCGGGTGACATCGCGGCGCCGATCTCGAGCGGGTCGTTCCCGATCGACGCGATGATCGTGCTGCCGTGCTCGGTGCGTTCGCTCGGGGCGATTGCCTGGTCGCAGAACGACAGCCTGCTGGTGCGGGCGGCTGACGTGACGTTGAAGGAGCGGCGGAAGCTGGTGGTCGCGCTGCGCGAGACGCCGTTGCACCTGGGGCACTTGCGCGCGATGACCCAGGTTACGGAGATGGGCGGGATTCTGGCGCCGCTGATGCCGGCGTTCTACGGACGCCCTGCGACGCTCGGCGACTTGGTGGATCACCAGGTGGGCCGGCTGTGCGACCTGCTGGGGATCAAGCCGCCGGACGAGCTGGTCGAACGCTGGCACGGCCCCGCGACCCACTGACCGGCTCCGTGCCCGGATGGCATGAACGACTCTTTCATGTCGTCCGGCGCCGTGAAAGAGTCGTTCATGACGTTCCGGACCGGCCACGAAACCCGCGCCCGGCAACCGAAAAGGCCCCCTCCGCCGCAGGGGGCCTTCTTCGTGGGTGGTGGAAGATCGCCCCCACTGGTCTCGATGCCGGTGAGGGCGACCTTCAGTCCAGATAGGACGTCAACGCGTCCCCGTCCTCCAGCAGCCCGCGGTGGTCCACCCGCTCCACCACTTCCGGCGGCACCCGGCACGAAGGCGGGAAGACCGCCGGGGGCACGGGCTTCGTGCAGTCGAAGATCAGCTTCGTCTCCATCGGGCCCTTCTCCTCGCGGTTGTGCCCGTAGGTCACCGGGTTGAGCTGGCCGCCGAGGAAACCCGGCATGATCGTCAGGTCGCGGTCGGCCTGGAAGCGCGTCGCCAGGCACCAGAGCGTCTCGACCTCGTTGAACACGTCGACGTCGTCGTCGACCACGAACACGTGCTTGAGCAGGGGATCCACCGCCAGCGCGGCGCAGGCCGCGAGCTTCGGCTCACCTTCCACGCGCTTGCTCATCGACATGTACAGGTGCGAGCGGGCCATGCCGGACAGCGGCAGGTGCACACCCGTCACCGTCGGGACCGCTTCCTTGACCCGGCGGTAGATGCTGCCCATCCGGGGGAGCCCGCCCAGCATGCTGTGCTCGGTGTGGGCGTTGAACACGTCGACGAAGATGGGCTTGCGGCGCATGGTGATCGCGGTGATCTTCACGTACGGTTGCGGGCCGGTCCGGGTGTAGAACCGCGGGTACTCGCCGAACGGGCCCTCGACGGCCGTCGCGTCGGGGTCGGTGTCGATCACGCCCTCGATGACGATCTCCGCGCGGGCCGGCACCTCGAGGTCGACCGTCTTGCAGGGCACCATCTCCAGCGGCTCGCCGAGCAGGCCGCCGACGACGTCGAGCTCGCCGCCGATGCCCTCCAGCTTGGACACCGCGCCCATCAGCAGGGCCGGGTGGTGGCCGATGACCAGCGCCACCTCCATCGGCTTCTTCTGCTCGCGCAGCTTGCGCAGCACGTAAGCCGTGTGGTGCGCGGGGTTGACCTGGATGCCGACCTGGTCGCGGCCCTGCTGCTGGTGGCGGAAGATGCCCGCGTTGATCTTGCCGCTGTCCGGGTCGCGGCAGATGGTCACCGCCGAGGTGATGTACTTGCCCGCGTCCAGCTCCTGGTGCTTGAGCAGGGGCAGCAGGCCGACGTCGATGTCGTCGCCGGTGAGCACGACCTCCTGCACCGGGGCGGTGTCCACCGTGACCGGCTTGATCCCGGACCCCTCCCGGAGCGCGTATTCGGGCACCATCGAGTGCACGTTCGAGCCGATGCTGCGCGCGAGCCGCTCGTAGGTGCCGTGCAGGTTGATCAGCAGCGGGATCTCGGAGCCGCCGACGTTCTCGAACAGCACGGCGGGGAACCCGGGGTAGGCCGGGTCGTCCTCGAGCTTGTCGACGAGGGCGGTGACCTCGAACTCGGGGTCGACCTCCTTGCGCACGACCTTCACCTGCTCCGGCGTCGCCGAGTTCAGCTCGGCCAGGAATGTCCGCAGATCCTTTGCCATCAAACGCCTTCCGTTCGCACGTGGCTCGCGATCCGAGTATCGGCCCCGGTCGGGGGACCGGCGGGGCGCGCACGGCAAGAACTAGGGGAATGCTTCGTCCTGACTCCGGGGTGACGCCGGGCGGGGGTCGCGCGGTGCTAAATGGTCTCGTCCACGAAGCCGCGCGTCGTCGTACGTCAGGAGAACGACATGACCGTAACCGCAGCGCCGCCCCGCGAAGCCGCGGCGGCCGAACTGGCCCGGTCCTGGGCCGAGGACCCCCGATGGCGCGGAGTCCGCCGGGACTACACCGCCGAGGACGTCCTGCGGCTGCGCGGCAGCGTGACCGAAGAGCACACGCTCGCCCGCCTGGGCGCGGAGCGGCTCTGGAGCCTCCTGCACACCGAGGACTACGTCCACTCGCTGGGCGCGCTGACCGGCAACCAGGCCGTGCAGCAGGTGCGCGCGGGCCTCAAGGCCATCTACCTCTCCGGCTGGCAGGTCGCCGCCGACGCCAACCTGTCCGGCCACACCTACCCGGACCAGAGCCTCTACCCGGCCAACTCGGTCCCGCAGGTCGTGCGCCGGATCAACAACGCGCTGCTGCGCGCCGACCAGATCAGCTGGGCCGAGGACGAGCAGGGCGCCCCGCACTGGCTGGCGCCGATCGTCGCGGACGCCGAAGCCGGCTTCGGTGGCGTGCTCAACGCCTTCGAACTGATGAAGGGCATGATCGCCGGCGGTGCCGCCGGCGTGCACTGGGAAGACCAGCTGGCCGCGGAGAAGAAGTGCGGCCACCTCGGCGGCAAGGTGCTCATCCCGACCTCCCAGCACGTCCGCACGCTGCAGGCCGCGCGCCTCGCGGCCGACGTCTGCGACGTCCCGAGCCTCGTCATCGCCCGCACCGACGCCCAGGCCGCGAACCTCATCACCAGCGACGTCGACGACCGCGACAAGCCGTTCCTGACCGGCGAGCGCACCCCCGAGGGCTACCACCGCGTGCGCGGCGGCATCGAACCCTGCGTCGCGCGCGGCCTCGCCTACGCGCCGTACGCCGACCTGCTGTGGATGGAGACGTCCAAGCCGGACCTCGAGGTCGCCCGCCAGTTCGCCGAGGCGATCAAGGCCGAGTACCCCGACCAGCTGCTGGCCTACAACTGCTCGCCGTCGTTCAACTGGAAGCAGCACCTCGACGACGCGACGATCGCGAAGTTCCAGCGCGAGCTGGGGCACATGGGCTACAAGTTCCAGTTCATCACCCTCGCCGGTTTCCACGCGCTGAACCACTCGATGTTCGCCCTGGCGCGCGACTACGCCGACGAAGGCATGACGGCCTACGTCGAGCTCCAGGAACGCGAGTTCGCCGCCGAGGCCGCCGGCTACACCGCGACGCGCCACCAGCGCGAGGTCGGCACCGGCTACTTCGACCTGGTCAGCACGGTCGTCAACCCGTCGAGCAACACCGTCGCGCTGATGGACTCCACGGAGAAGTCGCAATTCTACTGAGCAGGCACCCCATAATTCTGAGGGTTTCCCCAAACGACTTCGTGCTAGAAACGAATTGACGACACATCAGCCACGCGAAAATGGAATTCAGGACGGTTGCCCATGCGCATGCCCGAGAACCTCGAAGACATGGTTTACGGAGTCTATGGAACCACTGAAATCGCGGTGAAGCCATGCCCGTTCACGCAGGCCGAGATCGATGAGCTCGAGACCAGCAACGAAATGCTCATCTACGTGCCCCAGGAGATCTCCGAGGCGCAGATGATCGAGACCGGGAAGCTGAACACCAACTTCCGCTGGGAAGTCGAGCAGAACATGATCAAGAGCCCGATGACCGACGAGTCGCACTGGCTCGTCTGCTCGGCCTCGCCGATCCCCGAGATGCTCGGCCAGAGCACCCAGGCCATCTCCCGCGTGTACGACGAAGAAGGCCTCGACGGCATGGACTTCCGCCGTTACCTGGCCTTCGTGCTCACCTACCGTCACATGACCAACGAGTACCCCGACTACCGCCAGTGGTGCCTGCTCGTCGGCGGCCACTACGACCGCAGCGGCATCTCGCTGGTCGGCTTCGACAAGTTCGGCAACTTCGGCCACCACGGCTGGATGAAGAACTTCAAGGCCAAGATGTCCGGCGGCCGGTACGTCGCGTTCGCCCCGCGCAAGCACATCAACGCCGAGACCGAGCGCCTCGAGCGCCCCCGCCGTGGCTCGCGCAACAAGGCCACGCACGACGCGGGCACCGACTGACCCGGAAATCCGAATTCCCCAGCACAACCCTGTGCGTGGATCTGTGCCGTCACTGGAGGAAGAAATGGCAGACGACGAGCGCGTGGACATCACGCGAAAGCTCGTTGAGTTCGTCGAGAAGCACCTGTTGGACGGCAAGGACGTGGGGGAACTGACCACCACCACGCCGTTGCTGGACTGGGGCCTGCTCAACTCGATCGAAACCACCCGGCTGGTCGCCTACCTCCGTGAGGAGTTCTCCGTGCGGGTTCCCCCCACGGAGATGGTGGCCCGGCACTTCAAGGACATCGAAAGCATCGCCGACCTGGTGACTTCGCTGCGCGCCCCGGTCGCCTGACCCCCTGTTTCGTTTCCAGAACGGAGAACCAGTGTCTTACGACTACGATGTCGGCATCATCGGCGGCGGCCCGGCCGGTTCCACGGCGGCGTCCTACCTCGCCAAGGCCGGCCTTTCGGTGGTGGTCTTCGAGGGTGACACCTTCCCTCGCGAGCACGTCGGCGAGTCCCTCGTCCCCGCGGTCATCCCCGTGATGCACGACATCGGGGTCATCGGGAAGGTCGAAGCGGCCGGCTTCCCCCGCAAGTACGGTGCGGCGTGGACGTCTTCGGACACCCGCCCGACCAGCACGCTCGACTTCGACGCCGGCTCGCACGGCCTCGGCGTGGCGGAGATCGCCTACGAGGAGCGTGACCAGAACGGCGTGGACCGCGTCTACGCCTGGCATGTCGACCGCGGCCAGTTCGACTCGCTGCTGCTCAAGCACTCCGAGGAGCTCGGCGCCAAGGTCTACCAGGGCGTCCGCGTCAACCGGGTCGACTTCACCGACCGCGACCGGCCGGTGCTGCAGGCCAAGATCGGTGACCAGCCCCTGGAGGTCGCCGTCCGCGTCGTGCTCGACGCGTCCGGCCGCCAGACCCTGCTGGGTCAGCAGCTCAAGGTCAAGGTGCCGGACAAGGTGTTCAACCAGTACGCCGTGCACACCTGGTTCGAGGGCCTCGACCGCGCGTCGCTGGCGCGCCGTCCCGAGGACGCGGACTACATCCACGTGCACTTCCTGCCGCAGGAGAACACCTGGGTCTGGCAGATCCCGATCACCGAGACCATCACCTCGATCGGCGTCGTCACCCAGAAGGAGAAGTTCAAGGAGCACAAGGACGACCTCGAGGGCTTCTTCTGGAACTCCGTCGGCACCCGGCCGGAGATGCTGGACGCGCTGAAGAACGCCAAGCGCGTGCGGAAGTTCAAGACCGAGGGCGACTACAGCTACGGCATGAAGCAGATCGCCGGTGACTCGCTGGTGCTCATCGGCGACGCCGCCCGCTTCGTCGACCCGATCTTCTCCAGCGGTGTCAGCGTCGCGATGAACAGCGCCCGCCTGGCGGCCAAGGACGTCATCGCCGCGCACCAGGCCGGCGACTTCCGCCGCGAGCGGTTCGACAACTACGTCAACACGCTCCGCAAGGGCGTCAACATCTGGTACGACTTCATCTCGATGTACTACCGGCTGAACGTGCTGTTCACCGCGTTCATCGATGACGACCGCTACCGCAAGGACGTCATCCAGATGCTCCAGGGCGACGTCTACGACGCCGAGGAGCCGGCGGCCCTGACCGCGATGAAGGAGTACGTCGCCGCCGTCGAGGCCGACCCCACGCACCTGTGGCACGGGCACCTCGGCAGCCTCAAGGCCTCTTCTTCGGCACTGGCCCTGTTCTAGGAACGCACCAGGTCGTCGCGGCGTGGCCGTCCCCACGGGAGTTCCGTGTGGACGGCCACGTCCGTGCCCGGCCCACCCCACCCGCGGCTGATCGGAGAAGGCCAGTCATGTCATCGCTCGACGAGCGGACCACCGAGTCCGCCGCGCCCCCCACCCGGAAGGGCCGGACGTGGATCTCCTACCTGGCCATGGTGGTCCTGCCGGTCGTGGCCGCCTTCTTCCTGCTGCGCACCGGCGGCGGTGACGGCCACGCCCCGACCGGGCACACCGGCGGAGCGGCCGACCCGGTGGCCAAGCTGCTGTTCGCCCTGCCGGTGATCTTCCTGGCCTGCCGGCTGCTCTCGGCGGTCGCGAAGCGGCTGGCGCAGCCCACGGTGATCGGCGAGATCTTCGCCGGGATCCTGCTCGGGCCGTCGTTCCTCGGCTGGGTGTGGCCCGCGGCCTACCACTGGATCTTCCCCGACTTCCTGGCCTCGACGATCAACACGTTCGCCCAGATCGGGCTCGTGATCTTCATGTTCCTGGTCGGCTACGAGCTGGACGTCGAACTGGTCCGCCGCCGCAGCAAGGCCGCGGTGCTGGTGAGCCACGTCAGCGTCGCGATCCCGTTCCTGTCCGGCGTGGTCCTCGCGTTCGTCCTGCACCCGACCCTCGGCGCCGGCGTCGCCCGCCTGCCGTTCGCCCTGTTCCTCGCCATCTCGATGAGCATCACCGCGTTCCCCGTGCTGGCCCGGATCATCACCGACCGCAAGATGACGAAGCTGCCGATCGCCGCGCTGGCGCTCAGCTGCGCCGCCGTCGACGACATCACCGCGTGGTGCCTGCTGGCGCTCGTGGTCGCCATCGCCAGCGCGACCTCCATGGCCGCCACGCTGGTGACCGTGGGGCTCACGATCGCGTTCTTCGCGTTCATGCTGTTCATCGTGCGCCCGCTGCTGCGCCGGCTGTTCGCGCCGACGGAGCAGGGCCAGAAGGCGCTGCCGACCACGGCGGTGGTGTCCGTGCTCCTGGCCGGGCTGCTGCTGTCCGCGCTGGCCACCAACGCCATCGGCATCCACCCGATCTTCGGCGCGTTCCTCTTCGGCGCCGTGACGCCGCGCGGTTCGCTGCCGATCCGCCAAGCCACCGAACAGATGCACGCGCTGACGGTCACGCTGCTGCTGCCGCTGTTCTTCGTCTACACCGGACTTCGCACGAAGTTCGACCTGATCGGCTCCGACCCGACGCTGTGGCTCTGGTGCCTGCTGATCGTCGCCGTGGCGATGCTGGGCAAGTGGGGCGGGAGCCTGATCGCCGCGCGGCTGTCCGGCATCGGCAGGCGGGACGCGTGGTCACTGGGCGCGTTGATGAACTGCCGGGGGCTCACCGAGCTGGCGGTGCTGAACATCGGGCTCGACCTCAAGGTGATCAGCCCGACGATGTTCGCGATGCTGGTGGTCATGACCCTGGTCACCACCGTGGCCACCTCGCCCGCGCTCTCGCTGATCGAACGCTACAAGCGCCGGGGCCTGCCCGCGGAGCCCCTTCCCGCCGCGTAGGAGCTGGTCATGACCGAAGCACGTGACATCGCTTTTCTGCCTTACCCGGCCTACGGGCACATGACCCCGGCGCTGCCGGTGGTCGCCGAGCTCGTCCGTCGCGGGCACCGGGTCACCTGCTTCACGTCCGACGAGTTCGCGGACCGGGTCGTCGCGATCGGCGCCCGGGCCGCGGCTTACGGCTGCGACCTGTCCACCGCGCAGCCGGACATCACCGACGCCGACGAGGCCGCCAAGGCGCCGCTGCACCTGCTGGAACAGAGCATGGCGGTGCTGCCCGCCGTGGAGCGCGTCTTCGACCGGTGCGCGCCGGACCTGCTGGTCTACGACACGACGCTGTGGGCGCCGGGGCGGCTGCTGGCCCGCAAGCACGCGCTGCCGACGGTGCAGCTCTCGGCCACCGTGGCGTCCAACGAGCACTTCTCGCTCACCAAGGAGAACCAGACCTTCGGCGAGGCGGTCGACCCGGCGCACCCGGCGATCGCCCGGTTCGTGACGCGCCTGGGCGAGCACCTGGCCGCCCACGGCCTCGGGGACCTGACCCTGGAGGAGTTCTTCACCGGGGGCGACGAGTTCACGCTGGTCTTCCTGCCGCGGGCGTTCCAGCCGGCCGGTGAAACCTTCGACGAGCGGTTCGCCTTCGTGGGGCCGTCGGCCGGTTCGCCGTCCGGGGCGTGGCGACCGCCCGCCGACGGCCGGCCGGTCGTGCTGATCACCCTGGGCACCACCGTCAACGACCGGCCGGAGTTCTTCCGCACCTGCGCCGAAGCCTTCGCGGACCTGCCGTGGCAGGTGGTGCTCACCCTGGGCAAGCGGGTGGACCCGGCGACGCTGGGGCCGCTTCCGGCCCATGTGGAGGCCCACCGGTGGGTCGCGCACGGCGACGTCCTGCCGCACTGCTCGGTGTTCCTCTGCCAGGGCGGGATGGGCAGCCTGATGGAGTCGCTGTCCTTCGGCGTGCCCGTGATCGCCGTGCCGCACCACCCCGAGCAGCACATCAACGCCCGGCAGATCCGGCGCCTCGGCCTGGGTGCCTCGCTGGACAAGGAAACCGTGACCGCCGAACGGATCCGGGACGCGGTGCTCACCGTCGACCAGGACGACGCCGTGCGCCGGCGCGTCCAGCTCATGAAGCGCGAGGTGCACGCCGCGGGCGGGGCGGTCCGCGCCGCCGACGAGATCGAGGCCAGGGTCGCCGCCGCGAACCTGACCGGAGGGAGCCGGAAGTGACCGAGCCGTCGCCGTTGCCCGTCAAGCGGAGCTGCCCGTTCGACCCGCCCGACGAATACCGGGCGCTGCCGGGGATCAGCCCTCTCGCGTTCGACGTCAGTCCCGGCCCGGCCACCGGCTGGCTGGTGACCAAGCTGTCCGACGTCCGCGCGGTGCTGGCCGACGCCCGGTTCAGCCACCGCAACGACCTCGTCGCGCTCGCGGTGCCGCCACCGTTCCCGATGGACACCTACGCGCCCGAACCGGCCGCGCCCGGCGCGTTCCCCAAGATGGACGGCGCGGACCACGCGCGGTACCGGAAGCTGATCGCGAAGTACTTCACCGTGCGGCGCACCCGGGAGCTGGTCCCGGCCGCGGAACGGATCGCCGGCGAGCTGCTGGACGCGATGGCCGCGAACGGTACCGAAGCCGAGCTGGTCGCCGCGTACGCCGAGCCGCTGGCCACCCGGCTGATGTGCGAGCTGGTCGGCGTGCCCGAGACGGACCGCGAAGAACTGCTGCACCACCTGAACGTCGTGGCCCGGATGCGGTACTCGCTGGAAGAGCTGATCGCCGCGATCACCGTGGTCGGCGGCACGCTGGAGAGGCTCGTCGACGCGGCGTTCGACGACCCGGGCGACGACATGCTCGGCGAGCTGGCCCGCACCGGCGAACTGGACCGGCCGGAGCTGGTGAACCTGGCCTGGGCGCTCGTCGGCGGCGGGTTCGACACGACGACCAACATGCTGGCCCTGGGCACCTTCGCGCTGTTCGAGCACCGCGACCAGCTCGAGCGGCTGCGGGCCGAGCCGGCGTTGTGGCCCAACGCCGTCGAAGAGCTGCTGCGCTACCTGACGGTCTCGCACCTCGGCGCGAGCCGGGCGGCGCTGGCCGACGTCGAGCTGGGGGAGCAGGTGATCCGCGAGGGCGAGACGGTGGTCGTCGCGCTCCCGGCGGCCAACCGCGACCCCGAGCGCTTCCCGGACCCCGACCGGTTCGACATCACCCGGGTGACCCAGGGCCACGTCGCGTTCGGCCACGGCGTCCACCAGTGCATCGGCCAGCACCTGGCCCGCTTCACGATGCAGGTGGGGTTCCAGGCCCTCTTCACGCGCTTCCCGGCGCTCCGGCTGGCGGTTCCGCAGGAGCAGGTCCCCCTGCGCGACGACATGCTGCACTACGGCGTCCACGCGCTTCCCGTCACCTGGACCTCCTGAGTCCTCTAGACACCGCACTAGACCTGACCTGTCCGCCGTGGACAGCCTTGTGGCGCCTGTGTTGCCGTGGACGTCGAGCAGTTCCCTCTCGCCACAGGAAGGAATCCGCCCGCCGATGGAGCGTGAGATGACGGGTTTTGCGAGCACTCCGGGCGAGCCGGTCGCCGTGGTCGGGCTGTCTTGCCGCCTCCCGGGCGCGGACGGGCCCGCCGCCTTCTGGCGGCTGCTGACCGAGGGCCGCAGCGCGATCACCGGCGTGCCGGCCGGACGCTGGGACCCGGACGTGTCCGGGGTGCGCCAAGGCGGGTTCCTCGACGACGTCGACCGCTTCGACGCCGCGTTCTTCGGCATCTCGCCGCGCGAGGCCACCGCGATGGACCCGCAGCAGCGGCTGGTGCTGGAACTCGCCTGGGAGGCCCTGGAACACGCCGGGATCGTGCCCGCGAGCCTCGGCGGAAGCTCCGCCGGCGTGTTCGTCGGCGCCATGTGGGACGACTACGCCGCGCTCGTGCACGCGAGCGACCCCGAAGCGATCACCCACCACACCATCACCGGCGTGCACCGCAGCCTGCTGGGCAACCGCGTCTCCCACCTGCTCGGCGCGCACGGCCCGAGCTTCACCGTCGACTCCGGGCAGTCGTCCTCGCTCGTCGCCGTCCACCTGGCGGTGCAGAGCCTGCGCCGCGGCGAATGCCCGGTCGCGCTGGCGGGCGGGGTCAACCTGAACTTCGCGCCGGGCAACGCCGTCACCGCGGCGAAGTTCGGCGGCCTGTCCCCGGACGGGCAGTGCTTCACCTTCGACGCCCGCGCCAACGGTTTCGTGCGCGGCGAGGGCGGCGGGCTCGTCGTCCTCAAGACGCTTTCGCGGGCCCGTGCCGACGGCGACGAGATCCTCTGCGTCATCCGCGGCACCGCGGTCAACAACGACGGCGCCGGCGAGGGCCTGACCGTCCCGGACGCCCGGGCCCAGGCCGCGGTGGTGCGCGGCGCCCACGCCGACGCCGGGATCGAGCCGTCCGCCGTCGGCTACGTCGAGCTGCACGGCACCGGGACCAAGGTCGGCGACCCGATCGAAGCGGCCGCGCTGGGCGAGGTCTTCGCCGCCGGGCGGGACGAGCCGCTGCCGGTCGGTTCGGTCAAGACCAACATCGGGCACCTGGAGGGCGCGGCGGGCATCGCCGGGCTGCTCAAGGCCGTCCTTTCCGTGCGCCACGCCACGCTGCCCGCGAGCCTCAACTTCGCGACGCCGAACCCGGCGATCCCGCTGGACGCGCTGAAGCTCCACGTCGTGGCGGAGAAGACCGGCTGGGACGCCGAAACCCGGATCGCCGGCGTCAGCTCGTTCGGCATGGGCGGGACCAACGCCCACGTCGTGCTCGAAGCGGCCGATCCCGTCGCACCCCGTGCGGCGACGGACGCGTCGGCGCCCTGGCTGCTCTCGGCCCGCACCGCCGAGGCACTGCGGGCGCAGGCGGCCCGGCTGCTGTCGCATGTGGACGAACACCCGGAACTGTCCGCTGTGGACGTCGGCTGGTCGCTGGCGAACCGCCGCACGGCCTTCGCGCACCGCGCGGTCGCCGACGGCCGGGACGCGCTGCGCGCGGTCGCGGACGGACTGGGCCGCACCCAGGGCGTCACCGCCACGAACGACGACCGCGTCGTCTTCGTCTTCCCCGGCCAGGGCGGCCAATGGGCCGGAATGGCCGCCGAGCTCCTGGATGGTTCGCCGGTGTTCGCCGCGCGGCTGGCCGAATGCGCCGCCGCGCTCGCACCACACCTGGACTGGGACGTCGTCGACGTCCTGCGGGAGGCGCCGGGCGCGCCTTCGCTCGACCGCACCGACGTGCTGCAGCCCGTGTTCTGGTCGGTCGCGGTGTCCCTGGCCGCCGAGTGGCGGGCACACGGGGTCGAACCCGCCGCCGTGCTCGGGCACAGCCAGGGCGAACTCGCCGCCGCCGTCGTCGCGGGCGCGTTGTCGCTGGACGACGCGGCGCGGATCGTCGCACTCCGGGCCAAGCTGCTCGCCGCACGGATGGCGGGCAACGGCGGCATGCTGTCGGTCGACCTGCCGGTCGCGGCCGTGACGGACCTGCTCCAGGCTTACCCCGGCCGGCTCTCGGTCGGCGCGGTCAACGGCCCCGCGACCACGGCGGTGTCCGGTGACCTCGACGCCCTCGACGAGCTGCAGGCCGAGCTGACCGCGCGCGAGGTGCGCTCGCGCCGGATCGCCATCGCCTACGCCTCCCACTCCGCGCAGGCCGAGCCGCTCAAGGACGAGCTGCTGCGGCTCATCGCCGGGATCCGGCCTCAGCCGTCGGAGCTGCCGTTCTACTCGTCGACCGCGGGTGGCCTGCTCGACACCGAACGGCTCGACGCGGACCACTGGTTCGCCAACCTGCGGCAGCCGGTGCTGTTCGCCCCGGCGATCCGGGCCGCGCTGGACGCGGGGATCGGCCTGTTCGCCGAGGTCAGCCCGCACCCGGTGCTCGTCGGCGGCCTGCTGGAGACGGCGGCCGACGCCGACCGGCCGGCCGCCGCGGTCGGCACGCTCCGCCGGGGCGACGGCGGTCCCGCGCGCTTCCGCACCTCGGTCGCCGAGCTGTGGACCCGCGGCGGTGGCGTCGACTGGACGGCCGCGTTCCCGGGCGCGAGCCCGGTCGACCTGCCGACGTACGCCTTCCAGCGCGAGCGCTTCTGGCTCGACGTCGACACCGCCGAAACTGTCGGTGCGCACCGATACGCTGGAAGCCGGGGGCCGGAGGCCCGCCCGCAACCGTCCCAGGACCTGCTCGAGACCGTCCGCGCGTACACCGCGTTGGTGCTCGGGCACGCCGGCCCGGACGCCATCGACCCCACCGCGTCGTTCAAGGACCTCGGGTTCGACTCGATCATCGGCGTCGAGCTGTGCGAGCGGCTGTCCGCCGCGACCGGCCGGAAGGTCCCCGCCACCTCGGTGTTCGACCACCCGACCCCGGCCCGCCTCGCCGCGATGCTGCGTGACGAGCCTGCCGCGACCTCCCCGGCTGTCGCGACCCGCGCCGACGAGCCGATCGCGATCGTCGCGATGAGCTGCCGCTACCCCGGCGGCGTGAGGTCGGCGGACGAGCTGTGGCAGCTCGTCGCCGACGGCCGGGACGTCATCGGAGCCCTGCCCGCCGACCGCGGCTGGGACCTCGACGACCTGTACGACGCCAATCCGGGCAAGGCCGGCAAGTCCTACGCCCGCCTCGGCGGCTTCCTCACCGACGTCGCCGAGTTCGACGCCGACTTCTTCGGGATCTCGCCGCGCGAGGCCCTCGCCATGGACCCGCAGCAGCGGCTGCTGCTGGAGACCACCTGGGAGGCCTTCGAACACGCGGGCATCGACCCGGCGTCCTTGAAGGGCAGCCGCACCGGCGTCTACGTCGGCGCCACCTCGTCCGAGTACGGCCCGCGCCTGTTCGAGGGCGGCGAAGGCTTCGACGGGCACCTGCTCACCGGCACCACCGGCAGCGTCGCTTCGGGCCGGCTGGCCTACGTCCTCGGCCTGGAGGGCCCGGCGCTGACGGTCGACACCGCCTGCTCGTCCTCGCTGGTCGCGCTGCACCTCGCGGTGCGCGCGCTGCTCGCGGGGGAGTGCACGATGGCGGTGGCCGGCGGCGCGGCCGTGCTGGCCAGTCCCGGCATGCTCGTCGAGTTCAGCCGCCAGCGCGGCCTCTCCCGCGACGGCCGCTGCCGGGCGTTCTCGGCCGACGCCGACGGCACGGGCTGGGCCGAGGGCGCCGGCGTCGTGCTGGTCGAGCGGCTGTCCGACGCCCAGCGGCTGGGCCACCCCGTGCTCGCCGTCGTGCGGGGCACGGCGGTCAACTCCGACGGCGCGTCCAACGGCCTCACCGCGCCCAACGGTCCGTCCCAGCAGCGCGTGATCCGCTCCGCGCTGGCCGACGCCGGGCTCGCACCGTCCGAAGTGGACGTCGTTGAGGCCCACGGCACCGGCACCCCGCTCGGCGACCCGATCGAGGCCCAGGCGCTGCTCGCCACCTACGGCCAGGACCGTGAACGGCCGCTGCTGCTCGGTTCGCTGAAGTCGAACCTCGGGCACACGCAGGCCGCGGCGGGCATCGGCGGCGTGATCAAGATGGTCGAGGCCCTGCGTCACGGCGTCGTGCCGCGGACTCTGCACGCCGACGAGCCCAGCCCGCGCGTGGACTGGTCCGGCGGCGCGGTCACGCTCGCCTCGGCGGAGCAGCCGTGGCCGGAGACCGGCGCGCCCCGCCGGGCCGGGGTCTCGTCGTTCGGCATCAGCGGGACCAACGCGCACGTCATCGTCGAGCAGGCCCCGGAGGCCGCTCCGGTGGTGTCCGAAAAGGACTCCCTGGGTGTGTGGGTGCTGTCCGGCCGCTCCGAAGACGCGGTGGCCGACCGGGCGTCGGCACTGGCGGAGACGGACCACGGCGTCGCCGGAGTCGGCTGGTCCCTCGCCACGACGCGCACCGCCTTCGAGCACCGCGCTGCAGTGGTCGGCGAACGCGCCGAACTCCTGGACGGCCTGCGCGAGATCGCCGCACGCACCCCGGGTGCGTCCGTGGTCACCGGCCGCACCGGACCCGTGGGGCGCACGGTCTTCGTGTTCCCGGGGCAGGGCGCGCAGTGGATCGGCATGGCGGCCGGGCTGCTCGACGAGTCGCCGGTCTTCGCCGAGCGGTTCGCCGACTGTGCGACAGCCCTCGAGTCCTTTGTCGACTGGTCGCCTTTCGACGTCCTGCGCGAAGGTGCGCTGGACCGGGTCGACGTCGTGCAGCCCCTGTCGTGGGCGGTGATGGTGTCTCTCTCCGCGCTGTGGCAGTCGTACGGGGTCACGCCGGACGCCGTGGTGGGGCACTCCCAGGGCGAGATCGCCGCGGCCGTCGTCGCGGGTGGACTGTCCCTTGAGGACGGTGCACGCGTGGTCGCGTTGCGCAGCAAGGCCATCGCCGCGGGACTCGCGGGCCAGGGCGGCATGGCGTCGATCGCGCTCGACGCCGAGCGCGTGACCGCCTTGCTCGACGACCGGATCTCGATCGCGGCGTTCAACAGCCCGTCGTCGACCGTCGTGTGCGGCGATCCCGTTGCCCTGCAGGAACTGGTCGCGCGCTGCGAACGCGACGGCGTCCGTGCGCGGGTGATCCCGGTGGACTACGCGTCGCACTCGGCGCACGTCGAGGCGATCGAAGCCGAACTGCGCGAGGTGCTGGCCCCGATCCGGCCGCGCACTGGCAACATCCCGTTCTACTCGACCGTGACCGCCGAGCCGATCGACACCGCGAGCCTCGACGCCGGGTACTGGTACCGCAACCTGCGTCAGCCGGTGCGGTTCCGCGAGACAGCCGAGGTCCTCGCCGAGCGCGGGCACCGGTTCTTCGTCGAGGTCAGCCCGCACCCGGTGCTCGGTGGCGGGCTCCAGGAGACCCTCGAAGAAGCGGCCGTGGTGGGCACGCTGCGCCGCGGCGAAGGCGGCCTGCGCCGGTTCCTGCTGTCGGCGGCCCAGCTCTGGGCGCACGGCCACGACGTCGACTGGTCGGCCCTCTACCCGCGCCGGCAAACGGTTTCCCTCCCCACCTACCCCTTCCAGCGGCAGCGGTTCTGGATCGAGCCGGCGGCCAAGCCCACCGACGACAGCGGGTTCTGGACCGCGCTCGACGACGACACGCTCGGCCTCGCCGAAGACCTGCCGTGGCGCGACGCCCGGGTCGCGCTGTCCCGGTGGCGACGCCAGGCGGATCTGGACAGCCGGCGCCACCGCATCGCCTGGCGCCCGCTGCCCGAGCCGCCCGCCACGCCGCTCACCGGCACCTGGCTCCTGCTCACGCCCACCGCGGGCGCGCTTACCGGGCTCGGCCTCGTCGAGGTGCTCGTCACTGCCGACGACGACCGCGCCTCCCTCGCCGAGCGGCTGGCCGGGCTGACGCCGGACGGCGTCCTCGCGCTGACCACCTCCGACGACCCGATCCACGCGGTCACCAGCACGGCCGTGCTCGTCCAAGCTCTCGGCGACGCCGGGATCGACGCGCCGCTGTGGTCCCTCACCCGGGGCGCGGTCGCCGCGCTCGACACCGACTCGCCGCCGGAGCCGGCGCAGGCCGCGGTCTGGGGCCTCGGCCGCGTCGCCGCGCTGGAACACCCCGGCCGGTGGGGCGGATTGATCGACCTGCCCGAGCCCTGGGACGCAAGTGTCGCCGCGAAGCTCGCCGCGGTGCTGTCCGGTGACGAAGACCAAGTGGCCATCCGGCCGTCCGGCGTGTTCGCCCGCCGGCTGGTCCCCGCGTCCCTGCGGGGCAAGACCCCGGCCCGGACCTGGGAAACCCGCGGCACGGCGCTGGTCACCGGCGGCACGGGTGCGCTGGGCAGGCACCTCGCCCGGTGGCTCATCGCGCGCGGGGCCGAGCACGTCGTCCTGACCGGCCGCCGCGACGCCGACGTGGCCGAGCTGGGCCCCCGAGTGAGCGCCGTGATCTGCGACGTCACCGACGCGCACGCAATCCGGGAGCTGGTCGACGGCATCGACGACCTCCGGACCGTCGTCCACGCGGCGGGTGTCGGCACGCTCGCGACGCTCGACGACACCGACCCGGCCGCGATCGCCGACGTCCTGCGGGCCAAGGTGCTCGGCGCACAGCACCTCGACGACCTGCTCGGCGACCGCGAGCTGGACGCCTTCGTGCTCTTCTCCTCGATTTCCGGGGTCTGGGGCGTCGCCGACCACGCCGCCTACGCCGCGTCGAACGCCTACCTCGACGCGCTCGCCCTGCGCCGCCGCGCGCTCGGCCGGACCGCGCTGTCGGTTGCCTGGGGCCCCTGGGCGGGCGGCGGCATGATCGCCGAGACCCTGCACGACGTCCTCGCCCGCCGCGGCGTCCCGGTCATCGAGCCCGAGCTCGCCTTGGCCGGCCTCGGGCAGGCGCTGGGCCACGAAGAGGCGTTCGTCGCGCTGGCCGAGATCGACTGGCCGGTGTTCGCCGACGTCTTCACCGCCGTCCGGCCGAGCCCGCTGCTCGCCGAACAGCCCGCGGTCAAGCAGCTCCGCGAACAGTCCCCGGAAACGGCGGGCTGGGGTGATCAGCTCGCCGCGTTCACCGGGCCGGAGCGCGAAAAGTTCGTGTCCACCGTGGTCCGGCAGCAGGTCGCGGCCGCGCTCGGGCACACGAGCCCGGAGACCGTCGACGTCCGGCGTGCGTTCAAGGACCTCGGCTTCGACTCGCTCACCGCTGTCGAGCTGCGCAACCGGCTGAGCGCGGCGACCGGGCTGAAGCTGCCGAGCACCCTCGTGTTCGACCACCCGACGGCCGCGCTGCTGACCGAGCACCTCCTCGCCGAGGTGACCCCGGAGTCCACTGTGGACGCGACGCCGGTCCCGGTCGCGGCCCCCGCCGACGGCGACCCGATCGCCATCGTCGCGATGGGCTGCCGCTTCCCCGGCGGGGTCACCACCCCCGAACAGCTCTGGAGCCTGCTGACCGACGGCGTCGACGCGATCTCCGGCCTGCCCGCCGACCGCGGCTGGGACCTCGGCTCGCTCTACGACACCGACGCGAGCCGGCCCGGCACCACCTACGCCCGCCACGGCGGGTTCCTCGCCGACGCCACCCGCTTCGACCCGGCGTTCTTCGGGATCTCGCCGCGCGAAGCCGTCGCGATGGACCCGCAGCAGCGGCTGCTCCTGGAGGTCTGCTGGGAGGTGTTCGAGCGCGCCGGGATCGACCCCGCCGCGCTGCACGGCACACCGGCCGGGGTGTTCGTCGGCATGACCGACCAGGCCTACGGCTCGGGCAGCGGCACCGAAGGCGAGGACTACCTGGTCACCGGCGCGGTGTCCAGCGTCGCCTCCGGCCGGATCGCCTACGTCCTCGGCCTGGAAGGCCCGGCCGTCACGGTCGACACGGCGTGCTCGTCCTCACTGGTGGCCCTGCACCTCGCGGCGCAGTCGCTGCGCTCCGGCGAATGCTCGATGGCGCTCGCCGGCGCGTCGATGGTGATGTCGACGCCGAGCCAGTTCCTCGGCTTCAGCCGCCAGCGCGGGCTCGCGCCCGACGGCCGCTGCAAGCCGTTCGCCGCCGGCGCCGACGGGTTCGCCCTCGCCGAAGGTGTCGGCGTCCTGCTGGTGGAGCGGCTGTCCGACGCGCGCCGTCACGGGCACCCGGTGCTCGCGGTGCTGCGCGGCTCGGCGATCAACTCCGACGGCGCGTCCAACGGCCTGACCGCACCGAACGGCGGATCCCAGCAGCGGGTCATCCGCGCCGCGCTGGCGGGAGCGGGCCTGCGACCGTCCGAAGTGGACGTCGTCGAGGCCCACGGCACCGGGACCCCGCTGGGCGACCCGATCGAAGCCCAGGCGCTGATCGCCGCCTACGGACCGGACCGCGAACGGCCGCTGCTGGTCGGATCGCTGAAGTCCAACCTCGGGCACACGCAGACCGCGTCCGGCGTCGCCGGCGTGATCAAGATGGTCGAGGCGATGCGACACGGGCAGCTGCCCAAGACGCTGCACCTCGACGAGCCGACCGCGGAGGTCGACTGGTCGTCGGGCGCGGTCGAGCTGACGGCCGAGGAACGCGCGTGGCCGGCGACCGGGGCCCCGCGGCGCGCGGGCGTGTCGGCGTTCGGCATCAGCGGCACCAACGCGCACGTGATCCTGGAGCAGGCGCCCGAAGAGACTCCGGTGGACGCGTTGCCGGACACCGTGGGTACGTGGGTGCTGTCAGGCCGTTCCGAAGCGGCCGTGCGCGAGCAGGCAGCGGCGCTGGCGGAGACCGAGCACGGCGTCGCCGAGGTGGGCTGGTCGCTGGTCGGCACCCGGTCGGCGTTCGAGTACCGGGCCGCCGTCGCCGGCGATCGGGACGAGCTCCTGGCCGGGCTGCGCGAGCTGGCCGCAGGGGGCCCGGTCACCACCGGGACCGCGGGGGAGACGGTGTTCGTCTTCCCCGGTCAGGGCGCGCAGTGGGCGGGCATGGCGGTCGGGCTGCTCGACGAGTCGCCGGTGTTCGCCGAGCGGATCGCGGAGTGCGCTGCCGCGTTGGCCCCGCACGTCGACTGGTCGCTGACCGAGGTCCTGGATGACGCCGAAGCCCTGGAACGGGTCGACGTCGTGCAGCCCGCGTCGTGGGCGGTGATGGTGTCCCTCGCGGCGCTCTGGCGGGCGCACGGGGTCGAGCCCGACGCGGTCGTCGGGCATTCGCAGGGGGAGATCGCGGCCGCGGTGGTCGCGGGTGGACTGTCCCTCGAGGACGGCGCCCGGGTGGTGGCGTTGCGCAGCAAGGCGATCGCGGCCGGGCTCGCGGGACGCGGGGGGATGGCGTGGATCGCCGCCCCGGAGTCCGTCGTCACGCCGCTGCTGGAGCCGTACGACGGCCGGCTCTCCCTCGCCGCGGTGAACGGGCCCGCCTCGGTCGTCGTCTCCGGCGAAGTCGAAGCGTTGGAAACCCTGATCGCCGGAGCGGGTGAGCTGCGGGTCCGGCGGATCCCGGTGGACTACGCCTCGCACTCGGCCGCGGTCGAAGCGATCGAGGCCGAGCTGCGGGAGGTCCTCGCGCCGGTCCGGCCCCGGACTTCGTCGATCACCTACATTTCCGGCGTCACCGGCACCCCGGTCGACACCGGCACGCTCGACGCCGAGTACTGGTACCGCAACCTGCGTCAGCCGGTGCGGTTCCACGACGCCACGAAGACGCTCATCGACGCCGGGCACCGGTTCTTCGTCGAGGTGAGCCCGCACCCGGTGCTCGGCGGCGGGATCGAGGAGACCCTCGACGAGACGGAGGAGAGTGCCGCCGTCGTCGGCACCCTGCGCCGCAACGCGGGCGACCTCCGGCGGTTCCTGACCTCGCTCTCCCAGCTGTGGGCGCACGGCCACGACGTCGACTGGCCGGTGCTGTACCCGGTCCGGCGGACGGTTCCGCTGCCGACCTACCCGTTCCAGCGGCAGCGGTTCTGGCTCGAACCGCGCTCCTCGGCGCCGGTCGTCCGATCCACAGTGGACGAACTGCGCTACGAGGTCCGGTGGAGCCCCCTGGCCACCCCGCGCGCGGCCACCCTCGACGCCGGCTGGCTGGCCGTCGTGCCCGCCGGGGCCGACTACCGGGACCTGCTCGGCCCGGACGTCCGCCTGCTCGAAGTGTCCACTGAGGACCGCTCCGAGCTGGCCGTCCTGCTGGCCGCGGAAGACACCCCGGCCGGGGTGGTCTCCCTGCTGGCGCTGGACGACGAGCCGCACGCCAGGCACCCCGTGCTCACCGCCGGGCTCGCCGGCAACGTCCTGCTCACCCAGGCGCTGGCCGACGCCGGGATCGCCGCCCCGCTGTGGTTCGCGACCCGCGGCGCCGTCTCGACCGGCCCTGGCGAGCCTCTGCACAGCTCCACCCAGGCGATGGCCTGGGGCCTCGGCGGGATCCTCGGGCTCGACCAGCCCGATCGCTGGGGCGGCCTCGTCGACCTGCCGGAGACGGTGGACGCCACGACCGCCGGCCGGCTCGCGGCCGTGCTCACCGGCCACGACGGCGAAGACCAGGTGGCCCTGCGGCCGTCCGGGGTGTTCGCCCGCCGGCTGGTCCGCGCGGCGGCGTCCCCGCCCGTCCGCTGGCGGCCGCACGGCACAGCGCTGGTCACCGGCGGCACCGGCGCGCTCGGCGGGCAGGTCGCCCGCTGGCTTGCCGCGAACGGTGCCGAGCACCTGGTCCTGCTCAGCCGCCAGGGCGGCGACGCCCCGGGGGCCGCGGACCTGACCGGTGAACTGTCGGCACTCGGCGCGAAGGTGACTGTCGCCGCCTGTGACGTCTCGGACCGCGACGCCCTTCGCGAACTGCTCGCGGAGCTGCCCCCGGTGAACGCCGTGGTCCACACGGCGGGCGCGGTGGACGTCGAACGCCCGATCACCGCCGTGACCTTGGCCGACTTCGCGGAGCTGGCCGAGGCCAAGGTGCGCGGCGCACGGAACCTCGACGAGCTGTGCGGCGACCTGGACGCGTTCGTCCTGTTCTCCTCGGGCGCGGGCGTCTGGGGCAACGCGGGCCAGGCGGGCTACGCCGCCGCGAACGCGTTCCTGGACGCGCTGGCCCAGCAGCGGCACGACCGCGGGGTGCCGGCGACCTCGATCGCCTGGGGCGCCTGGGCGGGCGGCGGCATGGTCGACGAAAACGTCGGCGCGCAGCTCGAACGGCGTGGCGTCCCGATGATGCGGCCCGAGCTGGCCGTCACCGCGATCCAGCCGTCGGTCGACACCGGCGGTCCGACGACCGTCGTGGCCGACATCGACTGGGCGAAGTTCACCCCGCTCTACACCGCGTCCCGGCAACGCCCGCTGCTGCGAGAGCTACCCGAAGCGCAGCAGGAGTCCCCTGTGGACAGTGACGGCGAGCTGGCGAAGCGGCTGCGTGCGGCGTCGGAAAACGAACGCGAGCGGGTCGTGCTCGACCTGGTCCGCGCGGAGGCGGCCACGGTGCTCGGCTTCCCCGGCCGCGACGCCGTCCGGCCCACGCAGACGTTGAAGGAGCTCGGGTTCGACTCCTTGACCGCGCTCGACCTGCGCAACCGGCTCAGCGCGGCGACCGGGCTGAAGCTGCCCGCCACGCTGGTCTTCGACTACCCGACCCCCGCCGCCGTGGCCCAGCACGTGCTCGAAGGCCTGTTCACCGAGGACACCGCGGACGACGAGCTGGACCGGATCGAGGCCGCGCTGGCCGCCCTGCCGGCCGAGCTGGTCACCGCCCGGCTGCGGAAGCTGCTGTGGAAGTGGGACGACACGGGCGACGACCCCGGCGACGACGACGGCCTGGAACTCGACACGGCGACCGACGACGAGATGTTCGCGGCGATCGACCGAGAACTCGGAATCTCTTGACGTGACCGGAAAACCTTCCCAGGAGCGGACGCAGATGCGCAACGAGGACAAGCTCCGTGACTACCTCAAGCGGGTCACGGCCGATCTGAAGCTGGCCAACCGCCGCCTGCACGACGTCACCGAGCGCCGCGGCGAGCCGATCGCCGTCGTGTCGATGAGCTGCCGGTTCCCGGGTGGGGTCAACGATCCTGAACAGCTGTGGGACCTGCTTGCCGAGGGCAGGGACGCCGTCTCGCCGTGGCCCGCCGACCGCGGCTGGGACCCGGACCTCTACGACCCCGACCCCGAGCGGATCGGCCGCAGCTACGTCCGCGACGGCTGCTTCCTGACCGACGCCGCGCAGTTCGACCCGGCGTTCTTCGGCATCTCCCCGCGCGAGGCCGTGGCGATGGACCCGCAGCAGCGGCTCCTGCTGGAGACCACCTGGGAGGCCTTCGAGCGGGCGAAGCTCGACGCGGCGGCCCTGCGCGGCAGCTCGACCGGCGTGTTCGTCGGGGCCAGCAACCAGGGCTACGCCGGCGGCATGGTCACCGCGCCCGAAGGCCTGGAAGGGCTCCTGCTCACCGGCGGTTCGGCCGCCGTGCTCTCCGGCCGGCTCGCCTACACCTTCGGGCTCGAGGGCCCGGCCGTCACCGTCGACACCATGTGCTCGTCGTCGCTGGTCGCCCTGCACCTCGCGGTCTCCGCGCTGCGCAACGACGAGTGCTCGATGGCCCTGGCCTGCGGCGCGACCGTGATGGCCAATCCCCGCAACTTCGTCGAGTTCAGCCGCCAGCGCGGCCTGTCCTCGGACGGCCGCTGCCGCGCCTTCTCCGCCGACGCCGACGGCACCGGCTGGGGCGAGGGCGTCGGCGTCGTGCTGCTGGAACGCCTGTCCGACGCGCGCCGCAACGGCCACCCGGTGCTCGCCGTCATCCGCGGCACCGCGATCAACCAGGACGGTGCGTCGAACGGCCTGACCGCCCCCAACGGACTTGCGCAGCAGCGCGTCATCGAGGCGGCCCTGGCCAACGCGCGGCTCACGCCCGAGCAGGTCGACGTCATCGAGGCGCACGGCACCGGCACCAAGTTGGGCGACCCGATCGAGGCGCAGGCCCTGCAGGCGACCTACGGCCGGGACCGCGAACGGCCGCTGCTGCTCGGCACGGTCAAGTCGAACATCGGCCACACGCAGGCGGCCTCCGGCGTCGCCGGCGTGATCAAGATGGTCCTGGCCCTGCGCGCGGGCGTCCTGCCGAAGACGCTGTTCGTCGGCGAGCCGACCCCGCACGTCGACTGGACCGACGGCGCGGTTTCGCTGCTGACCGAGCAGGTGGAGTGGCCCGAGACGGGCGCTCCACGCCGGGCCGGCGTGTCTTCGTTCGGCGGCAGCGGCACCAACGCACACGTCGTGCTGGAAGGCGTCACCGACGAACCCGAGGTTCCCTCGGAGTCCACTGTGGACACGGCAGTGTGGGTGCTGTCGGGACGGTCCGACGCCGCGCTGAAGGCCCGCGCGGCGGAGCTGGCCGAACTGCCGGCCGCGAATATCGCCGACGTCGGCTGGTCCCTGGCCGGGACGCGCTCGGCGTTCGAGCACCGCGCCGCGGTGATCGGCCGGGACCTGTCCACGCTGGTCGCGGGCGTCCGCGAGATCGCCGAATCCGGCACGGCCGCCGGCGGCGCGGTCGTCGGCGGCGAGGCCCAGGCCGTGGGCGGCACCGTGCTCGTCTTTCCCGGCCAAGGCGCGCAGTGGGCCGGGATGGCCGTGGACCTGCTGGCCGCCGCCCCGGTGTTCGCGGCCCGGATGGCCGAGTGCGAGGCGGCGCTGTCGGCTTTCGTGGACTGGAAGCTGACCGACGTCCTCGGCGACGCGACGGCCCTGGACCGGGTCGACATCGTGCAGCCGGTCTCGTGGGCGGTCATGGTCTCGCTCGCCGCGCTGTGGGCGGCCCACGGCGTCACCCCGGACGCCGTGGTCGGGCACTCGCAGGGCGAGATCGCGGCCGCCGTCGTCGCCGGCGCGCTGTCGCTGGCCGACGGCGCGAAGGTCGTCGCGCTGCGCAGCAAGCTGATCGCCGGGCGGCTCGCCGGCCTGGGCGCGATGGCGTCCGTCGCGGCGCCGGAAGCCCAGGTGACGGCGCTGCTGGCGGACGGGCGCGTGTCCATCGCGGCGGTCAACGGACCCGCGTCGGTGGTGGTTTCCGGCGAGATCGCCGCCGTCGAGGAGGTCCTGGCGCGCGCCGAGTCCGAAGGGCTGCGCGTGCGCCGGATCCCGGTGGACTACGCGTCGCACTCCGCCGTGGTCGAAGTCCTCGAAGCCGAACTCCTGGAAGCCCTGGCGGACCTCGAACCCCGCGTCCCGCAGATCGCGTTCGTCTCCAGCGTCACCGGAGAGACCGCGGAGACCCTGGACGCCGCCTACTGGTACCGGAACCTGCGCCACCGCGTGCGGTTCCAGGACGCCACCAAGGCACTCATCGCCGACGGGCACCGGTTCTTCGTCGAGTCGAGCCCGCACCCCGTGCTCGGCGGCGGCATCCAGGAAACCCTCGACGACGCGCTCGACCCCGGATCGGCGGCCGTCGTCGGCACCCTCCGGCGCGGCGAAGGCGGCTTGACGCGGTTCCTGACGTCGGTGGCGCACCTGTGGGCGCAGGGCCACGACGTCGACTGGACGGCCGTCCACCCCGAAGCCCGCCCGGTCGCTTTGCCGACATATCCGTTCCAGCGGCAGCGCTACTGGCTGGAGACCCCGGTCGAGACCGCCGCGCCGGACGACGGGTTCTGGACCGCCGTCGAGGACGGCGCCCTGACCGGCGAGCTGGGCGTCTCCGCGGAAACGCCGTGGCAGGAGGTGCTACCCGCACTGGCGGACTGGCGCCACCGCCGCACCGAGCTGTCCACGGTGGACCAGTGGCGGTACCGGATCACCTGGCACCCGGTCGCCGCACCCGCAGCGGCGTTGTCCGGCACCTGGCTGGTCGTGCACGCGCCCGACGTCTGCCTCGAGGCCCTGGAGAAGGCCGGCGCGGTGGTCCGCACCCTGACGATCGACGAAGCCGACGATCGCGCGTCGCTGGCCGAGCGGCTGCGGGGCGAGTCCGACGTCGCGGGCGTGCTCTCGCTGCTCGCGCTCGACGAGAGTGCGCACGCCACCCACCCGGTGCTGTCCAGCGGTCTGGCCGCGAACCTCCTGCTCTCCCAAGCACTTGGTGACGCCGGGGTCGGCGCGCCGCTGTGGCTCGCCACGCAGGGGACGGCCGTCGTCGTGCCCGGCGACGAGGCGCCGCGTCCCGGCCAGGCGACGACCTGGGGCCTCGGGCGTGTGCTCGCCCTCGAGCACCCCGACCGCTGGGGCGGCCTGATCGACCTGCCGGAGACTTTGGACGAGCAGGCCGCGGCCCGGCTCTGCGCCGCGCTCGCCGGGATCGGCGACGAGGACCAGCTGGCCGTCCGCGACTCCGGGCTGTACCAGCGCCGCCTGCGTCGCGCCCCCGTCGAGGGCACCGCGCCCGAGTGGCGGACGAGCGGCACCGCGCTGGTCACCGGCGGCACCGGCGGGCTCGGCGCGCACGTCGCCCGCTGGCTCGTCGGCCGCGGGGCCGAGCACCTCGTGCTCACCAGCCGCCGCGGGCCCGACGCACCCGGGGCCACCGAGCTGCGGGAAGAACTCGAGGCGATGGGCGTCGAGGTGACGATCGCCGCCTGCGACGTCGCCGACCGCGAGGCGCTGACTTCGCTGGTCAGCAGCCTTTCGGAGATCCGCACGGTCGTGCACACCGCCGGCGTCGGCCTCCTGGCTGCGCTGGCGGACACCGACCTGCCCGAGTTCGAAGAAGGCGCCCGCGCGAAGCTCGCCGGCGCCCGCCACCTCGACGCGCTGTTCGGCGAAGCCGACCTCGACGCCTTCGTGCTGTACTCCTCGGTCGCCGGCGTGTGGGGCAGTGGCGACCACGGCGCGTACGCCGCCGCGAACGCCTTCGTCGACGCGCTCGCCGAGAGCCGCCGCGCCCGCGGGCTGGCCGGCACCTCGGTCGCCTGGGGCATCTGGGCCGGCGACGGCATGGTCTCCGACGTCGTCGCCGACCAGCTCAAGTGGCGCGGGATCCCGTTCATGGCCCCGGCACCGGCCCTGCTCGGGCTCGGCCAGGTGCTCGACCACGACGAGCCGTTCCTGGCCGTCGCCGACATCGACTGGGAGCGGTTCGTCCCGGTCTTCACCGCCGCCCGCCCGCGGCCGCTGCTGTCCGAGGTGCCCGAGGTCGCGGCCGTGCTGGCCGCCGAGTCGGAGGTCACCGAGGAGCAGACCGGCGCCGCGGGTGTCCTGCGCACCAAGCTGTCCGCACTGTCCGAACCGGACCAAGAGCGGGAACTGCTCGGTTTGGTCCGCAAGCACGCGGCCGCCGTCCTGGGGTACGCCGGGCCGGACGACGTCGACGCGTCGCGGGCGTTCCGGGAGCTGGGCTTCGACTCGCTCACCGCGATCGAGCTGCGCAACCGGCTCACCGGCGCCACCGGCCTGAAGCTGTCCGCCACCCTGGTGTTCGACTACCCGAACGCGACGACTCTCGCCCGGCACGTCCGCACCGAGGTCCTCGGCACCTCGGCCCCCGCACCTGCTGTCGCCGCGCCGGTCACCGCGACCGACGAGCCCCTGGCCATCGTCGGCATGAGCTGCCGCTTCGCCGGCGGCATCGGCAGCCCGCGGCAGCTGTGGGACCTGATGATGGCCGAGGCCGACGCCATCGGCGAGTTCCCCGGCGACCGCGGCTGGCACCCCGGCACCCTCTACGACCCCGACCCCGACAGCGCCGGGCACAGCTACACCCGCGCGGGCGGGTTCCTCTACGACGCCGCCGAGTTCGACCCGGGCTTCTTCGGCATCAGCCCGCGCGAAGCCCTCGCGATGGACCCGCAGCAGCGCGTCGTCATGGAAGCCTCGTGGGAAGCCTTCGAAGACGCCGGGTTCGACCAGGCCACCGTCCGCGGCAGCCGGACCGGCGTGTTCGTCGGCGCCAGCGGCCACGACTACGGCCAGCGGCTGCGGGAAGTCCCCGAAGGCGTCGAAGGCCACCTGGTCACCGGCGGCACCGGCAGCGTCACGTCGGGCCGCGTCGCCTACACCTTCGGGCTCGAAGGCCCGGCGGTCACGATCGACACCGGCTGCTCGTCGTCGCTGGTCGCCCTGCACCTGGCCGGCCAGGCGCTGCGGTCGGGGGAGTGCGACCTCGCGCTGGCCGGCGGCGTCGCCGTGATGTCGACCCCGGCGCCGTTCGTCGCGTTCAGCCGCCAGCGCGCGCTGGCCGCCGACGGCCGGAGCAAGCCGTTCTCCGCCGAGGCGGACGGCATGGGCCTGGCCGAGGGTGTCGGCATGCTGCTCGTGGAGCGGCTTTCCGACGCGAAGCGCAAGGGACACCGCGTGCTGGCCGTGGTCCGCGGCACCGCGACCAACCAGGACGGCGCGTCCAACGGCCTGACCGCCCCGAACGGCCCGTCGCAGCAGCGCGTGATCCTCTCCGCGCTGGCCGCGGCCGGCCTCGAACCGTCCGAAGTGGACGCTGTCGAGGCACACGGCACGGGCACCACGCTGGGCGACCCGATCGAGGCGCAGGCGCTGATGGCCACCTACGGGCGCGACCGCGTGGCCCCGTTGTGGCTCGGCTCGGTCAAGTCGAACATCGGGCACAGCCAGGCCGCCGCGGGCGCGGCCGGCGTCATCAAGATGGTGCTGGCCATGCGCCACGGCGTCCTGCCGCGCTCGCTGCACTCGGAACACCCGTCGCCGCACGTCGACTGGTCGTCCGGTTCCCTCGAACTGCTCACCGAAGCCACGCCGTGGCCGGACAAGCCGGGACCGCGTCGCGTCGGTGTGTCGTCGTTCGGTGTCGGCGGCACCAACGCCCACGTCGTGCTCGAACACGATCCTTCTCCCGAACCGGAGATCGAGCGTGAGCCGGTCGCGGGACCGGTGCCGTGGGTGCTGTCGGCCCGTTCGGCGGCCGGAGTGGCCGCGCAGGCGGAGAAGCTGGCGGCGTTCGGCCCCGCGGACCTCGCCGACGTCGGCTGGTCCCTCGCTTCGACGCGCACCGCGTTCGAGCACCGGGCCGTGGTGCTCGGCGACGACCGCGAAGAACTGCTGACCGGGCTGCACGGCCTGACTGTCGGAACGCCGAGCGCGTCGGTGGTCACCGGCGTGGCGGGTGCGGTCGGCCGGACGGTGTTCGTCTTCCCGGGCCAGGGTGCGCAGTGGGCCGGCATGGCCGTGGGACTGCTGGATTCGTCGCCGGTGTTCGCGGAGCGGTTCGCGGAGTGCGCGGCGGCCCTGGAGTCCTTCGTCGGCTGGTCGCCGTTCTCCGAGCTGCGCGAAGGTGCGTTGAACCGGGTCGATGTGGTGCAGCCGTTGTCGTGGGCGGTCATGGTTTCGCTGGCCGCGTTGTGGCAGTCGCACGGCGTGACGCCGGACGCGGTGGTGGGCCACTCCCAGGGCGAGATCGCCGCGGCCGTCGTCGCCGGTGGACTGTCCCTTGAGGACGGTGCCCGCGTGGTGGCGTTGCGCAGCAAGGCGATCTCCGCCGGGCTCGCGGGCCGGGGCGGGATGGCGTCGGTCGCGCTCGGCGCCGAGCAGGTCGAGAGCCTGCTGGCCGGCTGGACCGGCCGGATCACCACCGCCGCGTTCAACAGCCCGTCGTCGACGGTCGTCTGCGGTGAACCCGAGGCGCTGGAGGAACTGCTCGCCCGGTGCCAGGCGGACGGCGTCCGGTCCCGGCTGATCCCGGTGGACTACGCGTCGCACTCGGCGCACGTCGAAGCGATCGAGAGCGAACTCCTCGACGTGCTCGCCGCGATCGAGCCCCGCACCGGCGAGGTCCCGTTCTATTCGACGGTCTCGGCCGAGCCGATCGACACCGCGACCCTCGACGCCGGCTACTGGTACCGCAACCTGCGGCAGCCGGTGCTGTTCCACCAGACCGTCGAGGTGCTCGCGGCGCGCGAGCACTCGGTGTTCGTCGAGGTCAGCCCGCACCCGGTCGTCACGTCCGCGATCGCCGAGGCCGTCCCTGCCGCCATCGCGACCGGCACGCTGCGCCGCGGTGAAGGCGGCCTGGCGCGGTTCCGCACGTCCTTGGCCGAGTTGTACGTCCGCGGCGTCGACGTCGACTGGGCGCCGGTCTTCCCGGGTGCCGCGACGATCCCGTTGCCCACCTACGCCTTCCAGCACCAGCGCTACTGGCTCGACGCCCCGGCCGGCGCCGACCCGCTGGACGACGAGTTTTGGGCCGCCGTCGAGCAGTCCGACCTCGCGGCGCTCGCCGCCTGGCGCGCCAAGCGCCAGGCCGGGTCCACTGTGGACAACTGGCGCTACCGGGTCGAGTGGACCCCGCTCAGCGTCGCGACCGGAACCATCGTGCCGAACTGGCTGGTGATCGCGCCCGCCGGGCACGATGGCCAGGCCGTCGCCGACGGACTCGGCGCGCGCCTGCTGGAGCTCCCGTCCGAAGGGGACCGCGAGCGGTACGCCGAACTGCTGCGTGCGGCAGGCCCGTGCGAAGGCGTGCTTTCGCTCTTGGCCCTCGACGGTTTCGAACCGAACTTGACGCTGCTGCACGCCCTCGGCGACGCCGGCATTGACGCGCCGCTCTGGTGGGCCACGAGTGGCGCGGTCAGCGTCGGTGACCCGGACCCGATCCGTGCGGCCGAGCAGGCGCTGACCTGGGGCTTCGGCCGGATCGCGGCCATGGAGTACCCGCAGCGCTTCGGCGGGCTCGTCGACCTCCCGGCCGACCTGGACGCCCGCGTCTTCGCCCGGCTCGCCGCCGTGCTCGGGTCGCCCGACGAGGACCAGGTGGCCGTGCGCGCTTCCGGCGTCTTCGGCCGCCGGCTCGTCCGCGCGACGCCGGCCCGCGGCACCGAGACGCCGTGGGTGGCGTCCGGCACGGTGCTGCTCACCGGCGGCACCGGCGGGGTCGGCCCGCACCTCGCCCGCTGGCTTGCCGGCGCCGGAGCCGAGCGGCTGGTGCTCACCAGCCGGCGCGGGCTGGACCTGCCCGAGCTGACCGCCGAACTGGCCGACCTCGGCACCGAACTGACCGTCGCGACCTGCGACGTCGCCGACCGCGACCAGCTGGCCGAACTCCTGGCCGGGCTGCCGGACCTGACCGCGGTGGTGCACGCCGCCGCCGTGCTCGACGACGGCGTCCTCGACGGCCTCACCACCGAGCGGATCGCGAACGTGTTGCGCCCCAAGGCCGACGCCGCGCGGCACCTGCACGAGCTGACCGCGGACCGCGACCTTTCGGCGTTCGTCCTGTTCTCCTCGCTCGCGGGCACGCTCGGCGGGCCGGGGCAGGCGAGCTACGCCGCGGCCAACACCTACCTCGACACGCTCGCCCGCGAGCGTCGCGCCGCGGGACTGCCCGCGACGTCCATCGCCTGGGGTGCGTGGGCCGGCGGGCGCGGTGAAGGCCTCGCCGAGCAGGGCCTGCCCGCGATGACGCCCGACCTGGCGACCGTCGCGCTGCAGCAGGCCCTCGACGAGGACGAGACCGTGCTCGCGGTCGCCGACATCCGCTGGGACCGCTACCGCAAGACCCTCGCCCAGGGGCGGCCGAGCGCCGCGCTCCTGGGCATCCCCGAGGCCGCCGCGCCGGAAGCCGAAGCCGTCGAAAGCGGCTGGGCACAGCGGCTGGCGGGCCTCGGCGAGGACGAGCAGCACCGGCTGGTCCTGGCGCTGATCCAGAGCCAGGCCGCGGTGGCGCTCGGCTACCCCGGCCCCGAGTCGATCGAGCCGGACCGCGCGTTCCGCGACCTCGGCTTCGACTCGCTCACCGCCGTCGACCTGCGCAACCGCCTGGGTGAAGTCACCGGCCTGCGGCTGCCGGTCACGCTCGTCTTCGACCACCCGACCGCCGTCGCGCTCGCCGGGCACGTCCGGCGCGAGCTGGTGGGCGACGAGCTGACGGAAACCGCCGCCCCGGTGGTGGCGGGCACCGACGAGCCGATCGCCATCGTCGCGATGTCCTGCCGCTACCCCGGCGGCGTCGCCGACCCGGACGACCTGTGGCGGCTCGTCGCCGACGGCGTCGACGCGGTCGGCGAGTTCCCGGCCGACCGCGGCTGGGACGTCGAAGGCCTCTTCGACGCCGACCCGGACAAGCCCGGCACGTTCTACACGCGCGGCGGCGGCTTCCTGCACGACGCGGCCGACTTCGACCCGGCGTTCTTCGGGATCGCGCCGCGCGAGGCACCCGCGATCGACCCGCAGCAGCGGCTGCTGCTGGAGACGTCGTGGGAGGCCGTCGAGCGCGCGGGCATCGACCCGGCGCTGCTGCGCGGCAGCCGGACCGGCGTGTTCGTCGGCTCCAACTACCACGACTACGGCTCCCGGGTGCGACACGCGCCGGGCGAGTTCGAGGGGCACCTGGCGACCGGCAGCGCGGGCAGTGTCGCGTCCGGCCGGATCGCCTACACCTTCGGGCTCGAGGGCCCGGCGGTCACGGTCGACACGGCGTGCTCGTCGTCCTTGGTGGCGTTGCACTGGGCGGTCAAGGCCCTGCGCTCCGGCGAGTGCGACCTCGCGCTGGCCGGCGGCGTCACGGTGATCTCCTCGGTCGACACGTTCGTCGAGTTCAGCAGGCAGCGCGCGCTGTCGCCGGACGGCCGGTGCCGCGCGTTCTCCGCGGACGCCGACGGTGCGGGCTGGGCCGAGGGCGTCGGCATGGTGCTGGTGGAACGGCTTTCCGACGCGCGGCGGCGCGGGCACCCGGTGCTCGCCGTCGTGCGCGGCAGCGCGGTCAACCAGGACGGCGCGTCCAACGGCATGACCGCGCCGAGCGGGCCCGCGCAGCAGCGCGTCATCCGCGCCGCGCTGGCCGACGCCGCGCTCACGCCGTCCGATGTGGACGCCGTCGAGGCGCACGGGACGGGCACCACGCTCGGTGACCCGATCGAGGCGCAGGCGCTCATCGCCACCTACGGGCAGGACCGGGAACGGCCGCTGTGGCTGGGTTCGGTGAAGTCCAACATCGGGCACACCCAGGCCGCGTCGGGCATCGCGGGCGTGATCAAGATGGTGCAGGCGCTGCGCAACGGCGTCCTGCCGCGCACGCTGCACGCCAAGACCCCGTCGCCGCACATCGACTGGTCTGCCGGGCAGGTCCAGTTGCTGTCCGAGCCGGTCGAGTGGGCCACGAACGGCCACCCGCGCCGCGCGGCGGTTTCTTCGTTCGGGGTCAGCGGCACCAACGTGCACACGATTCTCGAAGAGGCTCCCTCGCTGCCCGAGCCGGTTTCGGACGTCGTCACATCGCAGCAGTTCACCGCGTGGCCGGTGTCGGCCCGGACCGAAGCCGCTCTGCGCGGCCAGGCCCGGCGCTTGCTGACGTTCCTCGAGTCCGAAGTGGATGCTTCCGACGTCGCCCGCTCGCTCGCCGCCCGGGCGAAGTTCGGGCACCGCGCGGTGGTCGTCGGCGAGAGCCTCGGCGAGCTGCGCGACGGACTGGCCGCGCTGGCCGCCGACCGGCCCGCCGCCGGCCTGCGGCAGCACACTGCGCGGGCCGGCCGGACGGCGTTCCTCTTCACCGGACAGGGCGCGCAGCGGCTCGGCATGGGACAGGAGCTGTACGCGCGGTTCCCGGTCTTCGCCGACGCCTTCGACGCGGTGTGCGCGCACTTCGACCTGCCGCTGCGCGACGTCGTCTTCGGTGACGACGCCGCCCGGCTCGACCGGACCGGCTTCACCCAGCCCGCGCTGTTCGCCGTCGAGGTCGCGTTGTTCCGGCTCCTGGAATCCTGGGACGTCCGCGCGGACTTCCTCACGGGCCACTCGATCGGCGAGCTGGCCGCGGCGCACGTCGCCGGCGTCTTTTCCCTGGCCGACGCAGCGAAGCTGGTCGCCGCGCGCGGCCGGCTCATGGAAGCGTTGCCCGAAGGCGGGGCCATGGTGGCGATCGCCGCACCCGAGGACGAAGTCGTCCCGCTGCTCGACGAGCGGGTCTCGCTGGCCGCGGTGAACGGCCCGGCGGCCGTCGTGGTCTCCGGCGACGCCGAAGCCGTGCTGGCGCTCAAGGAGCACTTCACCGCGCTGGGACGCAAGACCAAGCGCCTGGAGGTCTCGCACGCGTTCCACTCGCCGCTGATGGACCCGATGCTCGAGGAGTTCGCCGCGGTCGCGGCCGGGCTCGAGTACCACCACCCGCGGATCGCGGTCGTGTCGAACGTGACCGGCACGCTCGCCGACCCGGACGAGCTGGCCACGCCGGAGTACTGGGTGCGGCACGTGCGGGAGGCCGTCCGGTTCGCCGACGGCATCCGCGGCCTGGCCGCGGAAGGCGTCACCCGGTTCGTCGAACTGGGTCCGGACGCGGTGCTCGCCGCCCTGGTCCCGGACTGCGCCGGCCCGGCCGAGCTGAGCGTGGGATCGGTGCTGCGCAAGGGACACGACGAAGAACGCTCCCTGCTCACCGCGCTCGCCGGGCTGCACACCGCCGGCGCCGACGTCGACTGGGCCGCGGTGCTCGCCGGCGGTGGGCACGTCGAACTGCCGACCTACGCGTTCCAGCGGGAGCGGTACTGGCTGGACGTCCCGGCCGTGGCCGGCGACGTCACCGGGGCCGGCCTCAGCGAAACCGAGCACCCGCTGCTGGGCGCGTCGGTCTCGCTGGCCGGTTCGGACGGCGCGCTGTTCACGAGCCTGCTCTCCGCGACGAGCCACCCGCTGCTCGCGCAGCACGTCGTGCTCGGCAGCGTGCTGCTGCCCGGGACGGCGTTCATGGAACTGGCCGTCCACGCCGCGGAGAAGGTCGGCTGCGAACGCGTCGAGGAGCTGACCCTCGCCGCGCCGCTGGTGCTGCCGGAGACCGGCGGTGTCCGGCTGCAGGTCGCCGTCGGCGGCCCCGACCGGTTCGGCACCCGCTCGATCGACATCTACTCCCGCCCCGGCGAAGCCATGGAGGACGAGCCGTGGACCACGCACGCCAGCGGCTCGCTCGCCGCGACGGCCGCCCCCGCGGCCGGTGACCTGACCGGGGCCTGGCCGCCGGCCGGCGCCGAGCCGATCGACCTCGACGGGCTCTACGACCGCATCGCGGCCAACGGGTTCGACTACGGCCCCGCGTTCCAGGGGCTGCACCGCGCCTGGCGCGTCGGCGACGAGATCTTCGCCGAAGTCGACCTGCCGGAGGAGGAGCGGGCGGAAGCCGAACGCTTCGGCCTGCACCCGGCGCTGCTCGACGCCGCGCTGCACACCGTCGCCCTGCGCGACGAAAGCCGGGCGGTGCTGCCGTTCGCGTGGTCGGGGGTGACCCTGCACGCCGGCGGCGCGTCGGCCCTGCGGGTGCGCGTCACCGGGCAGGGCGACGACACGGTTTCCCTGGCGGTCGCCGACCAGGACGGGCTGCCGGTGGCCACCATCGGTGCGCTGACGCTGCGGCCGGTCTCGGCCGAACAGCTCGACGTCGCGCGGTCGGCGTACCACGAGTCGCTGTTCCGGGTGGGCTGGGTGATGGCCCCGATCACCCCGGTCAGCCACTCGGCGGCCGAACGCTGGGCGGTCGTCGGGCACGACGTCGGCGTCCGCGTCACCAAGGCGCTCGGCACGGCCGGCGTCCCGGTGGAGTCCTACCCGGACTTCGACGCGCTCGGCGCGGCCGTGGCGGCGGGTGCCCCGGTGCCCGAGGTGGTCGTGATGACCAGCGCCCCGCAGGCCGACCAGGACGTGGCGCGCGCGGTCCGGACCGCCACGCACGGCGCGCTGGAGCAGGTGCAGGGCTGGCTGGCGAGCGAGAGCTTCGCCGGCTCGCGCCTGGTGTTCGTCACCACGGGCGCGATCGCGACGCGGGTCGGCGAAGGCATCACCGACCTCGCGACGGCGGCGGTCGTCGGCCTGGTCCGCTCGGCGCAGTCGGAGAACCCCGGCCGGTTCGTGCTCGTCGACCTCGACGACCGCGAAGTCTCCTACGCGGCGCTCCCGTCCGCCGTGGCCTGCGGCGAACCGCACGTTGCGGTCCGGATCGGCGCGATCCAGGTGCCGCGGCTGGCGCGGGTCCCGGCCACCAGCCCGGCGCCGGTCACCACGTGGGACCCCGAGGGCACGGTGCTGATCACCGGGGCCACCGGAACGCTCGGCACGCTCGTCGCCCGGCACCTGGTGACCGCGCGCGGCGCCCGGCGGCTGGTGCTGACCAGCCGGCGCGGGCCGGCCGCGGAAGGTGCCCAGGAGCTGGTCGAAGAGCTGACGGCGTGGGGCGCGGACGTCACCATGGCGGCGTGCGACGTCGCCGACCGGGACTCGGTGGCCGCGCTGCTCGCGGCCATCCCCGCCGAGCACCCGCTGACCGCGGTGGTGCACACGGCCGGCGTCCTCGACGACGGCGTCGTGTCCGCGCTGACCACCCGCCAGCTGGACACGGCCCTGCGGCCCAAGGTCGACGCGGCCTGGCACCTGCACGAGCTGACCGCCGGGATGAACCTGGCCGGGTTCGTCGTGTTCTCCTCGCTCGCCGGCACGTTCGGCGGCACCGGACAGGCGAACTACGCGGCCGCGAACGCGTTCCTCGACGCGCTGGCGCACGTGCGCCGGGCGCAGGGGCTGCCCGGGCTGTCGCTGGCGTGGGGCCTGTGGGCCGAGCGCAGCGGCATGACCGGCAAGCTCGGGGAGGCGGACCTGTCGAGGCTGGCCCGCGGCGGCGTCGAGCCGATGCCGTCGGAGGAGGGGCTGGACCTGTTCGACGTGGCCTGCACCCTCGACGAGGCGGTGCTGCTGCCGGTGCGGCTGGTCGTGGAGGCCATGCGCGACCGCGTCGGCGAGGACGCGATCCCGGTGATCCTGCGCAGCCTGATCCGCACCCCGGTGCGGCGCGCGGTCCGGGCGACGGCGGCCCCGGCCGACCCGGTGGACAGCCTGACCCACCGGCTGGCCGGGATGTCGGAGGCCGAGCGCGACGGAGCGTTGGTCGACCTGGTCCGCACGCACGCGGCGACGGTCCTGGGCTACGCGGGCCCGGACGCGATCGAGCCGGACCGAGGTTTCCTCGAGCTGGGCTTCGACTCGCTGAGCGCGGTGGAGCTGCGCAACCTCCTGGGCGCGGCGACGGGCTTGCGCCTGCCGGCGACGCTGCTGTTCGACTACCCGTCGACGACGGTGCTGGTGGAGTTCTTGAGGTCCGAGCTGGTCCCGGACGTCCCGGCGGCGATCCTGCCGGCACTGGCGGAGCTGGACCGGGTGGAGTTCGCACTGCCGGAGCTGCTGGCGGACTCGTCGGCGCGGGCGACGTTGGGCACGCGGCTGCAGGAGCTGCTGGCCCGGGTGAACGGCGCGGCCGGCACGGTCACGGCGGTCGAGGAGAAGCTGGAGTCGGCCACGGACGACGAGATGTTCGCCCTGATCGACGAGCTCGACCTGGACTGACCCGGCGGCGGGGCCCCGGCGGCCGGGCCACGGCAGTCCAGACGTCATGAACGACCCTTTCACCGCGTCAGACGAGGTGAAAGGGTCGTTCATGACCGCTGTCGCGGCCGAGCGCGCCAGCCAAGACCTGAATGAGTCATTCACTGCGTCCGAGGCGGGCGGACCGGGGCGGGAAGTCTAGGGATTTGCGGGTGCCCCATGCGTTTCACTCGAGGCGACCACGCCGTGAACCTGGAGGTACCTGGTGGCACTGTCTTCGGACAAGGACAAGGTCGTCGAAGCGCTCCGGGCGTCCTTGCGGGACAACAAGCGGCTGCGGGAGCAGAACGACCGGCTCGCGGCCGCCTCCAGGGAACCGATCGCCGTCGTCGCGATGAGCTGCCGGTTCCCCGGTGGCGTCAGCTCGCCCGAACAGCTGTGGGACCTCCTACGCGACGGCGGCGACGCCATCACCGGCTTCCCCGCCGACCGCGGCTGGACCGCCGACGAGCTGGCCGGCAGCAACACCGCCGAGGGCGGTTTTCTCGACAAGGCCGCTGACTTCGACCCCGGCTTCTTCGGCATCTCGCCGCGCGAAGCCCTCGCCATGGACCCGCAGCAGCGCCTGCTCCTCGAAGTCTCCTGGGAGACCTTCGAACGCGCGGGGCTGGACCGGAAGACCTTGCAAGCCAGCGACACCGGCGTGTTCATCGGCTGCAGCAACCAGGCCTACGGCTCCACCGACCTCGACGGCCTGCCCGACGAGGTCCGCGGCCACCTGCTCACCGGCAGCGCCGTGTCGGTCGCGTCGGGGCGGATCGCCTACACCTTCGGGCTCGAAGGCCCCACCGTCACCGTCGACACCGCCTGCTCGTCCTCGCTGGTCGCGCTGCACCTCGCCGTGCAGGCGCTGCGCGCGGGGGAGTGCTCCATGGCGCTCGCCGGCGGCGTCACCGTGATGGCCACGCCCGCCGTGTTCGTCGAGTTCACCAGCCAGGGCGGCGTCTCCGCGTCCGGCCGGTGCCAGTCGTTCGCCGACACCGCCGACGGCACCGGCTGGGGCGAGGGCGCCGGCGTGCTGCTCGTCGAGCGGCTGTCCGACGCCCGCAAGAACGGCCACCCGGTGCTCGCGGTCCTGCGCGGCTCCGCGGTCAACTCCGACGGCGCGTCCAACGGCCTCACCGCCCCCAACGGCCTTTCGCAGCAGCGGGTCATCCGCGCCGCGCTGGCGAACGCCGGCCTCAAACCGTCCGAAGTGGACGCTGTCGAGGCGCACGGGACGGGCACCACGCTGGGCGACCCGATCGAGGCGCAAGCCCTGCTCGCGACCTACGGCCGGAACCGCGAGCACCCGCTCCGGCTGGGCTCGATCAAGTCGAACATCGGGCACACCCAGGCCGCCGCCGGCGTGGCCGGCGTGATGAAGATGGTCCTGGCCCTGCGCCACGGCGAGCTGCCCCGCACGCTGCACCTCACCGAGCCGTCCACCCAGGTCGACTGGACGCGGGGCTCGGTCGAGCTGCTCACCGAGCACACCGCCTGGCCCGAGACCGGCGCACCCCGCCGGGCCGGCGTGTCCTCGTTCGGCGTCGGCGGCACCAATGCCCACGTCGTCCTCGAAGCCGCCGAGCCCACACCCGCGCCGGAGGAAACCGAGGAGTCGCGAGGCCCGACGACTTGGGTGCTGTCCGCCCGCACCGCCGAAGCTCTGCGCGAGCAGGCCGACCTGCTGCGCAAGCGGGTCACCGACGAGAAGCCGGCCGACGTCGGAATGACGTTGGCCACCGCCCGCACCGCCTGGGAACACCGCGCCGCCGTCCTCGGCGACACCGTCGAGGACCTCGTCCGCGGCTTGGACGCGCTCGCGGACGCGACGCCGTCGGCCGAGGTCGTCCGGGGCGTCGCCACGCCGCCGGGCAAGACGGCCTTCGTCTTCCCCGGCCAGGGCGCGCAGTGGGCCGGGATGGCCGTGGACCTGCTCGACGAGCCCGTGTTCGCGGCTCGGATGGCGGAGTGCGCCGTCGCGCTGGCCCCGCACGTCGACTGGCAGCTGACCGACGTCCTGGGCGACGCGGACGCGCTGGCCAGGGTCGACGTCGTGCAGCCGGCCTCCTGGGCCGTGATGGTCTCGCTCGCCGCGCTCTGGCAGTCGGCGGGCGTGCGGCCCGGCGCCGTCGTCGGGCACTCCCAAGGCGAGATCGCCGCGGCCTGCGTCGCGGGTGCACTGTCTCTTGAGGACGGTGCGCGGGTGGTCGCGCTGCGGAGCAAGCTCATCGCCGAGGTCCTCGCCGGCAAGGGCGGGATGGCGTCGGTCGCGCTGTCCCTCGAGGACGTCACCGCCCGCCTCGACGACCGGATCAGCGTCGCGGCCGTCAACGGCCCCGGCTCGGTCGTGCTGTCCGGTGAGCCGGAAGCCCTCGACGAGCTGGTCGAAACCTGTGTGGCCGAAGGCATCCGCGCCCGCCGCATCCCGGTGGACTACGCCTCGCACTCCGCGCACGTGGAGGCGATCGAGGACGCCCTGCTCACCGCGCTCGCCCCGGTCACCCCGCGCGAAGCCGAGATCCCGCTCCACTCCTCGGTGCTCGGCGAACGGATCGACACCGCGACGATGGACGCGGCCTATTGGTACCGGAACCTGCGCCGCACGGTCCTGTTCGACACGGCCGTGCGTGGCCTCGCCGAGGCGGGGTTCACCACGTTCGTCGAGGTGAGCGCCCACCCCGTGCTCGCCGCGGCCGTCGAGGAGACCCTGGACGGGCCCGTCGTCGTCGGGTCACTGCGCCGCGGCGAAGGCGGCCTGCCGCGCTTCCTGACGTCGCTGGCCGAGCTGTGGAGCCGCGGTGGCCCGGTCGAGTGGGCCGGGCTCTTCCCCGGCGCGCGGCACGTCGACCTGCCCACCTACGCGTTCCAGCGCGAACGCTACTGGCTGACCGCCGCCGAGAAGACCGAGGGCGCGGCCGACGAGCAGTTCTGGTCCGCTGTGGACAGTGGCGACGTCGACGCGCTGGCCGGCTCCCTGGACGTGGACGCGACGGCGCTCGCCGACGTCCTGCCCGGCCTCGCCCAGTGGCACAAACGCCGTACCGAACAGTCCGTTGTGGACAATTGGCGCTACCGGATCACGTGGCAGCCGGCGAACCCGCCCCAGGCGGAGCTCACCGGCCGCTGGCTGGTCGTCGCCCCGGCCGGGTACCCGGCCGAGGGCCTCGTCGAGGGCCTGGCCGCGCACGGTGCCGAGCCGGTCCTGCTGACCGTCGAGCCCGGCGCCCCGCTCCCGGAGCTGCCCACCGAGGACGTCACCGGCGTCTTGTCCTTGCTCGCCTTCGCCGACGACGGCCTCTACGCCACCATCGAGCTGGTTCGGGCCGTGGCCGCGCCGCTGTGGCTGCTGACCCGCGGCGCTGTCTCCACGGGCCGCGCCGACCGGCTGACCAGCCCGGACCAAGCCCAGGTCTGGGGCATGGGCCGCGTCGTCGGCCTGGAACACCCGGACCGCTGGGGCGGCCTGGTCGACCTCCCCGAAGACCTCGACGAACGCGCGCTCGGCCGCTTGGCCAGGGTGCTCGCCGACGCGAGCGAGGACCAGGTCGCGATCCGGGCGGCCGGGGTGCTGGTCCGCCGCCTGGTCCCGGCGCCGCTCGGCACCACCCGCCCGGCCCGCGAGTGGCGGACGAGCGGAACCGCGCTGATCACCGGCGGCACCGGCGCGCTCGGCGCGCACGTCGCGCGCTGGCTGGCCGGGGCGGGTGCCGAGCACCTCGTCCTCACGAGCCGCCGTGGTCTCGACGCGGACGGTGCCCCCGAGCTGCGCGAAGAGCTGACGGCGCTTGGCGTCGAGGTGACCATCGCCGCCTGCGACGTCGCCGACCGCGACGCCCTGGCCGCCTTGCTCGCCGACGTCGAGCCGCGCACCGTCGTGCACGCGGCCGGGGTGGGGCGCTCGGCCGCCCTCGCCGACACCGACCGCGCCGAGGTCGCCGACACGCTGCGCGCGAAGGTCGACGGCGCCGCCAACCTCGACGCCCTGCTCACCGGGGACCTCGACGCGTTCGTCCTGTTCTCCTCCAACGCCGGGGTCTGGGGTGGCGGCGGCCAGGCCGCTTATGCCGCGGCCAACGCCTCGCTCGACGCCTTGGCCCAGCACCGCCGGGACCGCGGCTTGACCGCGACGTCGGTGGCCTGGGGCGCGTGGGCCGGGGCGGGTATGACCGGCGACGGCTCCGCGGAACAGCTGCGCCGCCGGGGCATCCGCGCGATGGACCCCGCCCTCGCGCTCACCGTGCTGCGGCAGGCCCTCGACGCCGACGAGACGTTCCTGGCCGTCGCGGACATGGACTGGGCGCGGTTCGCCCCTGCCTTCACCGCGGCCCGCCCGCGGCCCCTGCTCGACGAGCTGCCCGAAGTCCGGCGAGTCCTCGAAACGACGCCGGTCGAGACGGATTCTCCGCTGGCCCAACGGCTTGCCGCCATGACCGGGTCCGCACAGGCGGAAGCACTGCTCGACCTCGTGCGCGCGGAGACCGCCGCGGTGCTGGGCTACCCCGGGCCGGGCTCGGTCGAGCCGGACCGGGCCTTCCGCGACCTGGGCGTGGACTCCCTGATCGCGCTGGAGGTGCGCAACCGCCTCGTCGCGGCGACCGGGCTCAAGCTGCCCGCCGTGGTGCTGTTCGACCACCCGGACCCGCGGCGGCTCGCCGCGCTGCTGGGGCACAAGCTGCTCGACGCCGGCCCCGTGGCGGCCGATCAGCTTGTGTCCCGGGTGGACGCGGACGAGCCGATCGCGATCGTGTCGATGGCCTGCCGCCTGCCCGGCGGCGTGCGCTCGCCGGAAGACCTGTGGGACCTGGTCTCCTCGGGCGCCGAGGGCCTCTCGGCCTTCCCGGTGAACCGCGGCTGGGACCTCGACGCGGTCACCGGCATCGGCGGGTTCGTCCACGACGCCGACGAGTTCGACGCCGGCTTCTTCGGGATCTCACCCCGCGAAGCCCTGGCCATGGACCCGCAGCAGCGGCTGCTGCTGGAGAGCGCGTGGGAGGTCTTCGAGCGCGCCGGGATCGACCCGCGCTCGCTGCGCGGCAGCGCGGCCGGTGTGTTCGTCGGCTGCGGCACGCAGGGGTACGCGACCGGCCACACCGAAGCGGCAGAGGAGGTCGAAGGGCACCTGCTCACCGGGAACGCCGGCGCGGTCGTGTCCGGACGAGTGTCCTATGTGCTCGGTCTCGAAGGCCCGGCGGTGACCGTCGACACGGCGTGCTCGTCATCCCTGGTGGCGCTGCACCTCGCCGCCCAGTCGGTTCGCTCCGGCGAGTCGTCGATGGCGGTGGCCGGTGGCGTCACGGTGATGGCGACGCCGGGAGCGTTCCAGGAGTTCGCCAAGCAGGGCGGCCTGGCTGGCGACGGCCGGTGCAAGTCCTTCGCCGAGGCGGCCGACGGCACCGGCTGGGGCGAAGGCGTCGCGCTGGTGCTGGTCGAGCGCCTGTCGGACGCGCAACGACTGGGCCACCCGGTGCTCGCGCTGCTGCGCGGCTCGGCGATGAACCAGGACGGCGCGTCGAACGGCCTGAGCGCTCCGAACGGCCCGTCGCAGCAGCGCGTGATCCGCGCGGCGCTGGCGAACGCGGGCCTGGCACCGTCCGATGTGGACGCCGTCGAGGCGCACGGGACGGGCACGACGCTGGGCGACCCGATCGAGGCGCAGGCTCTGCTGGAAACCTACGGCCAGGACCGTGACCGTCCACTGTGGCTCGGCTCGGTGAAGTCCAACGTCGGCCACACGCAGGCGGCGTCGGGCGCGGTGGGCGTGCTCAAGATGGTCCTCGCCCTGCGCGGCGGAACGCTGCCGAAGACGCTGCACGTGGACCGGCCGTCGGACCGGGTGGACTGGACGTCCGGCGAAGTTCGGTTGCTGACGGAGGCCCAGGCCTGGCCGCAGGGCGACGGGCCGCGCCGCGCGGGCGTGTCGTCGTTCGGGGTCAGCGGGACCAACGCGCACGTCGTCATCGAGGAGCCGCCCGCGGTTCCCGCTGTCCACCATGAACCCGAGGTCGGTGTCGTGCCGTGGGTGCTTTCCGGCCGGACCGAGCAGGCGGTGCGTGACGCCGCCCGCGGGCTGCCGGACGGCGACCCGGTCGACATCGCGCTCGCACTGGCCGCGCGTTCGGCGTTCGAATACCGGACCGTGGTCGTGGGAGACGGTCGCGACGACCTGCTCGCCGGGCTCGCCGCGACGACCCCGGTCCTCGCCGAGCCGGGCAAGACAGCGTTCCTGTTCTCGGGCCAGGGTTCGCAGCGGGTCGGGATGGGCGCGGAGCTGTACGAGCGATTCCCGGTGTTCGCGGACGCCTTCGACGCGGTCTGCGCGCTGGTGGACTCTTCTTTGGATCGACCGTTGCGTGAAGTTGTCTTCGGTGACGCTTCGGCGCTCGACGAGACCGGGTACACGCAGCCGGCGTTGTTCGCGGTCGAGGTGGCGCTGTTCCGGTTGCTGGAGTCGTGGGGCGTGGTCCCGGACCACGTTGCCGGGCACTCGATCGGCGAAATCGCCGCGGCGCACGTCGCTGGAGTTCTGTCCATCGAGGACGCTTGCCGTTTGGTGACCGCTCGGGCGGGCTTGATGCAGGCGCTGCCCAAGGGCGGCGCGATGCTGGCTGTGCAGGCCACCGAAGACGAAGTTGCCACGGTGCTCACCGACGGCGTCTGCTTGGCCGCGGTGAACGGCCCCGAGGCCGTGGTTGTCTCCGGTGAAGTCGAAGCCGTCGAAGCGGTGGAGCGGCACTTCGCCGGGCTGGGGCGCAAGGTTCGGCGGCTCACGGTGTCGCACGCGTTCCACTCGGCGCTGATGGACCCGATGCTGGCCGAGTTCGCCCGCGTGGCCGGCTCGTTGACCTTTACCTCGCCGAAGATCCCGCTGGTGTCCACTGTGTCCGGTCGCCTGGCCGGGGACGAGATCCTGAGCTCGGAGTACTGGGTGCGCCAGGTCCGCGAGCCGGTCCGGTTCGCGGACGCTTCAGCCGCGCTCGCCAGCCTCGGCGTGACGCGAGGGGTCGAACTCGGCCCCGACGGTGTGCTCTCGGCACTGGCCGCGTTCCCCGCGCTTCCGTTGCTGCGCAAGGACCGTGCCGAGTACGCGAGTCTGCTCACCGCGTTGGGCGACGCGCACACGCGCGGCCACACCGTCGACTGGCGTGCGCTCCTGCAGGCGGCACACCCGGGGCGTCCCGCCGGCGCCGTCACGCTGCCGACGTACCCGTTCCAGCGCACACGCTTCTGGCTGGACACCCGCCCGGCGCCCGACGCGCGGTTCTGGGCGGCCGTCGAGAGCGGCGACGTCGAGGCCCTCGCGGCCTGGCGCGAGCGCGGCCAGTCGCCGGCCGGCCAGTACGAAGTCACCTGGACGCCCGTCGACACCGGCGAGACCCGGCTCGACGGCCGGTGGCTCGCGGTGGTCCCCGCCGGCTCGGGCACGCGGCTCCTCGACGACGTCCTCGAAGTCGGCCCCGCCGACGATCGTGCGTCCCTCGCCGCACGCTTGCAGGGCCGGACCCTCGACGGCCTGCTGTCCACTTTGGATGTCGAAGGCCAGCTCGCGTTGGTCCAGGCCCTCGGTGACGCCGAGATCGACGCGCCGCTGTGGTGCGTCACCCAGGGCGCGGTCGCCGCGGCCGAGGGTGACGTGCCGGATCCGGCGCAGGCGATGGTCTGGGGCCTCGGGCGCACGGTCGCCCTGGAGCACCCGCACCGCTGGGGCGGGCTCGTTGACTTGCCCGTCGACGTGGACGAGGAGACGCTCGGGCTTCTCCACTCGATCCTCGGCGGCACGACCGGGGAAGACCAGGTCGTCCTCCGCGGCACGCAGGTCCTGGCCCGCCGCCTCGTCCGTCGCACCCCGCGCCCGGCGGCACTGTGGCAGCCCAGCGGCACGGTCCTGGTCACCGGCGGCACCGGCGCCCTCGGGAAGCACGTCGCGAGGTGGCTGGCCAAGGCCGGCGCCGAACGTCTCGTCCTGCTCGGCCGCCGGGGCCTCGACGCCCCCGGTGCCCAGGACCTGGTGGCCGAACTCGACGTGCGCGTCGACGTCCTGGCCTGCGACGTCACCGACCGCGCCGCGCTCGAAGCGACTCTCGGGTCCGTCGGCGAACTCACCGCCGTCGTGCACACCGCCGGGGTCCTGGCCGACGGAGTCCTCGAAGCCCTGACCCCCGAACGCCTCGCCGAGGTCGTCGACGCCAAGGCCGTCTCCGCGCGGCACCTGCACGAGCTCACCGCCGGACTCGAGGCGTTCGTCCTGTTCTCTTCCTGCGCCGGTACCTTCGGCGCGGCCGGGCAGGGCAACTACGCCGCCGCCAACGCCTACCTCGACGCCCTCGCCGAACAGCGCCGCGCCCAGGGGCTGGCGGCGACGTCGATCGCCTGGGGCCCCTGGGCAGACGGCGGAATGGCCACCGCGGCCGCCGCCGAAGAGCACCTCGGCCGCACCGGGCTCGCCCCGCTGCGGCCCGATCGCGCCATCGCCGCGCTGCAGGCCGCGACCGGCGGCGGCCCGGTGGTCACCGTCGCCGAAGTCGACTGGGAGCGGTTCGCCGCCGCCCTCACCGCGCACCGCCCGAGCCCGCTCATCGCCGGCCTGCCCGAGGTGCGGCAGCTCGCACCGGCCACCACGGGCTCGCTCGACCTCGCCGGACTGTCCACGGTGGACGCTGACCGGCAGCTGCTCAAACTGGTCCGCGAGCAGGTCGCCTTCGCCCTCGGCCACCGCTCGGCCGACGACGTCGCGGCCGGCCGCACCTTCAAGGAGCTCGGCTTCGACTCGCTGACCGCCGTCGAGCTGCGCAACCGCCTCGACACCGCCACCGGTCTGCGGCTCCCGGCCACCCTCGCGTTCGACTACCCGACGGCGACGGCGCTCGCGGGATACCTGCGCACGGAACTGCTCGGCGAAGCCGAGGCCGAACACATGGCCGTCGTGCAGAACACCGACGAGCCCATCGCCATCGTCGGCATGAGCTGCCGCTTCCCCGGCGGGGTGCGCAACCCCGACGAACTCTGGGCGCTGCTCGCCGAGGGCCGTGACGCGGTTTCGGAGTTCCCCGCCGAGCGCGGCTGGGACACCGACGCGCTCTACGACCCCGATCCCGACCACGCCGGAACGACTTATGTGCGCGAAGGCGGGTTCCTGGCCGGCGCCGACGAGTTCGACGCCGAATTCTTCGGGATCTCGCCGCGCGAGGCGCTGGCCATGGACCCCCAGCAGCGGCTGCTGCTCGAGGCCTCCTGGGAAGCCCTGGAGCAGGCGGGCGTCGACCCGCTTTCGGTGCGCGGCGCGCCCGTCGGCGTGTTCGCCGGGACCAACGGGCAGGACTACACCGCGGCGCTGCACTTCGGCGAGGAGAGCGTCGACGGCTACCTCGCCACCGGCAGCGCCGGCAGTGTCCTTTCCGGACGGATCTCCTACGAGCTCGGGCTGGAAGGCCCGGCGATGACCATCGACACGGCGTGCTCGTCGTCGCTGGTCGCCCTGCACCTGGCCGCCCAGTCGCTGCGGGCGGGCGAATGCTCGCTGGCGCTGGCCGGCGGCGTGACGATCATGTCCACCCCCGGCCTGTTCGTCGAGTTCAGCCGGCAGCGCGGGCTGGCGCCCGACGGGCGGTGCAAGGCCTTCGCCGACGAAGCGGACGGCACCGGCTGGGGCGAGGGCGTCGGCGTCGTGCTCGTCGAACGGCTTTCCGACGCCCGCCGCAACGGGCACCCGGTGCTCGCCGTTGTCCGGGGCACCGCGGTCAACCAGGACGGCGCGTCGAACGGCCTGACCGCGCCGAACGGCCCGTCCCAGCAGCGCGTGATCCGCGCGGCGCTGGCGAACGCGGGCCTGACACCGTCCGATGTGGACGCCGTCGAGGCGCACGGCACCGGCACCACGCTGGGCGACCCGATCGAGGCGCAGGCGTTGCTGGCGACCTACGGCCGGGACCGCGACGCGGAAGAGCCGCTGTGGCTCGGCTCGATCAAGTCGAACGTCGGGCACACGCAGGCGGCCGCGGGCGTCGCCGGAGTCATCAAGATGGTCCTCGCGATGCGCGAAGGCGTGCTGCCCGCGACCCTGCACGTCGGCGAGCCGTCCCGGCACGTCGACTGGGATAGCGGCGCGGTATCCCTGCTGACTGAGCCGCAGCCGTGGCCCGAGCGCGAAGGCCCGCGCCGTGCCGGAATCTCGTCGTTCGGCGTGAGCGGCACGAACGCGCACATCATCGTCGAGCAGGTCCCCGAACCGCCGGTCGAGTCCACTGTGGACGTGGAAGGAGCCTTGGTTCCGTGGGTGATCTCCGCCCGGTCGGAGCCGGCGGTCCGTGACCGGGCGGCCGCGCTGGCCGAGGTGTCCGGGAGCGTCGCCGAGATTGCTTGGTCGCTGGTCGAAACCCGGTCCCAGTTCGAGCACCGCGCGGTCGTCTTCGATGAGCACCGCGCCGGCCTCCGCGAACTGACCGCCGCCGTCACCGGGACCGCCGGGGCCGCGGGGGAGACCGTGTTCGTCTTCCCCGGCCAGGGCGCGCAGTGGGCGGGCATGGCCGTCGAGTTGCTCGACGAGCCCGTCTTCGCGCAGCGGCTCGCGGAATGCACGGAAGCGCTGGCCCCGCACGTCGACTGGTCGCTGACCGACGTCTTGGGCGATGCGGAAGCCCTCAAGAGGGTCGACGTCGTGCAGCCGGCTTCGTGGGCCGTGATGGTGTCCCTGGCCGCGCTCTGGCGGGCGCACGGAGTCGAGCCCGACGCCGTCGCCGGGCACTCCCAGGGCGAGATCGCGGCCGCGGTCGTCGCGGGCGGACTGTCCCTCGAGGACGGTGCGAAGGTCGTAGCGCTGCGCAGCAAGGCGATCGCCGCCGGACTCGCGGGCCAAGGCGGCATGGCCTCGATCGCGCTCGGCGCCGAGCGCGTCGCGGACCTGCTGCCGGACGGGGTCGCGATCGCGGCCTACAACAGCCCGACCTCGACGGTCGTCTGCGGCGACCCGGCCGCACTGGACGAACTCATCGCCCAGTGCACGGAAAAGGACATCCGGGCCCGGCGCATCCCGGTCGACTACGCCTCCCACTCGGTCTACGTCGAAGGCATCCGCGACGATCTCCACGAGGTCCTGGCGGGCCTGAGCCCGCGCACGGGCGACGTCCCGTTCTACTCCGCGGTCACGGCCGAGCCGGTCGACACCGCGACCCTGGACGCCGGGTACTGGTACCGGAACCTGCGCGAGCCGGTCCGCTTCCTGGACACGACCCGCGCGCTCGTCGAGCGGGGACACCGGTTCTTCGTCGAGGTCAGCCCGCACCCGGTGCTGCTGTCCGCGATCCAGGAGACCCTCGACGACACCCCGGGCGTCGTCGTCGGGACGCTGCGCCGCGGCGAAGGCGGCCCCCGCCGGTTCCTGACCTCGGTCGCCGAGCTGTGGACGCAGGGGCACGACGTCGACTGGCGGACCTTCGTCCCCGAGACGCGCACAGTCGGCTTGCCCACCTACCCGTTCCAGCACCGGCGCTTCTGGCCGAAGACCGCGCAGCCCGTGATGGCCACGGGCGACCCGGTCGACGACCAGTTCTGGGCCGCGGTGGAACGCGAAGACCTGGCGTCGATCGCCGGCACCCTGGCCATCGCGCCGGAACCCCTCGGCGACGTCCTGCCCGCGCTCGCGTCCTGGCGGCGCACCCGGCTCGAGAAATCCACTGTGGACGGCTGGCGTTACCGCATCACCTGGAAACCCCTCACCACCGAACAGAAACCCCTGGAAGGAAACTGGCTGGTCGTGACGCCGGAGGGCGGCGACCACGCGTGGATCGACGCCGCGAGGCAGGCGATCGAGGACGCGGGCGCCACCGTCGTCCCGATCACCGTCGGGGCCACCGACCGCGCCGCGCTCGGCAAGCGCCTGGTCGATCTCGCTCCGGTGGACGGCGTGCTCTCCCTGCTGGCCCTCGACGCGACCGCACACCCGGTGCTCCCGCGCGGCGTCGCGAACACCCTGCTCCTGACCCAGGCGCTCGGCGACGCCGGGATCACGGCTCCGCTCTGGCTCGCCACGGCGGGCGCGGTGGCCACCGGCCGGGCCGACAAGGTGACGGACGCGGCGCAGTCCCAGGTCTGGGGGCTGGGCCGGGTCATCGGCCTGGAGCACGCCGACCGCTGGGGCGGCCTGGTCGACCTGCCGGACACGACCGGGGAGCGCGACCGGCAGCGGCTGGCCGCGGTCCTGGCCGCGGCGGGCGACGAGGACCAGGTCGCCGTCCGGGCGTCCGGGGTCCTCACCCGCCGCCTGGTGCCGGCCCCGCTCGGCGACGGCGCCCCGGCCCGCGACTGGCGGCCGGACGGCACCGTCCTGATCACCGGCGGCACCGGCGCCCTCGGTGCCCACGTCGCCCGCTGGCTCGCCGGCCGCGGCGCGCAACGCCTGGTGCTCACCAGCAGGCGCGGCGAAGCGGCACCCGGCGCGGCCGAACTCCGCGAGGAGCTGACCGCGCTCGGCGCGAGCACGACGATCGCCGCCTGTGACATCGCCGACCGCGCGTCCCTGAAAACGCTGCTCGACGAGCTGGGTGAGCCCGTCCGGGCCGTCTTCCACGCGGCCGGCGTCGTGCAGGGCACCGCGCTCGACGACACCGAGCTGACCGAGTTCGCCGAGGTCGTGTCGGCCAAGGTCGCCGGCGCCACGCACCTCGACGAGCTCCTGGAAGACCTCGACGCGTTCGTCCTGTTCTCCTCCAACGCCGGCGTCTGGGGCAGCGGCGGGCAAGGCGCGTACGCGGCGGGCAACGCGTTCCTCGACGCGCTCGCCCAGCGACGCCGCGACCGCGGGCTCACCGCGACTTCGGTCGCGTGGGGCGCGTGGCAGGGCGCGGGCATGGCGGGCGACAACGACGCCGAAGAGCACCTGCGCCGCCGAGGCGTGGGCGCGATGCCGCCGGAGCGGGCACTGCTCGCGCTGGGCCAGGCGATCGACCGCGACGAGGCCGTCCTCACCGTCGCCGACGTCGACTGGGAGCGGTTCATCCAGGGCTTCACCGCCGCGCGGCCGCGGCCGCTGCTCGACGATCTCCCCGCCGTCCGCCGGGCCCTCGAAGCCCGGCCGGCCGAGGCCGAGTCGACGCCGGCGGACTTCGCGGGCCGGCTGACCGGCCTGCCGCCCGTCGAGCAGGAGCGGGTGGTCCTCGACCACGTCCGCGACGCCATCGCCCGGGTGCTCGGGCACGCGGGAGCCGAGGAGATCGACGCGAACCGGCCGTTCAAGGAGATCGGCTTCGACTCCCTGACCGCGGTGGAGCTGCGCAACCGGTTGCGCGGGGCGACCGGGCTCAAGCTGCCCGCCACCCTCGTCTTCGACCACCCGACGCCGTCGGCACTGGCCGGGTTCCTGCTCTCGGCGCTGGTCGGCGAGACCCTAGCGGGCCCGGCGGCGGCACTGGCGGAGCTGGACCGGATCGAGGCGATGGTTTCAGGGGTTTCCCCAGACGATGACGCCTTTGGTCAAATCACCAGCCGACTTCAGACCATGCTGAACAAGCTGGGAGAAGCCCGGGCGTCCGACGGCCGCCCCCGGGCGGCCCAGCAGCTCGAAGGCGCGACGGACGACGAAATTTTCGACTTCATCCACCGGGAGCTAGGCAGGTCGTGATGGCCCGGCGCCGGTGGACCGTGACATGCGGGGCTTCGCCCCGGGCCGGGGGCTTCGCCACCCGGAGCCCCCGGAAAGAGGCCCCATAAGGACCACAGGCGAGGGCGCTGGTGAACGAGGACAAGCTCCGGGACTACCTGAAGTGGGTTACGACCGACCTTGCCGAGACCCGGCAACGCCTCCAGGAGCTGGAGGAGGGGGAGCGGGAGCCCATCGCGATCGTGGCGATGGGCTGCCGGTTCCCGGGCGGCGTCACCTCGCCGGAGGAGCTTTGGGACCTCGTCGACGGCGGGACCGACGCGATGTCGGCGTTCCCGGCCGACCGTGGCTGGGAAGTCAGCGACGGCGACTATGCCCGCACCGGTGGCTTCATCGACACCGCCACCACGTTCGACCCGGCGTTCTTCGGGATCAGCCCGCGTGAAGCCCTGGCCACCGACCCGCAGCAGCGGCTGCTGCTCGAAGTGTCGTGGGAGGTCTTCGAACGCGCCGGGATCGACCCGGGTTCACTGGCCGGGACGTCCGCGGGCGTCTTCGTCGGCTCGACGCCGTCCGGATACGGCGTGGGCAGCGACACCGGCGAGGTCGCCGGGCACCTGCTCACCGGCAACGCGGGCAGCGTCCTGTCCGGCCGGCTCGCCTACAGCTACGGCCTGGAAGGGCCCGCGGTCACCGTCGACACGGCGTGCTCGTCGGCGCTGGTCGCCCTGCACCTCGCTTGCCAGGCGCTGCGCAAGCGGGAGTGCTCGCTCGCGCTGGCCGGCGGCGCGACGGTCATGTCGACCCCGGCCGTCTTCCTGGAGTTCGCCCGCCAGGGCGGGCTCGCCGGTGACGGCCGCTGCAAGCCGTTCGCCGAGGCCGCCGACGGCACCGGCTGGGGCGAGGGCGTCGGCCTGCTGCTGCTCGAGCGCCTGTCCGACGCGCGGCGCCGCAACCACCCCGTGCTCGCCGTGGTCGAGGGCTCGGCCGTCAACTCCGACGGCGCGTCCAACGGCCTGACCGCCCCGAACGGCCCGTCGCAGCAGCGCGTGATCCGCGCGGCGCTGGCCGCCGCCGGTCTTTCGCCCGCCGACATCGACGTCGTCGAGGCGCACGGCACCGGCACCACGCTGGGCGACCCGATCGAAGCCCAGGCGCTGCTGGCCACCTACGGGCAGAACCGCCCGGCGGACCGGCCGCTGCGGGTGGGCGCGGTGAAGTCCAACATCGGGCACACCCAGGCCGCCTCCGGCGCGGCCGGCGTCATCAAGATGGTCCTGGCCCTGCGGCACGGGCACCTGCCGCACACCCTGCACCTGGACGAGCCGTCGTCCCACGTGGACTGGACCGCCGGGTCGGTCGAGCTGCTGGGCGCACCGATGCCGTGGCCGGAGCGCGACGCGCCCCGCCGCGCCGGCGTGTCCGCGTTCGGCGTCAGCGGCACCAACGCCCACGTCCTCCTCTCCGAACCGCCCGCGGCCGAAGCGACCGAAGAAGTCCCGGCTTCGGCCAGTCCGTGGCCGTTCCTGGTCTCCGCACGCGGCACGGCCGCTCTGCGTGAGCAGGCCGTGAGCCTCCGGTCCGTCGCGGAGGAAGCGAACCTGGCCGACCTCGCCTGGTCGCTGGACACCGGCCGGGCGGCCCTGGACGACCGCGCGGTCGTCTTGGCCGACAGCCGGGACGAGCTGCTGCGCGGCCTCGACGCCCTCGCCGCGGACGGCGTCGCACCGGGCCTGGTGCGCGGCGCGATCCGGCCGGGGAAGCTGGCCTTCCTCTTCACCGGCCAGGGTTCCCAGCGCGCCGGCATGGGTAGCGAGCTGGCCGCGCGGTTCCCGGTCTTCGCCGCCGCCTTCGACGAGGTGTGCGCGGAGTTCGACCGCCACCTCGACCGTCCACTGCGGACGGTGATCACCTCGGGCGAGCACCTCGACGAGACGGCGTACACCCAGCCCGCGCTGTTCGCGGTCGAGGTCGCGCTGTACCGGCTGGCCGAGTCCTGGGGCTACACCCCGGACTACCTGGTGGGTCACTCCATCGGCGAGCTGGTCGCGGCGCACCTGGCCGGGGTCCTTTCGCTGGCCGACGCGTGCACGCTCGTCGCCGCTCGTGGCCGCCTCATGCAGGCGCTGCCCACCGGTGGCGCCATGGTCGCCGTCCAGGCGACCGAAGACGAAGTCGAGCTGGTCGACGGGCTGTCGATCGCGGCCGTCAACGGGCCGTCGTCGGTCGTGCTCTCCGGGGACGAGGACGTCGTGCTGGCCGCGGCGGAGCACTTCGCCGGGCTCGGCCGCAAGACCAAGCGCCTCGACGTCTCGCACGCGTTCCACTCCGCCCGCATGGACGGGATGCTCGACGGGTTCCGCCAGGTCCTCGGAGGTCTCACCTTTCACCCGCCGAAGATCGCGGTCGTCTCCAACGTCACCGGCACCCTCGCCGACAGGCTGACCTCGCCCGACTATTGGGTTTCGCATGTCCGCGAGGCCGTGCGGTTCGCCGACGGCGTCGGCTGGCTGAGCGAAGCCGGCGTGACCGGATTCCTCGAGCTCGGCCCCGACGGCGCGCTGGCCGCGCTCGCCCAGGACTGCCTGCCCGCCGGTGCGGCCGTGGCCGCGCTCCTGCGCCGGGACCGCCCGGAGGCACCGGCCGCCTTGACCGGTCTGGCCCGGATGCACGTGGCCGGCCACGGACCCGACTGGTCGGCCGTGCTGGGCGGCGGCCGCCGCCTCGAACTGCCGACGTACCGCTTCCAGCGGCAGCGCTACTGGCTGGAACCCTCGGTCACCACCGCGACCGGCGACGACGCGTTCTGGTCCGCGGTGGACTCCGGGTCGCTCGCCGAGGTGCTGGACCTGCCGGAAGACGCGATCAGCGAGCTGCTGCCCGCGCTGTCGGCCTACCGCGCGAAGCGGCAAGAGAAGTCCACTGTGGACGCCTGGCGCTACGGCATCGGCTGGCTGCCGGTGTCGCCGTCGTCGAAACCGCTTTCCGGCACCTGGCTGGCCGTCGTCCCCGCGGACTTCACCTCGCCGGTGCTCGACGCACTGGTGGGCCGCGGGTTCATCCCCGTCACGCTCGACCGGCTCGCCGAACACTCCGATGTGGACGGCGTGCTTTCCTTGCTGGCCTGGGACACCGAAGCCTTGCTGCGCACGATCGAGCTGATCCGCGCGGGCGTCGAAGCGCCGCTGTGGATCGCCACGCAGGGCGCCGTCTCCACCGGACAGTCCGACCCGCTGAGCGCCGCCGGCCAAGCCCCGCTGTGGGGCCTCGGCCGCGTCGCCGCGCTGGAGTACCCGCAGCGCTGGGGCGGTCTGGTCGACCTGCCCGGCGAGCTGGACGACCGCGCCCTCGACCGGCTGACGGCCGTCCTGACCTCGGCCGAGGACCAGGTGGCGCTGCGCGCGTCCGGCGTCTTCGGCCGCCGGCTGAAGCGGACCACCGGCCCGGCTGCCGAGCCGTGGTCGCCCGCCGGGACCGTGCTGATCACCGGCGGCACCGGCGCGCTGGGCGCGGTCGTCGCACGCACCCTCGCCGAGGCCGGCGCCGAACACCTCGTGCTGGCCGGCCGCCGGGGGCTCGACGCCCCGGGTGCGACGGCGCTGCGAGACGAGCTGACCGCGCTCGGCACCCGGATCACCATCTCCGCCTGCGACGTCGCCGACCGCGACGCCGTGGCCGCACTCCTGGAGCCGCTGCCCGACCTCGACGCCGTCATCCACACCGCCGGCGTCCTCGACGACGCCGTGCTCGACGGCGTCACCGCCGAGCAGCTCGACACCGTGTTCCGGCCCAAGGTCGACGCCGCCCGCCACCTCGACGAGCTGACCCGCGACCGCGCCCTGTCCGCGTTCGTGCTGTTCTCGTCGTTCGCGGGCAGCCTCGGCGCGGTCGGGCAGGCCGCCTACGCCGCGGCCAACGCCGGGCTCGACGCGCTGGCCGAACAGCGCCGCGCTGCCGGGCTGCCCGCCACCTCCGTGGCCTGGGGCCCGTGGGGCGGCAGCGGCATGGCGGCCGACGACCTGGTCGCCGACCGGATGCGCCGGGGCGGCGTGCCGCCGATGGCCCCGCGCCTGGCCGTCGCCGCCCTGCGCCGCGCGATCGGCGGCGGCGAAGCGAACCCCATCGTCGCCGACGTGGACTGGGCGAAGTTCGTGCCCGGGTTCACCACCACCCGCCCCAGCCCGCTGCTCGGCGACCTGCCCGAGGCGCGGGACGCGATGCACGCTCCCGAAGAGCAGCCCCTGGTCGCACGGCTGGCCGAGCTGTCCACAGAGGACCAGCAGCTGCTCCTGCTCGACGTCGTCCGCACCCAGGCCGCCGCCGTGCTCGCCTACCCCGGACCGGAGGCGGTCGAGCCCGAGCGGGCGTTCAAGGACCTCGGCGTCGACTCGCTGACCGCCGTCGAGCTGCGCAACGGCCTCGGCGCCGCGACCGGGCGCCCGCTGCCCGCGACGCTGGTGTTCGACTACCCGACCCCGGCCGCCGTCGCCACCTACCTGCGCGAGGAGCTGGCCGGTTCCGTCGCGACGCCGGTCGTCACGCGGCCCGCCGCGGCCGTCGAGGACGAGCCGCTCGCCATCGTGTCGATGGCCTGCCGCCTCCCGGGCGGCGTGCGGTCCCCCGAAGACCTGTGGGACCTGCTCGCCGGCGGCCGCGACGCCGTCGGCACCTTCCCCGAGGACCGCGGCTGGCCCCTGGCCGAGCTGTACCACCCGGACCGCGGGCACGAGGGCACCAGCTACACGCGCCACGGCGGCTTCCTCGACGGCGTCACCGAGTTCGACGCCGGCTTCTTCGGGATCTCGCCGCGCGAGGCCCTCGCCATGGACCCGCAGCAGCGGCTGCTGCTGGAGACCTCGTGGGAGACGTTCGAGCGCGCGGGCATCGACCCGTCGTCGCTGCGCGGCTCCCAGGTCGGCGTCTACATCGGAACGAACGGCCAGGACTACGCGGCACTGCTGCGCGAATCCGGTGAGGGCAGCTCGGAAGGGCACGCCGGGACCGGGAACGCCGGTTCGGTCGTCTCCGGCCGGATCTCCTACGTGCTGGGCCTGGAAGGTCCCGCCGTCACGGTGGACACCGCGTGCTCGTCGTCGCTGGTCGCGCTGCACTGGGCCGCGCAGTCGCTGCGCTCGGGCGAGTCCTCGATGGCGCTGGTCGGCGGCGTGACCGTGATGACGACGCCGGGCGCGTTCCTGGAGTTCAGCAAGCAGGGCGGGCTGGCCGAAGACGGCCGGTGCAAGGCGTTCGCCGACGGCGCGGACGGCACAGGCTGGGGCGAAGGCGTCGGCCTCATCCTCGTGGAGCGGCTGTCGGACGCGCGCCGCAACGGACACCCCGTGCTGGCGCTCGTGCGCGGCTCCGCGGTCAACCAGGACGGCGCGTCGAACGGGCTGACGGCCCCGAACGGTCCTTCGCAGCAGCGGGTGATCCGGGCGGCGCTGGCGAACGCGGGTCTCGAACCGTCCGATGTGGACGCCGTCGAGGCGCACGGCACCGGCACGACGCTGGGTGACCCGATCGAAGCGCAGGCGTTGCTGGCCACCTACGGCCGGGAGCGCGAACAGCCGCTGTGGCTGGGTTCGCTGAAGTCCAACATCGGGCACACGCAGGCGGCGGCGGGCGTCGCCGGGATCATCAAGATGGTCCTCTCCCTGGGCCACGGCCTGCTGCCGAAGACGTTGCACGTCGACCAGCCGTCGCGGCACATCGACTGGGACAGCGGCGCGGTGGCGCTGCTGACCGAGGCGCGGTCCTGGCCGGAGCACGACGGCCCGCGCCGCGCGGGCGTGTCGTCGTTCGGCGTCAGCGGCACGAACGCCCACGTCATCCTCGAAGGCGTTCCCGCCGTCGAGACTCCGACGGCCCAAGGCGGTCTCGTGCCGTGGGTCCTGTCCGGACGGTCCGAGGCCGCGCTGCGCGACGCTGCCCGCGACCTGCTGCGACTGCGGGACAACGACATCGCGGACGTGGCCTCCGGCCTGGCCGGGCGTGCCGCGTTCGAGCACCGGGCCGTCGTGCTCGGCGCGGACTTCGCCGAGCTGACGACCGGCCTGGAAGCCCTCGCGGCCGGTGGGCCGGCGGCGAACCTGGTCCGGGGCACGCAGAGCGCCGGGAAGTCGGCATTCCTGTTCTCCGGTCAGGGTTCGCAGCGCGCCGGGATGGGCGCGGAGCTGTACGAGCGCTTCCCGGTGTTCGCGGACGCTTTCGACGCGGTCTGCGCGCTGGTGGACTCTTCTTTGGATCGGCCGCTGCGGGAGGTCGTCTTCGGCGACGCTTCGGCGCTCGACGAGACCGGGTACACCCAGCCCGCGTTGTTCGCGGTCGAGGTGGCACTGTTCCGGCTGCTGGAGTCCTGGGGCGTCCGGCCGGACTACGTCGCCGGGCATTCGATCGGCGAGCTGGCCGCCGCGCACGTCGCTGGTGTGCTGTCCCTTGAGGACGCCTGCAAGCTGGTGGCGGCTCGGGCGGGTCTGATGCAGGCGCTGCCCGAGGGCGGCGCGATGCTCGCCGTGCAGGCCACCGAGGACGAGGTCGCCGCCGTGCTGGGCGACGGCGCGGGCTTCGCGGCGATCAACGGTCCTCAAGCGACGGTCGTGTCCGGTGCGGTCGGCGCCGTCGAGGCCGTTGAACGGCACTTCGCCGGGCTGGGCCGGAAGGTCCGGCGGCTCACGGTGTCGCACGCGTTCCACTCGGCGCTGATGGACCCGATGCTGGACGAGTTCGCGGCCGTCGCCGACGGGCTGACCTTCCACGCGCCGAAGATCCCGATCGTGTCCACGGTGTCCGGTCGGCTGGCCGGGGACGAGATCCTGACGCCGGTCTACTGGGTGCGCCAGGTCCGCGAGCCGGTGCGGTTCGCCGATGCGGTCGCCGCGCTGAGCGGGCTGGGCGTCACCGGGTCCGTCGAACTGGGCCCGGACGGGGTGCTCACCGCGCTGGCGCAGGACACCCTGCCCGCGACGGCGACGGCGACGTTGCGGAAGGACCGGCCGGAGGAGCGGACGCTGCTCGCGGCGCTGGCCCACCTCCACGTCTCCGGGCACGTTCCGGACTGGGCCGCGATCCTGCGTCCGGCGTCGTTCGTCGTGCTGCCCACCTATCCCTTCCAGCGCGAGCGTTTCTGGCCGCGCACACCCGAGGCAATCACTACTCCGGCGAACGTGGTCGACGGCGAGTTCTGGTCGGCGGTCGAAAGCGCGGACCTGTCCGCGCTCGCCTCGACCCTGGACGTCGCCGAGGCCGAGCTGGCGGGCCTCGAAACCGCCCTGCCGCTGCTCGCTCGCTGGCACGGCGACCGGGCCGACCTGTCCACTGTGGACAACTGGCGGTATACGGTGAACTGGCGTCCGCTGACGCCGGCCGAAGGAAAGCCCGGCACCTGGCTGCTGGTGCTCCCGGAGCGCGGCGTCGAGCCGGACTCCCTCGTGGCGCTGACCGCGGGCCTCGACTGCGTCCCGGTGCGGGTCGCCGACCTGGCCGGCATCGACGGTGACTTCGCCGGCGTGCTGTCGCTGCTCGCCCTCGACGAGCGTCCCGCGCCGGACGCGCCGGAGATCACGATCGGCCTCGCCGCGACCCTGGAACTCGTGCAGACGCTCGGCGACGGCGCACCGCTGTGGTGCGCCACCTCGGGCGCGGTCTCCGTCGGCCGCGCCGACGCGGTCCGCAGCGCGACGCAGGCGGCGTTCTGGGGCTTCGGCCGCACCGCCGCCCTCGAACACGCCGACCGCTGGGGCGGCCTGGTCGATCTGCCCGCCACCCTCGACGACCGCGTGGTCGCCCGGCTGGGGAGTGTCCTCGGCGGAGCCGAGGACCAGGTCGCCGTTCGCGACTCCGCGGTCTTCGCCGCGCGCCTCGAACGCGCACCCGCCACGACGTCCGGCCCGGCTTGGCGGCCGACCGGGACCGTGCTGGTCACCGGCGGGACCGGGGCGCTCGGCGCCGAGGTCGCCCGCTGGCTGGCCCGCGGCGGCGCCGACCACCTCGTGCTGACCAGCCGCCGCGGCCTCGACGCCGCCGGCGCGCCCGAACTGCGGGACGAGCTGACCGAGCTGGGCGTCACCGTGACCATCGCGGCCTGCGACGTCACCGACTGCGAAGCCGTCGCCGCGCTCATCGACGGCATCGACGGGCTGCGCGCCGTCGTGCACGCCGCCGGAGTCGCCCAGTCCGCGCCTCTTTCCGGACTCGGCGTGGCCGAGTTCGCCGGGTTCACCGCCGCGAAGCTCGCCGGCGCCGCGAACCTCGACGCCGTCCTCGGCGACCGTGACCTCGACGCGTTCGTGCTGTTCTCGTCCATCGCGGGCGTCTGGGGCAGCGGCGGCCAAAGTGCCTACGCGGCCGCGAACGCCTACCTCGACGGCCTCGCCCGCCGGCGCCGCGCGGCCGGGCTGGCCGCGACTTCGGTGGCCTGGGGCCCCTGGGCAGGCGGCGGCATGCTGGCCGAGGAGGGCGCGGAAGACCACCTGCGCCGTCGCGGCCTCCGGCCCCTCGACCCGCAGCTGGCGATCACCGCCCTGCGTCAGGCCCTGGAAACCGGCGACACCGCCGTGACCGTGGCCGACGTCGACTGGGCGCGGTTCGCACCCGGGTTCACGTCGGTCCGGGCCAGCGCCCTGCTCGGCGACCTGCCCGAGGTCCGCGACGCGCTCGACGTCCCGGTCGACGACGCCCCGCTGCGGGAGCTGTCCGCCGGCGAGGTGCTGGAGCTCGTCCAGGCCGAGGCCGCGGCCGCCCTCGGGCACGCCGACCCGCGCGACGTCGCCGTCGACCGGCCCTTCCGCGACCTGGGCTTCGACTCGCTGACCGCCGTCGAGCTGCGCAACCGCCTGAGCACCGTCACCGGGCTGAAGCTGCCGTCGACGCTCGTCTTCGACCACCCGTCGGCCACCGTCCTCGCGGACTTCCTGACCGGTGAGCTGTTCGGCACCGACACCGTCGCCGCCCCGGCGCAGCGCGAGCAGGACGTCGACGAGCCGATCGCGATCGTCGGCATGAGCTGCCGCCTGCCCGGCGGGATCACCTCGCCGGAAGAGCTCTGGCGGCTGCTGGCCGACGGCGGCGACGCCATTTCGGCCTGGCCCGAAGACCGCGGCTGGGACGTCGAGGGCCTCTACGACCCCGACCCCGACGCCGAGGGCAAGAGCTACTCCCGCGACGGCGGCTTCCTGACCGGCGCGGGCGAGTTCGACGCGGCCTTCTTCGAGATGAGCCCGCGCGAGGCGCTGGCCACCGACCCGCAGCAGCGGCTGCTGCTCGAGAGCTCCTGGGAGGCCCTGGAACGGGCCGGCATCGACCCGCGGTCGCTGGCCGGGAGCGCGTCCGGCGTGTTCGTCGGCGCGGGCGTCTCGGGCTACGCCGCCGGCCTGCGCGAGGCCCCCGAAGGCCTGGGCGGGCACCTGCTCACCGGCAATGCCGGCAGTGTCCTTTCCGGACGGATCGCCTACCACCTCGGCGTCGAAGGCCCGGCCGTCACGCTGGACACCGCGTGCTCGTCCTCGCTGGTCGCGCTGCACCTCGCCGCCCGGTCCCTGCGCTCGGGCGAGTGCTCGCTGGCGCTGGCCGGCGGCGTCGCGGTGATGGCCAACCCCGCCGCGTTCGTCGAGTTCAGCCGGCAGCGCGGCCTCGCGCCGGACGGCCGCTGCAAGGCGTTCTCCGACGGGGCCGACGGCACCGGCTGGTCCGAAGGCGTCGGCATGCTCGTGCTGGAACGGCTTTCCGATGCGCAGCGGCGCGGGCACACCGTGCTCGCCGTGGTGCGCGGTTCCGCGGTGAACTCCGATGGCGCGTCCAACGGCTTGACCGCCCCGAACGGCCCGTCGCAGCAGCGGGTGATCCGCGCCGCGCTCGCCGACGCCGGCCTAGAACCGTCCGATGTGGACGCCGTCGAAGGCCACGGCACGGGCACCCGGCTCGGCGACCCGATCGAAGCGCACGCCCTGCTGAACACTTACGGCCGCGACCGCGAGCGTCCGCTCCTGCTCGGTTCGCTGAAGTCCAACCTCGGGCACACCCAGGCCGCGGCCGGGGTCGCCGGGGTGATCAAGATGGTGCTTTCCCTCCAAGGTGGACTGCTCCCGAAGACCCTGCACGCCGAGCAGCCTTCGTCCGAAGTGGACTGGACGGCGGGCAGCGTCTCGCTGCTCACCGAAGCGATGCCGTGGCCGGCCGACGAGCGTCCGCGCCGGGCCGGGGTGTCGGCGTTCGGCGTCAGCGGCACCAACGCGCACGTCATCATCGAAGAGGCGCCCGCGACCGCTCCCGAGCTGCCGCGGCCGCGCCGCACCGGGCTCGTCCCGCTGGCGTTGTCCGGCCGGTCGGAGGCGGCGCTGCGGGCGCAGGCCGCGCGGCTGCTCGCTCTCCCGGAGAGCGACCCGGCCGACCTGGCCTGGTCGCTGGCGACGACCCGCTCGGCGTTCGAGCACCGCGCCGTCGTGCTCGCGGAAGATGACGCAGAACTGCGGGCCGGGCTCACGGCGCTGGCCGAGGGCGGCAAGTCCGCCGCGGTGGTGCGCGGGACGTCCGCGCCCGGCCGCACGGCGTTCCTGTTCACCGGGCAGGGCGCGCAGCGGATCGGCATGGGCCGCGAGCTGTACCGCGAGTTCCCGGTGTTCGCCACGGCGTTCGACGCGGTGTGCGCGCACTTCGACGCCGACCTGGACCGGCCGCTGCGCGGCGTCATCGACGCCGGCGAGCTGCTGGACCGGACCGAATACACCCAGCCCGCGCTGTTCGCGGTCGAGGTGGCGCTGTACCGGCTCCTCGAAGACTGGGGCGTGCGTCCCGACTTCGTCGGCGGCCACTCCATCGGCGAGCTCGCCGCCGCGCACGTCGCGGGGGTGCTGTCCCTCGAGGACGCGTGCACGCTCGTCGCCGCCCGCGCGCGCTTGATGCAGGCCCTGCCCGAGGGCGGGGCGATGGTGGCCGTCGCGGCCACGGAGGACGAGGTCACGCCGCTGCTGACCGACCGCGTGTCGCTGGCTGCCGTCAACGGGCCGTCGTCGGTCGTGCTCTCCGGCGACGAGGACGCCGTGCTCGCGGTGGCTGACGTGTTCGCCGAGCGCGGGGTGAAGACCCGGCGCCTGCGGGTGAGCCACGCGTTCCACTCCGCCCGGATGGACGGCATGCTCGCCGGGTTCCGCGCGGTCGCGGCGGGGCTGACCTACCACGAGCCGGTCGTGCCGGTGCTGTCGAACGTCACCGGCTCGCTCGCTTCGGCGGCCGAGCTGGGCGACCCGGAGTACTGGGTCCGGCAGGTCCGCGCGACGGTCCGGTTCGCCGACGGCGTCCGCACGCTGGCCGGGCGCGGGGTGACCCGGTTCCTCGAGCTGGGCCCGGCGGGGATCCTCTCCGCGATGGTCGCCGAGTGCTCGGACGACGACGTGGTCGCCGTGCCGGCACTGCGGGCCGATCGTCCCGAGGTCCGCACTTTGTTCTCCTCGCTCGCCGCGGTGCAGGTCGGTGGCGGCGGGGTGGACTGGGCTCAGGTGCTGCGCGACGGCGTCCGGGTCGAGCTGCCCACCTACGCCTTCCAGCGCGAGCGGTACTGGCTGGAGGTGCCGGACGTCGACGGCGACCCCGCGTCGCTCGGGCAGACCGGTGCGTCGCACGGCCTGCTGAGTGCGGCCGTGGACCTGGCCGGCGAGGACGGCGTCGTGCTCACCGGGCTTTTGTCGGCCGAGGGTTCGCCGTGGCTGGCCGAGCACCGCGTCGACGGGGAGATCCTGTTCCCCGGCGCGGGTTTCGTGGAGCTGGCGCTGCGCGCGGCCGACGAGACCGGCTGCGACCAGGTCGAAGAGCTGGTCCTGGAGAGCCCGCTGGTCCTGCCCGAGCGCGGCGGCGTGCCGGTGCAGGTCCGCGTCGAGGCCCCGGACGGCGCCGGCCGGCGCGCGTTCGGCATCCACACCCGCGGCGACGGCTGGGTCCGGCACGCCACCGGGTTCCTGGCGACCGGCCTGTCCACTTCGGACGATCTGACGAAGTGGCCGCCGTCCGGTGCGGTGGCGGTCGAAGACTTCTACACCCAGCGCGCGGCGGCCGGGTTCGCTTACGGGCCGACGTTCCAGGGCCTGCGGGCGGCGTACCGCTCGGGCGGCGACGTGTTCGCCGAGGTCGCCCTGCCGGCGGGGACTTCCGCCGACGACTGGGGCGTGCACCCGGCGCTGCTCGACGCGGCCCTGCACGCGCTGGCCTTCGCCGACCTGCCGGACATGCTGCCGTTCTCGTGGTCGGGCGTCAGCCTGCACGCGACCGGCGCGACCGAGCTGCGAGTCCGCTTGCGCCGGGTGGGCAGCACGGTCCAGCTGACCCTGGCGGACCCGACGGGCCGGATCGTCGCGACGGCCGACGCGGTGGTCCTGCGCCCGGCGACCCGCCGCGCGGCCACCACGCACCACCGCGTGGAGTGGATCGCGGGTGCCGCCGGCCCGCGCGTCGACCTCTCGCGCGCCGCCGGGCTCGGGGACCTCGGCGGTCTCGGCCTGGACAGCCTCCCCACCTACCAGGAGTTCGCCGAACTCGCGGCCGCCGGTGCCGTGCCCGAGGTCGTGTTCGCCTCCTGCCGGCCCGAGGACACCGATGACCTCACCTGGGCCGTCTGGGCTTCGGCGCAGCGTGCCCTCGCGCTCGCCGAATCCTGGCTGGCCGACCCGCGGTTCGCCGGTTCGCGGCTCGTCTTCGTCACCCGCGGCGCGGTCGCCGTGCGCGATGGCGAAATTCCCGACGTTGTGGAAGCCGCCGTCTGGGGTGCTGTCGAGCCGCTGCTCACCGCACACCCCGGCCGGTTCGCCCTCGTCGACGGCGCCGCCGTCGAGCCCGGTGCGGATCGGCTCGCTTTCCGTGACGGTGTTGGCTACGAGCCCCGGACCACCGCGGTCACGCCGGACGCCTGGAAGCCCGAAGGGACCGTGCTGCTCACCGGGGCGTCCGGCGAACTGGGCGCCGCCGTCGCGCGGCACCTCGTCGAGGACCGGGGCGTCCAGCGGCTCGTCGTGCTCGGTTCGGAACCCCTGCGGGAAGGGGACTTCATCGCCTGTGACCCCGCCGACCGGTACGAACTGGCGCGAGCGCTCCGGGACGTCCCGGACGTCACCACCGCCGTCCACATCGGACTCGGCGAGGGCGCGGCCGAGCTGCGCGACCGCGCGGACATCGCCTTCAACCTCGCCGAGCTGGGCGTCGAGCTCGTGGTCCTGACCGCCGCGGGCGGCGACGGCCTGGTCGCGGCGCAGACCGCGGTGCTCGAAGCCGTCGCGCGCAGTGCGCTCGCCTGCCGTCCCGGTGAGACGTTCGACCTGCTGGGTACGAGGGGTGCGCTCCGCACCGTCGAGAAGGCGACGGCGAAGGAGCCGGTCAAGACCCGCCGCGTGGTCGCCCAGGTGGCCGACGCGGGCAACGCGCTGCACCAGAAGCTCGCCCGGCTGCCCGAAACCGACCGGCACCGGGCCCTGCTCGACATCGTCCGCACCGAGGCCGCGCTGGTCCTCGGCCACTCCGGACCGGAGTCGGTCGGCGCCGACCGGGCGTTCAAGGAGCTGGGCGTCGACTCGCTGACCGCCGTCCAGCTGCGCAACGCGCTCACCACCGCGACCGGCCTGCGCCTGCCCGCGACCTCCGTCTTCGACCACCCGACCCCGGTCGCGCTGGCGAAGGCGCTGCACGCCGAGCTGTTCGGCGAGGAAGAAGAGACCGCCGAGGTCGTCACCCGGGTCGACGAGCCGATCGCGATCGTCGGCATGGCGTGCCGCTACCCCGGCGGCATCGCCGACCCCGACGACCTCTGGCGGCTGGTCGCCGAGGGCGGCGACGCGATTTCGCCGTTCCCCACCGACCGCGGCTGGGACCTCGAGGCGCTCTACGACAGCGACCCCGACGCGCCGGGCACCTGCTACGCCCGTGAGGGCGGCTTCCTGCACGACGCGAGCGCGTTCGACCCCGGCTTCTTCGGGATCAGCCCGCGCGAGGCCGTCGCGATGGACCCGCAGCACCGCCTGCTGCTGGAAGTGTCCTGGGAGTCGCTGGAACGCGCCGGGATCGATCCGGCGACGCTGCGCGGCAGCCGCACCGGCGTCTTCGCCGGCATCACCTACCAGGACTACGGCGGCCTCCTCGGCGCCGCGACCGACAGCTTCGAGGGCTTCCTCGGCACCGGCAACTCGCCGAGCGTGCTGTCGGGCCGCGTCGCCTACACCTTCGGCCTGGAAGGGCCCGCGGTCTCGATCGACACCGCGTGCTCGTCGTCGCTGGTGGCCATCCACTGGGCCTGCCAGTCGCTGCGGGAGAGCGACTGCACGCTGGCGCTCGCCGGCGGCGTGACCGTCATGTCCACGCCGGTCTCGCTGGTGGAGTTCAGCCGCCAGCGGGCGCTGGCCGCGGACGGGCGCAGCAAGCCGTTCTCGGCCGACGCCGACGGCGCGAGCTGGGCCGAGGGCGCCGGGATGCTGCTGCTGGAGCGGCTTTCCGACGCCGAGCGCAACGGCCACCGCGTGCTCGCGGTGATCAAGGGCTCCGCGATCAACTCCGACGGCGCGTCGAACGGCCTCACCGCCCCGAACGGGCCGTCGCAGCAGCGGGTGATCCGCCGGGCGCTGGCCAACGCGCGGCTGACGCCGTCCGATGTGGACGTCGTCGAGGCGCACGGCACGGGCACGAAGCTCGGCGACCCGATCGAGGCCCAGGCCATCATCGCCACCTACGGTCGCGAGCGGCCCGAAGGCCGGCCGGTGCACCTGGGTTCGTTCAAGTCCAACGTCGGGCACGCGCAGGCGGCCTCCGGCGTCGGCGGCGTAATCAAGATGGTCCAGGCCATCCGCCACGGCCTGCTGCCGAAGACGCTGCACGCCGAGGTCCCGTCACCGCACGTCGACTGGGAGGCGGGCGACGTCAGCCTGCTCACCGAAACGCTGCCGTGGATTGCCGAAGGTCCGCGCCGAGCCGGTGTTTCCTCGTTCGGCATGAGCGGCACGAACGCGCACGTGATCCTGGAACAGTTCTCCGAAGAGGTCGCGCAACGGCCTGAGCGTGCGACGCCCGTCGCGGTGCCGCTGCTGCTGTCCGGGCGGACCGCCGACGCGCTGCTGCAGCAGGCTGAGCGGCTCGCCAGTGTCTTGGCCACGGAAGACATCGCGGATGTCGCGTCGTCGCTGGCCAGCACGCGGTCGGCCTTTGAACACCGGGCCGTCGTCGTCGGTGCCGACCGGGACGCGCTGCTGGCAGGCCTGACCGATCCCGCCGTGCGCGGGGTCGCCGGTACGCCGGGCAAGACCGTGTTCGTCTTCCCCGGCCAGGGTTCGCAGTGGGTCGGCATGGCCCTTGAACTCGCCGAAGCCGCGCCGGTGTTCGCCGACCGGCTCGCCGAGTGCGCCACCGCGCTCGAACCGTTCGTGGACTGGCAGCTGACCGACGTCCTGGGAGATGCGGAAGCCCTGAAGAGGGTCGACGTCGTGCAGCCGGTCTGCTGGGCCGTCATGGTGTCGCTCGCCGCGCTGTGGGAGTCCTTCGGCGTCCGGCCCGATGCCGTGATCGGACACTCCCAGGGCGAGATCGCCGCGGCCTGCGTGTCCGGCGGGCTCTCGCTGGAAGACGGCGCGCGCGTCGTCGCGCTGCGGAGCCAGGTGATCCGGACGTCGCTGGCGGGCCGGGGCGCGATGGCGTCGGTGGCCCTGCCGGCCGAAGCCGTCGAACTGCTGCTCACCGAATACCCCGGCCTGTCCGTGGCCGCGCTGAACGGCACCGCCGCAGTGACCGTCTCCGGCGAGCCGGACCAGGTCGACGCGCTGGTGGCCCGCTGCGCCGCCGACGGCGTCCGGGCCCGCAAGGTCCAGGTCGACTACGCGTCGCACTCGGCGCACGTCGAGGCGATCGAGGCCGAGCTGCTCGACGTCCTGGCTCCGGTCTCGCCGGAACCGGCGCGGATCCCGTTCTACTCGACCGTCACCGGCGACTGGCTCGACACCACCGAGCTGACCGCCGCCTACTGGTACCGGAACCTGCGGCAGCGCGTGCTGTTCGCGCCCGCCACCGTGGCGCTCGGCGAGCAGGGCTTCGGCGTGTTCGTCGAGTCCAGCGCGCACCCCGTGCTGGGCACCGCGATCGCCGGGACCCTCGACGACGTCGTCGTCACCGGTTCGCTGCGCCGCGACGAGGGCGGGCTCGCCCGCTTCCTCACCTCGGCTGGCGAACTGTGGGCGCGCGGGGCCGAAGTGGACTTCTCGCCGGTCCTCGCCGGTGGGTCCACTGTGGATTTGCCGACTTATCCGTTCCAGCGCGCACGGTACTGGCCGACGCTGCCCGGCCCGGGCGACGTCGCCGCGGCTTCCGACGCGGCCGACGCCGGGTTCTGGTCGGCCGTCGAACGCGACGACGCCGGTGAACTGGGCAAGACGCTCGGGCTGGACGCGTCGGCCGTCGAAGGCCTCCTGCCCGCACTGGCGGCCTATCGCAGGCACCGCCGAGAAGAATCCACAGTGGACAACTGGCGGTACCGCGTCGGCTGGCAGCCGGTCACCGTCGACGTCTCGCCGCGCCTCCAGGGCACCTGGCTCGTCGTGCGCCGCCCGGATGACGAGACCAGGTTGCCGCTGGACCGCTTCGGTGCGGAAACCATCACCGTCGACGCCGAAGTCGGCATCGACCGCGCCGCCCTCGCCGAGCGGATCGGGGACGTCGAACCGGCCGGGATCCTGTCGCTGCTGGGCACCGACGAGTCCTACCGCGGGCTCGTCGACACGCTCACCTTGATCCAAGCCCTCGGTGACCTCGAAGCTCCCTTGTGGACGCTCACCCGGGGTGCCGTGTCGACCGGCAAGGCCGACGCGCTGCGCAACCCGGCGCAGGCCCCGGTGTGGGGTCTCGGCCGCGTCGCCGCCCTCGAACACCCCGGTCGCTGGGGTGGTCTGCTCGACCTGCCCGCAGACCTCGACGAGCGCGCGTTCGCCCGCGTGGTCGCCGCGCTCACCGGGGACGAAGACCAGGTCGCCGTCCGGGCGTCCGGGGTCTTCGCCCGCCGGCTCCTGCGGTCTCCGCTCGGCTCGGCGACCCCGGACCGCGCCTGGACGCCGGAAGGGACCGTCCTGGTCACCGGCGGTACCGGTGGCCTGGGCGCGAAGGTCGCCCGTTGGCTGGCCGGCCGCGGCGCCGAGCGGCTGGTGCTGACCAGCCGTCGTGGCGCGGACGCCCCGGGTGCGGCCGAGCTGTGCGAAGAACTCGCCGGACTCGGTGTCGAGGCGACCGTCGTGGCCTGCGACGTCTCCGATCGCGACGCCTTGACCGCGCTCGTGGCCGAGTACCCGCCGAACGCCGTCGTCCACGCCGCCGGTGTGCTCGACGACGGCGTGCTGTCCTCGCTCACTCCCGACCGCCTCGCGAGTGTGCTCAAGCCCAAGGCACTCGCCGCGTTCCACCTGCACGAGCTGACCAAGGACCTCGACCTGTCGGCGTTCGTTTCCTTCGCCTCCACCGCGGGTGTCTGGGGCGGGCCCGGCCAGGGCAACTACGCCGCCGCCAACGCCTACCTCGACGCGCTCGCCGAACACCGGCGCTCGCTCGGGCTGGCCGCGACGTCGATCTCCTGGGGCCCGTGGGCCGACACCGGGATGGCCGACGCCACCGCCGTCGCCGAACGGCAGCGACTGGGTGGCATCCACGCGCTCGACCCCGAACTGGCGATCTCGGCGCTGCAGCAGGCCCTCGACCACGGCGAGACCACCCTCACCGTGGCGGGCGTCGACTGGGCGCGGTACGTGCCGTCGTTCACCGCCGTCCGGCCGAGCCCGCTGCTGCTCGGCATCCCCGAGGCACGCGCCGCGATCGAGGCCGCGGGGGAGAAGACCCAGAGCGTCGGGCTGACCGAGCGTGACGTGCTCGAGTTCGTCCGGACCCAGGTCGCCGGAGTGCTCGGCTACGCCGGACCGGCCGACGTCGAGCCGAACCGGGCGTTCACCGACCTCGGGTTCGATTCGCTGACCGCCGTCGACCTGCGCAACCGGCTCAGCGCCGCGACCGGGCTCAAGCTGCCCGCGACGCTGATCTTCGACTACCCGACCACCACCGCCCTGGTCACGCACCTCAAGGGCGAACTGGGCGAACCGGCCGAGACGACGTCCACAGTGGACATCGCGCCGCGGACCGTCGAGGACGACCCGATCGCCATCGTCTCGATGGCGTGCCGGTTCCCCGGCGGCGTGCGCTCGCCGGAGGACCTGTGGGCGCTGCTCTCCGGCGGCGCGGACGCGATCACCGACTTCCCCGACGACCGCGGCTGGGACCTCGACGCGCTCTACGACCCGGACCCCGACCACCAGGGCACGTCCTACACCCGCCGTGGCGGCTTCCTCGACGGCGCGAGCCGGTTCGACGCCGCGTTCTTCGGCATCAACCCGCGCGAAGCCCTGGCCATGGACCCGCAGCAGCGCCTGCTGCTCGAGACCGCCTGGGAAGCCATCGAACGCGCCGGGATCGACGCGGCGTCGTTGCGCGGCGGCCCGGTCGGCGTCTTCGCCGGCTCCAACGGGCAGGACTACACCCCGCTGCTCGCGCTCGGCGACGACGAGGGCGTCGAGGGCTACACAATGACCGGCAACGCGGGATCCGTGGTGTCCGGCCGGATCTCCTACGCGCTCGGCCTCGAAGGCCCGGCCGTCACGGTCGACACGGCCTGCTCGTCCTCGCTGGTCGCGGTGCACCTCGCCGCCCGGGCGCTGCGGTCGGGGGAGTGCTCGCTCGCGCTGGCCGGCGGTGTCACGATCATGTCGACTCCCTCCGGATTCATCCAGTTCAGCCGCCAGCGCGGCCTCGCGCTCGACGGCCGCTGCAAGGCGTTCTCCGACGACGCCGACGGCACCGGCTGGGGCGAGGGCGCCGGCATGGTGCTCCTCGAACGGCTGTCCGACGCGCGCCGCAACGGGCACCCGGTGCTCGCGCTGGTGCGCGGCTCGGCGGTCAACCAGGACGGCGCGTCGAACGGCCTGACCGCCCCGAACGGACCGTCGCAGCAGCGGGTCATCCGCGCTGCGCTGGCCGACGCGGGTCTCGCGCCGTCCGAAGTGGACGCTGTCGAGGCGCACGGCACCGGCACGGTGCTGGGCGACCCGATCGAGGCGCAGGCTGTGCTCGCCACCTACGGGCAGGACCGCGACCGGCCGCTGTGGCTCGGCTCGGTCAAGTCCAACATCGGGCACACCCAGGCCGCCGCCGGCGCGGCCGGGATCATGAAGATGGTCCTGTCCCTGCACCACGACCTGCTGCCGAAGACGCTGCACGCGGCTACTCCGTCGTCCCATGTGGACTGGAGCACCGGCGACGTCCGGCTGCTGTCCGACGCCGTCGCGTGGTCGCCCAACGGGCACCCGCGCCGCGCCGGGATCTCGTCGTTCGGCGTGAGCGGCACCAACGCCCACGTGATCGTCGAGCAGGCTCCCGAAGAGTCCCCGGCGGCCGAACCGACGTGGTCCGGCCCGGTGCCGTGGGTCCTTTCCGGACGGTCCGAAGCCGCGCTGCGGGCCCAGGCCGCCCAGCTGGCCGGCCGCATCGCCGGGGAGCGACCGGCCGACGTCGGCTGGTCGTTGGCCACCGGCCGCTCGGCGTTCGAGCACCGCGCGGTGGTGATCGGCACCGAGACCGAAGAGCTGCTGCGGGGTCTGCGCGACCTCGCCGACGGACCTCTCCCCGGTCCGGCGGCTGAAGGCCGGATCGGCTTCCTCTTCACCGGGCAGGGCGCGCAGCGGCTCGGCATGGGCCGTGAACTGTACGACGCGCACCCCGTGTACGCCGAAGCGTTCGACGCGGCGTGCGCGCACTTCGACACCGAGCTGGACCGGCCGTTGCGGGACGTCGTCTTCGGCGACGAAGACCTGCTCAACGAGACCGGCTACACCCAGCCCGCGCTGTTCGCGGTCGAGGTGGCGCTGTTCCGCCTGCTGGAGTCGTGGGGCGTGCGGCCGGAGTACCTGGCCGGGCATTCGATCGGCGAACTGGCCGCCGCGCACGTCGCCGGCGTGTTCTCCCTCGCCGACGCGTGCCGGCTGGTCGCCGCGCGTGGCCGGCTGATGCAGGCGCTGCCTCGCGGAGGCGGGATGCTGGCGGTGTCGGCCACCGAAGACGAGGTCACGCCGCTGCTCACGGACACGGTGAGCATCGCCGCGATCAACGGGCCGACGTCCATTGTGGTCTCCGGCGACGACCTCGACGGGATCGAGCAGCACTTCACCGCGCTGGGCCGCAAGACCAAGCGGCTCACGGTGTCGCACGCGTTCCACTCGCCGTTGATGGACCCGATGCTGGCCGAGTTCGCGAAGGTGGCCGAGCAGGTCACCTTCACCGAGCCGAGCCTGCCGATCGTGTCCACGGTGACCGGTGCGGTCATGTCCGTGCTGACGCCGGAGTACTGGGTCGGCCAGGTGCGCGCGGCGGTGCGGTTCGCCGACGCCGTCACGACCCTGCACGGCCTGGGCGTCAACCGGTTCGTCGAGATCGGGCCGGACGCCGTCCTCGCACCGATGGTCGACGCGGCCGTCGTGGTGCCCACCCTGCGCAAGGGCCGCGACGAGCGGGTCACCGTGCTGGCCGCCGTCGGCGAACTGCACGTCCACGGCCAGAGTCCCGAGTGGACCGCAGTGTTCGCCGGGACGGCTGCCCAGCGCGTCGAACTGCCGACGTACGCGTTCCAGTACCAGCGTTTCTGGCCGCACCTGTCCGGCATGCCGCTGGGCGACGTCGCCGCCGCCGGCCTCACCGCGGTCGACCACCCGCTCCTGGGCGCGGCGGTCTCCGTGGCCGGGGCCGACGAGGTGCTGTTCACCAGCCGGCTCGCGCTGTCCACCCACCCGTGGCTGGCCGGGCACGAGGTCATGGGCCAGGTGCTCCTCCCGGGCACCGCGTTCCTGGAGCTGGCGGTCCGTGCCGCGGACCAGGCCGGCTGCGCCCGGGTGGAGGAGCTGACCCTGGCCGCGCCGCTGGTGCTGCCCGAACGCGGCGGCGTCCAGCTGCAGTGTTCGGTGGGAACCCCCGGCGAAGACGGGACACGGGCCTTCACCGCGCACTCGCGGGTCGAAGGCACCGACGAGTGGGTCCTGCACGCCACCGGCCTGCTCGCCGTCGAAGCCGGGAACCCCGGCGAACCGCTGTCCGAGTGGCCGCCCGCGAAGGCGGAACCCCTTGCCGTGGAGGACTTCTACGACACCTACGCGGCGGGTGGGTTCGCCTACGGAGACGCCTTCCGCGGCCTGACCGCCGCCTGGCGGTCCGGCGACGACGTGTACGCCGAGATCGCGTTGCCCGAATCGGCCCGCGCCGACGCGCGCCGCTTCGGACTGCACCCGGCCCTGCTCGACGCCGCGCTGCAGGCCCTGCTCTACCTGCCCCTGGAAGGGTCCGGGCAGAGCCGGCTCCCGTTCTCCTGGTCGGGCGTCACCCTGCACGCGTCCGGCGCGAGCGCCCTGCGTGTCCGGCTCAGCCTGGCCGGACCGGACGCGCTGGCGCTCACCATCGCCGACCACGCGGGCCACCCGGTCGCCACCGTGGACTCACTCGCGATGCGCCGGGTCTCGGCGGAGATGCTCGCCACGGCGGAGCCCAGCGGGCTGCGCGACTCGCTGTTCCAGGTGGACTGGGTCCCCCTGGACACCGGGTCCGAACCGGACACCGGGTCCTGGGCCGTGCTCGGCCCGGACCAGCACAAGCTCGGCGTCCAGCTCGGCACGTCCGGCCCGCTCGCGTCCCATGTGGACATCGACGCGCTGGTGGCCGCGATCACCGGCGGCGCCACGTCGCCCGAGGTCGTCTTCGCCCCGCTCGCCCCCGCCGGCCGGACGGCGGACCTGCCGGGCTCGGTCCGCGCGGCCACCGGGCTGGCGCTCGCCACCGTGCAGCGCTGGCTGGCCGAAGACGCCCTGGAAGGCGCGAAGCTCGTGTTCGTCACCTCCGGCGCGGTCGCCCACCGCGGCGAGGTCACCGACCTGGCCAACGCCGGGGTCTGGGGCCTGGTCCGCTCGGCCCAGGCCGAGAACCCGGGCCGGTTCCAGCTGGTGGACGTCGACGGCAAGGAAGCGTCCTACGGCGCGGTCCCGGCCGCACTCGCCGCCGGCGAACCGCAGGTGTCCGTGCGCGACGGCGAGCCGCACGCGGCCCGGCTGGTCCGCGCCGAAGCCGCCGGAGGCGTGCTCAGCGCGCCGAAGGACGGGCACTGGCGGCTCGACATCGTCGACAAGGGCATCCTGGAGAACCTCACCCTGCTGCCGTGCCCGGAGGTCGCCGGACCGCTGCCGGACGGGCACGTGCGGATCGCCGTCCGCGCGGCGGGCGTGAACTTCCGCGACGTCCTCAACGCGCTCGGCATGTACCCCGGCGAGGCCGGGGCGATGGGCCTGGAAGGCGCGGGCGTCGTCACCGAAGTCGGCCCCGGGGTCACCGGGCTCGCCGTCGGCGACCGGGTGCTCGGCATGTTCCCCGGCGCGTTCGGGCCGCTGGCCGTCGCCGACCAGCGGCTCGTCGCCCGCGTCCCGGACGGCTGGTCGTTCGCCGAGGCGGCGTCCGTGCCGATCGTGTTCCTCACCGCCTACTACGCGCTGGTCGACCTCGGCCGCGTCCAGGCGGGGGAGACCGTGCTGGTCCACGCGGCCGCCGGCGGCGTCGGCATGGCGGCGGTCCAGCTCGCGAAGCACCTCGGCGCCGACGTGTTCGGCACCGCCGGCGCCGGCAAGTGGGACGCGCTGCGCGAGCACGGCCTCGCCGATGACCGGATCGCCTCCTCGCGCACCCTGGACTTCGAGGACCGCTTCCTCGCGGCCACCGAAGGCCGGGGCGTCGACGTCGTGCTCGATTCGCTGGCCGGGGAATTCGTGGACGCGTCGCTGCGGCTGCTGCCGCGGGGCGGCCGGTTCCTGGAGATGGGCAAGACCGACGTTCGACTCCCCGCCGACGTCGCCGCGGCCCACCCGGGTGTCGCCTACCAGGCGTTCGACCTCATCGAGGCCGGGCCCGACCGGATCGCCGAGATGCTGCGGGAGATCCTCGGCCTGCTCGGCCGGGGCGTGCTGCGGCCGGTGCCGGTCACCGCCTGGGACGTCCACCGCGCACCGGCGGCGTTCAAGCACCTCCAGCAGGCCAAGCACGTCGGCAAGGTCGTGCTGACCGTGCCCGCGCCGCTCGACCCCGAGGGCACGGTCCTGATCACCGGCGGCACCGGCGGCCTCGGCGGGCTGCTGGCCCGGCACCTGGTCACCGAGCACGGCGCGCGGCACCTGCTGCTCACCAGCCGCCGCGGCCTCGCGGCCGACGGTGCGGCCGAGCTGCGGGACGAGCTGACCGGGCTGGGCGCGACCGTCACGGTGGCGGCGTGCGACGCGGCCGACCGCGACGCCCTGGCCGACCTGCTCGCCGGCATTCCCGGGGACCACCCGTTGCGGGCGGTCATGCACACCGCCGGGGTGCTCGACGACGGTGTCGTCGGCTCGCTGGACGCGGCCCGCCTCGACAAGGTGCTGCGGCCCAAGGTCGACGCCGCCGTGCACCTCGACGAGCTGACCCGCCACGCCGACCTCACCGCGTTCGTGCTGTTCTCCGGAGCCGCCGGCCTGTTCGGCGGTGCGGGGCAAGCGAACTACGCGGCCGCGAACGCCTTCGTGGACGCCTTCGCCACTCACCGGCACGCTCTCGGGTTGCCCGCGGTGGCCCTGGCGTGGGGCCCGTGGTCGGCCGCGGTCGGCATGACCAGCGGGCTGACCGAGACGGACCTGGGCCGGATGGCCCGCGCCGGGCTGCTGCCGCTGTCGGCCGAGCTCGGTCTCGCCCTGCTCGACGCGGGCGTGGCCTCCGGCGAGGCGGCCGTGGTGCCGATGCGGGTCGACACGGCCGCGCTGGCGTCCTCGGGCGCGGTGGCCCCGCTGTTCCGGGGGCTCGTCACCGCCCCGGCGCGGCGGGCGGTCGCGTCCGTCGCGAAGGCCGAGCCGGCCGGCCTGGCCGAGCGGCTGGCCGCGACGCCGGTCGCCGACCGCGAGGACCTGGTGGTGGAGCTGGTTTCCGGCCAGGTCGCCGCCGTGCTCGGCCACGCGTCCACAGTGGACATCGACGCCGGCAAGGCGTTCAGCGAGCTGGGCTTCGACTCGCTCACCGCGGTCGAGCTGCGCAACCGGCTCGGCGCGGTCGCCGGGAAGCGGCTGCCCGCCACGCTGGTGTTCGACTACCCCACGGTGCTCGAGCTGGCCGGCTACCTGCTCGAAGAGATCGCGCCGCCGGCGCCTTCGGCGAACGGCCTGGTCGAGGACCTGCGCGGTTCGCTCGCCTCACTTCCCGAGGGATACGAGGGCCGCGAGGAGATCACCGAACGGCTGCAGAGCCTGCTCGCCTGGTGGACCGGCACCACCCCCGAGGACCCACAGTCGGACGACGAAGTCGCGGCCGCGTCCGCCGACGAGCTGTTCGACCTGATCGACAAGGAGTTCGGGGCGTGACCTCCGACAACGAGAAGAAGCTGCTCGACTACCTCAAGAAGGTCACCACCGACCTGAGGGCGGCGAACCAGCGGTTGCGCGAGGTCGAGGACCGGGACGCCGAGCCGGTCGCGGTGATCGGCATGGGCTGCCGGTTCCCCGGCGGCGTGCGCACCCCCGAGCAGCTGTGGCAGCTGCTGGCCGCCGGCGGCGACGGCATGGCCGGTTTCCCGACCGACCGCGGCTGGCCCGCGGCGCTGTACTCGGGCGACGCCGAGCAGGCGGGCACCAGCTACGTCCGCGAGGGCGGGTTCGTCTACGACGCGGCGGAGTTCGACCCCGGCTTCTTCGGGATGAGCCCCCGTGAGGCGCTGGCCACCGACCCGCAGCAGCGGCTGCTGCTCGAAACGGCGTGGGAGACCATCGAACGCGCCGGGATCGACCCGCTGTCGCTGCGCGGCACGAAGGCGGGAGTCTTCGTCGGCGGCACGTCCACCGGCTACGGCTCCGGCCTGACCGCGTTGCCCGACGGCGTCGAAGGGCACCTGCTCACCGGCAACTCGACCGCGGTGATCTCCGGCCGGGTCGCCTACCAGCTCGGGCTCAAGGGCCCGGCGGTCACCGTGGACACCGCGTGCTCGTCCTCGCTGGTCGCGCTGCACTGGGCCGCCCAGGCGCTGAAGCGCGGCGAGTGCTCGCTGGCGCTCGTCGGCGGCGTGACGGTGATGTCGACGCCCGGCATGTTCCTGGAGTTCAGCCGCCAGCGCGGCCTCGCGCCCGACGGGCGGTGCAAGCCGTTCGCGGCCGCGGCCGACGGCACCGGCTGGTCCGAGGGCGTCGGGCTCGTCCTGGTCGAGAAGCTGTCCGACGCGCTGGCCAACGGGCACCCGGTGCTGGCCGTGGTCCGCGGGTCCGCGGTCAACTCCGACGGCGCGTCCAACGGTCTCACCGCGCCCAACGGTCCCGCGCAGCAGCAGGCCATCCGGGCCGCGCTGGCCAGCGGCGGGCTCACGCCGTCCGATGTGGACGCCGTGGAGGCGCACGGCACCGGCACCACGCTCGGCGACCCGATCGAGGCGCACGCGCTGCTGGCGACCTACGGGCAGGAGCGCGACCGGCCGCTCTGGCTCGGCTCGGTCAAGTCCAACATCGGCCACACCCAGGCCGCCGCGGGGGTGGCCGGGGTGATCAAGATGGTGCTGTCGATGCAGCACGGGGTGCTGCCGCGCACGGTGCACGTCGACGAGCCCTCGCCGCACATCGACTGGTCGGCCGGGTCCGTCGAGCTGCTCACCGACAGCGTTTCGTGGCCGGCCGGCGAAACTCCGCGCCGGGCCGGCGTTTCGTCGTTCGGCATCAGCGGGACCAACGCGCACGTGGTCCTGGAAAGCTACGACCCGGTGCCTGCCTCGCCGGCTTCTTCGCCCGGCGGACCGGTGCCGCTGGCGTTGTCCGCGCGGTCCGGCGAAGCCCTCCGCGAGCAGGCCGTCCAGTTGCGCGAACACCTGCTCGGGCACCCGGATCTGCCGCTCGCCGACACCGCGCTGTCCCTGGCCACCGAACGTTCGGCGTTCGAGCACCGGGCCGTGGTGCTCGCCGCCGACGCGAGCGAAGCGGTGACGGCGCTGGACGCGCTGGCGGCCGGCGAACCGGCGCCGTCCCTTGTGGAGGGTGTCGCGCCGGGCAAGACCGGCAAGACCGCGTTCCTCTTCTCCGGTCAGGGTTCCCAGCGGATCGGCATGGGTGCGGGGCTGCATCGCGAGTTCCCGGTGTTCGCTTCGGCTTTCGACGCGGTGTGCGCGGGCTTCGACTTTCCCCTTGCCGAAGCGATCTCGGGCGAGTCCCTGAACGACACGGGTTACACACAGCCCGCGTTGTTCGCCGTCGAGGTCGCGTTGTTCCGGCTGCTGGAGTCCTGGGGCGTGAAGCCGGACTTCCTGGCCGGGCACTCCATCGGTGAGCTGGCGGCGGCGCACGTCGCCGGGATCCTCTCGCTGGCCGACGCTTGCACGCTGGTCGCTGCGCGGGCCCGGCTGATGCAGGCCCTCCCGGCCGGTGGGGCGATGGTCGCCGTGCAGGCCACCGAAGCCGAGGTCGCGCCGCTCCTGGGCGAGCGGGTGAACCTCGCCGCGGTCAACGCGGCCGACTCCGTCGTGCTGTCCGGCGACGAGGACGCGGTGCTCGCCGCGGCGGCCGAACTGGCGTCCCGCGGGCGCAAGACCAAGCGGCTCGCCGTGTCGCACGCCTTCCACTCGGTGCTGATGGACCCGATGCTGGCCGAGTTCCGGCGGGTCGTGTCCGGGCTGACGTTCTCGGCGCCGAAGATCCCCCTCGTCACCGGCGAAGCCGCCGAGCTGACCGACCCGGAGTACTGGGTGCGGCACGTGCGCGAGCCGGTCCGGTTCGCCGACCGCGTGACGGCACTGGAAGCCAAGGGTGCCACGCGGTTCGTCGAGGTCGGCCCGGACGGAACCCTCACCGGAATGGCGAACGTCCCCGTCGTGGCGATGCTGCGCGCGTCGCGCGACGAGCGGGAGTCGGTGCTGTCCGCGCTGGCCGAGCTGCACGTCCGGGGCGGCTCGCCCGACTGGACCGCGCTGCTCGACGGCGCCCGCCGCGTCGAGCTGCCGACGTATGCCTTCCAGTGTGAACGGTTCTGGCTGACCTCACCGGAGTCGTCCGAGGTGGTGGACACCGGCGCGGGGGAGTTCTGGTCGGCGGTCGAGCGCGCGGACCTCGCCGCCTTGACCCGTGCGCTCGACGTGCCTCCGGAGACCCCGCTGAGCGACGTCGTCCCCGCGCTGGCCGCTTGGCGCCGCCGTCACCACGAAGAGTCCATAGTGGACAACTGGCGGTACCGGATCGGCTGGCGCCCGGTCGCCGGGACGATCGCGACCCGGTTGTCCGGCCGCTGGCTCGTGGTGGGCGAAGGGGCCGGCGACCTGGTCGAAGGCCTGCGCGACCGGGGCGCGGACGTGCTGCACGTCCCGGCCGTCGCTGCCCTGCCGGGCGACGAACCCGCCGGTGTCCTTTCGCTGCTGGCGGTGGAGGACACGCTCGCGCTCGTGCAGGCTCTCGGCAGGCTCGGCTGGTCCGCGCCGCTGTGGTGCGCGACCCGGGGCGCGGTCTCGACCGGCCGGTCCGACCGGCTCGCGCACCCGGACCAGGCTCAGGTGTGGGGCCTCGGCCGGTCCGCCGCGGTGGAGCACCCGCGCCGGTGGGGTGGTCTGGTCGACCTGCCCGAGAGCCTCGACGACCGTGCCCTCGACCGGCTGTGTGGCGTGCTCGCCGACGGCGCCGAAGACGAGGTCGCCATCCGGCCGGCCGGGGTCTTCGCCCGGCGGCTCGTGCGCGCACCGCTGTCCGCTGAGCGTCCTGAGTGGACGATCGCCGGAACAGTGCTGATCACCGGCGGAACCGGCGCGCTCGGTGGTCACCTGGCCCGCTGGGCGGTCGAGCGCGGGGCGTCCCGTGTCGTGCTGGCGAGCCGTCGCGGCGCGGCCGAACCGACCGCACCTGAGATCACCGTCGTGGCCTGCGACTGCACCGACCGGGACGCGGTCACCGCGCTCGTTGACTCCTTGCCGGACCTGAGTGTCGTCGTGCACGCGGCCGGTGTCCTCGACGACGGCGTGCTCGACGGCCTCACCCCCGAAAAGCTCGATCGCGTGCTGCGTGCCAAGGCCACCACCGCCCGGCTGCTGCACGAGGCCACCGTCGATCGCGAGCTTTCGGCGTTCGTGCTGTTCTCGTCGCTGGCGGGCACCGTCGGTTCCGCCGGGCAAGGCAACTACGCGGCGGCGAACGCCTACCTTGACGCCTTGGCCGCGTATCGACGTTCGCGTGGACTCCCGGCGACCTCGCTGGCCTGGGGGCCGTGGGCCGACGCCGGGATGGCGGCCGACGAAGCCGTCCGCGACCGGCTGCGGCGCGGCGGGCTCACGCCGCTGAACCCCGCTCTCGCCCTGTCGGCACTCGACCGGGCCTTGGGCGCCGGCGACGTCACGGTCGCGCTCGCGGACATCGACTGGCCAGTCTACGGCCCCGCGCTCACCGCCGTGCGGCCGAGCCGCCTGCTCACCGAACTCCCTGAAGCAGCAGGCGAAGCACCGCGGGTTGAGCTGTCCGGAGAGGACTTCCTGACGCTCGTGCGCCGTCAGGTCGCGGCGGTGCTCGGGTACACCGAGGAGGTCGCCGCGGACAAGTCGTTCGCCGACCTCGGGTTCGATTCGCTGACCGCGGTCGAGCTGCGCAACCGGCTCGGCCTGGCCACCGGGACCGAGCTGCCCGCGACACTGATCTACGACTACCCGACCGCCGCCCACCTGGCCAAGCACCTGGCGGGCACGCCGAGCGAAGCGCCGGTCGTCGAGCGCGCGGCGGTGTCCACAGAGGATCCGATCGTCGTCGTGGCGATGGGCTGCCGGTTCCCCGGCGGCGTGCGGACCCCGGAAGACCTGTGGGCGCTGCTGGTTTCCGGCGGTGACGCGGTCGCGGGCTTCCCCGCCGACCGGCACTGGGACCTCGCGGGCCTCGCGGCGGCCGGGGTCGTCACGGGCGGCGGCGCGTTCGTCGACGGCGTCACGGAGTTCGACCCGGCCTTCTTCGGCATCTCGCCGCGTGAAGCCCTGGCGATGGATCCGCAGCAGCGGCTCGTCCTGGAAACCGCGTGGGAGGCCCTGGAACGCGCCGGGGTCGACCCTTTGGGTGGTCCGGACATCGGTGTCTTCCTCGGTACCAACGGGCAGGACTACCCGGCGGTGCTCGCGGGCTCGGGCGAGGACTTCGGCGGGTTCGTCGGCACCGGGAACGCGGCTTCGGTCGTGTCGGGCCGGGTGTCGTACGTGCTGGGCCTCGGCGGCCCGGCGGTGACGGTGGACACGGCGTGCTCGGCGTCGCTGGTGGCGCTGCACCTGGCCGCGCAGTCGGTGCGCTCGGGCGAGTGCGCGATGGCGCTGGCCGGTGGCGTGACGGTGATGGCGACGCCCGGCGCGTTCGTCGAGTTCTCCCGCCAGGGCGGGCTCGCGGCGGACGGCCGGTGCAAGGCCTTCGCCGACGAGGCGGACGGCACGGGCTGGGGCGAAGGCGCCGGTGTCGTGCTGGTCGAGCGGCTGTCGGACGCGCGGCGGCTCGGGCACCCGGTGCTCGCGGTGCTGCGCGGCTCGGCGATGAACCAGGACGGCGCGTCGAACGGGCTCACCGCCCCGAACGGGCCTTCGCAGCAGCGGGTGATCCGGGCGGCGCTGGCGAACGCGAGCCTTTCACCGTCCGATGTGGACGTCGTCGAGGCGCACGGCACCGGCACCGCGCTGGGTGACCCGATCGAGGCCCAGGCGCTCCTGGCGACCTACGGCCGGGACCGCTCGCAGCCGTTGTGGCTGGGGTCGCTGAAGTCCAACATCGGGCACACGCAGGCGGCGGCCGGGATCGCCGGCGTCATCAAGATGGTTCTCGCGCTGGAGCACGGCGTGCTGCCGAAGACCCTGCACGCGGACCGGCCGTCGCGGCACGTCGACTGGGACAGCGGCGCGGTGGCGCTGCTGACCGAGACGCAGCCGTGGCCGCTTTCGGAGCGGCCGCGCCGCGCGGGCGTGTCGTCGTTCGGCTTCAGCGGCACGAACGCCCACGTCATCCTCGAACAGCCGCCCGTTTCGGAAACGATGGAGGCGCCCGCGGCCGACGTTGTCGTCTGGCCGTTGTCGGGCCGGTCGGAGGCGGTGCTGCGCTCGCAGGCCAAGCGGCTCGCGGAGTTCGTCGACGGGGCGGACGTGCCCCCGGCCGATGTCGCCCGTTCGCTGGCCGCCCGGGCGGTGTTCGGCCACCGTGCGGTCGTAACGGGGGATGACCTGCTCGCCGGGCTGACCGCCGTCGCCTCGGGCGCGAAGCACCCGGGGGTCGTCACCGGGCAGGCCGGTGACGGCAAGGCCGGGCTGCTGTTCGCGGGTCAGGGGTCGCAGCGCGTCGGGATGGGGGCCGAGCTGTACGAGCGGTTCCCGGTGTTCGCCGACGCCTTCGACGCGGTGTGCGCGGTGCTCGACCCCGAGCTGGACCGGCCGCTGCGCGACGTCGTCTTCGGCGACGCCTCGGCGCTCGACCGGACGGGGTATACGCAGCCCGCGCTGTTCGCGATCGAGGTCGCGCTCTTCCGCCTGCTGGAGTCGTGGGGCGTCCGGCCGGACTACCTGGCCGGGCACTCGATCGGCGAGCTGGCGGCGGCCCACGTCGCCGGGGTGTTCTCCCTGGCGGACGCGGGCAAGCTCGTCGCCGCCCGGGCGGGCCTCATGCAGGCGCTGCCCGCCGGCGGCGCGATGCTCGCCGTGCAGGCCGCCGAGCAGGACGTCCTCGAGATCGCCGCGGGCCGCGCGGACCTGGCCGCGGTCAACGGGCCGCTGTCCACGGTGCTGTCCGGCGAGGCCGCCGCGCTCGCCGAGATCGCCGCCGAGCTGACCGCGCGCGGGGTGAAGTCTAGGGATTTACGGGTCTCGCATGCGTTTCACTCGGCACGTATGGACGCGATGCTTGAGGAGTTCGCCGAGGTGGCGCGCGGGATCGGCTACGCCGGGCCGCGCATCCCCGTCGTGTCCACGGTGACCCCGGACGCCGACTTCACGGACCCGGAGTACTGGGTCCGGCAGGTACGCGAGCCGGTGCGGTTCGCCGACGCGGTGTCGACGCTGCGCGAGGCCGGGGTCACCCGGCTGGTCGAGCTGGGCCCGGACGGAACGCTGAGCGCGCTGGCCGGCGGCTCCACGCCGATGCTGCGCAAGGACCGGCCGGAAGCCATGACAGCGCTGCTGGCGCTGGCGAACCTGCACGTCAGCGGGCAGGCGGTGGACTGGACGCCGCTTTCCCCGGGCGTGCGGCAGGTCGCGCTGCCGACCTACCCCTTCGAACGTGAGGCGTTCTGGCCGGAGCCGCTGGTCCCGGTGGCCGCACCGGCCGACAGCAAGCAGTACCGCGTGTCGTGGCGCCCGATCGCGGACCGGCCCCGGGCGGCCCTGTCCGGGCGCTGGCTCGTCGTGGTCCCGGCCGGGTGTGCCGACGAACCGCTGGTCAAGGCGGTGTTCCCGGCGCTGGTCGAGGCGGGTGCCGAGCCGGTGCCGGTGACGCTCGGCGAGGCCGACCTCGACCGCGACACCCTCGCGGGGCAGCTGCTCGGCCTCGGCTCGGGCGCCGAGTCGGCGCAGGGCAACCTCGGCTCGGTCGGCGGGACCGACCTCGGCGTGAGTGCCGATTCGGTCGGTGGTGTGGGCGGCGAGCCCGCTCCCGTAGCGCTCGGCGCGGCCGCCGCCGGCGTGCCCATCGCCGGCGTGCTTTCGCTGCTCGGCCTGGCCGACCGCGCCACCCCGGGTCAGCCGGCCGTACCCCTCGGCCTGGCGCTGAGCACCACCCTGCTCCAAGCGCTCGGGGACGCGGGCCTCGGCGCGCCGCTGTGGGCGGTCACCACCGGCGCCGTCGCCGTCGGATCCGAACCTCTCGCGCATCCGCTGTCCGCCGGGATCTGGGGCCTCGGGCGGGCCGCCGCGCTGGAGCACCCGGACCGCTGGGGCGGTCTGGCCGACCTGTCCGCCGAGCCCGGCGAACCCGAGCTGACCCGGCTCGTCGCCGCCCTGGCCGGAGCCAGCGGCGAAGACCAGCTCGCCATCCGCCCGGCCGGTGCCTTCGCCCGGCGGCTCGTGCGGGCGCCGAGCGAGGAGCCCGCCGAGTCCTGGACCCCGACCGGCCCGGTACTGGTCACCGGCGGCACCGGCGCGCTGGGCGCCGAGGTCGCCCGGTGGCTGGCGCGCACCGGTGCGCCGCACGTGGTGCTGGCCGGCCGGCGTGGCCCCGCCGCGCCCGGGGCGGCCGAGCTGGAAGCCGAGCTCAGCGCGCTCGGCGCCAAGGTGACGATCGCCGCCTGCGACCTCGCCGACCGCGACGCCGCCGCCGAGCTCCTGGACTCGCTGCCGGGCCTCGACGCCGTCGTGCACGCCGCCGGTGTCCTCGACGACGGCGTCCTGGACTCCCTGACGCCGCAACGGCTCGCGACCGTCCTGCGATCCAAAGTGGACTCCGCCGTCAACCTCCACGAGCTGACGCGAAACCGCGACCTGTCGGCGTTCGTGCTGTTCTCCTCCCTGGCCGCCACCCTCGGCGCGGCCGGGCAGGGCAACTACGTCGCGGCCAACGCCGTGCTGGACGCGCTCGCCGAGCACCGGGCCGGACTCGGCCTGCCCGCCACCTCCATCGCCTGGGGCCCGTGGGCCGGCGCGGGCATGGCGGCCGGGACCGGCGCCCGCGCCGAACGCGGCGGCATCCGCCCGCTGACCCCCGACGTGGCCACCGCGGCCCTGCACCGCGCCCTGAGCGGCGGCGAGGCCGTGGTCGCCGTGGCCGACGTCGACTGGGAGCTGTTCGCCCCCGGCTTCACCGCCGTCCGGGCCGCCCGGCTGCTCGACGACCTGCCCGAGGCGCGGCGGGCGCTCATGGCGGCCGTCAAGCCCGAGCCGGACTTCCGGGCGAAGCTCGACGTCCTGACCGGACCCGAGCGGGAGCGTGCGCTGCTCGACCTGGTGCGCGCCGAGGTCGCCGCCGTGCTCGGCTACGCCACTCCGTCCACAGTGGATCCCGGGCTCGCGTTCAAGGAACTGGGTCTCGACTCGCTCACCGCGGTCGAGCTGCGCAACGGGCTGGCCGCCGTCACCGGCCTGCCCCTGCCCGCGACGCTCGGGTTCGACTACGCGAACCCGGCGGCGCTGGGCCAGTACCTCGGCCGCGAGCTCGGCCCGGCCGACCCGGCCGCGGCGGCCGAGGCCGAGCTGGACCGGATCGAAGCGGCCTTCGCCGGGCTTACCGCCGAGCAGCTCGCCGGCACCCGGGTCACCGCCCGGCTGCAGGCACTGCTGGGCCGGCTGGCCGAAACCGGGGCTCCCAACGAGGCCGGGACCGCGCGGCAGAAGCTCGAAACGGCCAGCTCGAACGAGATCTTCGACTTCATCGACAACGAGCTGGGACTCGCGTGACGCGCGGGTTCGCCGGCGGGCGGGGTGCGACGTGAACGAGGAGAAGCTGCTCGGGTACCTGCGCAAGGTCACCGCCGACCTGCACGAGACCCGGGAACGGCTGCGGGAGGCCGAATCCACCACGCCCGAGCCGATCGCGATCGTGTCGATGGCCTGCCGGTTCCCCGGTGGCGTCGAGACGCCCGAGGACCTCTGGCGGGTGCTCGAAACCGGGACCGACACGCTGACGGACTTCCCGGACGACCGCGGCTGGGACCTCGACACCGTCTACCACCCCGATCCGGACCACCCGGGCACGAGCTACGTCAGCCAGGGCGGGTTCGTCCGCGACGCGGGCGCGTTCGACGCGGCCTTCTTCGGCATCTCGCCCCGCGAAGCCCTCTCCATGGACCCGCAGCAGCGGCTCCTGCTCGAGACGTCGTGGGAAGCACTGGAGCGGGCCGGGATCGACCCGGCGTCCCTGCGGGGTGCGCCGGTCGGCGTGTTCGCCGGGACCAACGGCCAGGACTACCCGGGGCTGCTCAGCCTCGCGCCCGGCGTCGGCGACGGCTACGAGAGCACCGGCAACGCGGCGAGCGTCCTTTCCGGACGGATCTCCTACGCGCTCGGGCTGGAAGGCCCGGCCGTCACCGTCGACACGGCGTGTTCGTCCTCGCTGGTCGCGCTGCACTGGGCCGCGCACGCGCTGCGCGAGGGGGAGTGCGACCTCGCGCTCGCCGGCGGCGTCACCGTCATGACCACACCCGGCGCGTTCATCGGCTTCAGCCGGCAGCAGGGACTGGCCGCGGACGGCCGGTGCAAGGCGTTCGCCGACGGCGCCGACGGCACCGGCTGGGGCGAGGGCGCCGGCGTCGTCCTGCTGGAGCGGCTGTCCGACGCCCGGCGCCACGGGCACCCCGTGCTCGCGATCGTCGCGGGCTCGGCGATCAACTCCGACGGCGCGTCGAACGGGCTCACCGCCCCGAACGGCCCGTCGCAGCAGCGGGTCATCCGCGCCGCGCTCGCCGATGCGGGTCTGTCACCGTCCGATGTGGACGCCGTCGAGGCGCACGGGACCGGCACCAGCCTGGGCGACCCGATCGAGGCGCAGGCCCTGCTGTCCACCTACGGCGAGCACCGGCCGGCCGGACGCCCGCTGTGGCTCGGCTCGATCAAGTCGAACCTCGGGCACACCCAGGCCGCAGCCGGCGTGGCGGGCGTCATCAAGATGGCGCTTTCCCTGCGGCACGGCGTCCTGCCGAAGACCTTGCACGTCGAGCAGCCGACGTCGCGGGTGGACTGGTCGGCCGGCGACGTCCGCGTGCTGACCGAGCCGGTCCCGTGGCCGGCGGACGGGCGGGTGCGCCACGCGGGCGTCTCGGCGTTCGGCGTCAGCGGCACCAACGCGCACGTGCTCCTGGCCGCGCCCCCGGCCGAAGAAGCATTACCCCAGAACGAAACCACGCCGTCGGTCGTGCCGTGGGTCCTTTCCGGACGGACGGAGGCCGCGCTCCGCGCCCAGGCCGCCCGGCTGGCCGGGGTCGAAGGTGACCCCGTCGGGATCGGGCTGGCGCTCGCCACGACCCGCTCGGCCTTCGAGCACCGGGCCGTGCTGGTCGGCGACGCGGCCGAACTGGCCGAGGGCGTACGCGCGCTCGCGAAGGGCGACGACGTGCCCGGGCTCGTCCGCGGCGCGGTCGCCGAGGGGCTGACCGCGTTCCTGTTCACCGGCCAGGGCGCGCAGCGCGCCGGCATGGGCCGCGAACTGTACGAGCGTTTTCCCGCTTACGCCACCGCGTTCGACGAGATCTGCGCGGAGTTCGACCGGCACCTCGACCGTCCACTCAAGACAGTGGTCTGGTCGGGCGAAGAACTGGACGAGACGGCCTACACCCAGCCCGCGCTGTTCGCGGTCGAGGTCGCGCTGTTCCGGCTGCTGGAGTCCTGGGGCGTGACCCCCGACCACCTCGCCGGGCACTCGATCGGCGAGCTGGCCGCCGCGCACGTCGCGGGCGTGTTCTCCCTCGCCGACGCCGCCGAGCTGGTGGCGGCGCGCGGACGTCTCATGCAGGCGTTGCCGCGCGGAGGCGCGATGGTCGCCGTCCAGGCCACCGAAGACGAGGTGACGCCGCTGCTCACCGGTGCCGTCTCCCTCGCGGCGGTCAACGGCCCGGACTCCGTCGTGGTGTCCGGCGAAGAAGCCGCCGCCGGAGAGATCGAGCGGCACTTCGCCGCGCTCGGCCGCCGGACCCGGCGGCTCACCGTCTCCCACGCCTTCCACTCCCCGCTGATGGACCCGATGCTGGCCGAGTTCGGCCGGGTCACCGAGCGGATCACCTACGCCCGGCCGCGCCTCCCGATCGTCTCGACGGTGACCGGGGTGCCGGTGACCGACGAGCTGGCCACCTCGGGCTACTGGGTGCGGCAGGTCCGGGAGCCCGTCCGGTTCGCCACCGCCGTGGCCGCGCTCGCGGACCTCGGCACCACCCGGTTCCTGGAGCTCGGCCCCCACGGCGTCCTCGCCGCCATGACCGAGGAGTGCCTGCCCGGCGCGACGGTCGCCTCGCTGCTGCGCAAGGACCGCGACGAGGTCCGGACCGCCCTGTCCGCCGTCGCGAGCGTGTACGTCCGCGGTGCGCGGGCCGCCTGGGGCGAGCTGTTCACCGGCGCGCGGGCGGCGGAACTGCCGACGTACGCCTTCCAACGCGAGACCTACTGGCCCGACCTGCCCAAACCGGTCGGCGGCGCCACCCGGGACTCGCTGCTCAAGCTCGACTGGGTGCCGGTCCCGGCGGGGGAGCCGATCCCAGCGGCGTGGGCCGTGCTCGGCTCCGGCCACCGCGAGCTCGGCGCCGCCCTGCTCGCCGAGCTGGGCGCGCTGGCCTGCCACCCCGACCTCGACAGCGTCGCGGAAGCGGGCGCGCTGCCCGATGTCCTGGTCGCCCCGTTCCTGTCCCGGTCCGAAGCGGACACCCCGGGCGAGGCCGCGCGGCGCGCGCTGCACCTCGTGCGCTCCTGGCTGGCCGACGAGCGGTTCGACGGCCGCACCCTGGTGGTGCTGACCCGCGCCGCCGCCGTCGCCGACGGGGTCACGGACCTCGCGCAAGCTCCGGTGTGGGGCCTGGTGCGGTCGGCCGCGGCGGAGAACCCCGGCCGGTTCGTGCTCGCCGACTTCGACGAGCCGGCGGCCGTGCGGCTGCTGCCCGCCGCGCTCGCCACCGGCGAACCCGAGTTCCTGCTGCGCGACGGCGAGATCCGGGCGGCACGCCTGGCCAAGCTCACGTCGGCCGAGCCCGGCCCGTCGGCGTCCTTCGGTCCGGAAGGGACGGTGCTGGTCACCGGCGGGACCGGGGCGCTGGGCGCGCTGGTCGCCCGCCACCTGGCCACCCGGTACGGGGTGCGCCACCTGCTCCTCGCGAGCCGTCGCGGCCCGGACGCCGACGGCGCGGCCGAGCTGGTCGCGGACCTGACCGAGCTCGGCGCGGAACCGGTGGTCGCGGCCTGTGACGCCGTCGACCGGGACGCGCTGGCCGCGCTGCTGGCCGGTATCCCGGCGGACCGGCCGCTGACCGGTGTCGTCCACGTGGCCGGCGTCCTCGACGACGGCGTCGTGTCCGCGCTGACCCCCGAGCGCCTGGACGCCGTGCTGCGCCCGAAGATCGACGCCGTCACCAACCTGCACGAGCTGACGGCCGAGGTCGAGCTGACCGCGTTCGTCGTGTTCTCCTCGATCTCCGGCACGCTCGGCCCGGCCGGGCAGGCGAACTACGCGGCGGCCAACGTCTGGCTCGACGCGCTGGCCCGCCACCGCCGCGACCACGACCGGCCCGCGCTCGCGCTCGGCTGGGGGCTCTGGGAGCAGGCCGGCGGCATGACCGGCACTCTCGCCGACCGCGACCGCCGCCGGCTGGGTGCCACCGGCATGATCCCGCTGTCCACTGTGGAGGGTCTGCGGCTGTTCGACGCGGCCTGCCGCGGCGGGGAGCCCGCCGTGCTGCCGATCCGGTTCGACTTCGACGTGCTCGGCGCCGCCCCGGTCCTGCCGCCGGTGTTCACCGGGCTCGTCCCGCCGCGGACCCGGCCGGTCGCCGAACCCGCCGCGGACCGGCCGGCCAACGTGCTCGACGTCGTCCGCACCGCGGTGGCGCTCGTGCTCGGCTACGCGAACGCCGCGGCGGTCGAGCCGGACCGGGCGTTCAAGGACCTCGGCTTCGACTCGCTGACCGCCGTCGAACTCCGCAACCGCCTGGCCGCGGCCACCGGGCAGCCGCTGCCCGCCACGCTGATCTACGACTACGCCACCCCCAAGGCCCTGGCCGCGCACCTGGCCGGCGACGCGGGACCGGCGGTGCTCGCGCCCGCGGCTGCCCGGACCGACGACGAGCCGATCGCGATCGTGTCGATGGCCTGCCGGTTCCCCGGGGGCGTCCACAGCCCGGACGAGCTGTGGACGCTGCTCGCCGAGGGCCGCGACGCGATCGGCGGCTTCCCGGCCGACCGCGGCTGGGACCTCGACGCGCTCTACGACCCGGACCCCGACAGCGAGGGCACGTCGTACGCCCGCGAAGGCGGTTTCCTCGACGACGCCACGCTGTTCGACCCCGCCTTCTTCGGGATCTCGCCCCGGGAAGCCCTGGCCATGGACCCGCAGCAGCGGCTGCTGCTCGAGACGTCCTGGGAAGCCCTCGAACGCGCGGGCATCGACCCGGAGTCGCTGCGCGGTCAGCCCGTCGGGGTGTTCGCCGGGACCAACGGCCAGGACTACCCCGCACTGCTCGCGCTGTCGCCGAAGAGCGCCGAAGGCTACCTCGGCACCGGCAACGCCGCTTCCGTGCTCTCGGGCCGGATCTCCTACGCGCTCGGGCTCGAGGGCCCGGCCGTCACCGTGGACACGGCGTGCTCGTCGTCGCTGGTCGCTCTGCACTGGGCGATCCAGGCCCTGCGTGCGGGGGAGTGCTCGCTCGTGCTCGCCGGCGGGGTCACCGTGCTGTCGACGCCGGGCTCGTTCGTCGAGTTCAGCCGGCAGCGAGGCCTGTCGCCGGACGGCCGCTGCCGCGCCTTCTCCGACGACGCGAACGGCACCGGCTGGGGCGAGGGCTCCGGGATGCTCGTGCTGGAACGGCTTTCCGACGCGCACCGCAACGGGCACCCGGTGCTGGCGGTCGTGCGGGGCAGCGCGGTGAACCAGGACGGCGCGTCGAACGGGCTGACCGCCCCGAACGGTCCTTCGCAGCAACGCGTCATCCGGGCCGCGCTGGCGAGTGCGGGCCTGGCACCGTCCGATGTGGACGCCGTCGAGGCGCACGGGACCGGGACGTCGCTGGGTGACCCGATCGAGGCGCAGGCGCTCATCGCCACGTACGGTCGTGACCGCGACCGGCCGCTGTGGCTGGGTTCGGTCAAGTCCAACGTCGGCCACACCCAAGCGGCGGCGGGCGTGGCCGGCGTCATGAAGATGGTGCTGGCCCTGCGGCACGGCCTGCTGCCCCGGACCCTGCACGCCGACGTGCCCTCGTCCCATGTGGACTGGTCCGCCGGCGCGGTCAAGCTGCTGTCCGAGCCGGTGCCGTGGCCCGAAAGCGAAGGTCCCCGCCGCGCCGGCGTCTCGTCGTTCGGGGTGAGCGGCACCAACGCCCACGTCATCATCGAGGCCGCGCCGACCCTGCCCGAAGCGGAGCCCGGCGAGACGCGCGACCTGACGGCGTGGATGGTGTCGGGCCACACTCCGGAAGCTCTGCGGGGGCAGGCCGAACGGCTGCTGAGCCACGCCGCGGCCCACTCGGCCGAGCCCGCCGAGATCGGGACGGCTCTCGCCGCCCGTACCGTGTTCGGCTACCGCGCCGTCGTCGTGGGTACCGATCGTGACGAACTGGTCCGGGGCCTGGCCGCTGTCGCTGCCGACCGTCCCGCGCCCGGCGTCACCACCGGCGTGCGCGCCGAGGGTGCGACCGCGTTCCTCTTCACCGGCCAAGGCGCGCAACGGCTCGGCATGGGCGCCGGACTGCGGCGCGAGTTCCCGGTGTTCGCCGAGGCCTTCGCCGAGGTGTGCGCGGAGTTCGACGGCCACCTCGACCGGCCGCTCCGGGATGTCGTCGACACCGAACCCGAGCTGCTCGACGAGACCGCCTACACCCAGCCCGCGCTGTTCGCGGTCGAAGTCGCCCTGTTCCGGCTCCTGGAGTCCTGGGGTGTGCGGCCGGACCAGCTCGCCGGGCATTCGATCGGCGAGCTGGCCGCCGCGCACGTCGCGGGCGTGTGGTCGCTTTCCGACGCCTGCGCCGTCGTCGCCGCGCGCGGCCGGCTCATGCAGGCCCTGCCCGCGGGCGGGGCGATGCTCGCGATCGAGGCCACCGAGACCGAGGTCGTGCCGACGCTGCCCGCCGGTGTCGAGCTCGCCGCGGTCAACGGGCCGACGTCCGTCGTGGTCTCCGGCGCCGAGGACGGCGTCCTCGAGGTCGGGCGGCACTGGGCCGGGCGCAAGACCCGGCGGCTGCGCGTCTCGCACGCCTTCCACTCGCCGGACATGGACGGGATGCTCGCGGAGTTCGGCCGCGTCCTGGCCGGCGTCACGTTCGCGCCGCCCGCGATCCCGATCGTCTCGACGGTGACCGGCGCACCGGCGACCGAGCTGACCTCGCCGGAGTACTGGCTGCGCCAGGCCCGGGGGACGGTGCGGTTCGCCGACGCCGTCGCCACGCTCGCCGGAGCGGGCGTGACCCGGTTCGTGGAGCTGGGCCCGGACGGCGTCCTCGCCGCGATGGCCGCGTCCTGCCTGGACGACCGGGCACTGGTCGCCGCCGCGCTGCGCAAGGACCGGGACGAGCCGAGGGAACTGCTGACCGCACTGGCGAAACTGCACGTCAGCGGCTCCACCGTGGACTGGGGGACCGTCCTCGGCGGAACCGGCGAACCGGAGTCGCTGCCGACGTACGCCTTCCAGCACGAGCGGTTCTGGCCCGAGTTCTCCCTGACACCGGCCGGGGACGTCACGATGGCGGGCCTCGACCGGCCGGACCACCCGCTGCTGGGCGCGTCGGTCACGAACGCCGACGACGGCGCCGTGGTGTGCACCGGCCGGATCTCGCCGCGCACCCACCCCTGGCTCGCCGACCACGTCGTCGCGGGCAGCACGTTGTTCCCCGGCACCGGGTTCGTCGAGCTGGTCCTGCGCGCGGCGGAGCAGGTCGCCGCGGGCGGCATCGATGAACTGGTCATCGAAACGCCGTTGCCCCTGCCCGCCCGTGACGGCGTCCAGCTGCAGGTCGTCCTCGGTGCGCCGGACGACAGCGGCACGCGGCCGGTCACCGTCCACTCGCGACTCGACGACGAGCCGTGGACCCGGCACGCCAGCGGCCGGCTGGCCGCCGAACCCGGTCCCGTCCCCGAAGACCTGACGCAGTGGCCGCCGCCCGGGGCCGAGCCCCTGGACCTCGACGGCCTCTACACCGGGGGCCCGGAGGGCGGGTTCGGCTACGGCCCGGCCTTCCAGGGCCTGCGCGCGGCTTGGCGGCTCGGCGACGAGGTGCACGCCGAAGTGGCCCTGCGGCCCGAAGAACACGCGGACGCGGCCCGGTCGGGCCTGCACCCGGCGCTGCTCGACGCGTCGTTGCACGTGCTCGGCACGGTCGCCGAGTGGGCGGGCCGGAACTACCTCCCGTTCTCCTGGAGCGGGGTGACGCTGCACGCGAGCGGCGCCACCGCGGTCCGGGTCACGGTGACCCCGAACGGCCACGACACGGTCAAGCTGAGCCTGGCCGACCCGGCCGGTCACCCGGTGGCGTCGGTCGACGCGCTGGTGCTGCGCCCGCTGGTCGCCGGGTCGGTGCCGGCGGTCCGGAAGACCCCCGAGTCGTTGTTCCGGCTCGACTGGCAGCCCGTCCCGCCGGCGCCGGTCGAAGCCGTCGCCCGGCGGTGGGCCGTCGTCGGCGAGGACGACCTCAAGCTCGGGCCGGTGCTCGACGCGTCCGGCGTCACGTGTGAGTCCTATGTGGATCTCGCGGCACTCGGTGCCGCGGTCGGCCTCGGCATGGCCGTGCCGGAAGCGGTGCTGGCCGTGCGTACTCCGGCCGCCGGCGAGCTGCCGGACGCCGCGCGGGCGACCGCGCACGACGTGCTCTCCCTGCTGCAGGACTGGCTGGCCGACGAGCGGTTCGCCGCCTCCCGCCTGGTCGTGGTGACCCGGGGTGCGGTGGCCGCCGCGGCCGGCGACGACGTCCCTGACCTGGCATGCGCGCCGGTGTGGGGCCTGGTCCGCTCGGCGCAGTCGGAGCACCCCGGCCGGGTCCGCCTGATCGACCTCGACGACCACGACGAGTCCGCGGCGGCGCTGCCGTCGGCGGTCCTCGCCGACGAACCGCAGCTCGCCATCCGGGAAGGTGCCCTGCTCGCCGCCCGCCTGACCCGCGCCACCACCGAAGCCGCCACCGGCAAGCGTCCCTTCGGGCCGGACGGCACGGTGCTGCTCACCGGCGCCACCGGCAGCCTGGGCCGCGTGCTGGCCCGGCACCTGGTCACCGCGCACGACGTCCGGCGGCTCGTGCTGACCAGCCGGAACGCGGACGGCGCCACCGAGCTCCGGGACGAGCTGGCCGCGCTGGGCGCGGACGTCCGGCTCGCCGCCTGCGACACCGCGGACCGGGCCGCGCTCGCCGAACTGTTGACGGGCATCCCCGACCTCGCCGGGGTCGTGCACGCGGCCGGGGTGCTCGACGACGGTGTCCTGTCCTCGCTCAACCCGGAGCGGATGGACGCGGTGCTGCGGCCCAAGGTCGACGCCGCCTGGCACCTGCACGAGCTGACCGCGGACCGGAACCTCTCGGCGTTCGTGCTCTTCTCCTCGGTGTCGGCCACCTTCGGCGGACCCGGGCAGGGCAACTACGCCGCCGCGAACGCCTTCCTCGACGCGCTCGCGGCCCATCGCGCCGCCCGCGGCCTGCCCGCCCAGGCGCTGGCCTGGGGCCTGTGGGACGCCGGGACGGGGATGAGTGCCGCGCTGGACTCCGCCGACCGGAAGCGGATGTCGCGCGGCGGCGTCCACGCGCTGCCGGTCGAGCAGGGGCTGGCGTTGTTCGACACCGCCACCGCGCTCGCCGAACCCGCGCTGGTCCCCGCGAAGCTGGACCTGACGGGACTGGGCGGCCACGTCGCTTCCGTCCTCAAGGGACTCGTGCGCCCGGCCAAGCGGGCCGCGTCGGCCGCCGCCCCGGTGTCCGGCGAGGCCGCCTTGCGTGCCGCCCTGGCCGGGAAAGCTCAGCAGGACCAGGAAACCGTGCTGCTGGACCTGGTCCGGGCCACCGCGGCCACGGTGCTGGGCCACGCCGGCCCCGAGGCCGTGCGCCCGGACGTCGGGTTCCTCGTCGCGGGCTTCGACTCGCTCACCGCGGTCGAGCTGCGCAACGCCCTGGGCGCGTCCACCGGCCTGCGGCTGCCGCCCACGCTGGTCTTCGACTTCCCGGCACCGGCGGACCTCGCCGCGCACCTGCGGGCGGAGCTGAACGTCGGCGCGGACGCGCAACCGGCGTCCACTGTGGACGCCGGCGAGACGCTCAGCGCGTTGTTCCGCACGGCCTGCGAGCTCGGCAAGATGAAGGAGGGCTTCGAGCTGCTGCAGAACGCCGCGCTGCTGCGGCCCACCTTCGACACGCCCGCCGACCTGGCCGAGCAGCCGGGGTCGGTGCAACTGGCGGCCGGGGAGCGCACGCCGAAGCTGATCTGCTTCAGCTCGTACGTGGCGCTGGCCGGGGTGCACCAGTACGCCCGGTTCGCCTCGCCGTTCCGCGGCGACCACGACGTGCACGCACTGCCGGCGCCCGGGTTCGTCAAGGGCGAGGCCCTGCCGAACAGCGTCCGCGCGGTGGCCGAGGTACAAGCGGACTCGGTGTTGCGCGTCGCCGGCGGAGAGCCGTTCGTGCTGCTCGGTTCGTCCTCGGGCGGGATGCTCGCGCACGCCGCCGCCGAGGTCCTCGAAGAGCGGGGCACCCCGCCGCTGGCCGTCGTGCTGCTCGACAGCTACCTGCCGCGAGAGGACTCACCGCTCGACCGGTTCCGCGACGAGCTGTTCGGCGGCATGTTCGACCGCGAAGAGGTGTTCGCGCCGATGGACGTCGCCCGGCTCTCGGCGATGAGCTGGTACTTCCGGCTCATGGCCGGCTGGTCGCCCGCGAAGCTGTCGGTCCCGCTGCTGCTGGTCCGCTCGTCGGAACCCCCTGTCGACGACGGGCGGCTGGCTCCCGAGGAATGGCAGACGCACTGGGACACCGCCGACACCGTCGTCGATGTGCCGGGCAACCACTTCACCATGGTCGAGGACCACGCCGCCACCACCGCCGAGACCGTGCGCGGCTGGCTCGGCACCACCCTGAGGACGGAGTTCACGCATGACTGAGAACCCGGAGCTCTGGCTCCGCCGCTACCACGACGCGGACGCGGGCGCCGTCCAGCTGTTCTGCCTGCCGCACGCGGGCGGCTCGGCCAGCTTCTACTTCCCGATGTCCGCCGGGCTCGGCCGCTCGGTCGAGGTCCTGTCCGTGCAGTACCCGGGCCGCCAGGACCGCCGGCTGGAGCCGGGGATCGACTCCATTCCCGAGCTCGCGGACCGGGTCGCCGAAGTACTGGCGGAGCGGACCCGGCGGCCGTTCGCGCTGTTCGGGCACAGCATGGGCGCGACGCTCGGGTTCGAGGTCGCCACCCGGCTGGAGCGCGACGGCGTGTCCCCGCTGCACCTGTTCGCGTCGGGCCGCCGGGCGCCCGCGTGCCGCCGTGACGAGTCCGTGCACAAGCTCGGCGACAACGGGGTCATCGCGGAGATGCGCAAGCTCGGCGGCACCAACGCGGCGGTGCTGGGCGACGAAGAGATCCTGCGGATGGCGCTGCCGGCCATCCGCAACGACTACAAGGCCGCCGAGACCTACGTCAAGGCGCCGGGACCGAAGCTGAGCACGCCGATCACCGTGCTGACCGGCGACGCCGACCCGAAGACCACCCTCGACGAGGCGCGCGCCTGGCAGGACCACACCGACGGCGAGTTCGAGCTGAAGGTGTTCGACGGCGGGCACTTCTTCCTCGCCGACCACCAGCCCGAGGTGCTGCGGCTGATCTCGACGCGGCTCGCGGGCACGTTCTCCGGCCACCACTGAAAGGCACTCCCGTGCGCGTGTTGTTCGTGACGCTGGACGAGAAGTCCCACCTGTTCTGCATGGTCCCGGCTGCCTGGGCGCTGGTCGCGGCCGGGCACGAGGTGCGGGTGGCCGCGTCGCCCGGGTTCACCGACGTCGTCACCGGCACCGGGCTGACCGCGGTGCCGGTCGGCGTGGACAACACGATGCACGAGGGCATGAAGCAGAACCGCGACGCGCAGGAAGCCGACATCGCGAACTGGAACGACACCGACCCGGCGTCGCACACCTGGGAGGCGCTGCACCAGCGCTACACGTTCACCGTGTGGGCGGGGTTCGCCATCTACAACGACGAGATGGTCGGGGACCTGGTCGCCTACGCGCGGGAGTGGCAGCCGGACCTGGTCGTCTGGGACGCGCTGACCTACGCGGGGGCGATCGCGGCGAAGGCGTGCGGCGCCGCGCACGTCCGGCAGCTGTGCTGGGCCGACGTCTGGTGCGCCATGCGCCGGACGTTCCTCCAGGTGATGGCGCAGCAGCCGGCCGAGGAGCGGGAAGATCCGCTGTTCGACTGGCTCGACCTGACCGGGCGCCCGTTCGGCGTGGACTTCGACGAGGAGCTCGTCACCGGCCAGGCGACGATCGACCCGCTGCCGGAGTCGCTCGGCGCGCACTCCGGCGTCCGGCGGCTGCCGGTGCGGCACGTGCCCTACAACGGCCGGGCGGTGGTGTGGGACTGGCTTCGCGAACCGCCGTCACGGCCGCGCGTGTGCCTGACGCTGGGTTCGTCCAACACGGACGCGTTCGGCGGCGACTACGTGTCCATTCCGGACATCCTGACCGCTTTGTCCACTTTGGACATCGAGGTGGTCGCCGCGCTGGTGCCCGAGCAACGGAAGGCCTTGGACGAAGTCCCGGAGAACGTCCGGGTCGTCGAGTCGGTCGCCCTGCACACGGTGCTGCCGAGCTGCGCGGCGATCGTGCACCACGGCGGTTTCGGCAGCTACGGCGCGGCATTGGTGGCCGGGGTCCCGCAGCTGACGGTGACCACGCCGATCGCCGACCACCTCGTGCGTCCCCAGCGGCTGGTCGACGAAGGCGCGGGACTGCTGTTCACCCACAACGGCTTCACCGCCGAAGACCTGCGGTCTGCGGTGGCCCGGCTGGTCGGGGAACCGGAGTTCGCGGCCAACGCGCGTCGCCTGCGTGACCTCGCCCTGGCCCAGCCGACCCCGGCCGAGCTGGTGGCCGACCTGGAGAAGCTGGTCGCCGAGAAGTCATGAACGACTCTTTCATGTCGTCCGGCGACATGAAAGAGTCGTTCATGGCAGTGCGTCAGCCGCGGGAGGCCAGGCGGCGGCGGATCTCGGGTGCGTGCTCGATCGCGAAGGTGACCAGGGCCGAGACTTCGTGGACCTGCTCGCTCGTCACCGACGGGCCCGTCGGCAGCGTCAGCACCCGCCGGGAGAACGCGTCGGTGGCGGGCAGCGAGACCGGCCGCTCGGTCCGGTAGGGCTCGCACTCGTGCACGCACGGCGAGAAGTAGCGCTGCGCCACCACGTTGTCCGCCCGCAGCAGGTCGAGGATCGTGTCGCGGGACAGGCCGCACTCGTCCTCGTCGACCTTGACGACGTTGTAGTGGTAGCTGTTGCGGTTCTCGTCGTCGTAGCGGTGCATCTCCAGGCCGGGCAGCCCGGCCAGCTCGGCGCTGTACTGCTCGTAGTGGGCGCGGTTGGCGGCGATGGTCGCGGGTAGCGCGTCCAGCGAGGTCAGCCCCATGGCCGCCGATGCCTCGCTCATCTTGGCGTTGGTGCCGGCGAACTCGGTGACGTGCTCCTCGCCCCAGCCGAAGTTGTGGGTGTAGCGGGCGCGCTGGGCGAACTCGTCGTCGTTGGTGACGATCGCGCCGCCCTCGAACGTGGTGACGACCTTCGCCGCGTGGAAGCTGAACATCTCGGCCTTGCCGAACCCGCCGAGGGGCTGGGAGCCGAAGGTGCAGCCGATGCCGTGCGCGGCGTCGAAGAAGAGGGTCAGGTTGTGCAGCTCGGCGATCTTCTCGAGCTCCTGGATGGCCGCCGGCTGGCCCCACAGGTGCACGCCGACCAGCCCGGTCGTGCGGTCGGTGATCAGGCGCTCGACCTGCTCGGGGTCGATGCACCCGGTGGCCGGGTCGAGATCGCAGAAGACCGGCGTCAGGCCGAGGTAGCGCATCGCGTGCGCGGTCGCGACGTAGGTCATGGACGGCATGATGACCTCGCCGGTGAGCCCGGCCGCCCGGGCCATCACCTCGAGCGCGATCGTGCCGTTGCAGGTGGCGACGCAGTGCTTCGCACCGGCGTGGTCGGCGATCCGCGCCTCGAACTCCCTGACCAGCGGGCCGCCGCTGGTCAGCCGTCCGCTGTCGAGGGCCACCTCGAGCCGCTCGTAGAACTTCGCCCGGTCACCGGTGCTCGGCTTCCCCACCACCAGAGTCTTGTCGAAGGCCATCGGGCCCCCGAACAGTGCCAGGTCGTCAACGCTCGTCTTCATGAAAGGTCCTTCCCCAGGGGTCGCGGTCTGCCCTTTCCCGCGATGACGTGCATTTCGTTGCTTTACAACAGGTGTTGAGATCCCCCTCGTGCGGTCTTCTGCAGGATAAGTACGCCGTGACCGCGTGACGGATCCTGGCGCGAAACTCTGTGGAACCCCCTAGTCGTCCCGGCGTAGAAACGTTCAAAGCGGTTTTGGGGGGAATAGCCAGAACTTGCGTGGTAGCCGGTGCGACACGGGGTCCCGGTGCCCGACGATGCACCGGTGAGCAGGCACATCGCCGTCTTCAGTTTCCCCGCGTACGCCCACGTCGCGCCGGTCCTCCCGATCGTCGCCGAGCTGGTGCGCCGCGGCCATCGGGTCACCTTCGCGGTGGTCGACGAGTTCGCCGCGAAGGTGGCGGCGACCGGCGCCGAAGTGCTGCCCTACACCTCGACGTTCCCGTGGGCGACCGGGCTGGGCGACACCGCCTCCGACGGCTACGCGCTGCGGGCCATGCTGGCGTTCATGGGCGAGGGCCTCGCGCCGCTCGACGCCGCCATGCGGCGGTTCGCCGACGACCCGCCGGACCTGGTGGTGCACGACCTGGCGGCGTCCGAGACGGCACGGCTGATCGCGCGGAAGTTCTCGGTGCCCACGGTGCAGTCGGTCCCGGAGTTCGCCTCCAACGAGCACTTCCGCCTGAACGAGGCCCAGGCCGAGACGGACGCCGCCGCGCCGCCGGACCTCACCGACCCCGCGCTGGCCGCGTTCGTGGAGCACGCCGGGCAGCTGCTGGCCCGGCACGGTCTGTCCGAACTGGACACCGCCGGCGGCGACCCCGGCTACCACCTCGTCTACCTGCCGAAGGCGTTCCAGATCCACGGCGAGACCTTCAGCGACCGCTTCGCGTTCATCGGGCCGTGCTTCGACCGGACGGCGCCGCCGGGGGAGTGGACCCCGCCCGCGGACGGGCTGCCGCTCGTCCTGATCTCGCTGGGCACCTCGCGCAGCCGGGAGCAGGTGGGCTTCTTCCGCAAGTGCGTGCGCGCCTTCACCGGGCAGCCGTACCACGTCGTGCTGACGCTCGGGCGCTGGGTCGACCCGGCCGAGCTGGGCCCGCTGCCGGACACCATCGAGGCGCACCCGTTCGTCGCGCACGCGGCGCTGCTGCCGCACACCAAGGTGTTCGTCACCCACGGCGGGCTGGGCAGCGCGATGGAGGCGCTGCACTACGGCGTCCCGATGGTGGTGACGCCGTCCCAGAGCGACCAGGTGGTGACCGCGGCCCGGATCGCCGATCTAGGGCTGGGCCAGGTGGTTTCGCGGACCGACGTCACCGAGGAGGAACTCCTCGAAGCGGTCGCCACGACCGCGTCCGATCCCGTGGTCGCCCAGCGCGTCCGGTGGATGTGCGGGCAGGTCGCGCTGGCCGGCGGGGAGACCCGCGCGGCCGACGCCGTCGAATCGTGGCTCCGAGCGAAAGTGGAGGCGAAGTGAAGCTGGCGGAGGTCTACCTCAGCGGGATCGGCACGTACGTGCCGGCGACCACCGGCGTCGAGGCGGCGATCGAGCAGGGGTGGATGACCGCCGAGGACGCCGAGACGTCCGGGCTGACCGGCGCGGCCTGCGCCGGCGAGACCCCGGCCCCGGACATGGCGCTCTGGGCCGGGCAGGAGGCCGTGGCCCGGGCGGGCGTCGACCCGGAGGCGCTGGACGTCCTGCTGTACGCGGACAACTACCACTCGGGCCCGGACGGCTGGTTCCCGCAGTTCTGGCTGCAGCGGCACCTGGTGGGCGGCGACCTGCTCGCGGCCCAGCTGCGCCAGGGCTGCAACGGCATGTTCGGTGCGCTGGAGCTGGCGTCGACGTACCTGATCGCGCGCGGCGGCGGGACGGCGATGACGGTGGCGTCGGACAACTCGACGTCCCCGCTGGTGAACCGCTGGCGCTGCCTGCGCCCGGACTTCGTCATCGGCGACGGCGCGACGGCGGTCGTGCTGAACACGACGTCCGGGTTCGCGCGGCTGAAGTCGGCGAGCTCGATCACGGTGCCCGAGCTGGAGGGCATGCACCGCGGCGACGAGCCGATGTTCCCCCCGGGCGCGACGATCGGCCGGTTCATGGACTTCGCCGAGCGCATCGACTTCTTCGGCTTCGAGAACCGCGACACGATGCTCCACAGCGGCCTGAACCTGCTGAAGACGCGCTCCGAGCTGATCGACCGCGTGCTGGCCGAGGCGGGCATCGGGATCGACGGGGTGAGCCGCATCGCGTACAACCACGGCTCGCGCAAGTACGTCGAGGACGGCCTGCTGGCGATGCTGGGCATCCCGCTGGAGAAGTCGAACTGGGACTTCGGGCGCGGGCTGGGTCATCTCGGGGCGAGTGACCAGGTGGCGTCGCTGGCGAACATGCTCGGAACGGGCCAGCTGGCGCCGGGTGACCACGTGCTGATGGTCGGGATCGCCCCGGGGGTCAGCGTGGCCGGCGCGGTGGTGGAGATCCTCGACGTGCCGGAGTGGGCCGGGCCGGTCGTGCCCCGGACGAGCTGAGGCGGGGAAGCCTGAGGTCGCCTTCAGCGGACGCGGTCCGGTGGGGGCGGCCTTTTCGCGTGCCCGGTGCCGGTGGGCCGGCAGGCTCCCGACGTCATGAACGACTCGTTCATGACGTCGGACGAGGTGAACGAGTCGTTCATGACCTTCGCCCGCGCGTCCGCCACCTCCCCGGTGCGGGGTACCCCGCACCGACCCCTACGGACCACGCCGGACCACCCCCTGAACCGCCCACATCGCACCACACCGGTCACTCCGGGTGCGACCACAGCTGCCACAGAGTAGCCACCGCAGACTGCAGGTGGAAACTGACCAACATCCCGTGAACTCATTACACAGTCCCTGCGCATACCCGGAAACGCGAATCGGGTGGTCCGAGGTTGCCCTCGTCCCACCCGATTCGTTCGGTCGGTTGTGTGCGGGGTCAGCCGCCGCTGCCGCCGCCGTACGCGCCACCCAGAAGGCGGCTGCGACGCTTGCGGTTCTTTTCGTCGTCGGCCTTCGCGTTGTCCGCCTTGGAGTCCGACGGCTTCTTCTTGGAATCGTCTTCCTTTTTCCCGAAAACGCCCATCCGCTTCATCCTTTCTTTACGCCAGTGGGTCCGAAAGGAACCGGGTGAAAATCGATCCCTGCCTTCGCAGGATAGCGCAGGGTACCGCCGAGCGCACCCTCGGCGACCCATATCCCAGGGATTTCCCGGCTCTCGGGAAAAAGAACCGGCCGGGTCGCCGGGTGGACGTCGATACCGGCGCAAACCGGACATCGACCCCAACCCGGGCGGCCCGGCCGGCCCAGGAAAAACGATCAGCGGATGTACTGCGGGGTGACCTTCGGCGGCCACTGGCCGATGCACAGGATGCCCTGCGAGTACGCCTTCGAGACCAGCGCCGAGCGGTTCGGCGACTTGAACTGCCGCAGCATCGCGCCGACGTGGTACTCGATCCCTTGCCGGCTGAGGTAGAGCTTGGAAGCCAGCTGCACGGTCGAAATCCCGGCCGCGACGCCCTCGAGCACCTTCGCGTCGAGCTCACTGAGCAGCTTGGTCTTCTCGATCGCCGGGCGCGGGGCCTCCGCGGCGCGGTCCGGCTTGATCAGCACGACGATCGTGGTGACCTGGCCGGACTGGCTGCGCACCGCGATGCCGGTCAGCCCGCCCGAGAGCACCGGCTGCGCGGGCCGGACGCCCACCAGGCGCGCGCTGAAGCGGTCCCGGCGGCCTTCGTTCAGCCGCGCCAGCTGCTGGAGGGTGAACTGTTTCGCACTCGGGTGCACGAAGTCCACAAAGCTCTGTCCAAAAACGTCGGACGCGGTCCGGCCCAGCTGGCGGAGAAAGTCACCATTGGCCTCGATCACCCGGAGGTCGGGCGCCAGATTCGCGATGCAGACATCGGACATGTCGCAGGAGGGGACGTTCTGATTCTGTCTCTCGGCGACGGCCGGAAGGCCGTGCGCCATGGCCGCCGGACGCTCGACCAAGGAATCGACACGCGTGTTCATAGAGTTCGAACCCCCAGATTCGTTCTACGTTTTCGTAGGCATTGTCCACGGACGAAAGACGTCGACGACCCCCGAGCTCTCCCCTCAAGAGGGTCCACGGCACCTGTCCGGATGGGTTCTTCACACCACCCCAGCGGAAAACTCGAGTTCCTTCCCCAGAACGATCCTCGAGTCCACCCGGCCAGATCCGCTTCGGTCCGTTTCGTTGGAAACAAACCAAACGACGTCTCGTACGCTAGCCAACGGGGTATGGCCCGTCAATGCCGGTGCGGGGGTTGGGGGCTAACACTGGGGTCCGCCCGACCGGAGGTACGGCACCCCGGGACACACCTACGGTCGGGCGGCACCGGGCGTTCACCCTCCGCCCGCGAAGGGTTCAGCCCTCGGTGGTCGTGACCGACAGCTGCTGGACGCCGAACACACCGCCGGCGTGGAACGGCACCGGGGCACCCGGGGTGATCCGCAGGTGCTCGAACCGCTCGAACAGCAGCTCCAGCGCGATCCGCCCCTCGAGCCGCGCCAGCGGCGCACCCAGGCAGAAGTGGATGCCGTGCCCGAACGCGGCGTGGCTGTTCGGCTTGCGGTCCAGGTCGAACCGCCCGGGGTCGGTGAACTCGCGCTCGTCGTAGTTCGCCGACACCACCCAGGCCCAGACGATCGAGTCGGCGGGGATCACCGTGCCGGCCACCTCGGTGTCGGCCGTGGTCACCCGGACCACCCGGGGGAACGGCGGCCGCAGCCGCAGCACCTCCTCGAGCAGCGGCTCCACCAGCGCCGGGTCGGCCCGCACCTGCTCGTAGACGCCGGGGGCGTCCTCCAGGCAGAGCAGCACGTTGCCGAGCAACATGGTGGTGGTGACGTGCCCGGCGAGCAGCAGCAGCGCGGTGAAGTTGCCGACCTCCTCGTCGGTCAGCCGCTCGCCGTCGATCGAGGACTCCACGAGCCGGGTCAGCAGGTCGTCGCGGGGCCGGGCGCGCCGGTCGGCGATCTGGGCGTTGAGGTACGCCTCCATCTCCTCGATCGCGATGGCCAGCTTCTCGCCGGTGCTGGGGTCGTCGACCTGCAGGGCCATCAGCGCCTCGGCCCAGCCCCGGAACAGCGCGCGATCCGTGGCGGGCACGCCCAGCAGCTCGGCGATGACGATCACCGGCAGCGGGTAGGCCAGCACGTCGACCAGGTCGAACTCCGTCGCGTCGGGCTTGACCTCGGCCAGCAGCTCCCGGGTGAGCTCGGTGATCCGCGGCTCGAGGTCGGCGACGACCTTCGGGGTGAACGCCTGGCTGACCAGGCGGCGCAGCTTGCGGTGCTCGGGCGGGTCGATGACCAGCAGGGTGCCGGGGGGCGCCTGGTCCCCGGGGGAGGTCAGGCGCGTCGTGTCCGAGGAGAACAGCTGCGCGTCGGTGCTGACGCGGCGGACGTCGGCGGACCGGAACACGTGCCACGCCCCGGCCTCGTCCTGCCACACGGGCGTGTCCGCCCGCATCTTCTCCAGCCAGGTCAGCAGGGAGGCGCCGCCGTCCGGGGCGATCTCCGGGGCAGCGGTCAGCTCGGTGGTGTCCACGTCGAATTCACTCCTGGGTCGGGCGGTCAGGCGGTCAGGCGGGCCTCGACGCGGTCCGCGGCCGCCGCGGCACCCCCGGCGTCGGTGATGTGCTCGCGCATCCGCGCCACGCGCTCGTGCGCGCCGGCGTCCTCGGCGAGGTCGGTGACGGCTTCGAGCAGCGACTCCGCCCCGACGGCGCCGGGCTCCAGCCGGACCCCGAGGCCGAGCTCGGCGAGCCGGTCGGCGACGAGCTCCTGCTCCAGCGTGCGGGGCACGACCACCGGCGGGACGCCCAGCGCGAGCGACTCCATGGTGCTGCCCATCCCGGCGTGCGAGACGAACCCGCTCGCCCGGCTCAGCACGGCCGGCTGCGGCACCCACGGGTGCAGCTCGAAGTTCGGCGGCACCGGGCCCAGCTCCGCCGGCGAGACCAGGCGCCCGATCGTCATGACGACGTGCCACGGCGAGCCGGCGAACGCTTCGAGGCACGAGGCGAAGAACTCGCGCTGGTGGTGGTAGCCGAAGCTGCCCATGGCGATCAGCAGCACCGGCCGGTCGTCCGGCGGGGTCCAGCCGCCCGCGCGGTCGCCGAGGCAGGGGCCGACGAAGGCGAACCCGTCGTCGAAGGTGTCGCCGCCGGGCTGGAACTCCCGGGGCAGGAAGACGAGTTTGGTGTCCTCACGGGCTTCCGCGAGCTCGGCGGCGGAGGTGCCCGGCAGGTGCTCGGCGAGCACGTCCCCGACCACCGACGCGGCCTTGGCGAGCGCGGGGTGCTCCGGGTCGGGCGCGGGGACCTTGCCCGCCATCGAGGCGTACGGCGAGAACCGTTCGCTGGCCACGAAAGTCGAGCACGACAGGATGGCCGGGATCGCCCACTTGCGGGCGAGCAGACGTCCGGTGGGGTACCCGAAAGCGTCGTACAGGAAGACGTCCGGCCGGTCGGCTTCGAAGGCGCCGAGCGCCGTCGGCAGCGGCGCGAAGCCTTCCAGCGCCTGGGCGAGGCCCGCCTCCGCGACGACGTCGCCGGTGATCTCCTCCGGGATCGCCACGGTGTCCCACGACTTCGGCACGTGGGACTCGTACGGCAGCACCGTGGCGCCGGTGGCGCGCACGGCATCGGCGTACTGCTCGGCCACGACGTAGCTCACCCGGTGGCCGCGGCGCACGAGTTCGGCCGCCACGGGCAGCGTCGGATTGAGGTGCCCGTGGGCGGGATAGTTGAGGAAGGCGATGTGGCTTCCCGGCGGGGGAGTCATGCATCGAAAGCTAGTCGCGCGCGGCGGGCAGTCAACCATGTCTAGGCGAACCCCTCGGGTCACGCCGTGAGCAGGGAAAAGGGGATTCTCCGTGTGCTACCCGTAGACATGTCCGATTTTGCGAACTGGAGGAACCGGCCGTGATCCTGATCGTGCACCCGATCTCCGGCAGGTTCGCGCCGTGACCGGCACCCTGCCCGTCGTGCCGGCGCCTGCCGCCCGGCCCGCCACCTCCGACGTGATGGTCGAAGCCGAGGGGATCACCAAGAACTTCGGCAAGGTCCGCGCGCTCGACGACGTCAGCCTGCAGGTGCCGCGCGGCACCGTGTGCGGGCTGCTGGGCCACAACGGCGCCGGCAAGACGACCTTGGTCAACGTGCTGACCACGCTGGTTACGCCGACGTCGGGCCGGGCGAGTGTCGCCGGGCTGGACGTGCAGCGCGACGCCGTGGCCCTGCGCAGCCGCATCGGGCTCACCGGCCAGTTCGCATCGGTGGACGAGCAGCTTTCCGGCTTCCGCAACCTGATCCTGATCGCCCGCCTGCTCGGCGCCTCCACCAAGGAGGCCAAGGAACGGGCGGACGAGCTGCTGACCGCGTTCGGCCTGCGCGAAGCGGCCGGGCGCCCGGCGAAGACCTACTCCGGTGGCATGCGGCGGCGGCTCGACCTGGCCGCCAGCCTGGTCGGCCACCCCGACGTGATCTTCCTCGACGAGCCGACGACGGGCCTCGACCCGGCGGCCCGGATCGCCATGTGGGAGATCGTCGAACAGCTCGTGCGCGACGGCTCGACCGTGCTGCTCACCACGCAGATGCTCGACGAAGCCGACCGGCTCGCCGACAAGATCGTCGTGCTGGCCCAGGGAAAGGTGATCGCCGCCGGCACCTCGGCCTCGCTCAAGGCGCAGGTCGGCAAGCGCACGGTCACCCTGACGCTGGCCGACAAGCCCGACGCCGAGCGCGCCGCGGACGCCGTGCGCCTCGCCGGGCTGGACCCGCGGGTGTCCGGAGTGGACGAACTGGCCGGGCTCGCGCTGACCGTGCCGGTGGAGAAGTCCACCGACCTCGTGCGCGTGGTCCGGGCGCTCGACGACGTCGCGGTCGAGCCGGTCGAGCTGGCGCTGGTCGACCCGCGGCTCGACGACGTGTACCTCGCGCTCTCCGGCGGGCCGGTCGATTCCCCCACAGACACCGAGAGGCACTGACCCATGAGCGCACCGACGACGTTGTCCACTTCGGACCATTCCGCGGTGGCCGGACCGGGCGGCAGCGGTCCGTGGCGGGGCACCTCGGTGCCGATGCAGATCATCATCCTCACCGGCCGCTCGCTGCGGGCGGTCGTGGCGTCCCGGGCACTCGTGCTGCTGGGCCTGCTGCAGCCGCTCATCATGCTGATCCTGTTCAGCCAGGTGTTCGCGAGCCTGGCCGGCACCAGCTCGTTCCCGGCCGGGGTGTCCTACATCGACTACCTGATGCCGGCGGTGCTGGTGATGGGCTCGCTGTCGGTGGCGCTGCAGTCGGGCGTCGGCCTGCTCGACGACATGCGCAACGGCGTCGTGGCCCGGTTCCGCACGCTGCCGATCGCGTCGGCGTCGGTGCTGGTGGCGCGCAGCCTCGCGGACGTCGTGCGGCACGCGCTGCAGCTGGCGATCATGCTGGTGCTGGCCGCGACGCTGTTCGGGTTCTCGCCCGGCGGCGGCTTCACCGGCGTGCTGCTGGCGTGGCTGATGTGCATCGCGGTGGGCTGGTCGCTCAGCTGGATGTTCATGGCGATCGGCGTGTGGATCTCCAACGTCGAGGTGATGCAGGGCGTCACGTCCATGGTGATGTTCCCGCTGATGTTCGCGTCCTCGGCCTACGTCCCGCTGTCGTCGCTGCCGGCGTGGCTGCGCGCGGTGGCCACGGTCAACCCGCTGACGTACTCGGTCGACGCGTCGCGCAACCTGGCGCTGGGCAACCCGGTGGGGATCGGCGGTCTGGCGGCACTGGGCGCGGCCGGCCTGATCGGCATCACGGGGGCGATCGTCGCCACGCGGGGCTTCCGCCGCTCCGCCTGAGGTTCCGGACGCAGTGAATGACTCATTCCTGGCGTTGGACGCCAGGAATGAGTCATTCACTGCATCGGGCCGAGGCCGAAACCCCTACTTCTGCTTCGCCAGCAAGGCTTCCAGGGCGTCGGCGGCCGCGGCCGCGCCGCCCGCCTGCTCGATCTCCTTGGCCATCAGCCCGAGCCGGGCGGTCAGCGAGTCGTCGGCCGCCATCGCCGTCACCGCGTCGAAGATCACCTGGCCGCTCGCCTCGGTGACCGGGATGTGCCGGCCGAGGCCCAGCTCCGCGACGCGGTGGGCGTTGGCCAGGGTCTCGCCGCTGTGGGAGACCGCGACGATCGGGACCTCGTAGCGCAGCGCCTCCAGGACGCTGCCCATCCCGGCCTGGCACACGAGCGCCGACGCGTACTTCAGCACCGACGGGTGCGGCATCCAGTTGTGCGCCTCGACGTTCGGCGGCAGCTCGCCGAGCGCGGCCAGGTCCGCGCCGCGCCCCAGGGTCAGCACCACGTGCCACGGCGTGCCGCGGAACGCCTCGATGCAGCCGGTGAAGAACCCGAGGTCCTTGCTCATCGACGTGCCCAGCGAGATCAGCACCACGGGCCGGCCGTCGCCCGGCGGGGTCCAGTGGCCTTCGAGGGGCCGGCAGTCCACGGTCGGGCCGACGAACAGGTACCGCGAACCGAAGGTCTCGCTCCCGTAGTGGAACGCCTTCGGGATGAAGACCAGGCGAGGCTCGTCGCCGGCCGGGCTGAGGCTTTCCATCGCCAGGTTCGGGTCCAGGCCGTGGCGGGTGAGCAGCGCCGAGACGCCGGCGCCGAACTCCTCGCCGAACCGCGCCAGGCGCGGGTCCTGGTGGTCGAAGTCGGTCGCGGCCGGGTGGTCCTCGGGCGGCTGGGGCGAGCCGGGGATCTCGTCGTCGTCGTTCTCGATGAAGACGGGGCAGCTCTCGACGAGCGGGATGTCCCAGGCGCGCCCGAGCACGCGGGCGGCGTTCCCGCTGATCGTGTCGTGGACGATGAGGTCGGGCCGGTCGCCGGAAAAGCGCTCCAGCGCCGGTTCGAGCGCCGCGAAGCCTTCGCGCATCAGGTCGATGATCATCGTGACGGCGTCGTCGGCGCTGTCGACCTTGGTGACCGACGCGGGGAAGTCCGAGTGGTACGGCAGCACGTCGGCGGGGCTGTCGCGCAGCAGGCCGGTGAACTGGTCGGCGACGACGAACGTGACCCGGTGGCCCCGCTCGGCGAGCGCTGCGACCGGGCCCAGCATCGGGTTGATGTGCCCGACGCCCGGAAAGCTGAAGAAGACGATGTGCCGGCCCTGGGTCATCGCTGGAGTATCGCGAGAAAGCCCAGGCCGGAGCCGGTTTCGCGGCGAAGTCTAGGGGAATCCCTCGGGCTCGTTACCCTCACTTTACGTGCTTAAACATCACTTCAGAGTGACTACGAAGGTTGCGGATCCGCGCGTCTTGATCGACTTTCGTTGCTCGGAATGAGGACTCCCGGCCGTCTCGCGGGAGGGGTCACCTTGGGTCTACTTGAGGTATGACCCTTACCAGTGAGACCACCGACAGCCGGCCGGGCCGCACGCGCCCGGCGTTCGCGCGGACTCCGGTTCTCCTGATCGCGGGAGTCGCCGGAGCCCTGCTCCTCATCGCCAGCCGGAACTACGGGTTCTCCTTCGACGAGGCCTACTTCGTGGTGGCCGGCCGCGACCACCCCGCGTGGGGCTACTTCGACCAGCCACCGCTGGTGCCGTTCTTGGCCGCGGGGCTGGACCACCTGTTCCCCGGCTCGCTGGTCGCTCTGCGGCTGCCCGCCACGCTCGCCGCCGTCGGCGGGATCGTGCTGAGCGCGCTGATCGCCCGCGAGCTGGGCGGCCGCCGGGTCGCGCAGACCGTCGCCGCCGCGGCGTACGCGATGTCCGGCGCCACGCTGATCTGCCACTACCTCGCGACCTACTCGATCGACCCGTTCTTCTGGTCGCTCATCGTCTGGCTGGTCGTGCGGTGGACCCGGCAGCGGCGCGAGGGCGTGGCCGACGACCGGCTGCTGTTCGCCGCCGGGCTCGTCACGGCCGTGTCGCTGCAGACGAAGTTCCTGGTGCCTGCCCTGTGGGTGGCGCTCGCCGCGGCGTCGCTGGTCTTCGGGCCGCGCGACCTCGTGCGCCGTCCGCTGCTGTGGGCGGGCGCGCTCGTCGCGACGCTGACCACGGTGCCGACGCTGGTCTGGCAGGCCGCCAACGGCTGGCCGTACGCCCGGATGTCCGAGGTCGTCGCGGCCGAGTTCCCGGGCACCGGCCCGTTCCTGCTCGAGCTCCTGTCCGGGCCCGGCCTGGTGATCGGCGTGCCGCTCGCGCTGTTCGGCTTCGGGCGCCTGCTCGCCGCGCGTGACCTGCGGCCCTACCGCTTCCTGGGCGTCGCGTTCCTGCTGCTGATCGTGGCCTACCTGCTGACCTCCGGCCGCTCTTACTACGTCTACAGCCTGTACGCGCTGCTGTTCGCGGCCGGTGCCGTGGGCCTGCAGGACGTCAAGTGGCCCACGGCCGCGAAGGCGGTCGGCTGGCTCCTGGTCGCGGCGTCGGTCCTGCAGGCGCTCGTGGCGATGCCGATCTACCCGAAGTCCTGGGCCGAGCGAATTCCGGACGTGCCGCTGGTGCCGTTGACGGCGAAGGTCTTCGTGCAGTCCGACGGTCAGCTGGGCCAGCTCTCCGACGCCGTGGTGCAGGTCTACCGGTCGCTGCCGCCGGAGCAGCGCGCCCGGACGGCGATCATGACCGACAGCTACGCGTTCGCCGCCGACCTCCAGCTCTTCGGCGCCGAGCGTGGACTTCCGAACGTCTACAGCGCGCACCGCGGGTACTTCTACTTCGGGCACCCGGACGAGAGCGTCGACAGCGTCCTGTTCGTCGGCGACGCGAGCCCGCTGGTGACTGGGGCGTTCGCCCACCGGCAGGACGTCGTGCCGCAGCTGATGACCGTCTTCAGTGGACGCAACACCGCGTGGGACGCCTTGTGGCCCAAGCTGCGTACGCAGTAGGTCAGCCCTTGAGCGGCTCCCACCAGTCGCGGTTGTTCTTGTACCAGTCGACGGTGTCGCGCAGGCCGGTGTCGATGTCGACCTGCGGGGTGTAGCCGAGCTCGGTGGAGATCTTCGTGATGTCCACCGAGTAGCGGCGGTCGTGGCCCTTGCGGTCCTCGACCGGCCGGATGGCGGTGTGGTCGCGGCCGGTGACTTCGAGCAGCCGCTCGGTGAGCTCGCGGTTGGTCAGCTCGGTGCCGCCGCCGATGTTGTAGACCTCGCCGGCGCGTCCTCGCTCGGCCACCAGCTGGATGCCGCGGCAATGGTCTTCGACGTGCAGCCAGTCGCGGACGTTGAGGCCGTCGCCGTAGAGCGGCACCTGGAGCCCGTCGACCAGGTTGGTGACGAACAGCGGGATGACCTTCTCCGGGTACTGGTACGGCCCGTAGTTGTTGGAGCAGCGCGTGATCGAGGCGTTGAGCCCGTGGGTGATGAAGAAGGCGCGGACCAGCAGGTCCGAGGACGCCTTGGACGCCGAGTAGGGCGAGTTGGGGGCGACCGGGTGGTCCTCGGGCCAGGAGCCCTCGTCGATGGAGCCGTACACCTCGTCGGTGGACACGTGGACGAACTTGCCGACCTCGCGCTCGAGCGCGGCCTGCAGCAGGGTCTGGGTGCCGAGCACGTTGGTGCGGACGAACTCCGCCGAGCCCGCGATCGAACGGTCCACATGGGACTCGGCGGCGAAGTGCACGACGAGGTCGGTGCCGGTCAGCTCCCGCTCGACGACCTCGGGGTCGCAGATGTCGCCGACGACGACACGCAGGCGTTCGTCGGCGGCGACCGGCGCCAGGTTCGCGCGGTTGCCCGCGTAGGTGAACTTGTCGAGCACGACCAGCTCGTCCGGCTCGAAACCGGCGTAGTGGCCGGAAAGCACGTTGCGGACGTAGGCCGAGCCGATGAAACCGGCGCCGCCGGTGACCACCATGCGCATGGGAAGGATCCTCCGGGGGTTCAGACCGTGGTGAGCGGCCGCGCGCGGCGCGCGAAGTCCATGACGTACTCGCCGTAGCCCGAGCTGCCGATCCGCTCGCCCAGCGCGTAGCACCGGTCGGCGTCGATGAAGCCCATGCGCAGCGCGATCTCTTCGAGGCAGGCGATCTGCACGCCCTGGCGTGCCTCCATCGTCTGCACGTACTGGCCGGCGTCCAGCAGCGACTTGTGCGTGCCGGTGTCCAGCCAGGCGAAGCCGCGGCCGAGGTCGACGCAGCTTGCGCGGCCCCGGTCGAGGTAGACGTTGTTGAGGTCGGTGATCTCCAGCTCGCCGCGCGCGGACGGCTTGAGCCCCTTGGCGATCTCGACCACGTCGTTGTCGTAGAAGTAGAGGCCGGTGAGCGCCAGGTTCGACTTCGGGTCGGCCGGCTTCTCCTCGATGGAGATCAGGTTCCCGTCGGCGTCGACCTCGCCGATGCCGTGGCGGTGCGGGTCGGAGACCTCGTAGCCGAACAGGACGCAGCCCTTGAGGTCGTGGGTCGCGGCGCGCAGCATGTCCGAGAAACCCTGCCCGTGGAAGATGTTGTCGCCGAGGATGAGGGCGGAGGTGTCGTCGCCGATGTGCTCCTCGCCGATGATGAAGGCCTCCGCGAGACCGTTCGGGTGGGCCTGCTCGGCGTAGCTGAGCTGAAGGCCGAGCTCGGCCCCGTCGCCGAGCAGCCGCTTGAACGCGGGCAGGTCGTGCGGGGTCGAGATGAGCAGGATCTCGGTGATGCCGGCGAGCATCAGCACCGACAGCGGGTAGTAGATCATCGGCTTGTTGTAGACCGGGACGAGCTGCTTGGAGACGCCCAGCGTGACCGGATGCAGTCGGGAGCCACTGCCGCCGGCCAGGATGATGCCTTTCATGTGGGCCCCACGTTCTTGGTCGGTAAGGATCGCGGTCGGCCCGACCCTAAGCGCGGGAGTAGTAGGAGAATCTCCAGTCCTGGCCCGGCGGACCCTTCGCACGGGTCGGGCCACCGGCACCGCGGGAGCCGCCGCCGGACGTCATGAACGACTCGTTCATGACGTCGGACGAGGTGAAAGGGTCGTTCATGGCATCGCGGCGGGGGTCAGCGGTGGGCGGACTTCTGGCGCGTCTCCGTCGTCGGCACGTACGACGGCAGGTCCGCGGCGATGCGGAACCCGCCGTCCGGCGTCGGGCCGGCCTGGAGGGTGCCGCCGACCAGCTCGACGCGGTGGCGCAGGCTGGACAGGCCGAGCCCGGAGCCGCTGCCGGCCAGCACCTCGTCCGGTTGGCGGCGGGGCGGGGTGTTGACGACGCGGATGCCGACGCCGTCCGGCCGGTAGCGCAGTTCGACGCGGATCTCGGCGCCCGCGGCGTGTTTGCGGGCGTTGGTCAGCGCCTCCTGGACGATCCGGTGGACCGTGCGCGCGATCGTGGGGGACATCTGCGAGCGCTCGCCTTCGACGTCCAGCTCCACCGGGATCCCGGCCGCGACCGACTCGGCGACCAGCGTCGAGGGGTCGGGCGTCTGCTCCGGCGTGCCCGCCGAGCCGGTGCGCGGGCTCGGGTTCGCCATCCGTTCGGAGATGTCGGCCGAGGTCGTGTTCAGCACCCCGACCAGGTCGCGCAGCTCGTCGAGCGCCATCGCGCCGCGGGCGCGGATCTCCTCGGCGGCCTTGCGGACGTCGGGTTCCTTCGAGCTGATGCCCAGCGCCCCGGCGTGCAGGACCATCAGGCTGAGCCCGTGGGTGAGGACGTCGTGCATCTCCGCGGCGAGGCGGCGGCGCTCTTCGAACCGGGCCTGCTCGGCCAGCAGGTGCGTCTCGCGCTCGGCCCGCTCGGCGCGGTCGCGCAGCTCCTGCAGCAGCTGCTTGCGCGCGTCCAGGTAGAGCACGACCGCCGCGGGGCCGATCGTGCTGAGCAGGCCGACCGGGGTGATGGTCCAGCTGGGTGCCCACGGTTCGCTGCCGATGACCGCGAAAGCGCCGACGAAGGCGAACGCGACGCGCGGGCTCTCCAGCCGGACCAGGAAGATCACGATGACCGACGTGACGCGGGGCAGGATCAGCGGGCTGGCCGGGTCCTCGGGGGAGAGCAGGCCGGGGGTGAGCGCGTCGGCCAACACCGTCGCGAAGGTCACCGCCAGCGCGATGCCCGCGACCGTCTTGGGGAAGCGGCGCAGCCCGAGCACCGAGACGTCGACCACCAGCTGGAGGATCAGGTCGGCGCGGGGGCCGGCCCAGCCGGTCGTGGGGTGGCTGTTGATGCTGATCGCCACGTCGAGCGCGCCGAAGATCACCGCCACGCTGAGCAGGGTCGCCAGTTCGTGCTTGGGCCCCACACGGGCGCCAAGCTGCTCACGCAGCGTGGTTCGAGTACCTGGAGTGACGTCCGACACGGGCTCCACGTTAGCTCCCGGGTCACCCGCCCGGAGGCTGACCGCCGCTTCCCGGACCGGACTAGCGACGAAAGTTGCCCCGCGGTGGACGGACCGACAACTTTCGTTGGTTCCCCTTCACCCCGTCGGCCCACGGGCAACAAGGGGGACCTCAAGTCTTGGTTAAATGTCCAGTTTTAGGCGCTCGGTAATGCTACAAGTATGTCACCCGTCCGGGTGGTGGTCTTCGCTGACAGCATGCGTCGCGCCTGGTACGGTCACCTGTTAGTGGAGGAAGTGGCACAGATCGGACACTGCCGGTGGTTTTCATCCCGGCGGCGGTGTCAATAGCGTTCGGACGGTCAGATCCTTCGGCGGCTCTGGGGGCTGCGGGAAAGGGCTCGGTTTTGCCGGGCTTGCAGGAAAGGTCGATGGCGGCATGTCGGAACCCACTCCGAATCCGGTCTTCGCCGGTGATCCGGGCACGTTGTCCCGGTGTGCGGTACTCGCGTGGACGGAGTCCGCGCAGGCCGCGCTGGTGGACGGAACGCCCGATGGCGGCGTCCGCGCCCTGCTCACGGGCTTCGAAGCGACGGCCGCGGGCCGGTCTGCGAATATTCTTCGTCTTTCCGGCGGGGGCGTCGCCGAGCCTCCCGAGTTCCACGCGCTCACCGAACTGTTCGCGGGTCACGCCGATCCGGGCGGAGCCATTGCGCGCACGCTGGAACTGCCCGCGGAAGACGGTTCCGCACTCCACCGGAAATTCCGCACTCTGCGGTCGCTGCTGCTTTCGGGACCATTGCGGAAAAAGAATTCGGTGATCGTCGTCGAAGACGCCCAATGGTGCGACGAATCGTCGGTGCGGTTCTTCGACTTCCTGCTGCGGTGCGGCCGCGCGGAGCGGTTTCTGCTCGTCCTCTGCCGCCGCCCCGACGAGTCCGGCCCCGGCACCTGGGCGCTGGGGCAGATCGGTGCGCAGGACCGGTGCCACCGCTGGGAAGTCGCCGCGTCGAGCCCGGTCGACGCGCTGGCCGGGCTGTCCGCGCAGGCACGGACCGTGGCCACCGCCGTCGCGGTCCTCGACGAACAGAACGTGACGAGGGTGGCCGCTTTGTGCGGGCTGCCCGCGCGGCCGGTGCGGATCGCCATCGACGGAATTCGACGCGCGAATCTGTTCGCCGGAAGCGTGCTCGACCGGTCGGTCCGATCCCGCCTGCTCGCGGAAACGCCCGCCGAAGAACTCGCTCACCTGCATTTGCGCGCCGCCAGGGTGCTCAACGACGACGCCCGGCCCGCCGCCGAGGTCGCCCCGCACCTCGGCGCGCTGCCGCGGCTCGAGGAGCGCTGGATGATCGACCTCGCGCTCGAAGCCGCGACCGCCGCGGAGCACCGGGGCGACCCGGCGAGCGCGGTCGCCCACCTGTCCCGCGCGGCCGCCGCCGAGCCGGCCCGGCTCGACGTCCGGCTGGCGCTGGCCGCCGCCCGGCTCGAGCTCGACCCGGAAGCGGCGATGACCGAGCTGCGCACGGCCGCCGGCCACGCCCGCGACCGGCGTGACCACTGCGCCGTGGCTGTGCTGTTCGCGCTCGCGGTCACCGCGGCGGACGCCGCGGGCCGGCGGCAGGCGCCGCTCGGCGGCCTGGTCGACCGGCTGGCCAAACGGCTCGGCACGGACTCGCCCGCGGTGCCGGTGGCGGCGCTCGCCGCCGCGGCCACGACCCGGGAGGCCGCGCGCGGCCTGCTGCGGGACCGGGCCGCGACCGCCCCCCGCGCGGCCGCGGCCCGCCACCCCGGTGCCCGGGACCTCGCGGACCGGTGGGGGACCCCCGCACACGGCCGGCCCGGGCGCGGGGGCGCCCCGGGCAGCCCCCGCCCCCGGGGGGCGCGGGCACAACGGGAGA
>NZ_JBEZHS010000007.1:0-280465 GCF_040650695.1 Amycolatopsis sp. NPDC048633
CTCGTCACCGTCGTCGCCGTCATCGTCGGCGGCGCACTGCTCGGCGTCGTCGGCGCCCTCGTCGCCATCCCCATCGCCGCCGCACTCCTGCTCCTCGTCAGGGAAGTCCTCTACCCACGGCTCGACCGCACCTGACCGGAAGGACGTCCAGTTGCGCACGTTCACCTGCCCCCACTGCGCGAACCTGCTGTTCTTCGAAAACTCGGCCTGCGTGGTGTGCGGCACCGACGTCGGCTACGACCGCGCCACCCGGTCGATGCTCCGCACGACCGGAAGCGATCGCTGCGCCAACGCCGAACTCGCCGGCTGCAACTGGCTCGCCGCGGACGGCCCCCTGTGCGGCTGCTGCACGCTGACCCGGACCCGCCCCGCCGACGAAGACGTCGACGCCCTCGAAGCCTTCCGCGCCGCGGAAGCCGCCAAACGACGGCTCGTCTACCAGCTGGACGACCTCGGCCTGCCCGTGACACCACGGACCGCCGATCCCCTGCACGGCCTGGCCTTTGACCTGCTCTCCAGCACGGACCGTCCGGTGACCACCGGGCACGCCGGCGGCGTGATCACCATCGACCTGGCCGAGGGCGACGACGGGTTCCGCGAAGGCCTGCGCGCGCGGCTGGCCGAGCCGTACCGCACCCTCCTCGGCCACTTCCGGCACGAGACCGGCCACTGGTACTGGGACCGGCTGGTCGCCGACGCGCCCGCCGCGTTCCGGGACCTGTTCGGCGACGAACGAGCCGACTACCAGGAGGCACTGGAGAAACACTACGGAAGCGACGCCGGCACCGGCTGGGCAGAGGACCACGTCAGCCATTACGCGGCCGCGCACCCCTGGGAGGACTGGGCCGAAACCTTCGCCCACCTCCTGCACATCCGCGACACCGTGCAGACCGCCGCGGCGCTCGGCGTCCTCGTGGCCGGCACGCCGATCGCGCCCCACCCCGGCAGCCGGGTCGACGCCGTCCCCGAAGACCGGACCGACGACGTCGACGACCTGATCGCGACCTGGATCCCGCTCTCGCGCGCCCTCAACCAGCTCAACCGCAGCATGGGCAAGGACGACCTCTACCCGTTCGCCCTGTCGCCCGTGGTGCACACGAAACTCCGGTTCGTCGGCGCGATCGTGGCCGCGAACCGGGCGTGAAGGAGCCGGCATGGACGCTCACGGTCAAGATTCGACAGGCCCGGCACGCCGGGCCCGCAGAACCCGGAACGCCGCATACGACAGCAGCGCGGCGCCGGCCATGGTGACCAGGTGCAGGATCACGTCGGCCCAGTTGAGGTTGATCCGGTCACCGGTGCCGACGGTGAGCACCAGGATGCTGTACGCGTTGAACCCCGCGAACCCGATCGCGAGGGCGAGTGTGTAGATCGCGGTGCCGGTGACCTTGCGAGCGGCCAGGAGACCCAGCACGCCGACGAGCGTGTGCAGGACGTTCATGAGCGGGCTGACGCTGAAGATCAGGAACGTGTACTGCGGCTGGTGTGTCCCGAACGGACCGGCGGACGTGGATCCGGCGTTGCCGGGGACGAAGAACCCGGCAACGCCGAGCACGAAGTAGACCACGCCGAGCGACAACGCGGCGAGCCGCACTGGCGTGCCTTGGCCTCGCCTCTCGCTGGTGTCCTCATGGGTGCGGATGGGGGTGGGCATACAGCTCTCCGTTCTCGGCCGGATTCCGCGGTTACCCGGGGACATCGGCCAGAAACCCGCGGAAACGGCGAGCTCCCGTGACGGAGCCGACACCGAACGCCCGGCATCATCAAACGTAGGTCCGGGGCTCCTCAGAAATGTCGCAACAAACGGCGGTGAGCCCTGGTGGCAGAACTGATCTTCGCAGTGAGGCGTGCATACCTCCCGCAGTGTCCGAATGTTTGCGGTGGCACGTCGGGGGCATCCGCCTCACGAAGAGCCACACTGGCTCGGGTACCACACCCCAGACCCGGTGTTCAACGGCGAGCGTCACGTGTTCGCAGAAGTCGCCCCGACAATTCTGGTTCGATCTCTCTCGCTCAACTCCGGTAACGCCATCGGAGCTTTTCAGCTGACCAACCCGTGAGGCGTCTGCCGACGGCACGGGCAGTCCTGCCGTCATTCGAACGATCGGCCGTTCCGCTCACGTCCGGCCGGTCACCGGACCACCCGAGGAGACCCCCATGCCCACCGAACGCGAACGCAACGACCGCGGCACCACCCCTGACTCAGCGCAGCCCACCACTCAGGAACCCGGTCGACGGGAGTCGGCGGTTCGCAGCCGGCTGACCGGCCGGTCCGGTCCCGGACAGCACACCGCTGTCGACCGGACCGAACTCGATCACCACAGCGCGCTGGAGCAGGACATCGAACCTTCCCGCGGAGATCTCCTCCACGAGCAGAAGGAGCGCTTCGGTGGCATCAAGTGGGGCTCGGCGTTCTTCGGCTGGCTCACCGCGATCGGCACCGCTGTCCTGCTCTTCGCGCTGCTCACCGCGATCGGCGGGATTATCGGCCTGTCACTCACCGACGACAGCCGGCAAGCGGCCGGCCAAGCCGCGCAGAACGCCGACATGACGCAGACCGCAGGAGTCGTCAGCGCCATCATCGCGGCGGCCGTCCTGCTGATCGCCTACTACTGCGGCGGCTACGTCGCCGGACGCATGGCCAGGTTCAACGGTATGAAGCAAGGCATCGCCGTCTGGGTCTGGACGATCGTCATCACCGTCGTCGTCGCGATCCTCGCCGCCATCGCCGGAGACCGGTTCGACGTCATGAGCCGCGTCGACGGGCTGCCGAAACTCCCCGTCAGCGACGACGCCGCCACCATCACGGCGATCATCGGTGCGGTCGTCGCGCTCATCGTCGCCCTGGTCGGAGCGATCCTCGGCGGCCTGGCCGGAATGCGGTTCCACCGCAAAGTCGACCGCGCCGACCTCGGCACGCCCTGACCGTGAAGATCGCGATGGTGTCGGCGCACGCCAGTCCGCTGGGAGCCGCGGGGGAAGCCGATACCGGCGGCCAGCACGTCCACGTCGACGAGCTGGCCTCGGCGATGACCAGAGCCGGGCACGACGTGATCGTCTACACCCGGCGCGAATCCCGGAGTGTCCGTTCCAGAGTGGACACCCCGGCCGGGTACCCCGTGGTGCACGTGCCGGCCGGGCCACCCCGGCGGACCCCGGAAGCCGGCCTGGTGCCGTTCACCGGCGAGTTCAGCGACTTCCTGCGAGCCCGATGGGTGACGGATCCACCTGACTTGGTCCACGCTCACTCCTGGATCTCCGGGATCGCGGCCGCCCTCGCGACGAGCGAACTCGGGATCCCGTTCACGCAGACCTTCCACACGCTCGGGAGCGTGGAGCAGCGGCACGGGGGCGAGCGAGCCACCGGCCTCGCCGACCGGACACGGATCGAGCGGATGGTCGGTCGGCGCGCCGACCGGACCATCGCCACCTGCTCGGCGGCCCGGAACACGGACCACTGGCAGACGACGCCGAAGCTCGCCGGTTGCGGCACCTGGCGACCCGGCTGGGCGTAGCCGGTCGCGTCCGCTGGCCGGGGCGGATCGCCCGGGCGGGCAGGCCCGGGTTGCTGCGCTCGGCGGACGTCGTGGTGTGCACGCCGCGGTACGAGCCGTTCGGGATGGTGGCGCTGGAAGCCATGGCCTGCGGTGTACCGGTGGTCGCCGCGGCGGTCGGAGGGCTGACCGACACGGTCGTCGACGGTTTCACCGGACTTCTCGTACGGTCCAGGCAGCCGGGTGCCGTGGCGTATGCGATCCGTCGGCTGCTCGGCGACCCCGCGCTGCGCGGTGCCTACGGCGCCGCGGGCCAGGACCGGGCGAACGCGCGTTACTCGTGGAACCGGGTCGCCGCGGACACGGTCCGGGCCTACCTCATGGCCGCAGCCGGCCGCCTGCCGACTGCGAAATCACGCTGAGCACCTGCAGCCCAGTCCACAGACAAGGCCTACAGACGACCTCAGCTGTCCCTGATGAGCGGAGAATGCTGTGACCGAAGTCAGCCGGATGGTTGGCGTACCACCGGAAGCTGTGTTCGCTGTGCTCGCCGACGGGTGGTCCTTCGGCGGGTGGGTCGTCGGCAGCTCGCACATCCGGGTCGTCGACGAGGACTGGCCCGCCGTCGGTGCCCGGAACACGCCGTCCGGGGGCCGGGCAAACTGCTGCCGGACGCCGTGCAAGCGTTGCTGCTGCGCTCGCGCAACAAGGAATCATCGGCCCGCTTGGCCGACATCGCCGTCGGCCGGCACACACGCACCCCGGATTGGAGCGGACCGATCCTCACCGGACGAGCCGGAGCCTTTCCGCCATGCCGAACAGCTCGGTCAAGCCCAGTTGCTCGAAGCCCCGCCGGACCGTCGGAGACGCGATCACCGAAAGCTGCGCCGAAACCTCCCGGCAGCGCTGTTCCAGGTCGAGCAGCATGGTGACGCCACACGCGGACAGGAAACCCACCCCGCTCAGATCGACGAGCACCTGGTGGTGCGGTGTCCGGCAGAGCGCGTTCAGCTCGTCGGCCAACTGGGAGGCGGTGACCAGGTCAACGTCTCCGCGCACGGTCACGATCGCGGCACCGGGGCGGGGATGAAGAGTTTTCACATCCAGTGACGAACGCCCGTCGGCGTCGATGATGGTGAAAGGCCAAGCCATGGTGGCTCCCGACGCTCGAAATCCGAGGTTGCCGGCGGGCGAGGTCCAGGCCAGGCGAAAACCGTGCTGTGACTGTCTGTTCAACCACGTAGCGCCACCATAGCTGCGCGATTCGGCGCGAACAACCATCCTCGGACGAACAGGTCGAAGGCCGCAGCAAGAAGAATTGCCCCTCGCCGAGGACCAGCACGTGACCGGCTGAAGAGAATTCCGGTTTACCCACGAGTACGGCGGGTAGCCGATCACTGGCCATGTATTGCGCCGAACATGGCGAAGGGCCCACCGCGTCACCGGACGGCCGCTTCCTCTCCGTGAGAGGTCACTCTTGAGGAGCACCGGCCGTCCAGCGCGTGCGAGGCACGGCCACCGGCGAGGAGCCCGACATGAGCGTGAGATCCCGGATCACCGGGCACTGGCCGCAGCGCTGGCCTGTGCAGCCGTTCAGCGAGGCGCGCTGGCCCCGGCAGCGCCCCACCTACCAGGAGGCGAGTCCCGCGGTGATCGAAGCCGCGGTGAAACGCGGCGAAGCCCGGCCATCCGGCAACTGGTACGTCGTGGGCGCCTCCCGGGACGTCCGCCCGGACGCACCGCTGGGCGCGGCGGTCGCCGGCCGCGAACTGGTCCTTTGGCGAGACGACGGCGGCGTGCTCCGCGCCGGGCCGGGCGCGTGCCCGCACCTCGGCGCACCGCTGGCCGAGGCCAAGCTCGACTGCGGAGAACTGGTCTGCCGGTGGCACGGCCTGCGGCTTGGCGCCGGCACGCGCGGCGCGTGGTCTCCGGTGCCGTGTCACGACGACGGCGTGCTCACCTGGGTCCGGCTCGACGACCTCGGCGGTGAGCCGCCGACCGATGCTCCCGTCCTGCCCGAGCGCCCGGCGCCCGAGACCTCCGTCGAGGCGGTCGCGGCGCTGACGGGAGTCTGCGAGCCGGCCGACGTCGTCGCGAACCGGCTGGACCCGTGGCACGGCGCCTGGTTCCACCCGTACTCCTTCGCCCGGCTGCGGGTGCTGGACGCGCCCGTGGCCCTGGACGTCGCCGAGGAGGACGACCGGTTCCTGGTCGAGGTCACGTTCCGGCTCGCCGGTCGCTGGGGTGTCCCCGTCCGGGCCGAGTTCACCTGCCCGGAACCGCGGACCGTCGTCATGCGGATCACCGACGGCGAAGGTGCCGGCAGCGTCGTGGAGACCCACGCGACCCCGCTCGGCGCCGGTGCGGACGGCCGCCCCCGCACCGCCGTCACCGAGGCGACGATCGCCACGTCCGGCCGGCCGGGGTTCGCGCTCGCCCGGCACGCGGCGCCGCTCCTGCGGCCGCTGATGCGTCGCACCGCGGCCCGGCTGTGGCGGGACGACCTCGCCTACGCCGAGCGCCGCTACCAGCTCCGCGGCTGATCAGCGGCGGCGGACCGCGAACCGTCCGTGGTTGGGCACCGTCGTCAAGGGGTGCCCGGCCAGTCCCCAGCCCGCCAGCAACACCCCGGCCGCGGTGAACCCCGTTGTCGCAGCGCGTTCCATCAGCGCGACCGGGAGGTCGACGCGGATCCCGTCACCGGCCAGGACCACGTCCGGGTCCGGGGTGGTGACCGTCGGGCGAGCGGGGAAGGTCCCGACGCCGAAGAGCGGGCAGTCCTGGCGCCACAGGGACACCTCGTCGACGATGCGCGCGCCGGCCGTCTCCGGGTAGAGCGCGTGGAGCCGGTCCAGCGCCCGGCGGGACACCGCCGCGCGATCGGCCGTGTCGACGGCGTACGCGTGCAACTCGACGACACTGCCCCCGGTCTTCACTGCCCATCGGCCGGCTTCCCCTTCGTACCGGTCGAGGACGCTGATGTTGTCCAACGGCCGCAGGCTGCCCGTGCCGAGGAACGGCGACCGCTCCGGCGCGACCCCCCGGTCCAGCCACAACCGCCGCACCAGGAAGGGCGGCGCCTCCCGCACCGCCGCCACCCGATTCCGCCACGCGTCGTCGCCGAGGGCGGGCGACGCGGCGACGAGCCGGCGCAGGCCGCCCGGGTCGCAGGCCAGCACCACGGCGTCGACCGGGAGCGCCGGGCCGTCCCCGGGGTGGACGACGAGCCGTCCCGTCCGGTCGCGGTCGATCGACGACACCGCCACCCCGAGCCGCACCGAAACGTCCGATGTAGACAAATAGCCGACCAGAGGATCCCACAGTGCCTGGGAAAACGGCTCGGTCGGGACGTCGAAGACCAGACCCTCACTCGACCCGAGGAAGTACAGGTGGAACATCACCGCGAGCTCGGCCGCCGACAGCCTGCCGGGGTCGGCGAAGAAGCTGCGGGAGAACACTTCGAAAGCCAGATGCCGGGCCGCCAAAGGAAAGTTGAGCCGCTCCAGGAACGTGGCCGCGTCGATCCCGTCGAGGCGCTCGTAGATCTCCGGGACGCGCACGGTCACCAGCGGCCACGCGGCCCGCGGCTTGAGCCGCAGCAGGTCTGCGGTGCGGAAGGTGGGGCTGCGCAAGGCGAACGCGAGCGCGTTCCACGGCGGGGTGCGCGGCAGCCCGGCGAACGTATCGGTGCGTCCGCGCGCGTCGAGCAACGGGTAGTCGTGCAGCGGCGCCAGCCGGTCCAGGCCGGGGTCGGTGCGCCGCAGCAGCGCGCGAAGGTTGTAGTACTGCCGGAAGAACGCGTGGAAGCCGCGGCTCATGGTGACCGCGCTGCCGTCGGCCAGGGTGTGCGGCCACCCGCCGGCCCGGCCACCCGCGTACTCCTCGCGCTCGAACACCGTCACGGCCACACCGCGTTCGGCCAGTGCGGTGGCCGCGGCCAGCCCGGCGATTCCCGCGCCGACCACGGCGACCGCCGGACGGCGTCCGAGGTCCCGCGCGTGGGCCACGCCCGGCGGGGCGGGGATCCGCGTCCGGCGGCGATCGCTCATCGGGCGGTGGCCGTGACGGTGTGGGCGATGCCGCGCTGCCAGCCGCTCATCGGGTGGACGCGGACGTCGGTGAAGCCGGCCCGGTCGAGCCGCCCGGCCAGTGTCCCGAGCCCGTCGAAGGCCAGGACGCTGCGGCGCAGGTGCCGGTACAGCGTCGCGTCCCCGGTCACCAGCCGGCCGGCGGGGATCACGATCGTGCCGCACACCAGGTTCCAGACCACCCGGGCGCGTCGCGAGTCCCGCACGGAGTACTCGTGCAGGGCGAGGCGGCCGCCGGGACGCAGCGCCGTCCGGAACGCGGTCAGCTGCCGGTCCGGGTCCGCCAGGTTGCGCAGCAGGTAGGCCGCGAAGATCCCATCGAAGTCCTCGCCGGCACCGAAGTCTTCGATGCGACTGTGCACGAAGGTCACCGTCGCCGGCCAGGACTTCCGGCGCGCCTCGGCGAGCATGCCGGCCGAAGCGTCGACGGCGGTGATCCGCGCGTGCGGGAACGCGGTCAGCAACGCCGCGGTGGAGGCGCCGGTGCCGCAGCCGGCGTCGAGGAGGCGCAGCCCGGCGCCGCCCAGCCGGCGGGCCGACAGCCGCAGCTGCGCGTGGTAGCCGGGGTTCACGGCGACCAGTCGGTCGTAGGCGGCCGCTCCGGCGTCGAAGGCCGGCGGGACGCGCTCGCGGGAGAGCCCACCACGGTCGAGGGTCACGGGGACTCCTTCCGGCGGGCCCGCTCCCAGAGCATCAGCACCGCGGTGACGAGGGCGAACCCGAACAGGAAGTCTTCGACCGGGATGTCCCACGGGAACCGCAGGCCGGTGATCTGGTCCGGGGCGTAGCGCACGATCGGGGCGCTGAGCTTGGTCAGCCAGCCGTCGACCGGAATCTGGAACGCGGTGACGATCACCATCGTGATCCAGTACCGGGCCTGGCGGAACAGCCCGGAGCGGACGATGAGCACCTCGGCCCCGACCACGACGAGGACCGCCGCGACCACGGGCACGGTGTACCCCCAGGGAACCGTCACGACCGCGACCCGGCGCGGTCGCGGCGGCGGAGCCGGGCGCCCACGGTGAGCATCAGCCCGACCGCCTCGTAGGTCATCACCCCGCAGATCGGCACGACAACGAAGAACAGGATCTCCTCCAACGGGATGTTCCCGGGCGCGCGCAGGCCGGAGACGAACGCCGGGTCGTAGGACCAGACGCCCGCGCTGATCGCCAGCACGTCCCAGAGCAGGAAGACCGCCGCCACCGGCAGGACGGCCCGCGCCAGCCGCCGCGGCCGGCGGTAGACGCGGGCGCCGGCGAGCTCCAGCGGCAGCGTGACCAGCACGCAGGCGGCGAGCACGAGCAGGTACTCGGCCCGGCCCACCTCAGGTCACCCCCGCCGGGATCGGCACGGCGGGCGGCCGGTGGCGGCGACGCGCCCACAACGCCCGGGTCAGGGCCCCGGAAGCGACGGCCAGTCGCCGCTTCCGCGAGACGGTGGCCCGGCCGGCGAAGACGTCGAGGTCCTGGTCCTCCAGCCGGTCGAGGATCCGGGCGTAGAGCGTCAGCGCGGTGGCGACGCACGGGCGGGACACCGGGTGCAGCATCGCGACGCCGGGCGCGGCCTGCCGGTAGACCGCGCGGGTGGTGGCGATCTGATCGGCCAGTGCCCGCCGGACCCGGGCTTCGACCTCGCCGCGCGTGGCGCACCAGGTGAGCAGGTCGCGGTCGACGCCGAAGGCGGCCAGCTCGTCGGCGGGCAGGTAGACCCGGCCGCGATCGAGGTCCTCGGCGACGTCGCGCAGGAAATTGGTCAGCTGGAACGCTTTGCCGAGCGCGGCGGCCCGGAGTGCGGCCTCGTCGAAGCTCACCGTGGTGCCGAGGATCGGCAGCACCTGCAGGCCGATGACCTCGGCGGAGCCGTGCACGTACGCGTCCAGCTCGGTCCGGTCGCGGTAGTCCGTCTTCGTGAGGTCCAGCCGCATCGACCGGATGAACGCGCTGAAGTACGCCGCGGGAATCCCGTAGCGGACGGCTGTGTCGATCACCGCGCACAGCAGCGGATCGGCACTCTTCCCCGACGTCAGACCGGCCGTCAGCCCCGATTCGGCCTCGGCGAGGCGAGCCTCGAGCAGCTCGGGGGTCACGCCCGGTGCCGGCTCGTCGACGATGTCGTCCAGCCGACGCGCGAACGCGTAGAGCGCGTGGATCGCGGGCCGCTGGGCCGGGCTCAGCATCGCCGTGGCGAGGAAGTACGTCCGGCCGTGCGCCGCGTTGACCCGGCGGCACCACGTGTACGCGGCCCGCAGGCCGGGGTCGTGGATCCCGGCCGCGTCGAGTTCCCGGTTGGTCATGGTGTTCCTTTCGCCGCGAGGTCGATCGCCGTCCGGCGCGGGCCCGGTTCCGGGCCGGTCACGCGGTCGGCGGCGAGCCGCCCGGACAGCAGCACGGTCGGCACCCCGACACCCGGGACGGTTCCCCCGCCGGCGAGCACGACGTTGCTCACGCCCCGCGGCAGGTTCCGCGGCCGAAAGGGGCCGGTCTGCGGGAACGAGTGCGCGTAGCTGAACGGGGTGCCGGCCACCATCCCCTGGGCGGCCCAGTCCGCCGGGCTCAGCACCCGGCGCATCTCCGGTACGAAGTCCGGCAGCAGGCGCTCCCGGACGACTGCGGCCAGCTCGTCGGCGTAGCTTTCGGCAAGACCGGCCCAGTCACGCGGACCGCGTTCCAGGTTCGGGACCGGCGCCAGGACGGAGTACAGCTCCTTGCCCGGCGGTGCGAGGGAGGCGTCCGTCGCCGTCGGCCGGGTGATCAGCAGGGACGGGTCGCTCATCAGCCGTCCCGTCTTGATCAGCTCGTCGAACGTCGTCGCCCACGCGCCGCCGAAGGAGATCGTGTGGTGACCGAGGTCCGCCGCGGCCGACGGCAACCCGGCGTGCAGCACCACCGCCGACGGCGCCGCCCGCAGCCGCACCGGGCGTTTCGGCGTCCGGCCCAGGAGCCGGTAGCTCACCGCAAGCTCCGTGGCCAGCACCACGGCGTCGCAGGGGACGCGCTGACCGTGTCCGGTGTGGACGGCCGTGATCCGGGTTCCCCGGCGTTCCAGGGAAACCACGGGCTCGCCGTACCGGAAGGTCACCCCGGCACCGGCCGCCGCGGCGGCCATCGCGCGGGGCAGTTCGGCGACGCCGCCTTCCGGGAAGACCACACCGCCGACGGTGTCCATGTACGAGATCACGGCATAGAGGGCCAGCGCCCGCATCGGCGACTCGCCCGCGTACAGCGCCTGGAAGCTGAAGACCCGCTGAAGCCGTTCGTCGTGCAGGAACGACGCGATCTTCGGGGTCAGCCGCCGGAACCCGCCGAGGGCGACGAGCCGCGCGAGGTCACCGGACAGCAGGCCGAACGGCGAGTCGACGTTGGCCGCGACGAACCGGCCGAACTCGACGTCATGAAGCCGGGTCAGCCAGGCGCGCAGCCGCCGGTAGCCGTCCGCCTCCCGCGGCCCGGCGAACGCGCGGACGGCGTCGGCCATCCGGTCGCCGTCGGCGTGCACGGCGAGGCCGCTGCCGTCGGCGAAGCACGCGGTGTAGGCGGGGTCGAGCGGGCGCAGGCGGAGGTGGTCGTCGAGGTCCGCCCCGACGGCGGCGAAGGTGTCCCGCATGATCCCGGGCATGGTCAGCACGGTCGGGCCGGTGTCGAGCCGGTAACCGCCGTGGTCGAGCCGTCCCGTCCGGCCGCCGGGGCCGGCGTCGCGTTCGAGCACGGTGACGCTCCGGCCGCGCCCGGCCAGGTGCATCGCCGTCGCCAGCCCGGCCAGGCCCGCACCGACGACGACCACGTGGTCGCCGCGGCCCTCGATGCGCCTCATCGGGCCCGCTCCGTGCAGGAGGACGCCAGCTCGGCCAGGGCGGCCCGGGCGGGGTCGGGGAGCCCGGCGCGTTCGACGGCCTCGAGCGCGTCCGCCGAGCGCCGCCCGATCATCCGCTCCAGCTCGCCGGGGGCGCCGGTGGCCGCGATGAGCGCCTGCCAGCGCCGGACGTCGGCGGGTTCGACGGCGTCGAGGCGGGTCAGCGCGCGCAGCTCGCGGGCCTGCGCGGGGTCGGCCAGCTCGGCCGCCAGCACGACGACGCTCGTCGCCTTCCGGTCCCGCAGGTCCTCCCCCACGGGCTTGCCCGTCACCCGCGGGTCGCCGAACACGCCGAGCAGGTCGTCGCGGAACTGGAAGGCTTCGCCGACCAGGCGTCCGTAGGCGCTCAGACCGGCCAGCTGCTGCTCGCCGCAGCCCGCCAGCGCCGCACCGAATTCGAGCGGGCGGCGCACGGTGTAGTTGCCGGACTTACGCCGAAGCACATCGAGCACCGAGTCCCACCCGGGCGCTCGGCCGGCGTCGTTCACCAGGTCGGAGAACTGGCCGACGGCCAGCTCCGCACGCAGGTCGTCGTAGCGTGGCCAGCCCCGGCTCAGCGCTGCGGCCGGCAGGCCGCACTCGCGCAGCATCCGCTCGCTCCACACCAGGAACAGATCGGCGAGCAGGACGGCCGCCGACTCGCCGAACTTCTCCGGCGAACCGGACAGGCCTTCCTCCCGGTGCCACTGCGCCATCCTGCGGTGCAGCGCCGGTTTCCCGCGGCGAAGGGAAGATCCGTCCATCACGTCGTCCTGGACCAGCGCGAAGCAGTGCAGGAGCTCCAGGCTCCCGGCGGCCCGCAGCGCGGCGTCCGACTCCGCGCCGCCGCACGTCCAGCCGATGTAGGCGAACACGGGGCGGAGGAACTTGCCTCCGGCCAGGAAGGACGTCAGCGCGTCCGCGACGAAGCCGCCGCCCCGGTGGCCGCCGAGCTCGTCCCGGCACCGCGCCACGACGAACTCGTGGGTCACGGTCAGGCACTTCGACCGGATTTCCTTCAGCCGCACGCCTGGCTCGAGATCGGCTCCCACGAGGCGCTCCTCTGCGTCGTCCATCGTCCGATGTGGACTAGTGCGCCGCGCGGAGCGGTGCGCTGACGTCGTGCAGGTGCCGCAGGACGTAGTAGTAGGTCTTGAACAGCCCGCACTGGGCGTAGTCGATCCCGTGGTCCTCGCAGAACTTCCGCACCAGTGGTTGCGCACGGCGCAGGTTGACCCGGGGCATGCTCGGGAACAGGTGGTGCTCGATCTGGTAGTTGAGCCCGCCGAGGGTGAAGTCGACCCACCGGCCGCCGCGGACGTTGCGGCTGGTGAGCACCTGCTTGCGCAGGAAGTCCAGCTTCGTCTTGTCGGTGTAGGTCGGCATGCCCTTGTGGCCCGGTGCGAACGAGCAGCCCATGTAGACGCCCCACAGTCCTTGGTGGACGGCGATGAACGCCACCGCCACCGGCGGGGACAGCACCACGAACACCGCGCCCAGATAAATACCGATGTGGGCGAACAGGAGCACCGCTTCGAGCCGGCGATGCTTGACCTCGTCGTCCCGTACGGCCTGGATGCCGGCCCAGTGCAGGCTCAGCCCTTCCAACAGCAGCAACGGGAAGAACAGGAAAGCCTGGTACTTCGACGTCCAGCGCACCAGCCCGTGCTTGTCTCCCGTCTGCCCGCGGGTGAAGGCGAGCAACGGGATGTCGATGTCGGGGTCGTCGTCCTCGTGGTTGGGGCTGGCGTGGTGACGGGTGTGTTTGCCCATCCACCAGCCGTAGCTCATCCCGACGATCCCACCCAAGGCGTAGCCGAGACGGTCGTTGGCCCGGCCGGTGCGGAAGATCTGGTTGTGGCCCGCGTCGTGGCCGAGGAACGCGATCTGGGCGAACATCACGGCGAAGAACACCGCGGTCGCCAGCTGCCACCACGAGTCGCCCAGCGCCACGAACGCGACGCACCCGCCGGCCAAGGCGAGCAGGGTGAGGGTGACCTTCACCGCGTAGTAGCCGTAGCGGCGGTCGAGCAGACCTTCGCGCCGCACGAGGCGGCCGAGGTCTCCGAAGTCGTTGCGCGACGTCGCGCGGGTCTCGGCATCGCTGCGCACAGCAGACGTAACCATGCAGGTCCTTCCGGGTTCGGCGTCGCCGGGGACTCGGGCGACCGCTGATTACTCGCGGCGGGTTCCCGGACCCGTCCGCCGCCAAACGATTCCCCCGGCGGTGTCTCCGGAATCCCGCACGGACCAGCGCTTGCGTGCCCCGGTTTATCACCGAACGGCTCGGGTAGCCGAGCCCACTACCAGCCGATCCCGCGTCGGCGCCGTCGAGGCACGGAGCTGCCTCTTCCACCGGAGGTTCCTTATGACACACGGACAGGGTGGCCAGTCGCCGCCCACGCAGTACCCGAGCGAATCACCCTCGAAGCCGGAGGCCGCCAAGGACGAAGCACGCGAACTCGCCACGACCGCCGCCGACCGCGGCGGCGAAGTGGCACACACCGCGGTCGACGAGGCGAAGAACGTCGCGGCACACGCTCAGCACGAAGCGCGTGATCTGCTCCGTGAAGGCCGGGCCCAGCTGGAGTCCCAGGCCCGGGACGGCCAGCGGAAGGCGGCGGAAAGCCTCCACCAGCTCGCCGGCCAGCTCGAGCGGATGGCTGAGAAGACCGACTCCCCCGGCGTCGCCTCCGACGTCGCGCGGCAGGTGTCCGGGCGGACCCGATCGGTCGCGGACTGGCTCGAGCACCGGGAGCCCGGCGACCTGCTCGACGAAGTGCGGCGCTTCGCCCGCCGTCGCCCCGGCACGTTCCTCGTGGGCGCGGCGGTGGCGGGCGCCGTCGTCGGCCGGCTCACCCGGGGCGTCGTCGCCCAGCAGCAGGAATCCTCCGGGGACAAGGCTTCCTCGAACGGCCAGGCAGCGGCACCGCAGCCCTTGCCCGCGACCCCGCATGTGCCGCAACCCTCTGCGCTCCTGCCGGCCGACGCCGGTCACCCGGCCGCGGCCCCGCCGTTGCCGCAACCGTCGGCACCGCAGCCGGGGGGCGCGGGCTACCCGGCCGGCCCTGGCGGGTACACCGCGCCGCAGCCGCCGGGCGCTGTCCCCGTGCCCGGCTTCTCTGCGCCGGGGCAGGCACCGCGATGACCCAGCCGCCGCCCGCCGCCGCGCCCCCGGTGACCCCACCCGCCGCCGCACCTCCCGCGGCCCCACCAGTCAACGTCGCCGACACCTCGGTCGGCGAGCTGCTGACCAACGTCATGAAGGACGTCTCCACCCTGGTGCGCCAGGAGGTGGAACTGGCCAAGGCCGAGGTGAAGGTCGAGGCGGGCAAGGCCGCGAAGGGCGCGGGCATGCTCGGTGGAGCCGGGTTCGCCGGCTACATGATCGTGCTGTTCCTGTCCCTCGCCCTCTGGCAGGGCCTGGCCAACGTGATGGACGAGGGCTGGGCCGCGCTCGTCGTCGCCGGCGTGTGGGTGATCGCCGGCGCCGTGCTGTACACGAACGGGCGGCGCGAGCTCCGCCGGGTCAGCCCCAAACCCGACCGCACCGTCGAGACGCTGCAGCAGGTCCCGGACGCACTGAAAGGCGAACGACCATGACCGAAGCCGACCGGATCCGCCGTGAGATCGAAGGCACGCAACGGAACCTGAGCACGGACGTGAACGCGTTGACCGAGAAGGTCAGCCCGGGCCGCGTCGTCGAACGCCGCGTCACCCGGGTGCGCTCGGCACTGGGCGGGGCGAAGGACCGGGTCATGGGCACCGCGGCCGGCCAGGCCTCGACCGCGGGTGACAAGGTGGGCGCCGTCGCCTCGGCGGCCGGGGACAAGGTCAGCTCGGCCGCCGACACCGTCGGCGACGCCCCGGAGTCGATCCGCCGGGGCACGCGGGGCAACCCGCTGGCCGCCGGCCTGATCGTCTTCGGCGCCGGCTGGCTCGTCTCGTCCCTGCTCCCGGCGAGCGAGGCGGAGCGCAAGCTCGCCGGCCAGGCGACGGACCTGGCCCAGGAGCACATCGTGCCGGTCGCCCGGCAGGCGGCCGAAGAGGTCAAGGAGAACCTGCGTGAGCCGGTGCAGCAGGCCGCCGACTCGGTGCGGTCCGAAGCCACCGACGCGGCGACGACTGTCAAGGACCAAGCGCGCTCGGCGACCGAAGACGTCTCCGGCCGCGCTCAGGAAGCCCAGCAGAACCTGCGCGGCTGAGCGATCCCGAGGTGCGGTCCGGCCACCGCACCTCGGGCTCTTGCTGGACGTGTTCCTGCACGGTTTGGTGGAAACCGAACGCTGCCATCCGCCGGCCCGCGGCTATCCGCGGTGCTGAACGAGAAGCGTGAGCATCTCGGGCAGGTCGAAGAAGCGGGCGATGTCGAGCGCGGACCGCGGGCCGAGGGCGGGGTCGGCGCCCGCGGCCAGCAAGTGGGTGACGCTGCGCTGGGAGCGGCGGAACACCGCCGCTCCCAGCGCGGTCTGGCCCCGGTCGTTGACCCGCGCCGTGTCAGCACCCGCGTCGAGCAGCGCACGGACCATCTCCGGGTGGTCGTGGTACGCGGCGAGCATGAGCAGTGAGTCGCCGGCCTCGTTGGTGAGGTTCACCGGTATCCCGGCCTCGATCGCCTCCGCCAGCCGTTCGGTGTCGCCGGTGCGGGCGAGGTCGAACAGCGAGCGGAGGTAGTCGAGTTCCTCATCGGTGAGTGCTTCGGTCACGACCGGCCTCTCTCAGGAGATCGACGTTGGGAATCGCTCCCACACGCGGTGGGCCCCGAGCAGCTTCGTGGTCTTCGCCAGCACCACTGCCGGATCGTCGTCGAGGACGACCCCCGGTCCGGTGGCACAGCCGGCGGCCTCGAGCGCGGCTCGCCCGCTTCCCCACGCGCCGATGGCTTTCGCGTGCCGGAAGCACTCCTGGACGATCAGGACGACCCGGGGATCGACGGCGTCGTCCCCGGCGGGCAGCACGTCCGCGCCGGGCGGCGGGCTGCCCGCGAGCAGCAGGGCGTCGAATTCGACCGAACGAGCGGTGAGGAAGGTGCGCTGGGCGACCAGGCCGCTGTCGGCGTCGAGCGGTCCGCCGGTCGGCGCGATCAGCAGCGGCACCATGCCTTCGGCCAGGATGGTTTCCCGGACCGCGCGCACCCCGTCGAGGTCGGTGGGGTCGACCACGATCCCGATGATGCGCCCGTCGGTCGGCCACGTCCCGCCGATCTGCGAGAGCGCTGCGCTCGGCGTGACCTTCTTCTGCCGCCCGGGAACGGCCGGGGCCGGAAGACCGAGACCCTGCGCCACCTTCTGACTCAACTCGCGGTCCACATTGGCCAGGACGAGCAGCTCGCGTTCCTTGATCGCCTGCTCGTAGCACTTGCCGAGTTCGAAGGTGAACGCCAGCACGACGTGCTGCTTCTCGATCGGCGACAGGCTCAGCCAGAACAACCTCGCCTGCGTGTAGTGGTCGGTGAACGACACCGGTGACTGCCGGACCTTCGCGGATTTCGGCAGCGGCTGAGCCACCTCGACGAACGGTTTCGCCTCGGCACCAGCCTCGAACGGGTTACCGCCGTCGAGGGTATTCGGCTTGTACGGGGCGACGCCGCCGTGGATCGCCTGCTGGTGGAAGCCGTCGCGCGTCATGTCGTTGACCGGCACGTGCGGGCGGTTGACGGGGATCTGGTTGAAGTTCGGCCCCGCCAGCCTCGTCAGCTGGGTGTCCAGATAGGAGAACAGCCGCGCGTGCAGCAGCGGGTCATCGGTGACGTCGATGCCGGGCACCAGGTTCCCGACGTGGAACGCGACCTGCTCGGTCTCGGCGAAGTAGTTCGTGGGGTTCCGGTTGAGCGTCAGCATCCCCACCGGCTGCACCGGAGCGAGTTCCTCCGGGACCAGCTTGGTCGGGTCCAGCAGGTCGATGCCTTCGAACGTCTGCCTCGGCGTGTCCGGGAAGATCTGCACGCCGAGCTCCCACTGCGGGAACGCGCCGGACTCGATGGCGTCGGCGAGGTCGCGGCGGTGGAAGTCCGGGTCGACGCCGTTGAGCAGCTGCGCCTCCTCCCAGACCAGGGAGTGCACGCCCAGCTTCGGCTTCCAGTGGAACTTCGCGAGCGCGGACTCCCCGTCGGCGTTGACGAGCCGGAAGGTGTGGACCCCGAAGCCCTCCATCGTCCGGTAGGAGCGGGGGATCGCGCGGTCGGACATCTGCCACAGCACGTGGTGGGTGGCTTCGGTGTGGGTCGACACGAAGTCCCAGAACGTGTCGTGGGCGCTCTGCGCCTGCGGGATCTCCCGGTCCGGGTGCGGTTTGGCCGCGTGGATGATGTCGGGGAACTTGATCCCGTCCTGGATGAAGAAGACCGGGATGTTGTTGCCGACCAGGTCGAAGTTGCCTTCCTGCGTGTAGAACTTCGTCGCGAACCCCCGGGTGTCGCGCACGGCGTCGGCCGATCCGCGCGAGCCGACGACCGTGGAGAACCGCACGAACACCGGCGTCTCGACCCCGTTGCCCAGGAAGCCGGCCTGGCAGACGTGCGAGGCCGTGCCGTAGCCGACGAACACCCCGTGCGCGCCGTAGCCACGTGCGTGCACGACCCGCTCCGGGATGCGCTCGTGGTCGAAGTGCATGACCTTCTCGCGCAAGTGGTGATCCTGCAGCAGAGTCGGGCCCCGCTCCCCCGCTTTCAGGGAATGGTCGGTGTCAGGCAGCCGGACGCCGACCGTCGTGGTGAGGTACTCACCCTGCTGCCCCACCGAGAGCTTCGGCGCGCCGGTGGGCGCGCCCGTCGGGGTGACCGTTTCCGGCCCGTCCTGGTCCGGTTTCGGCGGCAGCGGCCCACGCGGGTCGACCGGTTCCTCGATGGACGGAGCTTCACTACCGGGTGAGCCGGGGATCGGGGGGTTCGTCAGCTCGGTGACCTTCTCCACCGCCTTCTCGAGTGCGGTCTTCACAAGCTTGCCGGGGGTCTTGCGGGCCACTGCGTCCTCCTCGTGGTGGAAAGCTGAGGGGCCAGGTACCCGCGGATCCGCTGATTAACCGGCGACGACTCGATCAAGCCCCGACCAGAGCACGAGCCGCTGACGCTGACGCTGACGCTGAACAACTCAGCTAGCCGGCCTCGATGCAGGAAACCGCGACTTCGGCCCAGACCGTCTTCCCGGCCTCGAGCTGCCTCTTCCCCCATCGCCGACCGCAGGCGTCCACCAAGATCAGCCCGCGCCCGCCGGTGAGATCCGGCAGGCGCGATTCAGCCGGTCCGGGACTGGCATCGGTGACTTCGATTCGCACGCAGCCGAACTCGTGGGCGAGCAGCACCTGGGCAGGCGGGGCGCCGTGACACACACATTCGACACGAGCTCGTCCACCACCAGAATGGGCATACCCACGCCTGCGTGCCCCAAACCGAGGCCGAAAGGACCTTCCGATCTTCCGCGTCACGATTACGTCACCGCCGCTGGGGTAATCACGGGGAAAGGTGGTGTCGAACGCCGTAGTCGAGAATGGGCAGGTGGGCCATGAAGATCATTCCTCCCGTCGAGGCAGCCCTTCCCGGCTACATACGCGCCGTGGCGACGGAACTGGGGTTGCCGGCCGAAGACACCACCACCGAGTCGACCGAGCCGATGTGCGGGCAGATCCGTTTCGCCGGCCGACCGGCAGACCGCTCTGACCGAGACCTGCTCCTGATCTGGGACACCCTCGATGGCTGGCAACTCGCGGCCGCCGACGGCGCCTCGTCAGCGATGCACGTGATCGCCGCCCTACGAGGCCCGGCCCAGCCCGATCCGCGAGCGGTGGCGGACTTCACCCTCAACACCCTCCGCAGACGTGGGGAACGCCTCGTCCGCCGACAGTGCGACGGCGACCGACTGGCCCTGTTGCTCGATCGCCACACAGCCGACTTGACCGGCGGCACTCTGCCTTCTCGTTCGGCCCGTCCCGATTACCCCGCCGAAACCCGGTCGTAGCTCTCGCGCGGGCTCAGGACGGCATGCAACGGGGAATCCGGTCGCTCCCGAGCTCACACCACCCCGCGGGTCTCCACCGATGGCGCCAGGAACCTGGTCACGACCTGGTCTTCGGTAGAGCCGCACGCCGATCACCCGCGAGACCGAGCGCATCGCCCCGAAGGAGCGCCATATGGACGAGAACCTGCTTGACGAGCGGGACGCCGCACGGCGAGTGGACGACGTCACCGCCGCGTTGGACCGGCTGGCCGGCACCTTCACGGAAGAAGAGGCGCTGCCAGTGGTCCTGCAGCGGGTGTGTCAGCAGGTCGTACACGCGGTGCCGGACGCGGAACTCGCCAGCATCACCCTGCTGCGCGACGGCGACCCTTACACGGCGACGTCGACCTGTGACAGCGCGCACCACATCGACCAGGCCCAGTACAAAGCCGGGCAAGGCCCCTGCCTGGAAGCCGCCAGAACCGGTGAGCTCCAGCGGGTCAAGGTGGCCGAGGCGGCACAACAGTGGCCCGAGTTCGCCGCCGCGGCGGCCGAGTCAGCGGTGCTCGGCTACCTGTCCGCGCCGTTGTTCGTCGACAGCGAGTACCACGGTTCACTCAACCTCTACGACACCGGCGGCAACAGCTTCGGCGCTCTCGACGGAGCCCTGCTGGATCTCTACACCACCGCCGCCGAAGCGGCGCTTCGGAGCACCCGCCGGCACCAGACAGCCCGCGAGACGATGGAACAGCTACGCACTGCGCTGACCTCCCGTGCGGTGATCGACCAGGCGAAGGGCATCCTGATGGCCCTCCACCGCATCCCGGCCGACGACGCCTTCGCACTGCTCGTGAAGGCGTCACAGGAGCAGAATCTGAAGCTGCGCGAAGTCGCCCAGGACTTCCTCGACACTGCCCTGGCCGCCCCGGACCGACCTTGACACGAGGAAGTGGTTCTGCGGCGGTCAGGTGGCACGATCACGACGGTGCCCGGCAGCGTGGCGGCGCACCACGTCGACGTGATCGCCGAGCTGGTCGGCCGGGCCGGCATGATCACGTTCCAGGTGACCACGGACCGCCACCCGCGGAAGCGGCAGGCTGGTGACGTCGCCCAGTGCCGCACCAAGGCCGAGTTGCGCCGAGCCCACTCGGCGACCTCCTGCACGGCTCGAATCAGGCCCACTTCCCCACTTGTCATCCCTTCGACGACCAGTGACTTGTCATCGTTCCGATGACATGTTAGAAAAGTGGGGCGTGTTGACACCCGACATCGAACCCAGGAGGTGGAACCCATGTTGATGCGCACCGACCCGTTCCGCGAGCTCGACCGCTTCGCCCAGCAGGTCTTCGGCGGCCCCGGAACCTGGTCCAAGCCGGCCGCGATGCCCATGGACGCCTACCGCGCCGGCGACGAGTTCGTGGTCTGCTTCGACCTGCCGGGCGTCACCCCTGACGCGATCGAACTCGACATCGAACGCAACGTCCTCACCGTCAAGGCCGAACGACGGCCCCTCCCCGGCGGCAGCGACGTGCAGATGCAGGTCTCCGAACGCCCGCTGGGCGTGTTCTCCCGCCAGCTGTTCCTCGGCGACACCCTCGACACCGACCGCATCGCGGCCGACTACGAAGCCGGCGTCCTGACCCTGCGCATCCCGGTCGCCGAAAAGGCCAAGCCACGCCGCATCGACATCACCGGCGCAACCGGCGACCGCAAGGAAATCCCGGCCTGACGAGCCCACCCGGCGCAGGACCGGAAACCCCGATCCGGTCCTGCGCCGGCCCCGCCCGTCCCGAAAGACACTGTCCTCGAACGACACTGTCCCCGGAAGGCACCCGCACCCGTAACCGCATCGCTGCACATCCCGACCGGCCACCCCGCCCTCACCGCGCTGCGGAGTTCAGCAGCGGCCCTGCGCTCACCACCCGACAGTGGAGCGGCCCGGTCAGCGAGCGGACCGCCGTCGCCAAGCAGGCCGGCAGAGCAAAACGCCCGTCTGGTTTTCGGGTGCCTGCATCCGGGTGAATCGGATCGGCGCGGATAAACCTCGGCACCGGCGTCGGCGTGCTGACCTTTGGCCCTGGAGCATCACCGTGGGCATCGAGGCGACACCAACGGGAGGGAATCGTCATGTTCTCGACGCTGAGGTCCTTTGCGCATCGCACGCCACCAACCAGCCATCGCATCGGCCGATGCCGCGCGGCCGCGGCGATCGGCGCCGCCGCCGGACTCGTGCTCACGGGCGCGCCGGTCGCCACAGCCGCGCCAGCTTCGGTCACGAAGCCCGTGACCGTCTGGTACGGCGCGAGTTCCTTCAGCGGCACCGTCAACTTCAGCAACCGCACGGTGACCCTGCAGGGCAGGCTGCACGCCGTCGGCTGCCGCTACGTCGGAGGTGTTGCCTACGCAGGTAGCACAGGGCTCGGCTCCAACACCACGCCCTGGATCTGCAACACCGACACGACGGTGACGCTCCCGGTGCCCGCCAACCAACCCGGCGGCGCCGACAACGCCGACGTCATCCTCAAGGCCACCGACGGCCAAGGACTGAAGAACGTCCACAAGTAGCCGGCTTTCCGCAAGAGGTGCGATCGTGCGGGAGACTGGCGCGCCCGGCTTCCCCGCACGATCAGCGCAAAGCCCAGACGCCGGTGACCGTCGCCGGCATCGCCGCCGCGGCCGGGGTGTCCACCGACTTCACTGAGTCGGCGACAACGACCCCGGCCAATCCGGGAAGTACGCCGGGACCGCATCCAGCTCACCCAGCACCCCGGCAAGCCGGCCCAGGTTGCCCGGATCGACCGCGGGCACCACGTCGAGATCGTTCGGTCGCAGCCGGGCTGCCGTAAAGCACGAGCACTGCCGACCCGCTCAGCACCCACTCGACATCGCGCTCCCGCAGGAGGCGAATCAGCGGACCGGCCCGCAACGGTGAGCTTCCGGCTTGGGACTCTCCGCGGTGCCCGCGTCGAGGTAGGTCGGCAGTGCGGGCGTCGACGTCGAGCACGGGGTCGCGATGATCTCGCTGCCCGCGCTCGGCGCCGTCCTGGTGTGGCGCCGAGTCCGGGCGCTGCTGGTCCGCGTGGTGCGGCAACTGGTGTCGCGGCGGCTCGGGATCGACGGAGACCAGCGCGGGCAAGGAGGCCGTCGAGCGGCGCAAGGCCATGCTGTACAACGTTTCCACGGCGGCCACGCTGGCGATCGGGGTGGCGTGCATGTACACGATCCTGTTCGTGGTCGCACTGCTCGCGGTGGCCGTCGTGATCGACAGCGGCTATTTCGCACAGACCCCTGGTGTGGCTGTGCAGTTCGGTCGGGATCGTCGCCGGTGCGCTCGGGTCGAGCCTGGAGGACGAGGAGACCGTCGCGAACGGGAACGCCAAGCGCACAACCGGCACGGGCGGGAAGGCGAGTGACCGGCCAGCCACCGATGGACGCCGCCCCTAGTCGCCGGTCAAGCCTCGGCGGCGAGACCAGGCGCCGGCGTCCGTGACGTAGCGGACGAGCAGCCGCGCGAACTGCGTGCGTTCCTCCGGCGACCAGGCGGCCGTGATGTCCTCGAACGCCGCGCGCTGGTCGGTGGCGAACCGGGTTCGCTCGGCCTCACCGCGATCGGTGAGCTCCAGCACTGTCCGGCGACCGTCGGCCTGGGAGGCCGCCCGCCGCAGCAAGCCCTCGGCGATGCAAGCCGCGACCGTCCGGCTGGCCACCGGCTGCGCGACGCCCATCTCCGCGGCCAGCCCGCCGACGGTCATCTCGCCCGGGGCGTCGGCGACCACGTTCAGCACCAGATTGCGGGAGAGGTCCCGGCCCGAGGCCGGCGTACGCCGACGCAAGCGGGACAGGGCCGGGCCGATCTGGTCCAGCAGGGCATCTTCGGCGGAACTGCTCACCTCCCGGAGCGTAGTACCTCTCGCATTTGCATACCAGATGTAAAGTGCATAGCATCAGGTATGTAACTGCGAGCGAGAAAGTGAGACAGCCATGGCCAGCACTGCCATCACCGGCGCCCGGATCTTCGACGGGGAGAAGCCCTTGGGGGTGCAGACCGTCGTCCTCGACGGCCGGAAGATCCGCCAGGTCGGCGGCGAAGTACCCGAGGGCGCCGAGGTCGTCGACGGCCGGGGCGCGACCCTGCTGCCCGGGCTGATCGACGCGCACGTCCACTCCGCCCCCGGCTCCCCGGCACTCGCCCTGCGGTTCGGCGTCACCACCGAGCTGGAGATGCAGGGCATGAACACCCGCGAGAACCGCGCGCACATCACCGAGGACGACACGGTGGCCGACATCCGGTCATCCGGCTTCGCCATCACGCCGCCCGGCGGACACCCCAGCGAGCTCATGCCCGAAGGTTTCCGGCCGGCCGGAACCCTGCCGCCGGTCATGCCGCTGATGCCGTTCTCCACCACCCCGGACCAGGCCGCCGCCTACGTCCCCCAGCTCTTGGCGCGCGGCTCGGACTACATCAAGTTCATGATCGACGACGGCAGCGTCGAGGGACACCCGGGGCTGCCGATGCTCGACCAAGCCACGCTGAACGCGGGGGTCGCCGAAGCCAAGAAGTACGGCGCGCTCACCGTCGCTCACACGCTGACCCTCGATGCGACCCGGATGGCCGCCGAAGCCGGCATCGACGGCGTCGTCCACCTATTCATGGATCGCCCGCACACCACGCAGATCGTGGACCTGATCGCCCAAGCGGACATGTTCGTCGTGCCGTGCGTCTGCCTCGACGCGTCGATGATGGGCATCACCGGCAGCGACCTCGCCGACGACCCCCGGGTCGCCCGCCGCCTCGACGCGAAGTGGGAAGAAACCCTGCGGTCCAGCTACCACCGCTATCCGCAGGGCAAGCTCGAAGACGTCCTGGAGACCGTGCGGGCGCTGGCCGACGCGGGCGTGGACATCCTGGCCGGCACCGACGCCTCCATGGCCGAGACCTTCTTCGGCGGCCTGGCACACGGAGCCAGCCTGCACCAGGAACTGCAGTACCTCGTGGCGGCCGGACTGACACCCGCGCAGGCGCTGCGCGCCGCGACAGCGACCACGGCCCGCCGCTTCGGGCTCGTCGACCGCGGCCGGATCGCCGAGGGACTCCGCGCCGACCTCCTGCTCGTCGACGGCGACCCGACGACGAACATCGGCGACACGCTCGACACCCGCGCGATCTGGCGGCGGGGCACCCGGTTCGAAGAATCGTGATGCGAGGGTGCGTTCGGGCTTCGTCACGTCTCCGTGTTCACGTCAGATTCCGCAGGACGACGCCGACCAGAACCGGCTCGAGCGGTGCGCCACGTGCGTGTGATCGCTGTGACCCGGGTATCCCGGCCCGAGGATCTCGCTGAAGCCGTGGTTGCGGGCCTGCAGCGCCAGTCCGCAGAAGCCCTGCGCCCCCGCCCCGAGGTCGACCGCGTCGCCGTAGAGGTGCCGGCTGGCGGCCGCCCCGCCGACCGCGTTGTTGCAGGCGACGCTGCGGAAACCGCCGTTGACCACGATCGGGCGGTCACCCATGGCATGCCGCATCGCCTGCAACTTCCACATCGACACCAGCGCGTTGGCCTTCGCCGTCGCGGCGGGGACGTTGCCGCCCGACCAATCCGCGTTGCACCGGTTCAGCTCGGCGTAGGTGAAGTTGACCGGCGTGCAGTCGTCGTCCTGCAGCTGGTAGATCTTCGCGAACGTCGCCGGTCCGGCGATGCCGTCCGCGCCGAGACCGTAAGCCTGCTGGAACCGCGTGACCGCCGCCTTGGTCCCCGGGCCGAACTGGCCGTCGAGGGCCAGAACACCGCCGTAGCCCGGGTAGCCGGAGACCCGGATCTGCAGTTGCCGGACGTCATCACCGGACGCCCCTTGCGACAGCGTGCGTCCCCAGGCGTAACAGGCATCAGCGGCAACCTCGGCCGTCACCGGACCCGGGTCGGCGGCCACCGGAGCGGCCACCGCCGAGCCGACTCCGGCCATCAGCGCGAGCATGGTCAGTACACGACGAAAGCGCATGACAGGAACACCTTTCAAGCAGGGAAGGTGAGACCCGTGACCCCGCAGCTGGTCTGCGATTCACTGTCCTGCACGGTAATACGGTCCCCGGCACCACACTGTGGGGCGTTCGCACCACAAGGCCGCCGGCCCGTCTTGTCATCGCTTGGATGATCAAGGTGGCCTGCGCAGCGTCGGCGGCGAGGTCAGCAGAGAACGAACCGGCGAACCGTGGCGACCGCGTAGCCGACGAGTGCGACGGTCATGCCGATTCAGAAGTTCGTCATGGACGAGGCGATCCGGTAGAGCCTGCTCGGCAACGAGTCGGCGACCGTCAGCCGTGTCGCGGTCCTATCGGGAACGATTCGCCGGAGCGCGAAAGGAAGTCGACGACGACGCGGCGGGCGCGCGGCAGCGCCTGGTGGGTTGTGCCGGACTGTACGCCGAGACCTTCGCCCAAGGCGGCCGCATCTGCCTCTGCGGCGTCTTCGCCGTGGATGCGGAGAGCCTGCCCGTTCAGGTGCGGCAGGCGACGGACGCGTTCTTCGCCGATCAGCGGCAATGGGTGGCCGGTGTGCTGGCCGAGGCGGGCATGCCCGCCACCCGGACCGGTGCGGCGGCCGAGGCTTACCTGGCCTCCCTGGAGGGGGCCCTGCTCCTGGCCCGCGCTCACGGGCAGCCGGACGGCGCCGCTGTCCCGGTGGGATCACCGCCGGGACACCACCCGGCCGGCCGCGACGAGGAGCCGCCGGAACTCGCGCCGATCGTGTTCGTCGAGATCGGCCAGAACCCGATTCTCGGCCTCCGCCACCTCGGGGTCGAGGCGCGCCAGCATGGTCACACCCTCGCGCGTCAACGTGGCGGGCAACGACCTCCCGGACGACACGGTGGCGGGTCGCGTCACCAGGCCGCGATCCTGCAGCGCGAGAACCACCTTGTTCATCGCCTGCGGCGACACCTGCGCCTCGCGGGCCAACTGAGCGTTGGACTTCGGCGACTGCGACAGCATCCGCAAGCAGAGGTACTCCGGCGCCACCAGCCCCGAAGGCTCGAGCACGGTGGCAGCCACCTCGGCGCGCAAGGCCGCGGTGACCCGATGCAGCAGGTAGCCGAGTGGCTCGTCCCGGACACTTTCCATGTCAACCATGTTGACATATATCAACCTGGTTGACACTCTGAGGTGCATGACGAGCTCATCCAGCGACGCGTTGTTCGAATCCGCCTATCGTGGCCAGGCACCCGAGATGGGGCAGGGCTTCCGGCCGCCGTGGAGCATCGGCGAACCGCAACCCGAGATCGCCGCGCTCATCGACGCGGGCGCATTCCACGGTGAGGTCCTCGACGCCGGCTGCGGCGAGGGCGCGACGTCGCTCCACCTCGCCGAGCGGGGCTTCACAACCGTCGGCCTGGACCTGTCGCCGACCGCGATCGAGCTCGCACGTTCGGATGCCGCCCAGCGCGGCTTGGTCAACGCCGGCTTCGCGGTCGCCGACATCAGCACGTTCACCGGCTACGACGGCCGTTTCGGCACCATCGTCGACAGCACCTTGTTCCATTCGATGCCGGTCGAGCTGCGCCAGGGATATCAGGAATCGATCGCGCGCGCCGCAGCGCCCGGCGCGTCCTATTTCGTGCTGGTGTTCGACAGCGCGACCGTGCCCTCCGGCAGGGTCAACTCGGTCTCCGCGAAGGAACTGCGAGAGGCGGTGGGCGCGTACTGGACGATCGACGAGATCCGGCCGGCCCGCATCCACGCCAACGTCCCCGAGAACTTCCCGGACTTCCCGGACTTCCCGGGCTTCGCCGGCAGCGATGTCCGCAACGAGGGCAACGGCCGCAAGTCGACACCGGCCTGGCTGCTGTCGGCACACTTGTCCTGACGGTGTCAGGCGTGGTGCTGATGGCGGCGGCGGGCCTGCTGTGGCGGAGGCAAACTCCGCACGGTCAGCAGGCCAGAGCTGGATCAACCAGCGTTCGATGCCCGTTGCGAAGCCGCCTTCACCAAGTTGGGCGGTGTCGCGCTGGTTGCCGACATGGACCCGGGCGTGGCGCGCGCCGGGGCGGGGGATGGGAAGTGTGTGGTCGCCCGGGGCAGCGGTCACGGATCGCAGCCGCACCTCGGTGGCGAGGTCGCAGGCAAGCTCGATCACCTGGTCGTACTCGACGTCGACGGTGTCATCGACAGCGGTGATCAGGCGTGGCATCCCCACTCCCCCAGAGCTATTCACCACTCACAGCACGTCGCACCCTAAGCCATCGACGCTCGACTGCGGTACGTCTCAGGGATCCGTTCGATCGTTCCGGCCTCCCGCGCGTGCACCACCAGGTCCAACGCCGCGGTCAGAATCCGCCGCTGCTGCGCTGTGTCGTGCGGTGCTCCGAGTGCCGCACCCATCGGGGTGTCGGTTGCCGCGATCCTGGGCGCGCCGAGTTGCGCTGCCACCGCCGGCAACGATGCGATGATGACGGTCGGGATTCCCGCCTGCTCGACCAGTCGTTGCAACACCACCGCGGAACGGTGGCAGCTGCCGCAGGCGCCGATCAGCACGACCGCGTCCACACCGGACTCCTGCAACCGCTCGACGAGCTTCGGGCCCGTGCGGGTCTTCACCAGCTCGATCTCCGTTCCGCCGCCCTGCATGGCGAAATGGGCCGGGCTGACCCGGCCGATCACGCCCGCCTCGGCGAGCTCGCGCAGGCGAGCCAGCGGGAACAGGCAGTTGGGGTCGGTGTTGACGTCGCTGTTGTCGTAGCTGCCGGAGGCGAAGGTCAGGTCGTCGTCGATCGCCGCGCCGGGTATCTCGCGCAAGCTGTAGTCGGCGTAGGGGCGAAACGGAGTGTCGCCGACCGTGTGCGCGCCCGCCGAGGACACCAGGGCGACCGTGGCCGTCCGGAGCGATCGTGCCAGGGCCGTGAGCGGGGTCGGCGCCGTGGCGGACACCGGTACCTCACTGCGGATCCCCTCGGTCAGGGTCGGCCGGCCGCTGTTGCCGGCTGCCGCGGCCTCGACGAGCTTCTGGTTCTCGCGCGCGAGACCGGCCTCCCACGAGCGGGGCGAAGGCAGCGTGTCCGCGCCGAACAACAGCGTCTTCAGCATCGCGATCGCCCGGCGCGCGTCGTGGGCGTCGGCGGTGTTCTCGCCGAGGACGTCCGACTCCTGGCCGCTCGTCGCCTTGTTCACTTCGACCAGCGCGTACATGTATTCGTTGCCCGACACCATGCCGCGCGCGGCGGACCAGCACACACCGACAGTGGGCGTGCCGTACTTCGCGATCTCTTCGATCTCGGCGGCGAAGTCGATGTGGTTGTTGCCGAAGCCCTCGGTGGCCACGATCGCGCCGTCCACGCCGGCGGCCGCGACCATCGCGCCGACTCGCCGGGCGACGAAACGCTTGTCCGCTTCCTGCGCGGGGCTGCCCACCACGATGACACCGGTCAGTTTCACCTCGCTGTCCTCGGCGAGCGCGGCCACCAGCGGGTCGCGGTAGTAGTGCAGGGTGGTTTCCTTGCTGGAAGGCCCCACACAGCACAAGGAGTGCAGCGCGCCATCACGGACCTCGTTGACTCGCAGCTGCTGCGGCAGGTTGCCCAGGTCGATCAAGGAGGCGCCACCGCGCACACCGCCGGGCTCGGCGGGGAGCACCAGGTTCTCGTGCATCGCGCCCTGGCCCATGACCAGCTTGACCAGCGCCACGCGCGGACCGGGACCAGCGGGTTCCGCGAGCGTCCGACGCTCGATGCCGGCGTCGGACGGGGCCTCGAGCAAAGCCCGGCGGAGCCGGTCGGCGACGAGGTCCGCGGCGCGGTGAGCCGCTGCCGGTCCGGGTCGCTCCATCCGCTGTCCCGCGGCGATCGTGACCGCGATCCGGATGATCCAGTCGCCGGGATCCGGGGTCCCGGCGGCGGCGTCGGCCATGCGCTCGGACAGCACGCCGGCCGAATTGCCCGCTTCGCCGAGCTGGGTGCCGTCGGCATCGACGCCCGTCACCACCAGAACGACGCCCCCGGCCAGCCGGGTCACGCCTTCGCCGAGGCCACCTTCGACCTTGACGGCCAGTGGCGCGACGTCCAAGACGGTGTCCGTACGCACGTCGCGCCGACCAGGCGCGACGATGTCGACCGCGACCGAGGTCACCAATGGGACGGCGACCCCGGCGGCGAGGTCACGCGCGACGGTCAACGTGCCGTCGCGCCACTCGCTCCGCTCGCCGGGCACCACCGCGCTGACCGGCAGGATCTCCTGCGTCAGCTCAGGTGGCGGCAGGACCTCGCAGTCGCAGTGCACCGGCAGCCGCGTGGGCGCCGCGGCTTGGCCCGTGGTGGTCGAGCTCATCCACACACTCCTAGCGTCAGCAGTAACCTGGTCTTTGGTAATGACGGTAGGTGGCGGCGACGTCAGGAGTCAAGTGAACTTAGGTGCTTACGAAAGTCGCGCGATCCAAACCGGCGTCGACCTGGTCAACGCCGATTCCGGCGACGACCTGCAGGAACCCGCCCGCGCGGCGGAGCTGCTGACCGCCCAGGGCTGGGTCGTGCCGGCGCCGCCATCACCGGCCGACCTCACCCGGCTACGCGCGCTCCGCGACGTCTTGCGGCGAGCGTTCGACGCCGCCGAGGAGCGTGAGGTGGTGGAACTCCTCAACCGGACCCTCGCCGGCCTGCGCGCGCTGCCTCAGCTCACCGATCACGACGGCGGTTGGCACTGGCACTACTCGCCGCCTGCCGCGGGGATCGCCGATCGGGTCGCCGCCACCGTCGCCGCCGCGCTGCTGTCGCTCGTCGCCGACGGTGGCCACGGCCGGATGCGCGCGTGCTCGGCCGACGAGTGCGAGAACGTCTTCGTGGATTTCTCGCGCAACGGAGCGCGCCGCTTCTGCAGTTCGCGCGCGTGCGGCAACCGCACCCACGCCGCGGCGTATCGCGCTCGCCGGCGCTCGACCGAGGATCGGCCCGCACCCGCCGACCAGGAGTCCCCTGTGGACTGAGGAACTCCCGGTCGGCGCAATGGCTCGTGCGGGCCTCTCACCTCACGCAACCACCGTGCACCGGCACGGTTTCACCCGCGAACCGGTCAGCGACCCAGGCGATGATGTCCGGCATGGCGCCGTCGTCGATACCGGTCGACTGGCCGGGGTAGGAATCGTGCGTCAGCCCGGGATACGTCCGGTAGTCGACCCGCGCGCCGGTGCCGCACAGCCGCGCCGCGACGTCGTCGGTGATCGCCTGCGGGATGATGACGTCCGCGGTTCCCTGCAGGAGCAGCAGCGGGCCGCCGATCGGCCGGGTACCGGTGCTGTTGCGGCGCAGGTAGCTCGCGAAGTGCGGCTCCTGCAAGTAGTCCGGACGCACCAGGGCGGTCCCGGTGAGATCCGCGTAGACGGCGCCGAGGACGCCGAGACACCCGGTGCGGGTGACGTCGATCCGGCTCAGCGCCGCCGGGGTGAGCACCCGGTCCAGCCGGATGCGGTGGTCGCTGCCCTGGGCGCCCGCCGCGATGAGGGGCGCGAACCCGCCGAGTCCGGGGGTGTCGACGGCGTTGGCGAGGCTGCGCTCGAGGTCGGCGGCCGGCGAGGTGACCACGGCGCCGAGGTAGCCCGGTTCGGGGGCGCGGAGCTGCTGTTCCGCGAGGCCGAGCACGGCGCCGCCGCCTTGCGAGTGGCCCCAGGCGACCCAGCGGCCGCCCAGGTCGGGACGGGTCTGGTGGGCCGCCCGGAGCGCGGCGACGAGGTCCTCGGCCTCGGCGGTCTTGTTGAGGACCTCCGGGTCGCCGGTGGTGCCGAGCCCGGCGTAGTCGGGTGCGACGACCGCCCAGCCCCGCGCGGTGAACCGCGCCATCTGGTCCCCGTGGTAGAGGTCGCGCATCAGCGACGGCGCGCAGTCGAGGCCCATCCCGCTGGTGCCGTGGGCATCCACGACCACCGGCCAGCCGCCCCGCGGGGCCCGGCCCGGCGGCACCAGCAGCACGCCCGACGCCGCGACGTCCCGGCCCGCGGAAGTGCGGGAGTGGTAGAGGATCCGGGTCGCCCCGACGCTGGCTCCGTCCACTTGGTACTCCGTGGTGAACGCCGCCCGGATCAGGGTTCCCGCGGGCGCCGGGCGGAGCGGGTCCGGCGGGTCGTAGAACGTGCCGCGCGGCAACGTGTTCTGCCGTTGCTGATCCCATTGCCACTGGCACTGCGCGTCGCAGCCGGCGGGGTCGGCCGCGGCGGCGGTGGCGATCGGCGCCGTGCCCAGCGCGAGCAGGGTCGCAGCGAGAAGTGTTCTCAAGCGCATGTGGTTCTCCTGTCCGGTAGCGAGAGGTGGCTACTGGACGGGCGAGCCGGCTCCGGCGTGACCGTCACGCACTGTGACGCGCGTCTCCTCAGGCGGGGCGGACGTGAGCCAGCTTGTCGGGGTTGAGGATCCCGTAGACGGCGTGGATGCGGCCGTCGCGGACGTCGAGGGTGATCAGCTGGTCCTGCCCGTCGAGCCGGCTCCACACCGCGGGTTCGCCGTTGGCTTCGGCCGGGCGGATCTCATCGATCGGGTACCGCGAGAGCAACCCGGCCACGAAGGCCAGCACCTTGTCCCGGCCCTCGATCGGCCGCAGCGCGGCCCGCGTCCGGCCGCCACCGTCGTTGTAGGCGACGACATCCTCGCTCAGCAGCTCCTTGAGCGTGTCGAGGTCGCCGCCGCGCGCCGCGGCGACGAAGCGGTCGAGCAGCTCGCTGTGCTCGGCCGGGGAGGGCCGGAACCGGTCGCGGCCCCGGTCGAGCTGCTTACCCGCGCGGCGGTGCAGCTGCCGGCAGTTGACGACGGTGTCCCCGACGATCCCGGCGATGTCCTCATAGGGCAGCTCGAAGGCTTCTCGCAGGACGAACACGGCTCGCTGCGGCGGAGTCAGCCGCTCCATCAGGTGCAGCGTCGCGTAGGAGAGCGTGTCTCGCAGCTCGGCGGCATCCGAGGGGCCGAACGCGTCCACCGGCACCGGCTCGGGCAGCCACGGCCCGGTGTAGGCCTCCCGCTTGACCCGCGCCGAGCGCAGCTGGTCGAGCGCGAGCCGCGACACGACGGTCACCAGGAAGGCCCGCGGTTCCTCGACCGTCTCCCGGTCCACCCGCTGCCACCGCAGGTACGCCTCCTGCACGACGTCCTCGGCGTCCCACATGCTGCCGAGCATCCGGTAGGCCAAGCCCAGCAGCAACGGCCGGAACCGTTCGAAGTCCGCGTCGACCGGACGACCCATTTCCACCACGCTCCTGAGGACTCTCGCGTGAGAGCCATCATGACTGCCGGTCGGCCAGACCGCGTGACGACGTCCGGCGATGAGGGATGCGACCGTCGGCCGCACCCCTCACGCTGCTACTTCGGGTCGAGCACGAACACCGGGATCTGCCGGTCGGTCTTCGTCTGGTACTCGGCGTACGACGGGTAGGCCGCGACCGAGCGTTCCCACCACTCGGCCCGCTCCGCCCCCTCGACCTCGCGCGCCGTGTAGGTCTTCGTCACGGTCCCGTCCTGCAGCGGGAACTCCGGGTGCGCCTTGATGTTGTAGTACCAGACCGGGTGCTCCGGAGCACCGCCCTTGGACGCCACCACCGCGTAGCTCCCGTCGTGCTCCACCCGCATCACCGGCGTGTAGCGCAGCTTGCCGGACTTCGCGCCGCGCAGCGTCAGCAGCACGATCGGCGAGCCGAGCACCTCGATCCCCTCGGTGGTCCCGGTCTCCAGGATCGTCTTGGTCTGGCCCTGTACCCACTCGGTGGGACTGAATTCTGCGGTTTCGTCGGACATGCCGATGATCAACACTTCGAGCCCGGATTTCATTCCCGCGCACGGTGTCGTGCTGCCCACTTGAAGCCGGCGTGGCGCTTCAGGCGGCCGAGCGCTCTCCGGCCGGCCGGCGGCGCAGGCTCGTGGTCGTGACCGCCGGCGGTGCGTAGGCCACCTCGTTGGGACCGGCATCGGTGCCCGGCGGAGCGATTTCGTCGATCCGGTCGAGGATGTCGTCGCCCAAGGCGACGTCGGCACCCGCGAGCAGGTCGTCGAGCTGGTCCATGGTGCGCGGCCCGATGATCGCCGAGGTGACGCCCGGGTGGGCGATCGCGAAGGCCATCGCGAGGTGGGTCATCGGCACGCCGGCCTGCTCGGCGAGCGGAACGAGTTGTTCCACGACGTCGAGCTTGCGGTCGGCGTCGAAGTGCTGCGGCATCAGGCCGGAGCGGTGGGTGCGGGACCGCTCCCCCTTGCGGAACCGCCCGGTGAGCATGCCCTGCCCCAGCGGGCTCCAGACCAGCGTGCCCATGCCGTACCGCAGGCAGACGGGCAGCACGTCACGTTCGATGCTCCGGTTGATGATCGAGTACGGCGGCTGCTCGGTCCGGAAGCGCTCGTAGCCGCGGCGCTCGGCGACCCACTGCGCCTCGACGAGGTCCGAGCCGAGGAACGACGACGTGCCGATCGCCCGCACCTTGCCGCTGTGGACCAGGTCGGACAGTGCCGACAGTGTCTCTTCGATGTCGGTCGCCGGATCGGGGCGGTGGACCTGGTAGAGGTCGAGGTGATCGGTCTGCAGGCGCCGCAGGGAGTTTTCGACCGCGGTGACCAGCCAGCGCCGTGAGCTTCCTTGGTGGTTCGGGTCCTCGCCCATCGGCAGGTGCGCCTTGCTCGCGAGCACAACGTCGTCGCGACGGCCCTTGAGCGCTTTCCCGACGATCTCCTCGGACTCGCCGAGGGAGTACACGTCGGCGGTGTCGACGAAGTTGATCCCGGCGTCCAACGCTTGGTGGATGATCCGGATCGATGCGTCGTGATCGGGGTTTCCCATGGCGCCGAACATCATGGTGCCCAGGGCGTAGGGACTGACCTTGATCCCGGTCCGGCCCAGCGTGCGGTACTTCATGATTCATCCCTCGGGGTGGTCGGCGATGTTCTTTCCCCTCCAGGAAACCGGCGCCGCGGGGGCCTCGGCCAGCAAGATCGTCGCGAGTGCTTGCACGATCCTGCCGCCGCGGCACCCCGGCGGCCGGGGTTTGCTCTACTGGGGACATGGACGAGTTCCGTGGCCTGCTCGAACGGCACGTGCGGCCGGACGGGGCGACCGCGATCGACGGGGTCCGCATCTGCCGGTCCGATCAGCACGGCGGACCACGGACCTCGATGTCGGGCACGGTGCTCGCCGTCATCGCCACCGGCGGCAAGCGGCTGGCGCTGGGTGAGCGGGTCTTCGACTACCGGGTGGGCCAGTACCTGGTCGCCTCGGTCGACCTGCCCGTGACGGGGCACCTCCTCGACGACGAGCCGGGGCGGTCGTCACTGGGGTTCGGGATGACGCTCGAGCCCGCCGAGATCGCGGAACTGCTGCTGACGGGCGGCCCCGTCACGGCGCCGCCCCCGGCCGGCCCCGGCATCGCGGTCAGCGACGCACCGGCCGAGCTGATGGACGCGATCGTCCGGCTGCTGCGGCTCCTGGACCGCCCCCAGGACCGGATCGCGCTCGCTCCCCTGGTCAAGCGCGAGATCCTGTGGCGCTTGCTCACCGGCGAGCAGGGTGACGCGGTGCGCCAGCTCGGCCTCGCCGACAGCCGGCTGTCCCACGTCCGTCGTGCGGTCCGGTGGATCCGGGAGAACTACCCGCACCCGGTCCGGGTCGACGACCTGGCCCGGCTCGCGGGCATGAGCGTGTCGGCGTTCCACCGGAACTTCCAGGACGTCACGGCGATGACGCCCCTCCGGTTCCAGAAGCAGATCAGGCTGCAGGAAGCGCGTCTGCTGCTGGCGCGGGGCTCGAAGGACATCACCACCGTGGCTTACGAAGTGGGATACCGGAACCTGTCGCAGTTCAGTCGCGAGTACCGGCGCCAGTTCGGCGTGCCACCGAGCCTCGACTCGCTGCAGCGGCACGAAGACGAGCTCCCGGAGCTGGTCCGCGCCTCCGGCTTTCCCGGGCGAGCGCGACGAAGCTGACCAAATGCAGCGCGACGGCCAGCGGTACAGCGGCCAACGGCACCAGCACGAGCGGCAACGTTCCCGCCTGCTCGGCGGACGGTGTCACGTCGAGCACCACCCGCTGGCCGACCCCGGTCAGGAACCCGAGCGTCATCGCCACGACCAGGTCGAGCAGGCCCGTGATGTTGAGCCACAGCACGCGGCCGCTGCGGATCGCGAACGGCGCGGCCAGCCCGACCGCGAGGTCGCCGAGCCCGGCGGGCAGCGCGAACGCGGCGGGCAGCTTGCCGATGATCATCGCGAGCAGGAACACGACGCCGGCGACGCGCAGCACCTGCGGCCACGCCAGCAGGCGCAGCGCACCGGGGGCGGCGAGGATCTCCTGGACGCCGGGCAGCTTGCTCGCGGTGAAGGCGAGGACGATCCCGACCACGAACGCGAGCGGGATCCACGGTTGCTGCTGAGACGGCGGTAGGTGGAACAGCCCGGCCGCGGCCAGTGCCCAGATCACCGTGGTCCACGCGGCCCACCCGGCGCCGGCGACCGCGGCCGTGCGCGCCGCCGATCGTCTCGACCGGTCGATGGTCCGCGCACCGCGGTAGAGCGCCACGCAGGTCACCGCGGGGATGCCCACTGCGGCCAGGAGCGTGAAGAACCAGAGGTAGATCGACATTCGGAGGGCCTCTCTTGTGAACACGGTGTCCGTTGATGAACACTCTGTTCGGCTACCTGGCCGCGGTTCAACAACCAAAACCGAGCTGGTGTGCGCTACCGGACAGTCGCCGCGAACTGTCCGGGAACGGTCGAAGGAGGGGCATGGCCGAGCAGGATCGCCGGGTGCGCAGGACGCGTCGCCTGCTCCGCGACGCGTTGTTCGAGCTCATCTTCGAGAAGGGCTACGACCGAGTCACCGTGCAGGACGTGCTGGATCGTGCCGACGTCGGCCGGTCGACCTTCTACACGCACTACCGGGACAAGGAAGCGTTGCTGCTCGCCGCGTTCGACGAGTTGAGTGAAGACTTGCGGGACGAGTTCGGCGCCTCCGCGCCGGGTGCCGATCCCGCGGCGCCCGCCGAGGCCGTGTTCCGGTTCGCCTACGGCCGCCAGCCCGCGTTCCGGGCGTTGTGCGGCAAGCGGGGCGGCGAGGTCGTCCAGCGCCACCTGCGCCGGCTGCTCGCCGAGCTGCTCACGGCACACCTGCGGCCGGACGCGGCGGACCCGCCCGTTCCGGCCGGCCTGGTTGCCGAGTTCTGCACGAGCGCGACGCTCGGCCTGCTGGGCTGGGCCATCGACAACGACTTCCCGCACGACGCCGGCTGGCTGGCCGGAACCTACCGGCGGCTGGCCGAACCCGGTCTCACGGCGCTGCTGGCCGAACACGCCTGATCAGATCCTCCCTTTACCCCCTCGGGGCCCAGCACAGCCGTTTGCGCACGCACATTTGTGTTCACACCGGACGAGCTGACCACGAAACGGCCTCTGGCCTGGAGAACTTCTCCGCCGCCCTTCCGCGCGCTTTCCACGTCACGGAAACTCGACCGACCACCCCTGCCGCCTGGTGAAACCCCGTCCCCGCACCGGCAGCGCGCAGCACACACACAGCCTTGACACTGCGATTTCCGGCGCTCATTCTCACTTCTCTGTTTCCGTTCCATGGAGGGTGTGATTCCGCATGACGGAGGTGTTGGACCGGCCGGTGAGCGGCGACGACCGCGACCGGATGTTCGCCACCACGCCGGGCCTGGACGTCGACCTGTCCGTTCCGCTGGGTCCACTGACCCTCGCCAACCCGGTGATGCCCGCCTCCGGGTGCTTCGGGCCGGAGCTGGGGCCGCTGCTGCCCGTGCGGGAGCTGGGCGCGGTCGTCACCAAGACGCTGTTCGCCCAGCGCCGGTCCGGCAACCCGTCGCACCGGTTGACCGAGAGCGCGCTCGGCATGCTCAACAGCGTCGGCATTCCCAGCCCGGGCACGAGCCGGTTCGTCCACGACGTCCTGCCGCGCTACCGCGAGTTCGGCGTGCCCGTGATCGCTAGCGTCGGCGGGCTCAGCGTGGCCGAATACTGGCAGGTGACCGAGGAGCTGGCCGGTGTGGACTGTGCGGCGCTCGAGGTCAACGTCTCGTGCCCCAACCTCGAACACGGCGGCCTCTCCATCGGCGCCGACCCGGCCGCGGTGGAGGACGTCGTGGCCGGGGTCGCCGCCCGGACGCCGCTGCCCCTGATCGTGAAGCTCACCCCCGGCGTCACCGACATCGGCGAGATCGCCCGCGCCGCCGAGCGGGCGGGCGCCACCGCGGTGACCGTGAGCAACACCTTCCCGGCCATGGCCGTCGACGTGACAACCCGGCGGGCGGTGCTCGGCAACGGCACCGGCGGGCTGTCCGGTCCCGCGGTGAAACCCCTGGCCCTGCGCCTGGTCTGGCAGGCCGCCGCCGCCGTCGACATCCCGGTGATCGGCTGCGGTGGCATCAGCTCCGCCCGCGACGTCGTCGAGTTCCTCATCGCGGGCGCGACCGCCGTGCAGGTCGGCACCGCGACCTTCACCCGTCCCTACGCGATGGCCGAGATCGTGCGCGATCTCCCCGGCCAGTGCGCCGGCCTCGGTGTCGGCGCCGTCCACGAACTCATCGCCACGCTGCGCGCCTGATCCGTCCCCACTCACTGAGGAGTGCCCCATGTCCGACGACGCGATGGCCGGCCGCACCGCGGCCCCACCGGATTCAGCGTCCACCACCGTCTCCCGCTACGCCCGGAAAGCAGTGTTCGCATCCTCCCTCGGCTACGCGATGGACGGGTTCGACCTGCTGATCCTCGGCTTCGCGCTGTCCGCCATCTCCGGCGACCTCGGGCTCGGCACCGCCGAAGCCGGCTCGCTCGCGACCATCACGCTCATCGGCGCCGTGGTGGGCGGCATCGCGTTCGGCATCCTCTCCGACCGCGTCGGGCGGGTCCGGGTGCTGACCTACTCGGTGATCTTCTTCGCCGTGTTCACCGGGCTCACCGCGGTGGCCACCGACTACTGGCAGATCGCGGTCTTCCGGTTCCTCGCCGGAGTGGGTATCGGCGGGGAGTTCGGCATCGGCATGACGCTCGCGGCCGAAGCCTGGCCTGCGAAGAAGCGCGCACGAGCGACATCGCTGGTGGGCCTGGGCTGGCAGGCCGGCGTGCTGCTCGCGGCGCTCGTCTCGGCACCGGTGCTCACCGCCTGGGGCTGGCGCGGTCTGTTCCTGATCGGCGCGTTCCCCGCCGTCGTGGCCATCGTGTTCCGCTCCCGGCTGCACGAGCCGGAGCAGTTCACCCGGCATCGCGACAGCCAGGTGGGCAAACCGAAGGTGCCGCTCAAGCTGCTCGTCAAAGACGCCCGCACGACCCGGACGACGATCGGCGTCCTCGTCCTCACCTCGGTGCAGAACTTCGGCTACTTCGGCATCATGATCTGGCTGCCCACCTACCTGTCCACCCAGTTCGGGTACAGCCTCACCAAATCGGGGCTGTGGACCGCCGTCACGGTGATCGGCATGGGCGTGGGGATCCTCGCGTTCGGCGAGCTCGCGGACCGGCTCGGCCGGCGCAAGGCCTTCTGGACCTTCCAGGCCGGCGCAGCCGTCTCGGTGCTGGCGTACAGCCAGCTGTCGGCGCCGTGGGCACTGATGGTGGGCGGCGCGATCATGGGCGCGTTCGCCAACGGCATGATCGGCGGCTACGGCGCGCTGATGGCCGAGCTCTACCCCACCGCGATCCGGTCCACCGCGCAGAACGTGCTGTTCAACCTCGGCCGCGCGGTCGGCGGGTTCGCGCCGATCGTGGTCGCCCTGGTCGCCGGGAGCTACGGCTTCGGCTTCGCCATCGGCGTGCTGTCGGTGATCTACCTGTTCGACATGGTCGCGATGATCTTCATCCCCGAGCGCCGCGCCGAACAGCTCGCCTGAACCCGAGGAGAACCATGCAGGTCGTCATCCGCGCCTTGTCCGTGCTGCGCGCACTTTCGACGAAGGGCAAGGGCGCCACGCTGCAGGAGCTGCACGAGGAGCTCGACATCCCCATCGGCAGCGCGCACCGCATGCTCACCACGCTGATGGACGAGAACTTCGTCACCCGCTCCCCCACCAACAAGCGGTACTTCCTGGGCCCGGCCGCGCGCCAGCTCGGCGAACCGGCGCCCCACCGGACCGCACTGCTGATCAGCCCGCACCAGGCGGTGGCCGACGCCGCGGAGGCCAGCGGCGAGACCGTGTTCCTCACCGAGCTCATCGGCACCCACGCGGTGTGCGTCGCGCTGGTGGAGGGCCGCCACCCGCTGCGGCTGTTCGTGCGCATCGGCCAGGAGATGCCGCTGCACGCCGCCGCGTCGAGCCGGTCGCTGCTGGCTTACCTGCCCGAACCCGCGGCGCGACGGGTGCTCGAGACGCAGCCGCTCGACGCGTTCACCCCGGACACCCCGACCACAGTGGACGAACTCGTCGAGCACCTGGCGGTGGTGCGGGCCCGGGGGTACGACATCTGCGACGACGAGCTCGACCGCGGCGTGTGGGCCGTCGCCGCGCCGGTGTTCACCTCGACCGGGGCGGTGGCGGCGAGCGTCACGCTCGCCGCGGCCGGCAGCCGGATGCGCGAAGGCGGGGTCCGCGCCGCCGCAACACGATCAGTGCTCACCGCCGCGCGTGAGCTGTCCGCCGAACTCGGCTTCGCCGGCGTCGAGCCGGCCGCGCACGCTGCCGGGGGTGCCCGATGAGCAGCTCCCGAGCCACCGGTTTCCCGGACGTGGTCATCGGCACCACGCGGCGCCGCGACGAGCTGAGCGCGGACCTCGACGCCGTCGGCGCCACCGCGTTCACCGGCCGGACCTCGATCCTCCGCCGCGCCGCGGCGCTGCTCGCGGAAGAGCTGCCCACCGCGGTCGACCGCTTGGTCACCACCGGCGACGCGGACGCGGTCGCCCTCACCACGGCCGTCGCCCTGCACACCGGGCTGCCCTTCGCCGTCGTCGCGGGGAAGCGGCCCGCTCGAGGTGACCTGCAGCGCGGCGACCGCGTCGCCGTGCTCGTGCCGATCGCCGACGAAGAGCTGACCACCGCGCTGGCGGAGCACGTACGCGCGGCCGGCGCCGAGCCGGTCGCCACGCTCAGCGTGCTCGCACCGGACGGCGCATTCGCCCTCTTCCCTTCTCGATCCACCTCGGAGAACACGCCATGACGATTTCCTCGCCGGACGTGGCGGCGGCCGTGCGCAAGCTCGGCGTCAGCCCCGACACCTACGGTCCCAGCCTCGACACCCACACCGACCCGGCCGCCGCCGAAGTCGTCGGCACCGCGCTGGCCGGCCTGCTCGCCGCGCACCCGGCCGACCAGGTCGTGACGTGGCACGGCGCCGACGACGCCGTGCTCGCCCACGTGGTGGCCCGTCGATTGGGCGCGGCGGTGTCCCGCGCGTCGGAGCTCGAAGGCGTAGTCGGCTTCTACCCGGTAGTCCCGGCCGGAGCCCGTGTCGTGCTGCTCGGCACGGCGTGGCAGCCCGCGCGGCTGCGCACGCTGCTCAACCTCGCCGCGACCGAGCACATCGACGTCGTCGCCGTGGCCGCGGTGCTCGCCACGCCCGCGCTCGACGAGGTGAGCCAAGCGCCGGTCGTGGCGCTCGTGTCCGGCGACGACGGCTTGCCGGGCGGTGCACGATGACGTCGTCGACCGTGGAGGTTCGCCTGACGGCGGACCAAGACCGGCTCGGCCGGTGGCTCGACACGTTCGCCGCCCTGTCCGAACCGGACTCCGGCCCCGGCGTGACCCGGCTCGCGCACACGCCGCTCGAAAGGCGCGCCCACGCGCTGTTCATCGAGCACATGAGCGGTCTCGGGCTCGACGTGCACACCGACGCCGTGGGCAACACGATCGCCGAACTCTCCGGCACCGCACCGGATTCGCCCGCTCTCGGCACCGGTTCGCACCTCGACAGCGTGCCGAACGCCGGCGCCTTCGACGGCATCGCCGGAGTGGTCGCGGCCATGGAGACCGCGCAGCTGTACACCGAGCACGACGTACGGCCGGCGCATCCGGTGCGGTTCGTCGCCTTCGCCGCGGAGGAGGGCGCGCGCTTCGGTCAGGCCTGCACCGGCAGCCGCGTCGCCGCCGGGCTCACCACCGCACCCGACCTGGAAACCAAGTTCGACGCCGACGGCGTGAGCCTCGCCGAGGCGATGCGCTCCGTCGGGCTCAAACCCGCCGAAGCGGCCGGCGCGCGCTGGAGCACCGCCGGCTGGGCGGCGTTCCTCGAACTGCACATCGAACAGGGCAGCGTGCTCGAGTCGACCGGCATCCCCCTCGGGGTCGTCGACCTCATCTCCGGCAGCACCCGCTTCCGCCTCGACCTGACCGGCCGCGCGTCGCACACCGGCGGGACCCCGATGCACCAGCGCGCCGACACGCTCGCCGCGGCCGCCGAGATCGTGCTGCTGATCGAAACGATCGCCACCGACAGCCGCCACCACGGCACCCGCGCGACCGTCGGCAAGCTCGACGTTGCGCCCGGTTCGATCACCACCATCGCCGGGAACGCGCGGCTGCACGTGGACGTTCGCGACGTCGACAGCGATCGTCAGCGCCTCACCGCGGCCGAGATCATCGATCGCGCGCACGCCGTCGCCGCCCGGCGCGGCGTCGGTTTCCGTGCCCACCCGCTGGCCGACGCCTCGCCCGTCCTGCTGCCCCGCCGGATCACCGATGTCGTCGCGGCCACCTGCGACGAACTCGGCTTCGCGCACCGCGTGCTGCCGAGCGGCGCGAGCCACGACGCGCAGATGGTCAACCACGTCACCCCCGCCGGAATGATCTTCGTGCCCAGCCGCGCCGGGGTCAGTCACAGCCCCGACGAGTGGACCGACGTCGCCGACATCGCCCGCGGCACCGAAGTGCTGGCCCACAGCCTGATCCGGCTCGACACCACCCTCCCCGTCCCGGGATCGGAGCAGCCATGACCACCACCGAACCACGCGCCGTGCGCGATCACGTGACGCCGCTCGCCACCGGAACGGCCGCCCCGAAGCCGACCTGGCACCACGCGACGGTCTTGGAACACCGTCCCGAAGCCGACCGGTACCAGTACCTGCGGCTGCACGCACCGACCATCGCCCGCACCGCGGCCGCCGGGCAGTTCGTGATGCTGACCGCCGCGCGAGCGGGCGAGCGGGGTCCCGTGCTGCCCCGGCCCATGGCGATCTACCGCCGTGACGCCGAGGAGGGCACGATCGAGGTCGTCTACGGCGTGGTCGGCGACGGGACGCGCAAGCTCGCCACGTTCGCGGCGGGCGACACGATGTTGGTGGTCGGCCCGCTCGGGCAAGGTTTCCACCTGCCGGCCGACACCACTCGCCTGCTGCTGGTCGGCCGGGGCATCGGCACGTGCTCGCTGACCACCGTCGCACAGGATCTCGCGAGCGGCACGGCACTGACCGCCGTGGCCAGCGGCCGCACCCCGGACGCCGTGATCGGCGCTGGCTTCTACCGTGACTGCGGCGCGGAGCGGGTGATCACCGTGACCGACACCGAGGGCACCAGCGGCGTCGAGCACCTGCGCGGGCTTCTGCTCTCCACTTTGGACAGTGCGCCGCCGCAGCAGATCCTCACGTGCGGGTCCGACCGGCTGGCCTGGCTGTGCCGGCAGCTGGCCGACCGCTGGGGCGCCGAAGTGCAGGTGTCCCTCGAAGCCCACATGGCGTGCGGGCTCGGCTACTGCCACGGCTGCGCCACCGGAACGCGGGGTGGCCCCGAGGAATCCCCGCTGATCTGCAAGGACGGGCCCGTGTTCCGGCTCGAGGAGGCGTGATGACTCCGCTCACCCGCGCCCCGCTCGGCACCGCCGTGCTCTCCGGCGTGGCCCCGTTCGGCGGCGAGCCGGTCGATCTGGTGCTGCGCGACGGCCGGATCGCCGAACTGCGTCCCCACGGCAGCGCACCGGAACCGAACCGGTTCGGCGCCGAGGGCCTGGTGCTGCTGCCCGCGTTCGTGGACCTGCACACGCACCTGCGCGAACCCGGCGGCGAGGACGCCGAGACCATCGCCACTGGTACGGCCGCGGCGGCGCACGGCGGCTACTCCGACGTGTTCGCCATGGCCAACTGCACTCCCGTGACCGACTCCCCCGAGCGGGTCCGGCACGTGCTCGGCATCGCCGCGCGCACCGCGTCGTGCCGCGTGCACGCGGTCGGTGCGATCACCGAAGCCCTGGCCGGGAAACAGCTTGCGCCGATCGAAGCGATGGTTGCCGCGGGTGCGCGGATGTTCTCCGACGACGGCCGCTGCGTCGACGACCCCGTGCTCGTGCGCGACGCCCTCGAGGCGAGCGGCCGGGCGGGCACGGTGATCGCCCAGCACGCCCAGTGCGGCCGGCTCGCCGGGAGCGGGCAGATCAACGCCGGCGCCGCCGCCGGGCGCACGGGGCTGCCGCCGTGGCCGTCGACCGGTGAGGAAACCGTCGTCGCCCGTGACCTCGTCCTGGCGGCCGACGCCGGGGCGGCGCTGCACGTCTGCCACGTGTCCACGGCCCGCAGCGTCGCCCTCGTGCGCTGGGCCAAAGAGCAGGGCTGGCCGGTGACCGCCGAGGTCACGCCGCACCACCTGCTGCTCACCGACGGCGAAGCCGCGACCGGGGACACCCGGTACAAGGTCAACCCACCCCTGCGCTCCCCCGCCGATGTCCAGGCGCTGCGAGCCGCGCTGCTCGACGGCACGATCGACGCCGTCGCCACCGACCACGCCCCGCATCCGGCCGCGGCGAAGGCGGCCGACTGGTGCGGGGCGCCGTTCGGCATGACCGGGCTCGAGACCGCGCTCGCCGTGGTCGCCGAGGTGCTGCACGCCGGCCGTGGCGTGGACTGGGCGCTGGTGGCCGACCGCATGGCGCACGCCCCGGCCCGGATCGGCGGCATCACCCGGTTCGCCGGCCGTCCGATCGCCGTCGGCGAGCCCGCCACCTTCACCCTGGTCGACCCGCGGGCGCGCTGGACGGTCGATCCCGCCGACACGGCCGGCCGCTCGCACAACACCCCGTTCGGGGGCCTTTCCTTCCGCCACCGGCCCGTCGCGACCGTCGTCGAGGGCCACGTCACCGCCGACCGCGGCGGACTCTTCTCCAGGAGCGCCCGATGACCACGCCCACCCGCACCGAACGCGACCTGCTCGGCGAACTGACCGTGCCCGCCGAGGCGTACTACGGGGTGCACACCCGCCGCGCCATGGCGAACTTCCCCATCAGCGGCCTGCCGCTGCGGACGCACCCCGAGCTCGTGGTCGCGCTGGCGCGGGTCAAGCAGGCGGCCGCGCTGGCCAACCACGACGTCGGTCTACTGCCCGGCGACAAGACCTCGGCGATCGTCGCGGCGTGCGAGGACATCGTGGCCGGCGAGCTGCACGACCAGTTCACCGTGGACGTGATCCAGGGCGGAGCGGGCACGTCGTCGAACATGAACGTGAACGAAGTCGTCACCAACCGCGCGTTGGAGCACCTCGGCCACGCACGCGGCGACTACGCGCGGCTGCACCCGATCGACGACGTGAACCTCGGCCAGTCCACCAACGACGTCTATCCCACCGCGGTCAAGCTCGCCGTGCACGCGGCCGCGACCGAGCTGCTCGACGCGATGGCCGAGCTGCGGGGCGCCCTGCACGCGAAAGGCCGCGAGTTCGCCGACGTCGTGAAGATCGGGCGCACGCAGCTGCAGGACGCCGTGCCGATGACGCTGGGCCAGGAGTTCACCGCGTTCGCCGTGACCCTCGGCGAGGACGAGCAGCGCCTGGCCGAAGCCCTCACGCTGCTCGACGAGATCAACCTCGGCGGCACCGCGATCGGCACCGGGCTCAACGCCCACCCCGACTACGCGCGCCACGCGTGCGCCCACCTGGCCCGGCTCACCGGCCGGCCGTTGGTCACCGCCACCGACCTGGTGGAAGCGACGGCGGACGTCGGCGTGTTCGTGCAGGTGTCCGGCGTGCTCAAGCGGGTCGCGGTGAAACTTTCCAAGACCTGCAACGACTTGCGGTTGCTGTCGTCGGGGCCGCAGGCCGGGTTCAACGAAATCCGGCTGCCGAAGGCGCAGGCCGGGTCGAGCATCATGCCGGGCAAGGTCAATCCCGTGATCCCGGAGGTCGTGAACCAGATCGCGTTCGAGGTGATCGGCAACGACACCACCGTCACGCTCGCCGCCGAAGCCGGGCAGCTGCAGCTCAACGCGTTCGAGCCGATCATCGCGCACTCCCTGCTCAAGTCGCTCCACCACCTGCGCACCGGTGTCCGCACGCTGGCACGCCGGTGCGTCACGGGCATCACGGCCAACACCGAGTACCTGCGGCGCCAGGTCCACGAGTCCATCGGCCTGGTGACCGCACTGAACCCCGTGATCGGGTACGAAGCGGCCAGCGGGCTCGCGAAAAAGGCCGCGGCGACCGGCCGGTCGATCCACGCCCTCGTCGTCGATGCCGGCCTGCTGACCGCCGAACAGCTCGACATCCTGCTGGCGCCGGGCCTGCGCCCGCTCGCCGACCGGTGACGAACGCCGAGACGGTTCAGCCGGGGCGCGGCGTGCCGCGCAGCCGGACCGGACTCAGGCGTCCGGGGTAAGCCAGAAACCGAGATTCGGCTGGTACTCCCCCGCCGACCGTTCGGACGTCGGATCCGCGACGTGGTAGGGGTCGGCGTTCAGCACGTCCCACAGTTCCGTGTCGTTCTCGGCGCGCATGATGAGGACGCCACCGCTGCCGTCGACCATCGGGCCGCCCACGGCGAGCTTGCCACGACGGACCAGATCGTCCATGTACGCCAGGTGTTCCGGGTGCGCCGGCTCGATCTTGTGGTGGTCGTAGTGGGTTCGCACGAGGTACCAGGGCATTCGCAACCTCCTCTGGGTCGGCTACCCACCATAAGATCGTTTTCCGGACTGCGCCGGACTAGACCCCGATCCGGTCGTTGATCAGGCGGAGCAGCTCGCCGGGTGTGCGCGCCTCGGTGATCAGGTCGTCGGGGACGACCAGGCCGCGGTCCCGCTTGAGCACCGCCGACGTCTCGATGAGCGCGAGCGAGTCGTAGCCCAGCTCCTCGAACGGGACGTCCGCGATGTCGGCCGGTAGCGCGTCGCCGCCGGCGCAGCCGACGAGGATGCCGCGCAGGTCCTCGATGCTCAGCGTGTCGGTCATGTCAGCTCCTGTCTCCGAGTGCCTGGATGACGGTGGCCGCGTTGAATCCCCAGCGGCCGCGGGCGAGGACGAGGGCGGTGCGCACCGGCACCGGCCGCGGCTCGCCGGTCACGAGGTCGATGCCGTAGTCGCCGGGCACCGTGGCGGTGCCGAAGGTCGGCGGGATCACGCTCTCCTGGATGCTCATCAGCGCGGCGACGACGTCGAGCACGGCCCCGCCGGACAGGAGCCTGCCGGTCAGCGCCTTGGGCGCGGTGACCGGTACGCCGCGGATACCGAACAACTCCCGCAGTGCCAGCGCCTCGGCATCGTCGAGCTCCGGGACCCCTGCCGCGTCGGCGAACACGACGTCGACGTCGCCGGGCTCGATCCCGGCGTCGGCCAGGGCGAGCGCGGCGGCGCGCCGCAACCCCGGCGGCGCGCCGGTGTCCGGGTGCGGGTCGAACGTCGCCGCGTAGCCGGCGATCTCGCCGTACCCTTGCACGCCGCGTGCGCGCGCCGATTCCGCGCTCTCCACGATGCACATCGCGCCGCCTTCACCCGGGATGTACCCGGCCGCGTTCGCGTCGAAGGGGCGGTACGCGGTGGCGGGGTCCAGGTCGACGCTGACCCGGCCGCCCGCGAGGTGGGACAGCCATCCCCACGGATCGAAGGCGGAATCGACCCCGCCGCCGACGACCAGCGGCACGCCGCCGCGGATCGTGCGGGCGGCGTGGCCCAGCGCGTCCAAGCCGCCTGCCTGCTCCGCGACGAGCGCGCTGCTCGGGCCGCGCATCCCGTGCCGGATGGAGATCTGGCCGGTGTTCACCGCGTAGAACCACGCGAACGACTCGTACACGCTGACGTGCTCGGGCCCGTGCGCCCACAGCTTGTTGAACTCCCGGTGGGTGAATTCGAAGCCGCCGGAGGCGTTGGCCGTGACGACGCCCATGTCGTAGTCGGCCAGCTCGGCGGGGTCGACCTCGGCGTCCTCCAGCGCCCACTGGGCGGCGACGAGCGCGAGCCTGGTGGAGACGTCCGTCTGCGGGAGCAGCCTGCCCGGCAGGTACTCCGCGCTGTCGAGCTCACGGACCAGACCGGCCAGCCGCGCCGGGTAGCCCGACGTGTCGAACCGGTCCAGCTCGGCGATCCCGCTGCGGCCGGACAGCGTCGCCTCCCAGAACTCCTTGACGCCGAGCCCGTTCGGCGCGATCACCCCCAGCCCGGTGATGACGCTCATGCCGCCGCCCTGGTCAGCACCATCGCGCTCTGGAACCCGCCGAACCCGCTGCCGACGGTCAGCACGGTGTCCACGTGGTGCTCCCGCGCTTGCACCGGGACGTAGTCGAGGTCGCATTCGGGGTCCGCGGAACGCAGGTTCGCCGTCGGCGGGACGGCCTGGTTTTCCATGGCCAGCAAGGAAGCCGCGATTTCCACCGAGCCGATGGCGCCCAGCGAGTGCCCCACCATCGACTTGATCGAACTGACCGGCGTGCGGTACGCGTGCTCGCCCAGGCTGCGCTTGAACGCGGCGGTCTCGTGCCGGTCGTTCTGCTTGGTGCCCGACCCGTGCGCGTTGATGTAGTCCACGGCGTCGCCGTTCACCCGCGCCTGGTCCAGCGCGACGCGGATGGCTTCGGCCATCTCCCGGCCGTCGGTCTTGAGCCCGGTCATGTGGTAGGCGTTGCACCGCGTGGCGAACCCGCCGACCTCGGCGTAGATGTGCGCGCCGCGGCGGCGGGCGGCGGTCAGCTCCTCCAGCACGAACATCGCCGCGCCCTCGGCCAGCACGAAGCCGTTGCGGGTGCCGTCGAACGGCCGGGACGCCTGGTCCGGCACGTCGTTGTAGGTGGTCGTCGCCCTGATCGCGTCGAAGCTGGCGACCACGATCGGCGTGATCGGGGTGTCCGCGGCGCCCGCGACCACGACGTCCGCGCTGCCCTCGCGGATCAGCGCGGCACCGTGGCCGACCGAGTCCAGCCCGGAGGTACACCCGTCGGACACCATCGCGACCGGGCCCTCGGCACCGGCCGCCCAAGCGACCTCGGCGGCCATGACGCTGGGGACCATGTAGTCGAACATCTGCGGCGTGAGCTGATCCGGCGACATCGTCCAGCGCTTGCCCGAATCCGACAGCACGAGGTACTCGCGTTCGAGGCTGGTCGCCGCCGCGACCGCCGAGCCCAGGCTGATTCCTGTGCGGTGCGGGGAAATGCCGGCCAGCCCGCTGTCGGACAGCGCCTCACGGGCGCAGACCACCGCGAACTGCGTCGCGCGGTCCATCCGCCGGATCTCGCGCGGACTCAGTCCTTCGGACGTCGCGTCGAAATCCACCTCCGCGGCGACCTGGGAACGATACGGCGACGGGTCGAAGAAGGTGATTCTCCGGGTTGCCGTCCGCCCGGCGGAAAGCAATTCCCAGAAGGCGTCCTTGCCCAGCGATCCGGGTGCCCGGACGCCCATTCCGGTAATGGCGACCCGGCGGTTCAACCTGCCGTGCATAGGTGCGCCCTTCTCTGCGGAAGCCAGGTGCGGGAAAGGGTTCCCGATCAAGGGGAAAGCTAGGCTTTCCCTCTCGACCCCCGCTCAACCTGGGCTCTACCGAGAGAGTCGCGCTTTCAGCGTGCCGGCGTCCACAAAGTGTCGGCGTCGCCCGCCTCCAGGCGGCCGCGGTAGACGTCGATCTTGTGGTCGATGAGCTCGAGATTGTCCTGCAGCACCGCGATCTGCTCCAGCACGCCGGCGCGGTGCGACTCGAGCAGCGCGAGGCGTTCCTGCTCGTTGCCGTGGCCCTCGGCGACCAGCTCGGCGTAGCGGCGGATCGTCCTGATCGACATGCCGGTGGCGCGCAGCTTGGTGCAGACGAGGATCCAGTGCAGGTCACGCTCGTGATAGCGGCGCCTTCCACCGCTGGTGCGGTCGACGTCGGCGACGACGAGACCGGCGCGTTCGTAATAGCGCAGCGTGTGCGCACTGACTCCGGTACGGCGGGCGGCCTCGGCGATGGTCAGGCCCGCCTCCGGTGCGGGTGGCGACTTGACTTCGAGCACGCTCTAAATCCTAGCGTAGCGAGGTACGAGAAGCCCACCGAGGAGATCCCATGCCCGAACTCAGCCGACGCCGGCGCCTGCTGGTGCTCGTGATCTGCTGCGCCAGCATGATCGTCGCGACGATGGACATCTCGATCGTCACCGTCGCGTTGCCGTCGATCCGCACTGATCTGCACGCCACCGAGTCGAGCCTGCAATGGACAGTCGACGCCTACACCCTGGTACTGGCCGGTTTCCTGGTACTGGCCGGATCCACCGCGGACCGGTACGGCCGCAAGCGGGTGTTCCTGATCGGCCTCGCCACCTTCGGCCTCGGCTCGCTGCTGTGCGGGCTCGCCACCGGCGTCGGCTGGCTGGTCGCGGCACGGGCGTTGCAGGCGGTCGGCGGGACGATGCTCAACCCGGTCGCGATGGCCATCATCGCCACCACATTCCCCGTTCCCGCTCAGCGGGCCAAGGCGATCGGCGTGTTCGGCGCGACGTCCGGCCTGGCGCTGGCGCTGGGCCCGATCCTGGGCGGCGCGCTGGTCGACGCCTACGGCTGGCAGTCGGTGTTCTGGATCAACGTGCCGATCGTGGCGATCGCGATCGTGTGCACCGCGCTGTTCGTCCCGGAGTCCCGCGCCGAGCGCGCCCGCCGATTCGACCCGGTGGGCCAGGTTCTGGTGGTCCTGATGCTGGGCACGGTGGTCTACGCGATCATCGAGGCCGGGCGGCTGGGCTGGACGTCGCCGACGATCCTGATCCTGCTCGCCGTGGCCGTGCTGGCCGTCGCCGGCCTGGTCGGCTACGAACCGCGCCGCGCCGACCCGCTGCTGGAGCTGCGGCTGTTCCGGAGTGTGCCGTTCGCGTCGGCACTGGTCATCGCGATCGCGGCACTGGTCGGGTTCGGCTCGTTCCTGTTCCTGACCACGCAGTACCTGCAGGAGGTCCGCGGGATGACCGCGATCACCGCCGGGCTGAGCCTGCTGCCCGCCGGCGCGATGATCGCGGTGGTCTCGCCGATTTCCGGCAAGATCGTCGGGGCGCGCGGGCCGCGGGGACCGCTGCTGGTTTCCGGGGCCACGCTGGCCGCGGGCGCACTGGCGTCGCTGTGGCTGACGCCGACAACGCCACTGCCGGCCGTGCTGGCGATCTACCTGCTGTTCGGGGTGGCGCTGGGGACGAGCGCGGCGCCGATCACCAACACGGCGGTGTCCGGAATGCCGCGTTCGATGGCCGGTGTGGCGGCTTCGGTGGCTTCCGCCGGACGGCAGACCGGGACCACGCTGGGCGTCGCGATCGCGGGTGCGACGGTGAGCTCCTCCATCGGGCACGGCGGAATCGCGTTCACGACCGCCGAGCACGGCGTGTGGTGGCTGGTCGCCGGGCTCGGGATCGCCGTGGTCGTGCTGGGCGTGGTGAGCACGAGCCCGCCCGCCCTGCGCTCGGCCGCGCGTGCCGCCGCCATGTTCGAAGAGGTCGACCGAGGGCGCTCACCGGTTCCCGCGGCCCGATGAGGGTCGGCGAAGAACGCCCGGGCGCGGTGGACGAATTCGGCCGCGGTCCGGGCGGCTTCGTCGGGCAGGGTTTCGATGCCGGCCAGGCGGGAGTGGCCGTCGGCGGCGGAGCGCGGGGAAAGGCGGGGCCCCGCCGGCCTCGGGGCCCCGCCGCGCGCGACCGGTCGGCCTTGGTCGCTGCCTTTGCCGTGGATCAGCCGGCCACCGCCGGGGATCCGGCCGGTCTTCTTCGCATCGAGGTGGACATCTGCCCGGGACAGCGGGGCATTACGGGGGCGCAGGGACGGGTCTTTCCGCTCGGCGGACGAGGTGGTCGCACTCCTCATCCTGCCGCCGAAAGACCCGTCCCGCGTCTCAAGCCCGGTCAGCCGGCACCAACGCCATGACCCGCGGCGACTAGCTGAGGCGGAACCGGATGCGGAGGTTCTCCACCTGCGGGAAGGCAACCCGGGTGCGCGGCCGCGGGGACTCGGCGAGCGTGAGGTCCGCGTAGCGGGTCAGGAGAGCGCTGAACACCACTTCGGCCTGCAGGTTCGCGAGCCGCCAGCCCAGGCAGAAGTGCGTGCCCAAGCCGTACGACATCAGCGCGGTGCCGGTCCGGGTGACGTCGAAGCGGTCCGGGTCCGGGAAACGCGCCGGGTCGCGGTTGGCGGCCGCGATCATCACCATCACCCGCGCGTTCTCCGGGATCGTGACGCCGCCGACGTCCACCGGCGACGTCGTCGTCCGCGGGATCATGTGCGCGGCCGGCGCGTACCGCAGTACCTCGTCGATCGCGCCGCTCAGCAGCGAACGGTCCGCCCGCACCAGGTCCGCCTGGTCCGGGTGGGCGATGAACTGGTGCACGCCGTTGGTCAGGAAGAACGTCGTGGTCTCGCTGCCCGCGGCGATGATCATGTGACACATCTGCACGAGCTCGTCGAACGACAGCCGCGCACCCTCGTCCGACGTGTCGATCAACGCGGACAGCAGGTCGTCACCACGCTCGCGCTGCCGCGCGCGCACCAGCTCCCCGAAGTAGTCGTCCAGCGAGCGAGCGGCCTCGTTCGCCGTCCGCAGTTCCGAAGCGGTCATACCCACCTCGAACACCCGCTGGAAGTCCCGGATCCACTCCCGCAGGCGCGGCGCGTCCTCCTCCGGCACCCCGATGAGCCCGCCCACCACGCTGAACGCCAGCGGGAAGAACACGTCGTTGCAGATGTCCCCGCCGCCGTTTTCGTCCAGTGGACGCATCAGCGAACCGAACCGCCGCTCGATCGACGCCCGATACTCCTGCACCCGTTTCGGGGTGAATGCCCGGTTCACGAGGCGGCGCAACCGCGTGTGGTCCGGAGGATTCGCCCACAGCATGTTCGCGGCGAGCTTCCGCAGCGCGTGGTGCTGTTCCCACTGCCCGCTGAACCGCCCGCCCATCCACGTGTGCACGTTCTTGTCGACGTGCTTGTCACGCAGGAACTCGTCGACGTCGTCGTGGCGTGTGAGCACCCAGCTGCCCAGGGTGCTGCGGTGCACCGGCGCGGCCTCACGGATCCGGTGGTACCGCGAGAACGGGTCCGCCAGGCCCTCCGGCGAAAACAGCAGCTCCGCCAGTGCCTGGTCGGCAGCGTGCGAGGACTGCGCGACCGTCGCCGTCATCCGGTTTTCCTGGCACTCAGGATCGCTTGCGCGGCCCAGGAATCCGGCGGCATGTCGGCGGGGTTCTGCGCGATCGCCCGGGTGACCTCGAATCCGCACTCCGCCAGCCACGCACAGTAGGTCGAGAGCTTCTGCGGGCCGCCCTTCCCCATGGCACAGCCGAGGAAGAACGCCGGGAAGAAGTCGACGCCGTAGGAGTCCTTGACGTTTTCGGGGTACACCGGAACGAGAATGTGGACCAGCGAACCGGTCTCGACCGCGGAATTGACTCCCTGGAGGATGGCGAAGACGTCCTTCTTGTCGAACATGTCGAGGAAATGCTTGATCAGCACGACGTCGAAGCCCGAGGGAACGCTCTTGAAAACGTCACCGCCGATGAACCCGCACCGGTCCTCCACACCGTGTTCGCGGAAGTTCCGCAGGGCGGGCTCCCGCTTTTCCGGCAGGTCGAACGTCGTCGCGCGCAGCCCGGCCGAGCCCTTCAGCTTGTGCGTCAGGATCGCGCCGAGGCCGGTGTTCCCGGCGAGGTCGAGCACCTGCGCACCGGCCGGGATCTCGACGTTCTCGAAGAACCACGGATCGATGTGCGCGGTGTAGGTGTCCATCGCCTTGCCCCAGGACTCGCGCAGTTCCGGGTGTTCGCCCGCGGCGTCGTACACGTTGCCCTCGAAGCCGTAGAACTCCCTGAGCCCCACGGGAACCCCGGCGCGGACGCTCTCGGTCATGTAGTAGCCCTGGCGCAGCATCAGGACCTTGATCATCCGCGAGATCGACAGCACGCGCTGCAGGTCGGCGTCGGCGACGTCCGCGAGCCCGCCGAGGGTATACGTCCCGGCAGCCTCGTCGAAGGCGACGAAGTCGTCCTTGACCAGCAGGTGCAGCAGCTGCTGCACGGCGTCCGGGGTGACACCGGCGGTGCCGGCGAGCTGCTCCGCCGTCTGCGGCCCGGCGTCGCGCAGCGCGTCGACCAGGCCGAGTTCGAAGCAGGACAACAGGGTGATGAACCTCGACGGCCCGACCATGTACTCGCGGAACCGGGTGAGAGTGGCTTCGGCGGTCATCGGGATCCTTCCACTGGGTGAGGTTCGGGCGCGCCGGTGGCGCGGATGCGCGGCCCGAGCAGCCGCAGGCCGAGCCCCGGCACGTCCGGGAACGACTCCGGGTCGTCGCCCTGCGCGGCGAAGAAGTGCTCCAGCCCGCCGGGGCTGCAGATGGTGAGCACAGTGACTTCCCTGGCGGCCGCGTTGGCGAACGCGTGCGGCGTGCCGCCGGGCGCCCACGCCAGGTGCCGCGGGCCGAGGATGTGGCGACGTTCTCCCAGCTGGATCTCCAGCTCGCCGTCGATGACGTAGAACGCCTCGGTGAAATCGTGTGCGTGCAGGAACGGCCCGGACTGCCACGGGCTGAGCGTCCACTCGAGCAGGCTCAGCTTGCCGCCGGTGTCCTCGGCGAGCAGCTTGAACGGGATAGTGCCGGGAGAGTTCGGACGGTACTGCGAAGGATTCAGGATGAGAGGTTCCATGATCACCTCGGGTCGGACTCGGCGGGCGGGCCGGCGGTGTTGATCGCGACCACCCGGAAGGGAAACTCGCTGCGCCACCGTTTCGCGTACTCACCCAGCGGCGGGTGCGCGAACAGCTTTCGCAGCGATTCGACGTCGGCACAGCGGATCTGCACCATCGCGGACGCGGCGAAGGTCGACGCGTCGACGGCGCTCGGCACGGCAACGCCGGTCCAGTGGTGGTAGGACTCCGCGAAGCCCGAGCCGAGCACGACCGCGGCGCCGTCCTGGAAGAACAGCTCACGGTCCTTTTCGGACATCGTGTCCGGGAACGACAGGACCAACGTGTGCGTCACCATGTCGTCCGCGCCCACAGATCGGCGATGAACCGCTGGTAGTTCCCGGACTGCAGCACCACCATCAGGTCCAGCACCTTCGCCCGGTCCCCGGTCACCGCGAACTGCCCGGTGACGAACGCCGTCGCGGCGTGCAGCTCACCCGACTCGAACGCCAGCAGATCGCGGTAGCTCGCGCGGATCGCCAGGTCGCTGTCGGCGAGCAGGCCGCGGCCGGCCCGGACGACCACACCGCGCTCGGCCACCAGGTGGTAGTCCACCTCGCCCTCGGGGGTGCCGGTGGCGTGGAACTGCAGCCGGACGTTGACGTGCGGGACCTCCGGCAGGTCCGGGGCCACCAGGTCACCGAGCTCGTCGAGATACTCGTCGGACAAGAACTTCACCGCGGTCATGGGATCACGGCCTCCACGATGTGCAGCAGCGTCCCGGCCGGGGTGACGTTCTCGACGCGCAGGCCCGCTCGCTCGGCGAGCGCGGTCACACCGGCCTTGGTGTGCCGCTTTCCGTTGGTGTTGAGCAGGAACAGCAGGTCGATGCCGGTCGCGTAGCGGGGCTCCGGGCTGTCGTCGATCAGGTTCGTGATGATCAGCACCCGGCTGCCGGGGTGTCCGGCGCGCTTGGCGTTGCCCAGCGCCTTGACCGTCAGCTCGTCGTCCCACTCGAGGATGCTCTTGAACTGGTAGACATCCGCGTCGACCGGGATCTCGGTCAGGCAGTCGCCCGCGACGACCTGGGACCGCGCGGCCAGCTCACCGCCGGGACGCAGCCGCGGATCCGGCGTCGCGACCGCGGCGGGCAGGTCGACGAGCGTCCCGTGCAGGTGGGGGTGGCGCTCCAGGATCGTCGCCAGGGTGTACCCGCGACCGCCGCCGACGTCGGTGAAGGTCTTGACGTCGGCCACGTCCAGTGCGTCCGCGATCGCCGCCGACGTGAGCACGCTCAGTTCGGTCTGCGACCGGTTGAACGTCTCGGTCGACTCCGGCCATTCCTTGTGCAGCTGGGTGAAGAAATCCTCGCCGAAGCGCTCGTCGAAGTGCCCGCGCCCGGTGCGCAGCGCCTGTTCGAGGTCCGGCCACAGCTGCCACACCCACGGCTCGGTGACCCACAGCACCCAGTTCTTCAGGCGCTCCGGGTGGTCCTCGCGCAGCAGCTTCGACGCGGCCGTGTGCACGATGCCCGCGCCGGTATCGTCGAACAGGCCGTAGCAGCGCAGGTTCCGCAGTACGCGCACGAGGATCGCGGCGTCGACACCCAGCGTGTCCGCCAGCTCGCCGACCGGCATCGGCGAGTCTCCGAGCGCGTCGGCGACGCCCACCCGGATGACGGCCCGCAGCGACGCCGACGCGGCCGACGCGAGCGACAGCTCCCGCAGGGCCGTGACAGGTGAGTCGGCAGTCATCAGGCCGGGCTCCCGACGCGCTGGGCGCGCTTCTCCGACTCGTCGCGCACGGCGGCGAGGTCGGCATGGCTGTTGTTCTCCACCGCGGCCTGCATCAGCCTGGTCGCCTCCTCCTGGCTGGGCACCTTGTCGGTCGGCCGGGCGGCGAAGTCGTGCGTGATGACCAGCTGGGTGCGGTCTTCGCCGAGCGGAAGCGCCCGCCACTCGCCGCTCATGTGCTGGATCATCGGGGCGTTCTCCAGCTGGCGGTAGGCGATCGTCCGGTTGGGACGGTCGAGATCGCGGCGGGACACCCAGCTCTGGACCTGCCCGCTGACGTTCACCACGAGCCGCGCGATCTGGTACGTCTCGGTCTCCTCCAGCATCGTCACCGCGTCGGTGGGCGGAAAGAGCTTCGCATAGCCGACGACGTCGGCGAGCACCTCGTAGACGAGGTCGGCGTTCGCGTTCACGGTCACGGTGTGTTCGGTGTGGAACATGGCATCCCCGTTCTGTGCGTTGGCAAGCAACACTTCGTGGTTCGCGTACGCGGCGTCGTATTCGATCTTCCCGCGCCAGTTCGAAATGAATTCGTGCACCGGCGCCGATTCGGAGAACTTCCGGAGCGTCGGCACGTCGGCGCAGGAGAACTGCGCGATGTGCGTCGCCGTCATGCCCTTGGAGTGCTCGTCCGCCGGCAGGAGCACATGCCGCTGCCAGCCGAAGTCCGTCACCAGTCCGGATTCGCCCGCCAGCGCCTGCAAGCCGGAGAAGAAATCACGAATGTCACCCTCCTCGGCCTCCGCCGGAAAACGGTACAGAAGAGTGTGTACGATCATGGTTTTCCCTCCGCGTCGCGATGTGTTCCTGCCGTCGGATGCTGGTGGCCGGTGGTCAAACGGCGCTCAAGGGCGGCTAACCCGCGAACACGCTTTAGTGCGGTTCGAGGGCGACGGCGTAAGCCTGGCGGAAGCGACGGACCAGACGAGGAGAATCCATGGCGGACGCACCACCGGTTCCTTCCCTCTTCGAGCGGCTCGGGGGCATCTTCGGCATCGCGCACATCATCGATGTGCTCGGCGACCGGCTCTACGACAACGACACGCTCAACCAGAATCCCGCCGTCATGCGGCTGCACAACGAAAAGGGCCGGCCCGGCTTCAAGTTCACGCTCATCGCGTGGATGATCGAGCAGACCGGCGGGCCCAAGGTGTACCCGGGCGCGGACATGCGCAGCGCGCACGCCGAAATGACCGTCAGCGACTTCGAGTTCGACGTGGTGCTGTGGGAGGCGGCCGCCGTGATGACCTACTGCGGGGTGCCGCAGCAGGAACACAAGGAGCTCATGGCGGTGCTGGAGAGCGTCCGCGACGACGTCCGGGCCGGCTCGGCGGCGTAACGGCCGAGAGACTCGTGAGTGTCGCGGCCGGTCCGACCGGCCGCGACACTCACGAGTCCGATCAGCGAGGAAGGACCGACTGTGCCCACGTTGACCGTCATCATCGCCGCCACCCGCCCCGGGCGGGCCGGGCTGCCGATCGCCGAGTGGTTCGCCGAGCGGGCCCGCGCGCACGGCGGATTCGACGTCGCCGTGGCGGATCTCGCGGAGATCGGCCTGCCATTGCTGGACGAGCCGAATCACCCGCGGCTGCGGCAGTACACGCGGGAACACACGTTCCGGTGGAGCGCGATCGTCGAGGCGTCGGAGGCGTTCGCGATCGTCACGCCGGAGTACAACCACGGCTATCCCGCGACGATCAAGAACGCGCTCGACTACCTGCACCAGGAGTGGAACGGCAAGCCGGTCGGCTTCGTCTCCTACGGCGGTGTCGCCGGCGGCACCCGCGCGGTGCAGCAGCTCAAGCAGGTCGTGCTCCCGCTGCGGATGCGACCGGTGTTCGAGACCGTGACCATCCCCTTTCATTTCCAGCGGGTTTCCGGCGGAACGTTCCAAGCCGACGAAACCCTGGAAAGCGCGGCCAAGGCGATGCTCGACGAGCTGTTCGAGGCGCGGGAACACTGACGGTCGCTAGCGGCCCCGCCAGCTCGACGGCGACACATACGCCCGCCACGGCACCGGCCGTGTCCGCGACACCGGTCCCTTCCCGGGGGCCGGTGTTCGCGTGAGCGCGGTCAGCACGAGCGTGAGTGCGGCCAGCTCGTCGTCGGTCGGCGTGCCTTTCCGGATCCGGATCATTGCGGCGGGTTCCCGTGCTTGCGGAACGGCTGATCCGCGTGCTTCCCGCGCAACATCGCCAGCGACTCCGCGAGGACACGGCGGGTGTCGGCGGGCTCGATGACGTCGTCCACGAGTCCGCGTTCGGCCGCGTACAACGGGTGCATCAGCTTGGTGCGGTATTCCTTGATCTTCTGTGAGCGCACTTCGTCGGGGTCCTCCGCGGCCGCGATTTCGCGGCGGAAGATCACATTCGCCGCGCCTTCCGCGCCCATCACGGCGACCTCGTTGGCCGGCCAGGCGAACGCCAGGTCCGCGCCGACCGAACGGGAGTCCATGACGATGTAAGCGCCGCCGTACGCCTTGCGCAGGATGACCTGGATGCGCGGCACAGTGGCCGTGCAGTAGGCGTAGAGCAGCTTGGCGCCGCGCCGGATGATCCCGTTGTGTTCCTGGTCGACACCGGGCAGGAACCCGGGCACGTCCAGCAGTGTGACGAGCGGGATGTTGAACCCGTCGCAGAACTGGACGAACCGTGCGGCCTTCTCCGACGCGTCGATGTCCAGTGAGCCGGCCAATGTGTACGGCTGGTTGGCGATGATCCCGACGACCGACCCGCCGATCCGCGACAACGCGCAGATCACGTTGGCGGCGAAGCGGCTGTGCACTTCGAGCCAGTCGCCGTCGTCGACGATCTCGGTGATCACCCGGCGCATGTCGTAGGGTCTGTTGCCCTCGGCGGGGACCAGGTCGGCCAGCGCCGGGCAGAGCCGGTCGACCGGATCGGTCACCGGCGTGGGAGGCGCTTCCTCGCGGTTGTTCGATGGCAGCAGCGAAAGCAGGTACCGGACTTCCTCGAGACACGTGCGTTCGTCGTCGTGGGCGAAACCCGCGACGCCGGAAACCTCGGCGTGCACGTCGGCGCCGCCGAGCTCGTTGTGCGTGACGTCGGCGCCGGTGACCGCCCGCACGACGTCGGGCCCGGTGATGAACATCTGCGAGATGTCACGCACCATGAACACGAAGTCGGTCAGCGCGGGCGAGTACGCCGCCCCGCCCGCGCACGGGCCGAGGATGACACTGATCTGCGGGATGACGCCCGAGGCGCGGCTGTTGCGCAGGAAGATCCCGCCGTACCCGGCCAGCGCGGTGACGCCCTCCTGGATGCGCGCGCCGGCACCATCGTTGAGCGACACCAGCGGTGCGCCCGCGGCCAGCGCCATGTCCATGATCTTGTGGATCTTCTCCGCGTGCGCCTCGCCGAGCGCGCCGCCGAATATCCGGAAGTCGTGCGCGTAGCAGAAGACGGTACGGCCGAAGACCTTGCCCCAGCCGGTGACGACGCCGTCGGTGTGGGGCCGCTTGTGCTCCAGCCCGAACCCGGTGGCGCGATGGCGGCGGAACGGCTCGATCTCACGAAAGGATCCCTCGTCGAGCAGCAGGTCGATCCGCTCGCGCGCGGTCAGCTTGCCCTTGGCGTGCTGGGTCTCGGTGGCCTTCTCGCCCGGCCCGTTCAGCACCTGCAGGCGGAGCTCGGAAAGCTCGGATTCCGGTTGGCCCATCACGGTTCCTCGGTGTTCGGCTCGGGCACGATCGCGACCACGCGCGTCCACCCCGCGCCCAGCCCGGCGAGCTTCGCGGGGAAGCAGGCCACGGTGAACCCCGTGGCGGCGGGCAGTTCTTCCAGATGGGCGAGCTTTTCCAGTTGGCAGTAGGGCTTTTCCCGGCCGTAGAGGTGAGCCGGCCAGAGCACGGAGTTGTCGCCGTCGCGGCGGTAGTCCCCCACCATCGAGGCGAACGGGCGGTCGAAACCCCAGGCGTCGATGCCGATCACCCTGGCACCGCGCTCGACGAGGTACGCGGTCGGCTCGCGCGTCATGCCGGGGTGGTCGGTGCGGTACGCCTCCGTGCCCCACAGCCGATCCGCCCCGGTCCAGATCAGCGGGATGTCGCCGGGTACGAGCTCGTGCGGAATCTTGGCCAGCGCATCCTCGATGTCGGCGACGCTGATCGCGGCGCCGGGTGGGATGTGCCGCAGGTCGAGCCGGACGCCGGGCGCGTAGCACCACTCCAGCGGGATTTCGTCGATGGCGGCCGCGCGCTGCCCGCCGCTGCGCAGGCCGTAGTGCAGCGGGGCGTCCATGTGGGTCCCGGTGTGGGTGGTCAGGGTGACCGTCTCGTTCGAGATCGACTCCCCGTCCGGGAAGTCCTCGGGCCGCAGGCCCAGCGCGGCCGGCGCCGAGGCGTGGTCGAGGAGGCTGACCTCGACCGGCGTTGCCTCGCTCGGACCGTCCACAGTGGGCACAGTGAGATCGATGAGCCGCACGATCGTGGTCTCCCTCCGACTGGCGATTTCGCTCGAAGCTAGGCTCGCCACCTCAAGGATGAGTCGATCGGCGCTCTACCTTCGCCGACGTTCGAGCGCCGTTCGAGGCGGCTGCGCCACGGTGGGACCATGCTGGCTGACACGGATCTCATCGGGGCCTGGCGGCTCGTGGCCCACTACTACCTCGACGACGACGCCACGGTGGCCGAAGGCCCCCTGGGCGAGAAGGCGGACGGCATCCTGATCTACCACGCGGACGGCTACATGGCGGCCAGCCTGATGCGGACCGAGCCCGCGGCCGACGGCGCGACCTACCTGGGCTCGGCCGACCACTATCTCGGGTATTCGGGCCGCTGGCGGCTACGGGACGGCGAGGTCGTGCACGACGTCGTCATCGGGTCTCACGCCCGGGTCGTGAACACCGAGCAGATCCGGGAGGTCACGCTGGCCGACGGCCTGCTGAGCCTGCGGCGCCGGCTCGGCGGCCCGCACGACTGGGTCGTCATGGACTGGCAGCGTTGCTGACCCCCGTGGACACCGGCCGGGTCGGTGCCGCACGTCCCCCAGCGGCGGCACGGCCCGGCCGGTCCCCGACACAGGAATGGCACATCGAGGGCCCTGGAGCCCCTCGATGTGCCATTCCTGGCTTCACCGGCCGACCAGGATCTCCTGATGGACCTTGCGCACCTCGGGCGAGGGCTCGAGGCCGAGCTCCTTGTTGAGGGTGGACCGCAGCTCTCGATAGACGTAGAGCGCCTCGCCGCGCCGCCCGGAGCCGTGCAGCGCCTGCATCAGCCGCAGGTGGAAGACCTCGTGCAGGGGATGGGTGGCCACCAGTGAGCGGAGCTCGCCCACGACCTCCAGGTGCCGGTCGCTGGCCAGATCGGCCTCGATGCGCAGCGAGACGGCCTCCAGCCGCTGTTCTTCCAGGAAGACGGACAGCCCGCGCAGCCGCGGCCCCGACGTCACATCGGCGGGTATCGGGCCGTGCCACAGCTCGAGGGACCGGCGCAGCATTTCCGCGGCGCAGCCGAACTTCTGCTCGCGCAGCGCGCCGCGGCCGTCGTCGACGAGGGCCTGGAACCGGAACAGATCGATGTTCTCGCGCGGCACCGACAAGACGTAGCCGTCGGGGTCGGTGCTGAGCAGGTCCTTTCCGTCCGGCGCCCGGAAACTCCGCGCGAAAAGCTTGCGCAGCTGGTACACGTAGGTCTGCACAATGGTCCGGACGGTCTGCGGCGGACCGGACGGCCACAGTTCGTCGATCAGCTGGTCGGTCCGCACCGTCGTGCCTGCGTTGACGGCCAGCAGCACCAGGACCTGACGCAGCTTGGTCGCGGTGATCTTGAGGCTCGGATCAGGCGTGGGCACCCGGGCGACGGGTGCGACCTCGAGCTTCCCGAGCACGGTGATCTGTACATGCCCTTCAACCATAAACTGTGTACCCCCCAAAGGAAATCGGCGGAATTGCCTCAGCGGCACGCGTCCTCTCACCCGCCCGGCGACGGCGCGCGTCGCGGCCCCGATGCCACGGCGCGTGATGACGTTCCGGCTCAGCGAGGGGTCAACGGGTCCGTCCGCGGATGACACGAGGAGCGATCGTCGCGAAGCTGCTACCCCAGTCGCGGCCAAGACGGTTTTCCGCCGGCCCGGCAATTGTTCGAAATCCGCGATTGCTACCAATCCCCAGTAAGCCCGTCAACTGTCGGATAGTTTCCTTCTTCGAGTGACGCTGACCTGTCAGAAATTGACTGTTCCACAAGATTGCCTTGGGTGTCAAGAGAACTACGCAGCGCGCCGGCCAGTGCAAATCCAAAATGTCCTTTAAGGAATGGCGAACCGGCTGTTCAACCGGAGCGGGCCCGAGCCGAAGGACGGAATTCGTATTTCGTCGGCTGATGTCGGCTCGTCCGGTCAGGCGCAGCGCGCCGATGGCGAGGTTGCGGAGGGCGGCCATGACGCGGGGTACCGGCTCGCGCTCATTCTCCATGTTCGGCCGCGAGACGTTCCGCTGCTTCGACGCACCGTTCAAACGACAGACGGATGCCGAACACATCTGTCAGAGAGTGAGCTGCCGTCGCTTGCCCGAAACTGTCCGGAAAAGGCCAAGGCTCCCGGCGTTCCGGTGCCGACGGCCGATGACGGTGAGTCGCTTGACCCGGACGCCGCACGAGTCGAATCTTCGCCCGTCGTCGACGTCGTCCCCTCCCGCGGGTCACAGCGGTTCGGCGTCACCGCCTCCCCCGGAGTTCAGGACGCCGAACCGCCGGACCGTGCCGGGAACACCGGCACGCCGCCCCCGACCGGCACACTCCACCACGGCCACCGCCGCCGGCCGCCGGATCCTGGACAAACCTGGACGTGCGCGAACGCCCGGCTCCCGTCACCGGCGTCCGGACGGCAACGACGTCAGAACCGCGTCGGCGCGCTCGACGCCGAGGCGGCAGGCCGCTTGCCCGTGGATGGCGCGAGCCTGCTCGGCATGGGCCCGTGCGGCCTGGAACTCGCCGCGTCCGTGCTCGACGGCGGCCATCGCCAGCAGGCTGTCGGCCCGGATCAAGCTGTGCCCGGTCTGCTCGCTGACGGCCAGGGCCTCGCCGGCCGCGGCATAGGCCTCATCGAACGCCTTCTGTCGCAGGTGCACCGTGGACAAGGCGACCAGAGCGTCGCCGCGACCACGAGGGTGGTTCGCCGCGATCGCAAGGTTCAGCGCGGAATCGAGCTCGACCCTGGCTTCGTCGACCCGGCCGAGCTCCACCATGACCGTGCCGAGGACGTGGCGCGCGCTCGCCTGCGTCCGGAGCATGGCGAGCCGGGTCGCCTTGCCCAGGGCATCGCGGGCAGTCGTCAGCGCGTCGTCGTGTTCCCCGAGATCACGCAACGCTCCCGCGAGGTTGGCGAGCACGCTGGCCTCGTCCGCGTGCTCCCCGGTCGACCGGCACAACTCGAGACCGGTCCGGTAGTGCTCGACGGCGCGCTCCAGGTCACCGAGCGCCTGACCGGCCCGGCCCGCGTGGCTTTCGGCGAGCTGCAGTCCGGCGGCGTACCCCTGCCGAGTCGCCGTCTCGATCGCCCTGACCTGGAGCTCGTAGGCATTCGCCAGGTCCCCCAGTTCCCACCGGACATCGCCGAGCACGACCAGGTTCGCAACGGAGGCGACCCCGCCCCGGGCCGACTCCAGGTCCAGAGCCCGCCGGTAGTACTCGGCGGCGTCGTGGAGCCGGCCGATCGAGATCGACGTACGTCCCAGGTCGCTGAGGACAAGCCTCCGGAGGTCCGGCGCGTCGAGCTCGTCGGCCAGCCGCACGGCCTCGTCGAGGTGGCGAAGCGCTTCGGCGTGGTCCGATCTGCTCCAGTGCGCACTGCCAAGCACCCGCAGGCACAACACCTGCCCGGCCGCGTCCCCGGCGACGCGGGCCGCGGCGAGCGCGGCCTCGCTGACCGGCAGCCACTCCGCGGAACGGTGCCGTTCGAACTCGAAGTGCAGAGCGACGCACAGCTGGGTCGCCAGCGCGTCGAGGCCCGCCGCGGCGGCCTGCCGGGTCAGCGTGGCCAGGGTGGTGAATTCGACGTCGAACCAGGTCATCGCCGCGGCGGCGTCGGTGAACGACGCACCGCCGGAACGGACGCACGCGTACTTCTCCCGGTACGGCCGTGGGTGCCTCAGCTGCGCCGCCTCGGTCGCGAGCCCCGCGTAGTGCGAGATCAGGCGCAGCAGCGCCGAGTCACGCACGTCGTCGGCGTCGTCTTCCCGGCAACGGAGCCTGGCCCACGAATGCAGCAGGGCGTGCTGGCTGTACCTCGCCGGCGTCCGCTCGACGAGGAGGTGCATGTCGAGCAGGGTGCCGATGACCGGGACCAGCGATTCCGGCTCCAGCTCGGTCGCGGCCGCCAGCGCCGGTAACGCGATCCCATCGACCGGAAACAGCCCGAGGAGCCGGAACACCCGTTGCGCCGGGGGTTCCAGCGCCCGGTAGGACAGGGCGATCGCGGTCCGCACCGCCGTCTCCCGATCGACCGCCGCATCCAGCACCGCGAGCGGATCGGCCGAACGGAGCTCCTCGACGATCGCGGAGAGGGGCATACCCGCACGGACGCGAGCGTGGGCCGCGGCGATCCGCAGCGCGAGCGGCAGACGTCCGCAAACCCGGGCCAGTTCCGCGGCCGATGCCGGGTCGGCGTCGACCCGGCCCGGGCCGGCGGTGTGCCGGATCAAGGCGATGGCGTCGTCCGTCCCGAGCGGTCCCAGCTGGTGTGGGACCGCTCCCTCCCGGGCGACCAGGCCGACCAGCCGGGTGCGGCTGGTGATCACCACGGCGCAGCTCGGTGTTCCGGGCAACAGGGGACGCACCTGCTCGGCACTGCTCGCGTCGTCGAGCACCACCACCATCCGCCGGCCGGCGACCGCGGACCGGAAGCACGCTGCGAGCCGGTCAGCGTCCCTCGGTATCGCACGCTCGGCCATCCCCAGAGCGCGCAGAAACCCGAACAGCACGTCGGCGGGATCGGCCGGGCGAGCGTCGGCGAACCCCCGCAGGTTCGCGAACAGCTGGCCATCGGGAAAGCTCGCCGCGGCCCGGTGCGCCCACCGGATCGCGAGAGCCGTCTTGCCCACCCCAGGCATCCCGGTGACGAGGGCGATCCCGGTGTCCGGAGAGCCGGTCAGCAGCTGGTCCAGTCCGGCGAGATCCTGCTCGCGCCCCGCGAAGCCGCCGACATCGAGCGGCAGCTGCCGGGGCGCCCCCGCGACGAGCTCCTTCTTCTCCGCGTGAAGGTGGGCGGCCACGCGGAACCAGGCTTCGTTCCAGCTCGCCCACGCGCCGCGCGGGACACGCAAGGCGATCACGATCCGGTCGAACACGTCGGACGGCGGGTGGATCTTCCCGGACACGTACGCGTGCACGGTCGAGCGCGGCACGTCCACCGAACGGGCGAGCTCGGTCAAGCTGACCCGCGCCTTGCCCGTGCCGCGGGCCGCCAGCCGACGCAGCAGATCGACCTCGCGCACGAAACCCGCGACGTCCCTGATCCGGGCCGGATCCGGCCCTCCGGCATCGCCGTCCACTCGCTTCACCCCCCACAGTTGCCGGGACTACCCAATCGGACTTGCAAGGGACGGTCGACCGATGAGCGACGCTGGGACCGCCGGCAGGGTGTCCGCGAAAGCGACCGCTCAGTTTGTGACCGGGGTCTCAGGCTGAGCCGCGCCGAGCATCCGCAGCACCAGCCCGCCGTACTCCTTGCCGAGCGCGGTCGGCGTCTGACGGGCGCGCTCGGTGTACCAGCGGGCCACGTCGACGCCCAGGGAGAGCACCGCGCGGGCCGAGATGTGGGCGTCGGAGACGGTGAAGACGCCGGCCTCGGCGCCGGCGGTGATGACGTCGCGCACGATCCGCTCGATGCGGCGCCGCAGCTCGGCGACCACTTCGAACTCCTTCTCCGGCAGGGCCTGCAGCTCGTACTGGACCACCCGGGCGACGGTGTGGCGCCGCGCGTGCCAGGCGACGAAGTCCTCGACGATGAGACGGATCCGCTCGACGGGGTCGGACTCCTTCGCGACGACGTTCTCGACGAGGGCGAGGGTCTGCTCGTGGCCGTACCGGCTGATGGCGAAGAGCAGCGCGGCCTTGGAGGGGAAGTGCACGTAGAGCGCGGCGGGGCTCATCCCGGCGGCGCCGGCGATGTCCCGCGTGGTGGTGGCGTGGTAGCCGCGCTTGGCGAAGGCTTCGACGCCGGCCAGCATCAACCGGCGAGCGGTCTCGGGCTGCACATCCGGCCACAGTTCGGCCGACAGCGACATCGTCATCCGGTGATCCTCCCAGACCGCACCGCCCGGGATGGCCGGCTCCGATCGCCCCCATTGTAAGCAAGCGCTAACCTGCGGTTTTGGAAGGATCACCCGGCCGCCGCGGCGTAACGGCGGGCCAGCCGCGCAAACGCTTCCCTCAGCTCCGCCGGCCCGACGACCTCGATATCCGCGTCGAACCGGCCGATCGACGCGGCCAAGCCGGCCCACGACCACGCCCCCAGCACGAGCCGGCAGCGGTCCGGCCCCAGCTCCTCCACCACGCCGTCGCCCGCGTACGTCGACACCACACTCGCCGGCAGGGCGAGGATCACCTCGCCGCGGCACTCGTCCTTGCCCGAGAAGCGGTCCGCCACGAACGCCGCCACGTCTCCCCCGGGCACCTCCCGCGGAACGAAACGAGGGCCGGTCGGGACCCGCGGCGTCATCCGGTCGACGCGGAACGTGCGCCAGTCCGCGCGGTCGAGGTCCCACGCCACCAGGTACCAGCGGCCGCCTCGCGTCACCAGGTGGTGCGGCTCCGCGCGGCGCGGCACGTCCGAAGACGCGTAGCCGAACCGCAGCACCTCACGCGCGTGGACCGCCGCGCTCAGCGTCGCCAGCGCGGACGGATCCACCGGCGGCCCCGCCGGAGAGACCGCCGTGACGTGCACCGCGTCGACGCGGTGGCGCAGCCGGGCCGGCATCACCTGCCGGACCGTGGTCAGGGCCCGCGCCGCCGCTTCCTCGATCCCGCCGCCCGTCACCGTCCGCAGCGCCACCGCGAGGGCGACCGCCTGCTCGTCGTCGAACAGCAGCGGCGGCAGGTCCGCGCCGGCGGCGAGCCGGTAGCCGCCGTCGGGGCCCTTGGCCGTCGCGATCGGGTAGCCGAGCTCCCGCAGGCGGTCGACGTCGCGGCGGACCGTGCGCGCGCTCACCTCCAGGCGCTCGGCCAGCAGCGCCCCCGGCCAGTCGCGGCGCGCCTGCAGGAGCGAAAGCAGGGCGAGCAGACGCGCTGACGTTTTCGGCATCACCCGATCTTGCCTGAAGTAGCGGACACGTCCTGTCCGCTACCCCTGGCAAAGTGGTCCCATGAGCAACGAAACCGAACGCGACGACCTCATCGCCGAGCTGGCGGCCGCCCGGGCCGCCCTCGTCGCCGCCACGAACGGCCTCACCGACGAGCAGGCCGGCGCGCGGCCGACCGTCAGCGCGCTCTGCCTCGGCGGGCTCGTCAAGCACGTCGCGTCCATGGAAGAGAACTGGCAGCGCTTCGCCGTCGACGGTCCGTCAGCCATGCGCTACGACCTGCCCGACGGCGTGACCTGGGCGGACATGGCCGCCGGGACCGCCCGGGAGTACCCGCAGTGGGCGATCGACCACCAGAACGAGTTCGCCATGCAGCCGGGCGAGACGCTGGCGGGCGTGCTCGCGCGCTACGAAGACGTCGCGAAGCGCAGCGAGGAAATCGTCGCCAAGGTCGACCTCTCCGCGACGCACCCGCTGCCGGACGCGCCGTGGAACCGGCCGGGGACGGTGTGGAGCGCACGGCGGGCCATGCTGCACGTCATCACCGAGACCGCCCAGCACGCCGGCCACGCCGACCTCCTCCGCGAGACGCTCGACGGCCAGAAGTCGTCGTGACGCTGCTGGATGCCCGGTCGCTCAACCGCGCGGCGCTCGCCCGGCAGCTGCTGCTCGACCGCGCCGACCTGCCGGTGCACGACGCCGTCGCGCACCTCGGCGGCCTGCAGGCGCAGGAGCCGCAGGAGCCGTTCACCGGGCTGTGGTCCCGGCTGCGCGCGTTCGACCCGGCGACGCTGTCGGACCTGCTCGCCGGGCGGCGCGTGGTGCGGACGCACCTGATGCGCCGGACCGTCCACCTGCTCACCGCCGAGGACGTCCTGGCGTGGCGGGCCCGCTTCGACGCCATGCTGCGCCAGCGCGTCCTCGGCACCTACCGCCGCGAGCTCGAAGGGGTGGACCTCGGCGACCTCGCGGCGGCGGGCCGGGCGGTCCTGGCCGACGGTGAGCCCCGCTCGATGAGCGAGCTGGCCCGGGCGGTCGCGGACCGGTGGCCTTCGTGCGGCCCGCGGCCGCTCGGCGAGATGCTCATCGCCGCGCTGATCCCGGTGGTGCAGCTGCCGCCGCGTGGGCTGTGGCGGGCCAAGGGCGGGGTGCGGAACCTGCCGGTCGCGGCGTGGCTGGGCCGGGACATCGACCCGCTCGACCCGGCCGACGGCGTCGGGCAAGCGCTGGTGAAGCGCTACCTGGCCGCATTCGGTCCGGCGGCGACGGCGGACCTGCGCATGTGGTCCGGTCTGGCCGGGTTGCCGGCGGCGGTGAAAGCCGTGCGCGACGAACTGGTGGTCTTCCGCGACGAGCGCGGCCGCGAGCTGCTCGACCTGCCGGACGCGCCGCGCCCCGACCCGGGCACGCCGGCGCCGGTGCGGTTCCTGCCGGCGTTCGACAACGCGATCCTCGGCTACGACGACCGGACCCGCATCATCGACGACGCCCACCGGGGGTTGTCGGTCGCGGGCGAACGGGTGGTGCTGGTGGACGGCCGGGTTTCGGCGACCTGGACGGTCGACGCCGACGCCGTGGTGGTGCAGCCGGTGCGGCGGTTGACCAGGCCCGAACGCTCGGCGGTGACCGCGGAAGGCGGCGCACTCGCGTCGTTTCTCACCGACGGCGAGAGCGATCGCATCCGCGTCGAACCGACCTAACCGACGGCCCGCGCGAAGCGCTCGGCCACCTCCCGCAGCCGCTCCACCAAGCCCGGCGGCGCCTCCTCCACCACGAAGTCGTACCCCCACTGGGCCAGGTAGTACGGCACCGTGTCCAGGGTGTTCGCCCCGGTGCGGACCCGGCAGCTGTGCTCGTCGATCGGCTCCACGGCGCCGCTCGCGGGCGGCACCCGGCTCGACAGCTCCGACGCCGGCGCTGCCACCCGCAGCACCAGCTGGAGCGGGTACGGCGCCGACGAGATCTGCTGGGACACGTACGCCGCCAGGTCCTCCGCCGGGGGTTCGCGCGGGGTGAAGCGGAAGCTCGGCGCCGGGACGCCCGTGACGCGGTCGACGCGGAACGTGCGCCAGCCGTCGCGGTCCAGGTCGAACGCCACCAGGTACCAGCGGCGCCCGGTGTGGACCAGCCGCAGCGGCTCGACCGAGCGTTCCGTCTCCGTGCCCGCGCGGTCGCCGTAGCCGAAGCGCAGCCGCTCGTGGTCGCGGCACGCCGCCGCGATCACCGTCAGCACCGACGCGTCCACCGTCGGGCCGCCGCCCGGGAGCGACATCGTCGCCGCCTGCAGCGCGCCCACCCGGGGCCGCAACCGGGCCGGGAGCACCTGCTCCAGCTTCGCCAGCGCGCGCACCGACGTCTCCTCGATGCCGCTGACCGTGCCGCTCGCCGCCGTGCGCAGGCCGACCGCGACCGCGACGGCCTCGTCGTCGTCCAGCAGCAACGGCGGGAGCGCGGCGCCCGCGCCGAGCCGGTAGCCGCCGGCGACGCCGGGGGTCGCGTGCACCGGGTAGCCGAGGGAGCGCAGCCGCTCGACGTCGCGGCGGATCGTGCGGACGTCGACCTCGAGCCGCGACGCGAGGTCGGCACCGGGCCAGTCGCGCCGGGCCTGCAGCAGGGAGAGCAGCCTGAGCAGGCGTTCCGAGGTGCCGTACATGGCACGCAGTGTGCCATGCATCGAGGACAGTTTCGGTCCTCGATCCACCTGAGGTGGTCAAACACTTGCCACGGACCGCGCCGGGTGGAAAGAGTGACGCATGCCGATCGACCCTGGCGCCCTGCTCGCCGTCGCCCGTGAAGAAGCCGAGCTGGGCAAGGCCGAGGGTGGCGTGCCCATCGGGGCCGCGCTGTTCGACACCGCGGGCACGCTGCTGGGCCGCGGGCACAACCGGCGCGTGCAGGACGACGACCCCTCGATGCACGCCGAGACCTCGGCGTTCCGCAACGCCGGGCGCCGTCCGCACTACCGCGACACGATCATGGTCACCACGCTTTCGCCCTGCTGGTACTGCTCCGGGCTCGTCCGTCAGTTCGGGATCGGGCGCGTCGTCATCGGCGAGGCCGAGACGTTCCACGGCGGGCACGACTGGCTCGCCGGGCTCGGCGTGGAGATCACCCTGCTCGACGATCCCGCGTGCACCGCGCTGATGACGGAGTTCATCGCGGCGCGCCCGGACCTGTGGTTCGAGGACATCGGGGTCGAGAAGTCCGAATAGGACAGTGCGTTGCTGAGGAGCCGGTATGTCGTCATCCGTTCCGCTCGTGGACCTTTCGCCGTGGTTCGCGGGCACGTCCGAGGGCCGCGCCGAGGTGGCCGGGCAGATCGACCGCGCCCTGCGCGAGTCCGGGTTCCTGCTGGTCACCGGGCACGGCGTCCCGGACGACCTGCGCCGGCGGACGCGTGAGCTGGCGCGGGAGTTCTTCGCGCTGCCCGAGGACGTCAAGCAGCGCTACGCCGTGACCGTCGGCGGCCGCGGCTGGCTGCCGCCGGGCGTCGAGGCCAACGGCTACGCCGAGGGCACCGAAACGCCGCCGGACCTCAAGGAGTCGTACTCCGCGGGCGCGGACTTCGGTGTCGGCGTCGCCGAGGTCGACGGGTTCTGGTTCCAGCCCAACGTCTGGCCGGACGAGGTCCCGGCGCTCGCCGAGACGGCCACGGAGTACATGCGCCGGATGCGGGCCCTGTCGGACCACCTGCTGGAGATCTTCGCCGCGGCGCTCGGCCTGGCCGAGAGCCACTTCACGCGCCACACCGCGCACCCGACGTACACGTTCAACATCAACTGGTACCCGCCGATGACCCACGTCGGCGCGCCGGAGCCGGAGCAGTTCCGGATCGGGCCGCACACCGACTTCGGCACGGTGACCGTGCTCGACCGCCAGGCCGGGGTCGGCGGGCTGCAGGTCTTCACGCCCGGCGGCGAGTGGGTGGACGCGCCGTTCCACCCGGACGCGCTCACGGTGAACATCGGCGACCTGATGGCCCGCTGGACCGGCGACCGGTGGCGGTCGACGCGGCACCGCGTCCTGCCACCGGCCGCCTCGGCACCCGACGAGGACCTCGTGTCGCTGATCTTCTTCTACGAGACCGACCACAACGCGCGGATCACCTCGCTGGCGCCGCCGCTGGGCAAGCGGACGTACCCGGAGGTGATCGCGGCGGACTACCTGCGCGAGAAGCTGGACGCCATCACGGTCACTCAGTAACAGATCTGCTGGGCGATCGCGGCCGGGACCTTTTCACACAATTCTCCGGTACCCCCGCCCACCGGAACCCAGGTCCCGTTCCGCTGGGTGAACAAAACGCTGCCGCCGTCGATGTCATTGGAGAAGTGCGCGAAAGCCCAGGGTGCCACGCATTTGATGCGCTGCAGCCCCTTGCCGTCGATGACCAGCGCACCGGACGCTTTCTCGTCCGCCTTGAGCGCGGCTTCCAACGTGGCCTTGGTGGCGGAGGCGCAAGCGTTCACCTTGGCCGGCGCCGGCTTCGCCACCTGCGCGGACGTCGTGGCCTGCACGGGAGCGGCGGCGGCCGTCGTCGCCGCCGGTGTCGTCGTCGGCGCCGGGGTCGCTCCGCCATTCGACGGAGAATCCTGCTGACCAGTGCACGCCGACAGAATCGCCGCCGCCGCCACAATTGCCGCGGCGCCCACGACACGACGAAGTGAAGACATTTGTTCCCCCTGAATTCCCCGGCGGCCCCTCGCCGCCTTCCCTGCTCCCAAAGACGCCCCGGGATATTGCCGGTTGTACGGCCGACCTAACGGAAAGATAACGCCGATGGTGCGGGGACATCGGGCCCGGACGCGCTAGCCCGGCTCCGCGCAGATCGTCCGGTTCCGGCCCGCCGCCTTCGCCCGCAGCACCGCCGCTTCCGCGGCCAGCAGCGCGTCCGGAAGCAGCCCGTCCGCGCAGACCGCGACCCCGATCGACACCGTCACGCCGACGAACTGCGGCCCGTCTCCCGAGGCCTTCAGCGCCACCAGCGTCGACGCGACCTTCAGCCGGATCCGCTCGGCGATCGCCACGGCGTCGAAGCGGCCCGTGCCGGGCAGCAGCACCGCGAACTCCTCGCCGCCGGAGCGGCCCACGAGATCCGCGGCGCGGACCTCGTCGCGCAGGGTGTCGGCGACCGCGCGCAGGACGGCGTCGCCGATGCGGGCGCCGTAGCGGTCGTTGAGCTGGCGGAAGTGGTCGAGGTCGAGCAGCAGCACGGCCTGGCCGGGGCCGTGGCGGCCGAGCCGGTCCAGCTCGGCTTCGGCGGCGCCGCGCCACGACGCCGCGGTCAGCACGCCGGTACCGGGATCGAGGGTGACGTGGTCGCGGCGGCCGCGGCCCAGCCCGCCGCGGTGCAGCACGACGGTGGCGCCGGCCAGCAGCGGGACCAGCAGCGGTGCGGCTCCGGCGGCCCAGGCGAGCGGCAGGGCGGACGCGGTCATCGCGGCGTCGAAAGCATGTCCCGGGAGCGCGTCGCGGGGGCGGCGGGGACCGTCGGCGGCGGTCACGAGCGAGGCGTTCACCGCCAGGAACACCACGCCGGCGACGGTCAGCAGGAGGACGGTGCGGGCGTCGAGGACCCCGCCGAGCGGCCGGACGCCCGTCGCGGTGAGGAACGCGCCGGCGACGAGGCCGGCCAGCGCCGTCGCGGCGGCGCCGAACACCTGCCGGTACACGGGTCTTCTGCGGACCCGGAACCACTGGTGCAGCGCGGAGAGCACGACCAGCGCGACGGCGAGGCCCGGCCGCAGCACCAGCACGCCGGCGAAGATCCACGGGGTGTCGACGCCGGGGCCGAGGAGGGTTTCCTCGCGGTGGCGCTCCACCGTGCGGGCGAGCTCGGCCGACACCAGCATCCCGCCCACGAGCAGCGCGAACGGCGCCACCATGGTGGCGAGCGGCGGGAACCGGAGGGCGGCGAGCACGGCCGCGGCGACGGCGAGGGCGTCGATCACGACGATGTAGAGGACCTGGCCCCGGCGCGGCAGCCGCCACAGTGCCCAGCGCTGCAGCACGAGGGCGGGCAGGAACCGGCGGCGTCCCCCGCCGGCGGCGACCGAATCCCCCACCATTTCGGCAAAGTAGCCGGAATGCGGGGCGCTGTCACTCCGCCTTCAGGGGAATCTCACGTCGCCGACGCTCGGGAGCCGGTCGCGCACGGTAAGTCATATTTCCGACCCTCGAAGGGTTGACATCGAACATTGGTCTAGTCCACTGTGTGGTGGCACACAGTGCTCCTCCCGGGATGATCCCGCCGCCTCAAACCGGAGGTGCTCCAACCTGCACGTTTGGAGGACCCCATCATGAAATCCATGCGCCGTCTGGTGACCCTCGCGGTCGCCGCCGGAGCCGCGATGGCGACGGCCGTCGGCCTCGCCCCGCAGGCCATGGCCGCGGTCGACCCGGTGCTCGCCTCGCCGTACCTGTACCAGTGGGGCGGGCAGACCAGCCCCACCGCGGCGATGTCCGCGACCGGCGTGAAAGCGTTTACCCTCGCGTTCGTCCTGTCCGACGGCACCTGCAACCCGAAGTGGGACGGCAGCCGCTCGCTGACCGGCTCGGACAAGACGATGATCCAGAACATCCGCAACGCGGGCGGGGACGTGATCCCCTCCTTCGGCGGCTGGTCCGGCACGAAGCTGGGCTCGAAGTGCACGTCGGCGTCGGCGCTGGCGGGCGCGTACCAGAAGGTGATCGACGCCTACGGCCTCAAGGCGATCGACCTCGACATCGAGAACACCGACGAGTTCCAGAACAACACGGTGCAGGACCGCATCCTCAACGCGGTCAAGCTGACCAAGCAGGCGAACCCGAACCTGAAGGTCGTCATCACCATCGGCACCACGACGACCGGCCCCGACTCGTGGGGCAAGCGCCTGATCAACCAGGCCAAGGCGATCGGCGCGCCGGTCGACGTCTGGTCGGTCATGCCGTTCGACTTCTCCAGCGGCGGCGACATGGCCGCGCTGACGAAGTCCGCGGTCGACGGGCTGAAGAACCAGCTCAAGACCACGTTCGGCTGGAACGACGACACCGCCTACCGGCACAGCGGCCTCTCCTCGATGAACGGCAAGACCGACAACGCGGGCGAGACGGTCACGGTCGCGAACTTCAACTCCATCCGCGGCTACGCGGCGAGCCACCACCTCGCCCGCTTGACGTTCTGGGCCACCAACCGCGACTGCAGCGGCGGCGGCGAATGCAGCGGCATCACGCAGGACAAGTACGCGTTCACGAAGATCGTCGCCGGGTACGCCGGCTGACACTGAGCCCGTAGTGGGGCTGTCGAAGGCCCTCTCACCGGCATCGGGGCCGGTGAGGGGGTCTTCGCGGGTTCCGATGAGCGGGAACCGTCCGGGGATCCGGGTTCCGGTCAGCGAAACAGTTTCCGGTCACCGGGAACCGGATTCCGTCACACCGCCGCAATCTTCGTCGCCTACCGTCTTCGCATGGCGAGCACCGAGCACCCCGGCTACGGCGAAAAGGTCGTCGCCGTCGAACCCGGCGGGGTCGAACCCGTCGCCGACGCCGACCGCCACGGGAAGCCCCGGCAGCTGGCCTGGACGTGGGCCTCCCCCAACCTCGAGTTCGCCACGGTCTTCGTCGGCGTTCTGGCCGTCACCGCCTTCGGGCTCTCCTTCACCCAGGCCGCGCTCGCCGCGGTCGTCGGCAACGGGCTCGGCTCTCTCGCGCACGGCGTGCTGAGCGCCCGCGGGCCGCGCTACGGCGTGCCGCAGATGGTGCTCGGGCGGGCCGCGTTCGGCTACCGCGGGAACCTGGTGCCGGCCGCGCTCATGTCGGTCATGGCCGGCGTCGGCTGGTTCGCCGTCAACAGCGTCAGCGGGGCCTTCGCGCTCGCCAGCCTCACCGGCCTGCCCACCGTCGCCTGCCTCGTGCTCGTCGTCGCGCTGCAGATCGTCATCGCGTTCTTCGGGCACAACCTCGTCCAGGCGTACGAGAAGTACGTCTTCGCCGTCCTCGCGGTCGTGTTCGCCGTCGCGAGCGTCGTCATCTTCGGGAAGTCCGGCGCCACCACCAACTCCGGGAGCGTGGGCGGGTTCCTCCTCGCCGTCGGCACCGCGTTCGGCTACACCGCGGGCTGGAACCCGTACGCCGCCGACTACACGCGCTACCTGCCGAAGACCGCGTCACCACGCGCGGTCGGCCTCTACGCCGGCGGTGGCCTGTTCCTCTCCACCACGGTCCTGATGCTCGTCGGCGCCGCCTCGACGACCATCGCCGGTCCGGGCGGCGACAACCCCGCGACGGCGTTCACCGGGCACCTGCCCGGTTTCGTCGCCGCCGCGACGCTGCTGGCGATCACCCTCGGCGCCGTCGCCGCGAACGTCCTCAACGTCTACTCCGGCGCGCTCGCCTTCCTGGCCCTCGGGATCCGGCTGCCGCTGGCCTGGCGCCGCGCCGTCGTCGCGCTCGCGTTCGGCGCGGTCGGCTTCGTGCTGGCCTGGCTCGGGCTGGCCGACGCCGGGCACGCGTACGAGAACTTCCTGCTGGTCATCGCGTACTGGATCGGCCCGTGGCTCGGCGTGTTGCTGGCCGACCACCACCTGCGCCGCGGCACGGAGTTCGGCGAGCTGCTCGCGGACCGGCGCCACCGCAACGTCGCCGGGTTCACGGCGTTCCTCGTCGGGCTGGTGGTCTCTGTCGGGCTGTTCGCGAACCAGGCGCTCTACACCGCGCCGATCCCGAAAGCCGTCCCCGGCACCGGCGACCTGACCTTCGCCGCCGGGTTCGTGCTCGCCGCCGGGACCTACCTGCTGCTGCGGCGTCAGCGCACCGGCGTGCCGTCGCGACGGCAGCCGTAGGGGTAGCACCGGTAGTCCGGGGTGAACGTCGGGAGCGTGACCGTCGTCGTCGGTGACGGCGGGAGCTCGACCGTCACGGTCGGCGTGGGGGTCGGTGTCTGGCGCGCGTGCATGACCACCGGCGACGGGGTCGTCGTCTGCGTCGGCACCGCGATCACGGTCGACGCCGGGACGCCCGTGGCCGGCTGCAGCTGCGGGAACTGCGTGGACCCCGGAACGGGTTCGGTCCGGGTCGCCAGGACGAGCACGAGCCCGCCGAGCACCACGAGCACCGCCGACGCCAGCGCGATCCGGCCCGCCGCGCCGCGTGGCTCGGCGTCGGGATCACGCCGGGCGGCCGCCTCGGCCGAGCGCGAACCGGGTTTGCGGGGCCGCGCCCCGGCCTCCCGCAGCAGTTCGTCGACCGTGACCCGGTCCCGCCGCCTGCGCGCCCTGCGCGTCATGCACGCCCTCCACCCCATCGCTGATCCGGGTGGATCGTAGAAAGCCGCGCCGGAAATGTAAACGCGCTGATCGCAGCGGTCTCGTTACCGTTTCGAGACATCCGGATCACGCTCCCGGCCGTAGTCGTCAACGAGACGCGAATCGCCGCAGGAGAGCGCCCGCGCGCCGGGTCACCGGGGTGAACTCCGGGAGCTTCAGCAGGGCGAGCAAGCCGAACGGGACGGCCATCCCGAGCAAGGTCTGGACCGGAAGTTTCACCCACGCGGCTGGGATGACCCCGAGGGAGCCGGGCACGGCGTAGCCGGCGAGCACCGCGGCCCCGACGCCGAGCGCGCTCACCCCGAGGGTGATCAGCCCGACCCGCAGGGATCGCTTGCTGCGCAGGTGCCCGAGCCGGACCCACAGCCAGACCTGGCCGAGGACGGCGCCGACGACGAACCCGGCGCCGTTCACGAGCATCACGCCGTAGACGACGTGCTCGCCGTCGAGCAGGCCGCGGCAGAGCAGGAGCAGCGGGATCTTGACCGCGGTCATCACGAGCATGATGAGCGTCGGCGTGCGGGCGTCCTTCATCGCGTAGAACACCCGCAGCTGCAACATGACCAGCGCGAAGGGCAGCAACCCGACGGCGGAGACGGCGAGGGTCTGGCCGAGCCGCTCGGCGTCGTCGAGGGTGCCGCGGCCCCAGGTGAAGATCGCGATGCCGACCGGGGTGCCGACCACGGCCAGCACGGCGGAGATCGGCACGAACAACACCGTCGACATGCGGGACGCGAGCGAGAGGTCGCCGACGAGCGAGCTCGTGTTGCCGTCCGCGGCGGCGCGGCTCATCCGCGGCATCAGCGCGGTCAGCAGCGAGACGCCGAGGATGCCGTACGGGAGCTGGAAGAGCAGGGATGCGTAGCTGTAGGCCGTGACGCCGCCGCTGCTCCCGTGCGTCAGCACGCGGGTGGTGACGACGAACCCGACGTGGCTGACCACGACGTAGCCGAGGATCCACGCGGCGAGCCCGCCGAACTCCTTGATCCGCGGGTCGAAGCCCCAGCGCCAGCGGAACCGGAACCCGGTGCGCCGCAGCGCGGGGATCAGCACCAGGGCCTGCACGACGATGCCGAGCGTGGTGCCGAGGCCGAGCACGAGCAGCTTCGGGTCGCCCATCCGCGCCGGGTCGACCGTCAGTTCCCCGGGCACCAGCGCGAACGCGACCAGCGTGGCGGTGACGACGACGTTGTTCAGCACCGGCGCCCAGGCCGGCGGGCCGAAGACGTTCTGGGCGTTGAGGATCGCCGAGAGCAGCGCGAAGAGGCCGTAGAACAGGATCTGCGGCAGCAGCAGGTACGCGAGCGCGGTGGTGAGCCCCGGGTTCGCCTCCGCTGACGATTTGTCGACGTAGAGCGCGGTGAACAGCGGGGCGATCGCCACCGCGACGGCCGTGCCGATGACGAGCAGCACCAGCGCCATCGTGATCAGCCGCTGCGTGTACGCGAGGCCGCCGTCCGGGTCGTCCTGGGAGCGCACCAGCAGCGGCACCACGACACTGGCCAGCACGCCGCCGAACAGCAGCTCGAACACGATGTTGGGCAGCGTGTTCGCGACGGTGAAGGAGTCGTTGACCACGCCGGTCCCGACCACGGCGGCCAGCAGCAGCTTCGCGACGAACCCGGTGACCCGGCTGACGGCCGAGGCGACGGCCATCCGGCCGCTGGAGCGGGCCAGCGACGAGCCGGCGCCCACACCCCGGCCGGCGCTGACGGGCGAGGCGGGCGGGCGCGCGACGATCTGGGTGGCGAACTCGTCGTAGGGCCGCCGGGAGACGTCGAGGTCGCGAGTCGGCCAATGGGGGCCGCGCAGCTCGCTGGGGAGGAAGACCGTCGCCTCGGGGTCCACCTGTGGTGGGGGTTCCGCCATGGCCCAAGCCTGCCAGGTCGGACAGGCTTGCGTACCCTCCCGCGGCCGACCGGCCCCGCCTGGTATTTCTATACCGGACGCGTGCTACCGTTCCGGTATAACTATACCGGCCACCCGAGACACGAGGTTTCCGTGATCGAACTGAAGACCCCTGCGGAGATCGAGCGCATGCATACGACCGGCCGCTTCGTCGCCGAGGTGCTCACCGAAGTCGGCCGGCTCGCCGACGTGGGCGTCAACCTCATGGACCTGGAGCACCACGTCCGCGGCATGATCAAGCGACGCGGGGCGGAGTCGTGCTACTGGGACTACGCGCCGTCCTTCGGCGAGGGCCCGTTCCGCAACGTCATCTGCCTGTCGGTCAACGACGCCGTCCTGCACGGCCTGCCGCACGACTACGTGCTGCGCGACGGCGACGTGCTCACCGCCGACTTCGCGGTCAGCATCGACGGATGGGCGGCCGACTCGGCGCGCACGGTCATCGTCGGCACCGCCGCCGAGGAGGACCGGCGGATCGTCCGCGCCACCGAGGAAGCCCTGGAAGCGGCGATCGGGGCAGCCCGGCCGGGCAACCGGCTGGGCGACATCTCGGCGGCGATCGGGGCGGTGGCCCACGACTACGGCTACCCGGTCAACACCGAGTTCGGCGGCCACGGCATCGGCCGCACGATGCACGAGGACCTGCACGTCCCCAACACGGGCAAGGCCGGACGCGGGATGAAGCTCCGGCCCGGCCTGACGCTCGCGCTCGAACCCTGGTTCGCGCGCACGACCGACCGGATCGTCACCGACCCCGACGGCTGGACCATCCGCTCCGCGGACGGCTCCCGCACGGCGCACTCCGAGCACACGATCGCCGTCACCGAAGACGCTCCCCTGGTGCTGACCCGGCGGGAGCAGGAGTCGAACAGATAAGCGATTCGACGACGCACTGTGACGCGCGTGCAGGTGCTCAGGCGGCGAGGGTGATCTCCAGTGCGGCGCGGCCGGCGTCGGTCAGCTCGGCCGGGACGCGCCCGGCGGCGGCGTCGGCGGCGGGCTGCAGGTAGCCGCCGTGGGCCAGCGCGTGGGCCGTCATCTGATCGCAACAGGCGAATCCGTCGATGAAGAGGTCGGGCTCGCAGCTGCACGACATCTGTGCCCGGCCTGCTGCCACCGCCCTCAGCATCGCCATCGCGCGGTGGGTGAGCTCGACTCCTGAACCGGACACCGGACTGCCTTCCTTCGAGAACCACTACAACCAGTCATTCGCCCATTGGGCCGATTGTGTTACTTACAACACTATGACGGTTCGGACGCGGGTGCGGTTCCGGATTGGTCCGGCGTGTCGCCGACCGGTCCGGGAGTCGCGGCGAGCGGCAGCTAAACCGCCGGACCGGCTGGGGCGTGGAGGCGGCGTCCACCGACTTTCGAAGGAGCCTCATGCCGAAGCGAGCCCTCGCGCTGCTCACGTTGCTCTGCACGGCCTTCGCGCCCAGCCTGCTGTTCTCGGCCGCCACGGCGGCCCCGGCGGCACCACTCGCGGCCGTCGCGTCGCCGAAGTGCTCGGGCACGCTGTCGCACGGCAAGATCCGCTACCAGGTCTGCTTCCGCTGGAACTGCGACAGCACGAAGTGCAACGTGCTCGGCTACCTCGGGCTGATCAACACGGCCACCAGCACCCGCACCGTCAAGTGGCGGCTCGGCTACGCCATCGACGACGGCTTTCGCTACGACGACGGCGACGGCTCGGCCGTGCTGGCCGCGGGCGAGCAGCGGACCATCTATTCCGCGGCGGGCCGGCAGACGCGGCTGTGCGTCCGGAACGAAGAGAGCCTCCAGATCAGCTACGACAGCACCGGCTCGAGCCTCGCGGCGATCACCAGCGACTACGTCGGCTGCCTGTAGGGCCGCCCGTGGCGCGGCTCCGGTGTCCTGCTGCCGGGGCCGCGCTCAGCCGCCGGCGAGCCGCAGCTCCAGCGTGCGGGCCCACTCCCGCACGACCTGCCGCCGGCGCCGGGTGTCGTCGGTGAGCAGGTTGGCCAGCCCCAGGCCACGGGCCAGGTCGAGAGTGGCCTGGACCAGTTCGCGCACGCCCGGCCGGGACTCGTCGACGCCGAGGAGCTCCACCGTCACCCGGTGCGCCTCGCGCCCGACGCGCGCCTCCAGGGGCACCAGCACGTCCCGCAGCGCCTCGTCGGTCGCCGCGACCGACCACAGCTGCAGGGCCGCGCGGAACAGCGGCCCGGTGTAGAGGTTCAGCACCATCTCGACGACGCGCTCGATGCGCGACGTCCCGCTCGGCAGGTCCGCGGCCTGGGCCCGCAGCTCGTCGATCTGGGCCTCGCCCAGGAGGTCGACCGCCGCCGCGACGAGGTCTTCCCGCGTCGGGAAGTGGTGCTGGGCGGCGCCCCGGGAGACGCCCGCGCGTTCGGCGATCACAGCCACCGTGACACCGTGCCAGCCGCGCTCGCCGAAGCTGTCGAGCGCGGCCTCGATCAGCCGCCGCCGCGTGGTGCGGCTGCGTTCCTGCTGGGGTTCGCGGACGCCGGTCAAGCCGGGTCGACCCAGAAGTCGAGCTGGAGGTCCTCCTCCGAGCCGCCGATGCGGTACTTCGAGAAGTCGGTCACCCCCGAAGCGCGCAGCACCTCGTCGTCGAGGAAGAAGTTCCCGGTCGCCTCACGGCTCGGCTTGGTGAGGATCGCGTACGCGGCGTCGGCCATGATCTCCGGCGTGCGGCTGCGGTCGGCCAGCTCGGCGCCGACGACGTTGCGGATCGCCGCCGTGTCGATCGTGGTGCGCGGCCAGAGCGAGTTGACCGCGACGCCGTCCTTCTTCAGTTCCGCGGCCAGGCCGACGGTCACCAGGCTCATCGAGTACTTCGCGATGCTGTACGCGAGGTGCCCGGCGGTGAACCACTTCTCATCGAGGCTGATCGGCGGCGACAGCGTCAGGATGTGCGCGTTGGCCGACGCACGCAGGTGCGGGATGGCCAGCTTCGACAGCAGGAACGTGCCGCGCGCGTTGATGTCCTGCATTAGGTCGTAGCGCTTCATGCTGACCTGCTCGGTCGGCGTCAGGTCGATCGCGCTGGCGTTGTTCACCACGATGTCGATGCCGCCGAACTGCTCGACGGTCTTCGCCACCGCCGCCGCGACACCCTCGTCGTCCCGGACGTCGCCGAGGATCGGCAGCGCGTGGCCGCCGGCCTTCTCGATGGCCTCCGCAGCCGTGTAGATGGTGCCGGGCAGCTTCGGGTGCGGTTCGGCGGTCTTGGCGAGCAGCGCGACGTTGGCGCCGTCCTTCGCGGCCCGGAGCGCGATCGCCTCGCCGATGCCGCGGCTGCCGCCGGACATGATGATCGTCTTGCCGTCCAAAGTAGACATGGCGACCTCCTAGTAGGACTTGGGCAGGCCGAGGCTGTGCTGGCCGACGAAGTTGAGCACCATCTCGCGGCTGACCGGGGCGATCCGGCCCAGCCGGACGGCGGTGACCAGCGTGCCGAGGCCGTACTCGGTGGCGAGGCCGTTGCCGCCGTGGGTTTGCACGGCCTGGTCGGTCGCGCGGATGGCGACCTCGGCGGCGGCGTACTTGGCCATGTTGGCCGACTCCCCCGCACCGAAGTCGTCGCCGGAGTCGTAGAGCGACGCGGCCTTCTGCGTCATCAGCTTGGCCAGTTCCAGCTCGATCTTGATCTCCGACAGCGGGTGCGCGAGCCCCTGGTGGGCGCCGATCGGGGTGCCCCAGACCTGGCGCTGGTTGGCGTAGGTGACGGCCTTGCTCAGCGCGTAGCGGGCGATGCCGAGCGAGAACGACGCGCCCATGATGCGTTCCGGGTTGAGGCCGGCGAACAGCTGCGCGATCGCCGCGTCCTCCTCGCCGACGAGCGCCTCGGCCGGGAGGTGGACGTCGTCGAGGAACAGCGAGAACTGGTTCTCCGGCGCGACGATGTCCATCGGGATCTTGGTGTACTCGAACCCGGCGGTGCCGGTCTGCAGGATGAACAGCGCGGGCTTGAGCTTGCCCGTCTTGGAGTCTTCCATCCGGCCGACGACGAGCACCGCGTCGGCCTCGTCGACGCCGGAGATGTAGACCTTGCGTCCGCTGAGGACCCAGCCGTCGCCGTCGCGCTTGGCGGTGGTGGTGATCTTGTGCGAGTTCGACCCGGCGTCCGGCTCGGTGATCGCGAAGACCATCCGCTTGCTGCCGTCGGCGATGCCGGGCAGCCACTGCTTCTTCTGCTCTTCGGTGCCGAAGCGGGAGATCACGGTGCCGCAAATGGCCGGCGAGACGACCATGAGCAGCAACGGCGAGCCGGCGGCGGCCAGTTCCTCCAGCACCGCGGCGAGGTCGGCGATGCCCGCGCCCCCGCCGCCGTACTCCTCGGGGATGTTGACGCCGAGGTAGCCCAGCCGCCCGGCCTCGTCCCACAGCTCGTGGGTCTTCTCGTCGGCGCGGGCCTTGCGCGCGTAGTACTCGTGCCCGTACTTGGTCCCGAGTTCGGCGACGGCCTTGCGGAGCGCGATCCGCTCTTCGGGCTCGATGAAGTTCATCGCGTTCATGCTTCTTCTCCCACCACAGCCAGAATTGTGCCGACTTCGACCTGCTGCCCGACCGTCACCGGCAGTTCGGTCACCACGCCGTCCGCGGGCGCCGCGATCCGGTGTTCCATCTTCATCGCCTCGAGCCACAGCAGCGGGTCGCCCGCCTTCACCGGATCCCCGGCCTGCACGGCCAGCCGGACGACGGTGCCCGGCATCGGCGCGACCAGCGACCCCGCGGCCAGCGCCGCGTCCGGGTCGGCGAACCGCGGCTCGGCTTTGAGCGCCACCGAACCGAGCGCGGAGTCCACGTAGGACACTCCGTCATGCCGGGCGACGTCGAAGGTGCGCCGCACCCCGGCGACGTCCAGGACGACCCGGCCCGGCTCGGCGGTGACCAGTTCAGCGTCGTGACCCTCGGCTTTCAAGCCGTCCCGGGTCAGCGAATAGACCACTTCGTACTCGCGGTCGCCGACCGAGAAGAGCTTGCGCTGCCCGGCCGAGCGGACGTTGCGCCAACCGCTGGGCAACCGGCCCTGCGTGGTCGCCGACGCCCGGTTGCCCGCCGCGTCCGCGAGCGCCGCGGCCAGCGCGGAGAGGCGCTCGGTGTCCACAGTGGCCAGCGGCGCGGCCAAGGTGTCCAGGCCATGGCGGTCGAAGAACGCCGTATCGGTCTCCCCCGCCAGGAATGCCTCGTGACGCAGGATGTTCACGAGCAGGTCGCGGTTGGTGACGACGCCGTGGATCTTCGTGGCCGCCAGGGCCTTGGCGAGCCGCCGCGCGGCCTCGGCGCGGGTCGGCGCCCAAGTGATCACCTTGGCCAGCATCGGGTCGTAGTGCACCCCGACGACCGACCCGGTCTCGAAGCCGGAGTCGAGCCGCAGCCCAGGACCGTGCGTGAACGAACGGTCCACATCCGGCACCTCGAAGGTGTGCAGCGTGCCGCTCTGCGGCTGCCAGTTCTCGGCCGGGTCCTCGGCGTAGAGCCGGACCTCGATGGAGTGGCCCACGGTCGGCGGCGGGTCGGCGGACAGCCGTTCACCGTCGGCGACGCGCAGCTGCAATGCCACCAGATCCAGCCCCGTGACGTTCTCGGTGACCGGGTGCTCGACCTGCAGCCGGGTGTTCATCTCGAGGAAGTAGAAGCGTCCGTCCGGACCGGCGAGGAACTCGACGGTGCCCGCACCGACGTAGTCGATCGCCTGGGCCGCCTTGCGCGCGGCGTCGAACAGCTCCGCGCGCATGGCGTCATCGACGAACGGCGACGGCGCCTCTTCGACGACCTTCTGGTGGCGACGCTGGATCGAACACTCCCGCTCCCCCACCGCCCACACCGTGCCGTGCCGGTCGGCGAGCACCTGGACCTCGATGTGCCGCCCGGTCTCCAGGTAGCTCTCGCAGAACACGGTGGGGTCGCCGAACGCGGACCCGGCCTCCGCGCTCGCGCCTTCCACGGCCTCGGCCAGCTCGTCGAGGGAGCGGACCACGCGCATCCCGCGTCCGCCGCCCCCGGCAGATGCTTTGACCAGCAACGGAAGATCGGACTCGGTCACCGAAGCCGGGTCCAGTTCGGACAGCACCGGGACACCGGCGGCGGCCATCAGCCGCTTCGACTCCACTTTGGAGCCCATCGTCTCGATGGCCTCCGGCGGCGGCCCGACCCAGGTCAGCCCGGCGTCGAGCACGGCGCGGGCGAACGCGGCGTTCTCGGACAGGAAGCCGTAGCCGGGGTGGACGGCGTCGGCTCCGGTGTCGGCCGCGGCCTTGACCAGCAGTTCCGCACGCAGGTACGTCTCGGACGGCGCGTTGCCGGGCAGCCGGACGGCCGCGTCCGCTTCCAGCGTGTGGGGCGCGGCGGCATCGGCGTCGGAGAACACCGCGACCGTGCCGATCCCGGCGTCGCGGCAACTGCGGAAGACGCGGCGGGCGATCTCGCCGCGGTTGGCGACCAGCAGGTTCTGGATCATCGCTCACTCACATCCGGAAGACGCCGAAGCCTTCGGCGCCCTTCACTGGTCCATTGTGGATCGCGGACAGGCTCAGCCCCAGCACGGTGCGGGTGTCGCGCGGGTCGATGATGCCGTCGTCGTAGAGCATGCCGGAGAGGAACATCGGCATCGACTCGGCCTCGATCTGGCCTTCCACCATGGCGCGCATGGCTTTGTCGTGCTCCTCGTTGTACTCCTGGCCGCGGCTCTCGGCGGCCGCGCGGGCCACGATGGACAGCACGCCGGCCAGCTGCGCCGGGCCCATCACCGCGGACTTCGCGCTCGGCCACGCGAACAGGAAGCGGGGATCGTAGGCCCGGCCGCACATCCCGTAGTGCCCGGCGCCGTAGGACGCTCCCATGAGGACGGACAGGTGCGGCACCTTCGAGTTCGAGACGGCGTTGATCATCATCGCGCCGTGCTTGATGATGCCGCTCTGCTCGTACTCCTTGCCGACCATGTAGCCGGTCGTGTTGTGCAGGAACACCAGCGGCGTGTGGATCTGGTTGGCCAGCTGGATGAACTGCGCGGCCTTCTGCGACTCCTCGCCGAACAGCACGCCTTGGGCGTTGGCGAGCACGCCGACCGGGTAGCCGTGGATGCTCGCCCAGCCCGTCACCAACGAAGAGCCGTAGAGCGGCTTGAACTCGTCGAAGTCGGAGCCGTCGACGACCCGGGCGATGACCTCGCGCGGGTCGAACGGCACCTTCAGGTCGGTCGGCACGATGCCGAGCAGGTCCTCGGTGTCGTAGACGGGCTCGGCGTACTCCGGCTTCGGCGTCGGCCCCTGCTTGGTCCAGTTGAGCCGCTTGATGATGCTGCGGCCCAGGCGGATCGCGTCCTGCTCGTCGACGGCCAGGTAGTCGGCCAGGCCCGACGTGCGCGCGTGCATCTCGGCGCCGCCGAGCGACTCGTCGTCGGACTCCTCCCCGGTGGCCATCTTGACCAGCGGCGGGCCGCCGAGGAACACCTTCGCGCGTTCCTTGACCATCACGACGTAGTCCGACATGCCGGGCAGGTACGCCCCGCCCGCCGTCGAGTTGCCGAAGACCAGCGCGACCGTCGGGCAGCCCGCGGCCGAAGCCCGCGTGATGTCGCGGAAGATCCGGCCGCCCGGGATGAAGATCTCCTTCTGCGTGGGCAGGTCCGCGCCGCCGGACTCGACCAGGTTGATCGACGGCAGCCGGTTCTGCGCGGCGATGTCGGAGGCCCGGAAGCTCTTCTTGGTCGTCCACGGGTTGCTCGCGCCGCCCTTGACCGTCGGGTCGCTCGCCGAGACCAGGCACTCGACGCCCTCGACGACGCCGATGCCGGTCACGAGACTCGCGCCGACGCGGTAGTCGGTGCCCCAGGCCGCCAGCGGCGACAGTTCCAGGAACGGCGAGTCCTCGTCGAGCAGCAGCTCGATCCGTTCGCGTGCCAGGAGCTTTCCGCGCTTGCGGTGCCGTTCGACGTACTTCTCGCCGCCGCCGGCCACGGCCTTGGCCTGCTCGGTGTCGATCTCGGCGAGCTTCTCGAGCATCGCCTCGCGGTTCGCGCCGAACTCGGCGGCTCGCGTGTCCACAGTGGACCTCAGGGTCGTCATGAGGTGTATCCCAATCGCTTCGCGGCCAGGCCGGTGAGGATCTCGTTGGTGCCGCCGCCGATGCCGAGGATGCGGACGTCGCGGTAGTGCCGCTCCACTTCGGCCTCGCGCATGTAGCCGAGCCCGCCGTGCAGCTGGACGGCCTCGTTGACCACCCACTCGGCGGCCTCGACGGCGGTGTTCTTGGCGAAACAGGCCTCGGCGATGACCTCCTCGCCCGAGACGTGCCGGATCGCGGCCTGCCGGGCGTAGGTGCGCGCGACGTCGGTCTTGCGCGCCATCTCGGTGAGCTTGTGCTGCACGACCTGCCGCGAGATGAGCGGACGGCCGAAGGTCTCGCGCAGCCGGCACCAGTCCAGCGTCAGGTCGAGCGCCCGCTGGGCGTGCGAATACGCCTGCACGGCCAGGGAAAGCCGTTCGGTGACGAACTGGGTGGCGACCTGCGCGAACCCGCTGTTCTCGGCGCCGACGAGGTTCTCGACCGGCACCCGGACGTCCACGTAGGACAGTTCGGCGGTGTCGGAGCAGAGCCAGCCCATCTTCTCGAGCTTGCGGGAGACGGTGAACCCGGGCGTCCCGCGCTCGACGACGATCAGCGAGAGCCCGTGGGCGCCCTCGCCGCCGGTGCGCACGACCGTCGTCACGAAGTCCGCGCGGCAGCCGGAGGTGATGTAGGTCTTGGCGCCGTTGATGACGTACTCGTCGCCCTCGCGGACCGCGGTGGTCCGGATCCCGGCGACGTCGGATCCGCCGTCCGGTTCGGTAACTGCCAGGGAGCCGATCTTGTCTCCGGCCAGGGTCGGGCGGACCCAGCGTTCGATCTGCACCGGGTCGTTCGCCTCGGCGATGTGCGGGACGGCGATGCCGCAGGTGAACAGCGACGCGAACAGCCCGCCGGACCCGCCGGCGTAGTGCATCTCCTCGGCGACGACGAGCGCGTCGAGGTAGTTGCCGTCGCCCCCGCCGATCTCCTCGGGGAACGCGACGCCGAGCAGTCCGAGGTCGCCGGCCTTGCGGTGCAGGTCCCGCGGCAGCTCGCCGGCGCGTTCCCAGTCGTCGAGGTGCGGCAGGACCTCCTGCTCGACGAACTTGCGCACGGTCTTGCGCAGCTCGGCCCGCTCGGGCGTCCGGAAGGGATCGGTCACAGGAGCACCTCGGGGATGTCGATTTCGCGGGACCGCAGCCATTCCCCGAATGCCTTGGCCTGCGGGTCGAACCGGGCCTGCGACGCGACACCCTCGCCGAGGATGCCCTCGACGACGAAGTTCATCGCCCAGAGGTTCGGCAGCAGGTAGCGCGTCACCGGTAGGTCGGCGGTCTCGGGCAGCAGCAGCTTGAACTCGGCGACGGTCAGCCGGTGCACCAGCCACCGCCAGGCCTCCTCGGACCGCACCCAGACGCCGAGGTTGGCGTTGCCGCCCTTGTCCCCGCTGCGAGCGCCGGCAATCGTTCCCAGTGGTGCCCGGCGGACCGGGCCGTGGTCGAGGGGCTCGGGCAGCGCGGGCTCGTCCACATCGGACAACTCCACAGTGGACGTGGATGGCGCTATGTCGACCCGCATCCCGTCCGGGAGCAGAGCGATGTGCGGGACCTGCCCGGCGTCCACATAGGCCGCGGTGTAGACGCCGTACGGCGAAGCGTCGGACGGCGGCGCGGTGACGTGGAACCCGGGGTAGCTGGCCAGGGCCAGCTCGACGGCGGCACCGGTGAACGCGCGCCCGGCCACCTTGGGGTCGGCGTCCTTGACCGCGACGTGCAGCAGGGCACTGGCGGTCTGCTCGGTGTCGGCGTCGGCGTGGTCGGTCCGGGCCAGCGTCCACTTGACGTCGGCGGGTGGCCGTTCCTTCAGCGCCGCTTCGAGCTGTTCGCGCACCAGTGCGGCTTTCGCCTCGATGTCGAGTCCGGTGAGGACGAACGTCGTCTCGTTGCGGAACCCGCCGAGGGTGTTGAGCGCGACCTTCAGCGTCGGCGGCGGGGCTTCCCCGCGGACGCCGGAGATGCGGACGCGGTCGGGCCCGTCTTCGGTCAGCGAGAGCGTGTCGAACCGGGTCGTGACGTCCGGCCCGGCGTACCGCGCACCGGTGATTTCGTACAGCAGCTGCGCGGTGACCGTGCCGGCGGTCACCACTCCCCCGGTGCCCGGGTGCTTGGTGATGACGCTGGAGCCGTCGGCCTCGATCTCGGCGATCGGGAACCCCGGCACACCCAGGGAGTGGTCGGTGAAGAAGGCGTAGTTGCCGCCGGTGGCCTGGGCGCCGCACTCGATGACGTGCCCGGCCGCGACCGCGCCGGCGAGCGCGTCGAAGTCGTCGCGGGCCCAGCCGTAGTGGGCGGCCGCCGGGCCGACGATCACCGAGGCGTCGGTGACGCGCCCGGTGACGACGACGTCCGCGCCCGCGTTCAGGCACTCGACGATGCCCCACGCGCCGAGATAGGCGTTGGCGGTCAACGGTTTCCCGAGGTTCAGCTCGTCGGCGCGGGCGACCAGGTCGTCGCCTTCGACGTGCGCGATCTTGACGTCGAGGCCGAGCTTGCCGGCCAGCTCACGCAGGGCGTCGGCCAGGCCGGCGGGGTTGAGCCCGCCCGCGTTGGCGACGATCTTGACGCCTTTTTCCCGGGCCAGGCCGAGGTTCTCCTCCATTTGACGGAGGAACGTCTTGGCGTAGCCGCGGTTCGCGTCCTTCATCCGGTCGCGGCCGAGGATGAGCATGGTCAGCTCGGCCAGGTAGTCGCCGGTCAGGACGTCGAGGGGGCCGCCGGTGAGCATCTCGCGCACCGCGGAGAAGCGGTCGCCGTAGAAGCCCGACGCGTTGCCGATGCGGTAGGTCATGCGAACTGCCCCGGCTTCCGGCCTTCCCCGGGAGGTCCCGCGAAGGCCTGCGCGATGGTCAGCCACTCCTCGACGTCGGCGCCCTGCGCGACGAGGTCGGTGTCGGCCGGGTGCCGCCGCTGGGTGACGACCAGGCAGAAGTCCACGGCGCTGCCGGTGAGCTTCTGCTCGGCGTCCTCGGGCCCGAACGCCCAGGTGGAGCCGTCGGGCGCGACCAGCTCGACGCGAAACTCCTCGGCCGGCGGCGCGAGGGAGTTGAGCAGATAGGCGAAGTCGCGGGTGCGCGTGCCGAAGCGCGCGACGTGCCAGAGCCTCGCCGTCGGTTCGCGGGTCAGGCCCAGGGCGTCGTGGATGTCCTGGCCGTGCGCCCAGGTCTCCATCAGCCGCGCGGTCACCATCGACGCCGCGCTCATCGGCGGGCCGTACCAGGGCAGCTTCTGCCCGTCCGGCACCGCGGCGAGGGCCTCGGCCAGCCGCGCCCGCCCGGTCCGCCAGCGTTCGAGCAGCTCGCGGGGAGGCTGTTCGGCGCCCTCGGCGGCGCCGTCGTCGACGTAGTGCTCACCGCCCTTGAGCAGCTCTTCGACCTCGGCCTGCCAGTCTTCCGGGTGGGCCGCCGCGATCAGGGCCTTCTCATCGGTCCAGGCCAGGTGCGCGACCTGGTGCGCGATGGTCCACCCCTCGGCGGGCGTCGCGCGCGCCCAGTCGGACGCGGGCAGGTTCGCCACCACGTCGTCGATCGTCCGTGTCTCCGCGTCGAGATCCCCGAGGATCACGCCGAGATCCGCCATCGCCGCCTCCTTGCGTCCTGCGGCCAGGGTGGCACCGGCCGCCGGAAAAATCAAGCACGCCTGATTGTTTCGTCCCGGGCGCTGCGGACACACTATTGACATCTTGCCAGTAGTGTCGGTCTGCCTTAGTTTCATCGGCATGGCCGAGACCACCTACGCCGTCGCGGACCGGATCGCCACGGTGACGTTGAACCGCCCCGAGGCGCGCAACGGCTACACGATCCGGATGGCCGACGAGCTCGGCGAGGCAATGGACCGCGCCGACCGCGACGAGGACGTCCGCGTCGTCGTGCTGACCGGCGCCGGCAAGGACTTCTGCGTGGGCGCCGACCTCTCGCAGGGCGGCTTCGACTTCGATCCCGCGACCGGCCCCGACGCGGCTTGGCAGGAACCCGCCGGCCGCTGCTCGAAGCGGATCTTCACGATGAACAAACCCGTGATCGCGGCCCTGCACGGCGCGGCCGTCGGCGCGGGCAGCACCATCACGCTCCCCTGCGACTACCGCCTCGCCTCCGAGGACTCCCGGTTCGGCTTCGTCTTCACCCGCCGCGGCATCTACCCCGAAGGCGCGTCGGCGTGGTTCCTCCCCCGGCTCGTCGGGATGGGTACGGCACTCGACTGGATGATCAGCGGCCGCGTCTTCCCCGCGGCGGAAGCCCTCGAAAAGGGCCTGGTGCACCAGGTCTTCCCCACCGGAACCGTGCTCGACGAGGCGTACAAGCTGGCTCGCGAGCTGATCGCGAACACCGCGCCGGTGTCCGTCGCGGTCACCCGGCAGCTGCTCTACCGGATGGCGAGCGCCGAGTCGCCGTTCCCGGTGCACGAACTCGACTCGAAGCTGATCGGCGGGCTCGGCGCGAATGCGGACGCCGTCGAGGGAGTCATGTCGTTCCTGCAGAAGCGGCCACCATCGTGGGGCCTGCGCGTCGACCAGGACCTGCCCGACTACCTGCCCTGGCTGGAGAAATGAGCCTCTACCCGCCGCAGCCCTGGAACCTCGTCGCGGACGCACGCGTGTCGATCTGGCGTGTGCCGGTGGCGGACCTGCCCGAGGTTCCCGCCGAGCCGCTGGTGCTCGCCGGGCACGCGTCCGTGTTCACCGCGTGGATCGACTACACCCCGCCGGGGCAGATGGCGTACCACGAACTGCTGGCCGCGGTGTCGATCAAGGCACGGCGGGTTTCCTGCTCGATCACCGAGATCTGGGTCGACAGCGAGGCGTCCCTCGCCGGCGGCCGCGAGCTGTGGGCCATCCCGAAGGACCTGGCGACGCTGGACTTCACCGGCGGCCGTACGTTCACCGCCACGGCGGCGACGGCGGACGACTGGATCGCCACGGCGGCGTTCCGGCGCCGGGCCGGGCTGCCGGTGCGCCTGCCGACGTCGTTCGAGGTGGTCCAGGAACGCGACGGCCTGCTGCGGACCCCGGTCGGGGCGAGGATCAGCCCGCGCCCGGCCTCGGCCGACTGGAGCTTCAACCCGGAGGGCCCGCTGGGCTACCTCGCCGGGCGGCGGCCGGTGACGAGCCTGGAGCTCCCCGCGTCCCAGCTGCGCTTCGGCGCCTGAGCGCGGCCGCGAGGCCCGGAAACCTACTCCCTCACCGCCCTGTTCCGCGGCCTGAGCAGCACCTCTGGGTGATCGCGTAACCCGGCAGGGTGAGCCCGCGACACGCCACCCCTTGGGGCCCGTGCGGTCGATCACCCCTACATGTAGTCTCTGATGACCGGCAGCGCCCAGCGACGGGGAGACCGCTGCAGAGTACTGCCGGGCAGCTTTGAAGAACCTGCAGCGCACGGCCTTGTGCGGCCGTGCGGCGATCCAACGCGCCTGAAAACTTGGAGACACGCATGTCAGTCGAAACCGGTCAGCGGCCGCCCGCCGCCGCCGATACCCCCACCGCGATCCGGGTCATCCGGCGGGACGGCAGCGTGTCGCCGTTCGACGCCGGGAAGATCTCGGTGGCGCTGACGAAGGCGTTCCTCGCGGTCGAGGGCGGCGACGCCGCCGCGTCCTCCCGCGTGCACCACGTCGTCGCCGAGCTGACCCAGCAGGTGGAGACCACCCTGCTGCGCCACGCCGGCCCCGAGACCGCCCTGCACATCGAGCAGATCCAGGACATCGTCGAGCTCGCCCTCATGCGCGGCGAGCACCACAAGGTCGCCCGCGCGTACGTCCTCTACCGCGACGAGCGCATGAAGGCCCGCGAGGCCATCAAGCCCGCCGCCACCGAGGTCGCGCTGAACGTCAAGGGTGTCGACGGCATCCTCCGCCCGCTCGACTGGGCCCGCGTTTCCCACGTCGTGGGCGAGGCCGTCGCCGGCCTCGAAGACGTCAGCGCCGAGCCCGTGCTGGCCGAGGCCAAGCGCAACCTCTACGACGGCATCAGCGCCGACGAGCTGGCCCTGGCCCAGGTCCTGGCCGCCCGCGTGCTGGTCGAGCAGGAGCCGAACTACTCGTACGTCTCCGCCCGGCTGCTGCTGGACAAGCTGCGCGGCGAAGCGCTGAGCTACCTGGCGAAGAAGCCGCGCCTGGCCAGCCAGGACGAGATGGCGACCGAGTACCCGGCGTACTTCCGCGCCTACCTGCGCCGCGCCGTCGAGCTGGAGCTGGTCGACGGCGAGCTGCTGTCCTTCGACCTGGACAAGATCACCGCCGCGATCGAGGCCAAGCGTGACCTCGACTTCGGCTTCCTCGGCCTGCAGACCCTGTACGACCGGTACTTCCAGCACCACGACGGCACCCGCTTCGAGCTGCCGCAGGCGTTCTTCATGCGCGTCGCGATGGGCCTGGCGATCCGCGAGGACGACCGCGAAGCCCGCGCCATCGAGTTCTACGAGCTGCTCTCGACGTTCCACTTCATGGCCTCGACGCCGACGCTGTTCAACTCGGGCACCACCCGCGCGCAGCTGTCGTCCTGCTTCCTGACCACGGTGGACGACGACCTGGACTCGATCTTCCAGGCCTACAAGAACAACGCGCTGCTGGCGAAGTACTCGGGCGGCCTCGGCAACGACTGGACCCCGGTCCGCGGCCTCGGCGCCCACATCAAGGGCACCAACGGCCAGTCGCAGGGTGTCGTGCCGTTCCTCAAGATCGCCAACGACACCGCGGTCGCCGTCAACCAGGGCGGCAAGCGCAAGGGCGCGGCCTGCGCGTACCTCGAGACGTGGCACGTGGACATCGAGGAGTTCCTCGACCTGCGCAAGAACACCGGTGACGACCGCCGGCGCACCCACGACATGAACACCGCGAACTGGGTGCCCGACGAGTTCCTCCGCCGCGTCGAGGCCAACGCCGAGTGGACGTTGTTCTCGCCGAACGAGACCCCGGACCTGCACGACCTCTACGGCAACGAGTTCTCCGCCCGCTACCGCGAGTACGAGGCGATGGCCGACCGCGGCGAGATCAAGGTCTTCCGCCGGATCCGCGCGGTCGACCTGTGGCGGCGCATGCTGACCATGCTGTTCGAGACCGGCCACCCGTGGATCACGTTCAAGGACCCGTGCAACCTGCGCTCGCCGCAGCAGCACGTCGGCGTCGTGCACTCGTCCAACCTGTGCACCGAGATCACGCTGAACACCACCACCGACGAGGTCGCGGTCTGCAACCTCGGCTCGGTGAACCTGCTCAAGCACGTCACGCCGTCCGGTTTGGACACCGCGCGCCTCGAGAAGACCGTGCGCACGGCCGTCCGCATGCTGGACAACGTGATCGACATCAACTTCTACACGATCCCGGAGGCGCGCCGCTCCAACCTGCGCCACCGCCCGGTCGGCCTGGGCATCATGGGCTTCCAGGACGCGCTGTTCGAGATCGGCGTCCCGTTCGCCTCCGCCGAGGCCGTGAAGTTCGCCGACGTCTCCATGGAACACGTGTCCTACTACGCGATCTCGGCGTCGACCGACCTCGCCGAGGAGCGCGGGCAGTACCAGACGTTCGAGGGTTCGCTGTGGAGCAAGGGCATCCTGCCGATCGACTCGATGCAGCTGCTCATCGACGCCCGCCAGGGTGACGGCCTCGACGTCGACACCTCGTCGACGCTGGACTGGGCGCCGCTGCGCGAGCGCGTCAAGACCGTCGGCATGCGCAACTCCAACGTGATGGCGATCGCGCCGACCGCGACGATCTCCAACATCTCCGGGGTCGGCCAGTCGATCGAGCCGCTGTTCCAGAACCTGTTCGTCAAGTCGAACATGTCCGGCGACTTCACCGTCGTCAACCCGCACCTGGTCAAGAGCCTCAAGGCCCGCGGCCTGTGGGACGAGGTCATGGTCAGCGACCTCAAGTACTTCGACGGCAGCCTCGGCCAGATCGACCGCGTGCCGGACGACCTCAAGGCGCTGTACGCGACGGCGTTCGAGATCGAGTCGAAGTGGATCGTCGACGCCGGTTCGGTGCGCCAGAAGTGGATCGACCAGGCGCAGTCGCTGAACCTGTACATCGCGGCGCCGAGCGGCCGCAAGCTCGACGAGCTGTACCGCTACGCGTGGCACAAGGGCCTCAAGACCACGTACTACCTGCGGGCGCAGTCCGCGACGCACGTGGAGAAGAGCACCCTGCGCGGCACCGACGGCAAGCTGAACGCCGTCTCGGCCACCTCGGCTCCGGCGGCCCCCGCCGCCGCTCCGGCCCCGGCACCGGCACCCTCGGCTTCGGTTCCGGCCGTGCCGGTGACCCCGGCTCCGAAGCCGGAGTCCCAGGAGCTGCCGAAGACCGACGTCGACTTCGTCGCCACCGAAGGCGCCGCCTGCCGCATCGACGACCCCGACTGCGAAGCCTGCCAGTAAGGAACCCCTGAGACATGACCAACGTGGAGACGACCGGCGCCACCGGCCTCGGTGAGATCGAGGTCGGGGCCGCCCGGATCAACGTCGACGACAAGCGCATGATCAACGCGCGCGCCGACGTCAACCAGCTGCTGCCGATGAAGTACACCTGGGCCTGGGAGAAGTACCTGGCCGGCTGCAACAACCACTGGATGCCGACCGAGGTCGCCATGCAGGCCGACATCGCGCTGTGGAAGTCGAAGGACGGCCTCACCGAGGACGAGCGGCAGATGCTCAAGCGCAACCTGGGCTTCTTCGCGACCGCGGAGTCCTTGGTGGCCAACAACATCGTGCTCGCGGTGTACCGGCAGATCACGAACCCCGAGTGCCGCCAGTACCTGCTGCGCCAGGCGTTCGAGGAGGCCGTGCACACGCACACCTTCCAGTACATCTGCGAGAGCCTCGGCCTGGTCGAGGGCGAGCTGTTCAACATGTACCGCGAGGTCCCGTCCATTTCGGACAAGGACGCGTGGGCGCTGAAGTACACGCAGCACCTGGAGGACCCGGACTTCGAGACCGGGACGCCGGAGGCCGACACGGCGTTCCTGCGTGACCTCGTCGCGTTCTACGTGATCTTCGAAGGCATGTGGTTCTACACCGGCTTCGCGCAGATCCTCTCGCTCGGCCGCCGCAACAAGATGGTCGGCATCGCCGAGCAGTACCAGTACATCCTGCGCGACGAGTCGATCCACCTGAACTTCGGCATCGACTGCATCAACCAGATCAAGATCGAGAACCCGCACCTGTGGACGCCCGAGTTCCAGGAAGAGGTCCGCGGGATGCTCAAGGACGCGTGCGAGCTGGAGGTCGCGTACGCACGCGACACCATGCCGCGCGGCATGCTCGGCCTGTCGGCGCAGCTGTGCGAGCAGTACATGCACTTCATCACCGACCGGCGCGCGCAGCAGATCGGCCTCCAGCCGATCTTCGGCGAGACCGAGAACCCGTTTCCGTGGATGTCCGAGGCGATGGACCTGAAGAAGGAGAAGAACTTCTTCGAGACCCGCGTCATCGAGTACCAGTCAGGCGGCGCGCTCGACTGGGACTGATCTCCCTCCGGGTTCCTGCCTGGGAACGATTCTTCCCAGGCAGGAACCCGCCGCTTTTCCCGGGCACATCGCGGGTCGATGGTGGAGCCATGACCACCACCGTCACCTTCACCAGCGCCGGCCTCGACATAGCCGCGCACCTCTACGTTCCCGACGACGCCGACGGCCGGGCCCTCGTGGTCGGCCACCCTGGCACCGGCGTCAAGGAACAGACCTCCGGCACCTACGCAAGTCTGCTGGCCGAGCAGGGTTTCGTGACCCTCGCCTTCGACGCCGCATACCAGGGCGAGTCCGGCGGCCTGCCGCGCGGCCTGGAGGATCCCGCCCAGCGGATCGAGGACTTCAAGGCCGCCGTCTCCTTCCTCACCACCCGGCCCGAGGTCGACGCCGGCCGGATCGGCCTGCTGGGCATCTGCGCCTCCGGCGGCTACTCGCTCGCCGCCACCGGCGGTGACCACCGGGTCAAGGCCGTCGCGACCGTGTGCACCGCCGAACCCGCCCGCCAGTTCCGCTACGGCGCCGACGGCACCCAGGACCCGGCCGTCTTCCAGGGCCTGCTCGACACCGCCGCCCAGGCCCGGACGACCGCCGCCCGCGGCGAAGACCCCGGCGTGCTGACCCTGTTCCCCGAGACCGCCGCACAGGCCGGTGCGCTCGGTGGCGAGCACGGCATCGAAGGCTGGGAGTACTATTGCGGCCCCCGCGGCTACCACGAACGCTCGGCGAAGTTCCTCACCTGGGATAGCGTCGACAAGATGGCTTCGAGTGACGTCTTCCACGCCGTCCCGCTGATCGGCCCGCGCCCGATCCTGCAGGTCCTCGGCGAGCGCGCCGTCACCGCCTGGATGGGCCTGGAAGCCCACCGGCGCGCCACCGGCCCCGCGGAGATCCACTGGATCGAGGGCGCCAGCCACGTCGACCTCTACGACAAGCGCGAGTACGTCGATCTCGCTGTCGGCAAGCTCACCGACTTCTTCACCGTCAACCTGGACAAGTGACCTAGACTCGGACTCGCCACTGGTTCCCCGGGGTTCGCCCCGGGGAGGCAACAGGGAACCCGGCGCGAATCCGGGACTGCCCCGCAGCGGTGAGTGGGAACGAAAGCCGTCAAGAAGCACTGAGCGCGAGCTTGGGAAGCGACGGCCGGTAGGACTGCGCAGTGCGCCCACGAGTCCGAAGACCTGCCCGTGGTGCGTGCGCCGACGGCGTGCGCGAGTCCGGGCCTCGCGGGATGGGCACGACCGAAACGCTCGCCTTCGCGCGCGTCCGGACTCTTCGGACTAGCTCGCGAGGAGAGAGCTGTGACCATCGGCACCACTGTGCTGGGCTACCCCCGGATCGGCCCGGACCGGGAGCTCAAGCGCGCTCTGGAACGCTATTGGGCGGGCAAGATCGACGAAGCCGCCTTGCTGGCCGTCGGCCGCGAACTGCGTCAGCGGACCTGGCTGGAACTGCGGGACGCCGGGCTGGACTCGGTCCCGTCCAACACGTTCTCGCACTACGACCAGGTGCTCGACACCGCCGAGCTGTTCGGCGCGCTGCCCGCTCGGCCCGGTCTTTCGCCGCTCGACACGTACTTCGCCGCCGCTCGGGGCGTCCAGGACGCGCCGGCGCTCGAGATGACCAAATGGTTCGACACCAACTACCACTACATCGTCCCCGAACTGGGGCCGGACACCGAGTTCACCCTCGCCGGGACCAAGCCCCTCGACGAATACCGGGAAGCTCGTGCGCTCGGCATCGAGACGCGGCCGGTGCTGGTCGGGCCGGTGACGTTCCTGCTGCTGAGCAAGGGCACCGACGGGTTCCGCCCCTTGGACCTGCTCGACACCCTGCTCCCCCGCTACGCCGAACTGCTGGCGCGGCTGCACGACGAAGGTGTCGAGTGGGTGCAGCTCGACGAGCCCGCGTTCGCCGCCGACCGCACCGAGGCCGAGCTGAACGCGCTGATCCGCGCGTACCACTGGCTCGGCAAGGCGGCCGCCCGGCCGAAGCTGCTGGTCGCCGGGTACTTCGGCGGACTCGGCCGCGGCCTCGGCGCGCTGGCCCGCTCCCCCATCGACGCGCTGGCCGTCGACCTGGTCACCGACGAGTCCTTTGTGGACGCAGTCGCCGCCGAACCGGCGTTGCGGGACAAGGAGGTGCTGGCCGGGGTCGTCGACGGGCGCAACGTCTGGCGGACCGACCCGCAGCGCGCGCTGAGCCGGGCCGCGACCCTGCTCGGCGTCGCGAAGTCGGTCAGCGTGTCGACGTCGTGCTCGCTGCTGCACGTGCCCTACGACGTCGCGCGGGAGGACCTGCACCCGCGGCTCGCGGGGTGGCTCTCGTTCGCGCGGCAGAAGGTCGACGAGGTCGTGCTGCTCGGTCGCGCCCTGCGCGGGGAGGACGCGGACCTGGCCGGCGCGCGTGCCGCCGTCGCCGATCGCGCCTCGGCGGCCGAACTGGCCGACTCCGGCGTCCGCGCCCGGCTGGCCGCGCTTCCGGACGTCGCCCGGGCGCCGTATGCGGAGCGGGCAGCGGCTCAGCAGGCCGCGCTGGGTCTCCCGCCGCTGCCGACCACGACGATCGGCTCGTTCCCGCAGACCCTGGAGGTCCGCAAGGCGCGGGCGGCGCACCGCGCGGGCACGCTCGACGACGCGGGCTACGCCGCCGCGATGCGTTCGGAGGTGCAGCGGGTCGTCCGGCTGCAGGAGGAGCTGGGCCTCGACGTCCTCGTGCACGGCGAGCCGGAGCGCAACGACATGGTGCAGTACTTCGCCGAGCAGCTGACCGGTTTCGCGGCGACCGCGCACGGCTGGGTGCAGTCCTACGGCTCCCGCTGCGTCCGCCCGCCGATCCTCTACGGCGACGTCTCGCGGCCGGCGCCGATGACGGTCGAGTGGGCGCGGTACGCCCAGAGCCTGACCGCGAAGCCGGTCAAGGGCATGCTGACGGGCCCGGTGACGATCCTGGCGTGGTCGTTCGTCCGCGACGACCAGCCCCTCGGCGAGACGGCGCGGCAGGTGGCGCTGGCGATCCGCGACGAGGTGCACGACCTGGAGGCGGCGGGTATCCGCGTCGTCCAGGTCGACGAGCCGGCGCTGCGGGAGCTGCTGCCGCTGCGGTCCCGCGCGCATCGGGCGTACTTCGACTGGGCGGTGTCGGCGTTCCGGCTGGCGACGTCCGGGATCGCCGACGCGACGCAGATCCACACGCACATGTGCTACTCGGAGTTCGGGGAAGTGCTCCCGGCGATCGACGCGCTGGACGCGGACGTCACGTCGATCGAGGCGGCGCGTTCGAAGATGGAGGTGCTCACGGACCTGAACGCGGGCGGCTTCGGCCGCGGCGTCGGGCCGGGGGTGTACGACATCCATTCTCCGCGAGTGCCTTCGTCGTCCGAAGTGGCTTCGTTGCTACGGACGGCGGTGGGCGCGGTGCCGGCTTCGCGGGTGTGGGTGAACCCGGACTGCGGGCTGAAGACCCGCGGGTATGCGGAGGTCGAGCCGGCGCTGCGGAACCTGGTCGAAGCGGCCCGGGAGGTGCGCGCCGAGCTGGGTTGAGGCGAACGCCCCGGGCGGTGCGCCCGCCCGGGGCCGTTCAGTAGGCGTAGCGGTGCACGGTTTCCGGGTGCAGGACCAGCCGAACCTGGTCCGTGGCCAGGATTCCCTTGAGGTCGGCCGCTCGGGCCGGGTCGTCGAGGTCCCAGTAGCGAGCGGCCAGGCGCGCGGCGAGGTCATGCGCGCCGTCGGGTTCCACCGTGACGCGGCCGGCGGCCGAAACCCACCGCTCGCGTTCGCCCACCGGCGCGGCGACCACGAGAGACGCGCGGGGGTCGCGGCGCAGGCGGCGCACCTTGGGCGCATCGGGTTCCGAGAACAGCTGGATCGTGCCGTCGGCAGCGGCCTCGAACCACACCGGGCGCGGTTGGCCGCCTGCCACGGTCAGGAATCCGTGCAGCGGGCGGCGGAGGAACTCGAGGTCCTGCTCGGTCAACGCGGTCATGCCGTCCAGTCAACCCGACCGGCTCGGACGATCCCATGGCTGAGACCCCGGAATGCCTGTCCGATCGTCTAACCTGAGGGCGTGGACGCGTTCGGTGACCTGCGAGCGCACGGCTCGCTGTTCGGCAGCTCGACCCTGTCCGCGCCTTGGGCGCTGCACTTCGTCGACGGCGCGCCGTTGACGCTGTGCACCGTCCTCGACGGGAGCGGCTGGATCGCGCCGGAGCACGGCGAGCCCGTGCCGCTGAACGCCTACGACACGGTCGTCGTGCGCGGGCCCGGAACCTTCTCCTTCGTCGACGAGGTCGGCACCGGCGCCGAGCCGGTGTCCTGCGGCGAACACTGCGCGACACCCGAAGAAGGCGGGACGCGGCACCGCCGCGGCTGGCACGACCCCGGCGACGGCGCGACGACGTTGATCGTCGGCGCCTACCCGGTGCGCGGTGAGATCGGCGCCCGGCTGCTGGACGCACTGCCCGCCGTCCTGCGCGTCGAAGGTGGGGGCACCGGCGACGCCGTCCTGGACCACCTCGCCGCCGAGGTCGCCGTCGACGCGCCCGGCCAGCAGGTCGTGCTCGACCGGCTGCTCGACTGGATGCTGGTCTGCACCCTGCGCGAGTGGTTCGACCGGCCCGGCGGCGAACCGCCGGCCTGGTGGACCGCGCAGCGCGACCCGGTGGTCGGCCAGGCGCTGCGTCTCCTGCACGCCGAACCGGCCGCGCCGTGGACGGTCGGGGCGCTGGCGGACCGCACCGGGGTGTCGCGGTCGACGCTGGCCAAGCGGTTCGCCGACCTGGTCGGTGAGCCGCCGCTGACCTACCTCACCCGCCGGCGCATGACGCTCGCGGCCGACCTGCTGGCCGAGCGGGACGACAAGACGGTCGCGGAGGTCGCCCGCGCCGTCGGGTACGCCGACCCGTTCGGGTTCAGCGCCGCGTTCAAACGGGTCCGGGGCGCGAACCCCAGCGAGTTCCGCCGCGCGGCGGCGCGCTGAGAAGCCACCCGAAAAGAGGGCGGCCCAGGTGTTGTCACATCGCCAACAAGGGTGCATCGTGGAGGGGTAGCCGATCTCAGCGGGGAGATGGTCACTTTGCCGGGCACCGTGAGCCGAGCCGCCGAAGCACTGCGCGAACGCGTGCCGCCGCTGACCTCGCTCCCCCTCCCCCATCGGGTCGACGAACGCTGGCTGCACTCGCGCTGGCCCGTCAAGGAACTCGCGACGCCGCCCGCGGGCAGCGGCCTCAAGCCCGTCCTCGGTGACGAAGGCCCGCCGGTCGTCGGGCACATGCTCGAGATGATGCGCTTCGGGCCCGCTTTCGGCCTTCGCCGCTACGAGCTCTACGGCCCCGTGTCGTGGACCGGCGGGTTCGGCCGGCGGATCGTCGCGCTGTCCGGGCCGGAGGCGACGCAGATCGCGCTCGTCAACAAGGACAAGGCGTTCTCGCAGGAGGGCTGGAAGTTCTTCATCGAGAAGTTCTTCGAGCGCGGCCTGATGCTGATGGACTTCGGCGAGCACCACCTGCACCGCCGGATCATGCAGGAGGCGTTCACCCGGCAGCGGCTCGTCGGCTACGTCAACGAGATGGGCCCGGCGCTGCGCGAAGGCGTCGCGAGCTGGGGGTCGACCGAGCGGCCGCGGCTGTACTGGGCGCTCAAGCAGCTGACCCTCGACGTCGCGACGCGCGTGTTCATGGGCATGCGCAGCGGCGGCGACGCCCACCGGATCAACCGCGCGTTCGTCAGCTCCGTGCGCGCCGGCACCGCGCTGGTGCGCTTCCCGGTGCCCGGCGGGCGCTGGTCGGCCGGGTTGCACGGGCGGAAGGTCCTCGAGCGCTACTTCAGCGAAACCCTGCCCGCCAAGCGGAAGTCGGCCGGCGACGACCTCTTCACCGCGCTCTGCCACGCCACCACCGAGGACGGCGACCGGTTCACCGACACCGACATCGTCAACCACATGATCTTCCTGATGATGGCCGCGCACGACACGACGACCATCACCAGCAGCGCCATGGCGTACTACCTCGCCAAGCACCCCGAGTGGCAGGAACGCGCCCGCGAGGAGTCCCTCGCCCTCGGCGACGACGTCCTCGACATCGACGCCGTCGACAAGCTCGAAACCCTCGACCTCGTCATGAAGGAAGCGCTGCGACTGGTCGCGCCGGTGCCGTCGCTGACCCGCCAGACCGTCAAGGACACCGAGGTGCTCGGCCACTATATCCCCGCGGGCACCCTGTGCGGCGTCTCGCCGACGATCAACCACTTCACGCCGGAGTGCTGGACGAACCCCTTCGAGTTCGACCCCGAGCGGTTCGCCGAGCCGCGCCGCGAGGACAAGTCCCACCGGATGGCGTGGATGCCGTTCGGCGGCGGCGCGCACAAGTGCATCGGGCTCCACTTCGGCGGTCTCGAGGTGAAGTTGCTGATGCACGAAATGCTGCGGGCCCACCGCTGGTCGGTTCCGGAGAGTTACACCGCGAAGTGGGATTACGTGTCCCTGCCGGTGCCCGCCGACGGTCTCCCGGTCCGGTTGACCCCTCGCTGACCCGTGCCGCCGACCAACGCTGACCAACGCCGACCAACACTGTCCACCATTGCATACGCCGTGTGACAAAAAGTTACCGCATGTGGAGATTCGTTCACTCGTTCAGCCGGTAGACACCCCGTTACGCGCATGATGACGTGGCATCGGTCACGGGTGAGGGGTACCTAGTGTGGCTTCATGATCCCCGACACCGTGTCTGAACTGGCCTGACCTGTGCGTGAAGAGGGTGGAGTGTGCCTGAGTCCGGTGCCGCGCCAGGACTGCTGGACGTGGCGCGCCGGTGGGCGGCGACGTTGGCCGACACCAAAGGAGTAACACTTCCCCTGGAAGAGCTCGAACCGCTGCTGCTGGAGATCGCGCACGACGCGGTCGACCACGCCGGCTCGGGCCACGGCGGCGCCCTGCACCGGTTCACGGCGCTCTACGCCGCGTCGCCGATGGGGATCGCACTGGCCGGCCCGGACGGCGAGATCGTGGAGGCCAACCTCGCGCTCGGCCAGCTGCTCGGCTGCTCGCCGAACCGGTTGCGGGGCCGGCACCTCACGGACCTCGGCTCGACCGACCACGACGTCTCGCGGCTCAAGGCGGGGCTCGAGAAGGTGCGCTCGGGGCGTGAGCGCTACCAGGAGCGGATGCTGCTCGACCACACCGAGGACGGGCAGCTCTGGACCGACGTCACCCTCGCCCGGCTGCCCGGTGACCGGCCGGGCTCGGTCTACCCGGTGCTGATGGTGTCCGACGCGAACGAGCTGCACCTGCTGCAGGAACGGCTGCTGCACCAGAACGTGCACGACCCCCTGACCGGGCTGCCGAACGCGTCGTCGTTCACCACCAAGCTCGAAGCGACGCTCGGCGCCGGCGCGCGCGACGACATCGCGCTGATCTACCTCGACGTGGACGGCTTCAAGGTGGTCAACGACGGCCTCGGCGCCGGCGTCGGCGACCAGGTGCTGCGCGGGGTCGCCGGCAAGCTGTCCGCCGTCTTCACGGGCCACCACGACGGGTTCGTGGCGCGGTTGTCCGGTGACGGCTTCGCGGTGCTGCTGCGGGGCGAGCTCAGCGCGTCCGAGGTCGTCGAACTCGTCGAACGGGCGCTGGAGGACCTCAACGAGCCGATCTACCTCGGCGGCCACGGCATCGGCGTGAGCGCGAGCGCGGGCATCGTGGTGCGCGCGGCCGTCGAGGGCGGCGGGGCGGAGCTGCTGCGGGCGGCGGAGATCGCGCTGCACCGGGCCAAGGAGGCCGGCAAGGCGCAGTGGATGCTGTTCGACCCCGAGCTGGACGCCCGCGACCGCGGCCGCTACCAGCTGGGCGCGGTGATCGCCGGGGCGCTGGAGAACGGCGAGTTCTCGCTCGTCTACCAGCCGACGGTGAAGCTCGCCGACCCCGACCGCCTCGCCGCGGTCAACGCCGGGCTGCGCTGGAACCACCCGGAGAAGGGCGACCTCGGCTCCGACGAGTTCTACCCGCTGGCCCAGACCACGGGCATGACGGTGCCGCTGGGCCGCTGGCTCCTGGCGGAGTCCCTGGCGGCGACGGCCCGCTGGCGGGCGCGCTTCGGTTCGGCGGCCCCGGACGTGTGCGTCCAGCTGCCGACGAGGCTGGCGATCGACCCGGACCTGGTGCTGCTGGTGAGGGAGCAGCTGGACAAGCACGAGCTGCCCCCGAACGCGCTCCGGCTGTGCACGGACCGCGAATCGGTCCTCGACCCGGGCGGCGAGGTGCTGGACTCGTTCGCGGTGCTGTCCGACCTGGGCACGCAGCTGGTGCTGACGATCTCCGGCTCGGCGGACCTGGAGCTGATCCCCCAGCGCGGGCTGCCGGTCCACCACGTGGTCCTCTCGGGCGCGGTGGTCGACGCGCTGGACACGGACTCGCCGCCGGAGCCGGCGCTGCGGCACCTGACGCAGCTGGTCACGCGCGCCCGCGAGCTGCAGCTGCGGGTGGGCGCGGAGGGCGTCCGCACGCACGAGCAGGCGGCCCGGCTGCGGCAGCTGGGCGTCCTGGCGGCCCGGGGCCCGTTCGTGAGCGATTCGGCGACCGGCGACGAGGTCGACGAGCTCATCGCCCGGCACCCCGCCCCCTGACCCGAGCGCCCCGATGTGGCCTTCGGTGCGTTCGACGCACCGAAGGGCCCCATGGGTGCGTTGAACGCAACCAAGGCCACATTGGGGCGCTTCGGCGGGGGAAGACCAAGCCGGTTCCGCGGCGGCTCCGAAGACCCGGCAGGATGGGTTCTGCCGCCGACGAGAAGGGACCTCCATGGACGCCGGAGACCTCGCCCCCGATTTCACGCTGCCCGACGACCAGGGCGCCGACCGCACGCTGTCGGACTTCCTGGCCACCGGCCCGGTGGTGCTGTTCTTCTACCCGGCCGCGATGACCGGCGGCTGCACGGCGGAGAGCTGCCACTTCCGCGACCTCGCCGCCGAGTTCGCCGAGGTCGGCGCGCACCGCATCGGCATCAGCCCGGACGGCGTCACCAAGCAGCGCCAGTTCTCCGAGGCCAACAGCTTCGACTACCCCCTGCTGTCCGATGTGGAGGGTGAGGTCGCCAAGCAGTTCGGCGTCTGGCGGAAGCTGCTGCCGCTGCACGCCAAGCGCGCCACGTTCGTGATCGGCGAGGACCGGAAGATCCTCGAGAAGATCAAGAGCGAGCTGAACTTCACCGTCCACGCCGACCAGGCGCTCAAGGTGCTGCGGGAGCGGAACAAGGTCTCCTGAGCGTCAGCGACGCCACCCGCGGGGCGGCCAAGGCCGCGGCCGGCACACTCCGGCCGCCGGCCACCCCCTCGGGCTGTCGCGCCGGCGCCGCCGGCCGCCAGGCCGCCGGATCGCGTACTCGTGCGCGTCCGCGCGGTTCCCGCGTTTCTCGGCCCGGTTCGTGAAGTCACGGCGCTGGCACAGCCACCGGTGGCTCGACTCGGTTCCGCGCGGGAAAGCCAGTGTCTCTCTCACGGCCGCTCCAATCGCCAGACATGGTTGGTGCCCGTGCACGCCGGGGCGAGCGGCTTCTCGGCGGGCTCTTCGCGCACCTTCACGAAGCCCAGCCGCTCGGGTACCGCCCCGCTGCGGACGTTCCGCTCGTCGTGCTTGATCTCGACGTACCCCGCGCCGAGCCGGAATGCCTCGGTGGTCAGCAGCGAAACCGCACGCGTCATCAGACCGCGGCCGACGAAGTCCCGCGCCAGCCAGTAGCCGATCTCGACGCCGCCCTCACGCGCCATCACGCCGATGCCGCCCGCGACGCTGTCGCCGACGCGGATGGCGAAGTCGTGCGTTTCCCCGGTCTCCCAGTGCTTCCGGGTGCGCTCCAGGAACTCGGCGCTGTCTTCGGCGGTGTAGCCATCGGTCGCCCAGATCAGCCACGCGCCGAGGTGCTCCAGCGACCCGGCGACCGCCGCGCCCAGCACATCGGCGTCCTCGGACTGCCAGCGAGCGAGAGTGAAACCGCTCTCGATGTACGACGACTTCACGGCTTCTCCTTCCGCCACACCTGCTTGACGCCCACGCACGCGACCGGCCGGTCGCCGGCGTCCCCGGGTTCCTTGCGCACGAACGAAAACCCGAGCCGAGCCGGAATCGCTCCACTTCGGACGTTCGCCTCGTCGTGCCGGATCTCCGCATACCCCGCGCCGCGGCGGAACGCGTCTTCGAGCACCAGCTCGACCGCGCGGGTCACCAGGCCGCGGCCGGTGAAGTCCTTCGCCAGCCAGTAGCCGATCTCGACGCCGCCCTCGCGGGTCATCACGCCGACGGCCCCCGCGAGCGAACCCCCGGCCCGGATCCCCCACTCGTACGCCCGGCCGGTCTCCCAGTTCTCGTGCGTCAGCCGCAGGAACGCGGCCGCGTCCTCGTCCGTGTAGCCGCCGGCCGCCCACGGCACCCAGTCGGCCAGGTGCTCGCCGGAGCCCGAGACCGCGGCCTGCACCGCGACGGCGTCTTCGAAACGCCAGCGGGTCAGCGAAAACTCGTCACGGGTCAAAGTCTCGGCCGGGGTCTCCATGGGTCCCATGGTGCCCCGGCCGAGCCCTCGAGCGCTCCCGAATTAATTGACGATGATGCTGTCCGGGATCTCCGTGTCGTTCTTCAGCGCGTCGAACAGCTGCTTCGACTTGGTCTTGTCCCAGTTCTCCGCCGACCCGTTGGTCACCGGGACCGTCGTCGTCACCACGCCGCCCGAGGAGATCCCGCGCATCGCGATCGCCAGGCCGGCCAGGTTGTGCACGTGGTCGCCCGAGTCCATGGTCAGCGCGTCCGGGCCTGAGCCCAGCAGCGGGAAGAAGTGGAACGGGTTGAGCAGCGTGCCCGGGCTGGCGATCTGGCTGACCAGCGCGCCGATGAACTTGCGCTGGTTGGCGACGCGGTCGAGGTCCGAGCGCGGCGTCGCGTCGCTGTGGCGCATCCGGACGAAGCCCAGCGCCGAGCGGCCGTCGAGCGTCTGGGGGCAGCCCGCCTTGATGCTGATCCCGGTGACCGTGTCGTTCATGTCCTGGTCGATGCACATGTCGACACCGCCGATCGCGTCGACGATCTTGGCGAACCCGCCGAAGCCGATCTCGGCGTAGTGGTCGATGTGCAGCCCGGTCGCGCCTTCGACGGTCTGCGCGAGCAGCTTCGGCCCGCCCAGCGAGAACGCCGCGTTGATCTTGTTCTTGCCGTGGCCGGGGATCGCCACCTGCGAGTCGCGCGGCAGCGACAGCAGCGTCGGCTTGGTGGAGTTGTCCGGGAGGTGCGCGACCATGATCGTGTCGGTGCGCTGCCCGCCGCCGGCGGCCGCCACGTCCCCGGTGGCCAGGCGTTCCTCGTCCTCGGTGGTGAGCCCCTCGCGGCTGTCGGAGCCGACGATCAGCCAGTTGGTGCCGGACGCCGCGACCGGGCGGCCGGAGTAGTCGGTGAGCGCGTCCACGCGCTTGATGGAGAACTCCAGGTAGACCCAGATGCCGGCGAAGAAGACGACGAACACCAGCAGCAGCGTCAGCAGGATCCGGCCGAAGCCCCAGCGACGCCGGCGCGGTGGCCGGGACGGCGGGTAGTCGTCGTCGACCGGGCGCCGGGGCGGGTCCTGGCGCGGCGGAGGCGGCGCGTACTGCCGCTCGTCCTCGCGGGTACCCATCGGGCGGGTCCGCTCGTCGTACGGGCTCTGACCGCGGCCGGGCAGCGGCATCATCTGCGCGCGCTGGTGGTCGCGGGAGCGCCCGCCGGGCCGGGGCGGCGGCATCCGGCGCCCGCCGTCATCGCCACGGTACGTCATCACCCATCACCCAATCCCGATCCGGACAAACGTGTCGTCGTCAGTAGACCGCACGTCCTCGGAAGGAGGACGTGCGGCACCGGGGTCGGGTTGTCCGGCGAAGTTACTTGTCGGTCGCCTCGTAGCCGAACTGGTGCACCTTGAGGTACCCGGAGCGGAACCCGGCCTCGGAATAGGCCAGGTAGAACTCCCACATCCGGCGGAAGACGTCGTCGAACCCGAACCCGGCGATGTCGGTCCAGCGGTGCAGGAACCGTTCGCGCCACAACCGTAGCGTGTGCGCGTAGTCCTGGCCGAACTCACGCATCCCGGCCAGCTTGAGCCGGGTGTTCGCGACCAGGCCGTCCTCGATCGAGCGGACCGACGGGATGATGCCGCCGGGGAAGATGTACTTGTGGATCCAGGTGTAGGCGCGCGAGGCCGCCAGCATCCGGTCGTGGTCCATGGTGATGGCCTGCAGGCCGAACCGCCCGCCGGGGCGCAGCCGCTCCCCGATCGTCGCGTAGAACGCCGGCCAGTAGGACGCGCCGACGGCCTCGATCATCTCGACGCTGACCACGGCGTCGTACTGGCCGCTCGACTCGCGGTAGTCGCACAGCTTCACGTCGACGCGGTCGGAGAACCCGGCCGCCGCGATGCGTTCGGTGGCCAGCGCCCGCTGTTCCTCCGAAATGGTCAGGGAGGTCACGGTGGCGCCCCGGGCCGCGGCGCGGATGGCGAGTTCACCCCATCCGGTACCGATTTCGAGGACCTCGCTGCCCGCGCGGACGCCGGCGTAGTCCAGCACGCTGTCGATCTTGCGGTGCTGGGCGGCGGTGAGGTCCTCGCCGGGGCCGAACAGCGCCGAGGAGTACATCATCGACTCGTCGAGGAAGGTGCCGAAGAGGTCGTTGGACAGGTCGTAGTGCCGGTGGATGTTGGCCCGCGCGCCTTCGAGGGTGTTCTCCTCGGCCGGCGGCTGCGTGCGCTCGGCGATCCGCCGGAACTTCTGCAGCACCGGCGGCACGAGGGTGGCCATCCGCTCGGCGAACGGCGTCAGCACCTCGGCCAGGTCGGACGCGGTCCAGTCGCCGGCCATGTAGGACTCGCCGAAGCCGATCTTGGCGTCGACACCGAGGCGGTGGAAGAAGGACTCGGGGCGCAGAATACGCATTTCGGGCGATTCCGGCCCGCCGGCGCCGAGCACGGTGCCGTCCGGGAACGTCACCCGCACGTCCAGCGGGCGGACCGCGCGACGGAACAACGCGGCGGCGATCCGCGCGCGCAGCGCCGACTGCGGCGGGCTGGCCAGACCCGGCCAACGGGACTCGTCGGGAATGTCCTGAGCGCGGTCAACACTCGAGGTGGTCACGGGTTCTCCCTCCGGCCGGCCAGGTGCGCCGGTGATCGATCGTAGTCGCGGCACCCCCGCGGCGCGCTTCGCAATATGCCCTGTTCGGGGTGGTGTCACACGGGTATTCGCAGCCGCTCGGGCCCCGGTGCGGCCCACGCTCCGCGGAGCTCGTCAGCGGTGTCCCCGGCGAGCACTTCCAGTGTGAAAGCAATCGTGAGCCGGGTCCACACGGACGACCGGCGGAGCATCGCGTGTCCTTCGTTGGCGATCTCGAACCGGGCGACGCGGGCGGCGACGCCCTCGGCGCGTTCGGCGAAGGCGTGCGACTCGGCGGGGCTGGTCATCCGGTCGCGGGTGCCGTGCACGATGAGCACCGAACGCCCGGCGACGGCGTCCACCGGCTCGCCCCGCGGCGTCCACGGTGCCAGCGCGCAGACCCCGCGCACGGCCGGGTCGTCGGCCACGCGCAGCGCCACCCGGGCACCCATGGAGTGCCCGACCAGCACGACCGCCAGGCCCGGGTGGTCGGCGCGGATCCGCTCGAGGGCCCAGCGGGCGTCGTCGACCGGGTCGAGGACGGGAGCGTTCCAGCCGTACCGGCGGTTGCGCAGCAGCCGCACCTCGACGCCGTCCTTGCGGCCGGCCCGGTGCAGGGCGCGCGCGATCGGGACCATCCGGAGGTAGGCCAACTTCCAGGGCGGCACGCTGCCCGTGCTGCGCTCGGTGCCGCCGTGCAGCACGAGCACGACCGCCTCGGTCCGCCCGCGTGCCGGCCACACCGACACCGCCGGTTCCGCTTCGCTCACCCGTGTCCTCCCGTCGCCCGCATCCGGGTCAACCCCGCCCGCCCACCGGGCTATTCCACCGCGTACCACCATCTTCGCGGTAGATTCGGCGCCCGGTCCCCTACGGAAGGGTGGGTGTGGTGAGCGCCACGGACATCTCGGGCAGCGTCGCGAAGCAACTGGCGGACGTCGAGCAGGCCAACGCCGAGGCAGTGCGCGAAGCGGCGGATCTGGTGCTGGGGGTGATCCGGGCCGACGCACTGGTCTACACCGCCGGGGCCGGGCACTCGCTGGCCGCCGTCGCCGAGACGTTCTACCGGGCCGGCGGCCTGGCCTGCGTCTACCCGCTGTACCACCCGGACCTGCTCCCGCTGCACGGCGCGGTGAGCAGCACGAAGACCGAGCGGCGCACCGGCCTGGCCGCCGAGGTGCTGGCCGAGCGCGCGCCAGGACCCGAGGACGTGCTGGTGGTGTTCTCGACGTCCGGGTCGAACCCGTACCCGGTCGAGCTGTGCATCGAGGCCCGCGAGCGCGGGGCGGCGGTCATCGCGATCACGTCGCGGGCGTGCGTGGCGGCGGCGCCGCGGCGGTCGTCGAGCACGCTGGTCGAGCAGGGCACCGTCGTGCTGGACTCGCTGGTGATCCCCGGCGACGCGAGCTACCCGCCGGACGCGCCGCGCACCGCGCCGCTGTCCACTGTGGTCAACGCGTTCCTGTGGAACCTGGTGCTCGCGCAGGTCTACGACCGCGGGACGGCCGAGGGTCTCGACGTCCCGCTGTGGCGCAGCTCCAACGTGGCAGGCGGCGACGAGGCGAACGCGGCGCTGCTGGAGAAGTACAGCGCGATCGTGCCGCGGCTGAAGTAGCCCTTTTCCGTAAAAAAGCACCGGCCGGGCACGCCTTGACGGGCGTGCCCGGCCCCCTTTAGCGTCGCCATACCGACTGGTCGGTGTGCTCAACGACGAGCTGAGGAGATCCCCATGGACGGTGCCACGGCGACGGTGCACGGCGAGTGCGCCCCGGGATTCGAGCCGGTGCGCGAAGCCTTCGAGGAGAACTTCCGCGAACGGGGCGAACTGGGAGCCGCGTTCACCGCCATCCGCCACGGCGAGGTCGTCGTCGACCTGTGGGGCGGCTGGTCCGGGCCGGACCGCGCGCGTCCGTGGCAGGCGGACACCCTCGCCAACGTCTGGTCGACGACCAAGGGCATGACCGCGATCTGCGCGCACAAACTCGCCGACGCCGGCGAGCTGGACGTCGACGCGCCGGTCGCGAAGTACTGGCCGGAGTTCGCCGCGGCGGGCAAGGGCGAGGTCCCGGTGCGCTGGCTGCTCTCGCACCGTTCCGGCGTACCCGGGATCGGCCTCGACCGGCCGGTGGCGGTCGAGGAGCTGTACGACTGGGACCTGATGACGTCCCTGCTGGCGGCGCAGGAACCGTTGTACCCGCCGGGTTCCGCGGGCGGGTACCACGCGCTGGCTTACGGCTGGCTCGTCGGCGAGGTCGTGCGGCGGATCGCCGGGCAGGGCATCCGCGAGTTCTTCGCCGAGCAGGTCGCCGGGCCGCTGGACGCGGACTTCTCGATCGGGCTGGGACCCGACGCCGACCTGGACCGCTGCGCGACCCTCGTCGACCCGGTCATGACCGAGGAGATGGCGAACGCGCTGGCCACGGCGTTCGCCGCGGCCGGCCCCGTCGCGCAGGCCGCGTTGACCAACCCGCGGCTCGCGGGCCACCACGCGAACGAGCCGGCCTTCCGCCACGCCGTCATGCCGGCGCTGAACGGCCACGGCACGGCCCGCGCGATCGCGACGATCTACAACGGCCTGGTGGACGGGACGCTGCTCTCCCCCGCTGGGCTGGCCCGGGCGCGGGAGAGCCAGGGCAAGGAGATCGACGCGGTGCTCGGCCTGCCCAACGAGTGGGGCCTGGGCTTCTACCTCGGCAGCGACGCCCGCGGCTTCGGCCCCAACCCGGTGGCCTTCGGCCACGACGGCCTCGGCGGCTCCACCGGCGGAGCCGACCCCGAGAACGGCATCTCGTTCGGCTACACGCTCAACCAGCTGGGCCCCCTGATCCGCGACGACCCCCGCAAGATGGCCCTGGTCCAGTCCCTCTACAAGTCCCTCCCGAACACGTAACCCACGTGATCAGAGCCGTGACTCGCGTGTTTGGGGCCGGAACTCGCGAGTTCCGGCCCCAAACACGCGAGATACGGGCTCGATCACGCGAGTCCCGTGGCTGATCACGCCACGGCGGGCTCTTCTTCGGCGAACTGGGTTGCGTGGAGGGTTGCGTAGCGGCCGTTTGCCGCCAGGAGTTCGTCGTGCGTGCCGCGCTCGACGATCTCGCCGTGCTCCAGGACCAGGATCTGGTCGGCCGCGCGGACCGTCGACAGCCGGTGCGCGATCACCAGGGCCGTGCGGCCGGCCAGCGCGTGGGTCAGGGCTTCGCCGACCGCCGCTTCGGACTCGGAGTCCAGGTGCGCGGTCGCCTCGTCCAGCACGACGACCTTGGGCTGCGCCAGCAGCAGCCGCGCGATCGTCAGCCGCTGGCGTTCGCCGCCGGAGAGGCGGTAGCCGCGCTCCCCCACCGTCGTGTCGAGGCCGTCGGGCAGGGAGTGGGCCAGCTCGCCGAGCCGCGCCCGCTCCAGCGCCGCCCAGATCTCGTCGTCCGTGACGTCCGGACGCGCGTAGGCCAGGTTCGCGCGGATCGTGTCGTGGAACAGGTGCCCGTCCTGCGTGACGACCCCGACGGTTTCCCGCAGTGAAGCGAAACTCAGGTCCCGGACGTCCACATCGGACAGCCGCACCGAACCGGAGTCGACGTCGTAGAGCCGCGGGAGCAGCGACGCGATCGTCGACTTCCCCGCCCCGGACGACCCGACCAGCGCGACCATCTGCCCCGGCTCCGCGCGGAACGAGATCCCGTGCAGCACTTCGTCTCCGCCCCGGTGATCGAGCGTCGCGACGTCTTCCAGCGACGCCAGCGAGTACCGATCCGCCGCGGGGTAGCCGAAGCGGACGTCGGAGAACTCGACGGCGACACCGGAAGAAGGAGGCAGCGTGCGCGCGGCCGGCTTCTCCTCGATCATCGGCTTCAGGTCGAGGACCTCGAAGACCCGCTCGAACGACACCAGCGCGGTCATGACGTCGACGCGGACGTTGGCCAGCGCGGTCAGCGGCGCGTAGAGCCGGGTCAGCAGCAGGGCCAGCGCGACGACGGTGCCCGGCGCCAGCTGGCCCGTCAGCGCGAGATAGCCGCCGAGGCCGTAGACGAGTGCCTGCGCCAGCGCCGAAACCAGGGTCAGGCTGGTCATGAACCAGCGGGTCAGCATCGCGGTCCGGATGCCGATGTCGCGCACGCGCCCCGCCCGCACCCCGAAGTCCCCTGCTTCCTGCGCCGGCCGGCCGAAGAGCTTCACCAAAGTCGCGCCCGGCGCGGAGAAGCGCTCGGTCATCTGCGTGGTCATGCCGGCGTTGAGGTCCGCGGCCTCCCGCTGCAGCCCGGCCATCCGGCGGCCGAGCCGGCGCGCGGGCAGCACGAAGATCGGCAGCAGCACCAGCGCGAGCAGCGTGACCTGCCACGACAGCGTCAGCATGACGGCCAGCGAAAGCGCCAACTGGATCGTGTTGGTGACCAGGCCGGACAGCGTCGCGGTGAACGTCCGCTGCGCGCCGATGACGTCGTTGTTCAGCCGCGAGACCAGTGCCCCGGTGCGGGTGCGCGTGAAGAACGCGATCGGCATCTTCTGCACGTGCTCGAAGACCGCGCGCCGCAGGTCGTAGATGATGCCTTCGCCGATGCGCGCCGACTGCCACCGCTCGACCAGGCCGAAGCCGGCGTCGGCGACCGCGAGCAGGGCGATGACGATCGCGAGCCAGACGACCAGCGGCAGGTCACCGCCGCCGACGATCGCGTCGACCACCTTGCCCGCCAGCACCGGCGTCGACACCGCCAGGACCGCCGAGATCACGGTCAGCCCGAGGAAGGCCAGCAGCCGCCGCCAGTGTGGCCGGGCGAACCGGGCGACGCGTTTGAGCGTGCCGCGCGTCAGCCCCTTCGGTACGTCGTTGGCGCGCATCGCCGAGCTCAGCAACGCCCAGGTGTTGTCCATGAGGAACCCCCAGTGTCAAAAACCTCTACTATAGCTGAGGTTTTTTCCGGATATGACCTGGACAACGTCACCGTTGCCCGTTTGCTTCCCGCCGCCGTTCACTCCCCGCGAACAACGCGGTGCAGCGCGGCACGCAGCCGTTCCGCCTCCCCCTCGGCCAGGGGTGCCAGCAGCGAGGCCTCAGCCTGCCGCGTCACTTCCTCGCCCGCCGCGCGGACCCGCTCGCCTTCGCCGGTCAACGTCACGAGGCGCTTGCGGCGGTCGCCCGGCGCGACCTCGCGCCGGACCAGCCCGCCGGCTTCCAGCTCGTCGACCAGCGCGACCATCGTCGTCCGGTCGATGCCCAGGCGCGCCGCGCCCTCCTGCTGCGACAGCGCCGGCCCGTCCCCGAACAGCGTGAGCAGCGCGAGCTGCCGGCCGCTGACCCCGAGCTGCGCGTACCGCGGCTCGGCCAGCTCGGCGAGCCGCAGCTGGGCGTGCTTGAGCAGGTAACCGAGCCGGCGGGTGACGGCGGGGGGCACCCCGAGGTCGCTGGACATGCGAGGACCTTACCCCTACGCTGATCGTCAGTCTTACTGATGATTTAGACAACTGATAATCAGGAGAGCGGTATGACCACCGTCGGCCTCAAGCCACCCCAGCAGCACCTCGGCATCGGCGCGCTCCGCGAGATCTGGGCCATCGCCGACGACGCCGGCTTCGACGGCTGCTGGGTCTTCGACCACCTCGCCCCGATGGGCCCGGACCGCACCGGCGACGTCTTCGACGGCTGGTCCCTCCTCGCCGCGATGGCCGAAGCGACGAAGCGGGTGCGCATCGGATGCCTGGTCTCCGGCACCACCAACCGCCACCCGGGTACGTTCGCGAAGATCGCCGCGACCGTCGACCACCTCTCCGGCGGCCGGCTCGACGTCGGCCTCGGCGCCGGCGGCGACGCGTTCACCGACGCGATGATGGGTACACCGACGCCGTCACCGGTCGAACGCGTCGAACGGCTCGCCGAAACCTGCGAAATCCTCAGTCTGCTGTGGACTCGCGAAGAAGAAACCGATTACCGTGGCCACCACTACACCTTGACCGCCGCGCGAAGCGATCCGAAGCCCCGGCAGCCGAAGCCGCCGCTGTGGCTGGGCAGTAGCGGCGAAAAGCTCGGCCTGCGCGTCGTCGCCGAACACGCCGACGTCTGGCTGAACGCGGCCCTGCCGGGCACGGAAATCACCGAGCTGCAACGGCTTTCCCGCGTGCTGGACGACCACTGCGCCGCGGCCGGCCGGGACCCGGCGACGATCCGCCGTGCGGTGCAGTTCCGGCTGCCGTCCGATGCGGACAGTGCCGTGCGGCTCGCGCAGAGCTACGTCGAGGCGGGCTTCACCGAGCTGGTCCTGATGCCGACCGGGCACGACGACGTTGTCACCGCATCGGAAGCGGCCGCGAAGCTGCTCCCCCGCCTGCGAGACGTCGGCTGAACCGGGCGCCGGGCCCGTCGGTAGCCTGGCGAAGTGGAAACGGAGGTGGGCCGGGCGCCCGCATGGCGGCGCGCGGCACGGCTCTTCACCGCACCCGCGGCCACCCTCGAACGAGCCCCGCTGCGCTGGGACCTGGGTTTCTACCTCGTCTGCCTGGCCTTCGCGCTGCCGACGGCGCTCAAGTCCGAGTTCTACGGCTACCGCGTCTGGGGCAACTTCGCGACGGTCGCGTACGCCCTCGGCGCGCTGCACAGCGGCTGGCTGCTGCTGTCCGCACGAACCGGCAGTACGCCACGCGGCGTACTCGCCTCACGCTGGTGCGGGATCGCCGCGGTCGCCCTGTTGGCAATGATCCTTCCGTTGCTGCTCCTGGTGATCCGCCGGCTGACCGGAGTGGACTGGCTGATCACGCCGTTCTCGTGGGCCGCGCAGCCCGAGGTCTGGGTGATCGAGCGGTCCGCGGATCTGCTGCTGCACCACGGAACCCCGTACGTCGACGTCACCGCGCTCGGCCGGGCACCGGAGGTCAACGACTACACCCCCTACGGCCCGGTGATGGCGGTCTTCGGCCTGCCCCGGGCGTTGTTCGGCGGCACCCCGCTGGGCGACGCGCTCACCGACGCCCGCTGGATGTTCGCCCTGGCCGCCTGCGCGTGCGTGCTGGGCACGCTGAAGCTGTTGAGGTGGCCCGAGGTCCCGGTCGGCGCGGCCCAGCTCGCGCTGGCCTGCCCGCTCACCGCGCTCACCTGGGCGGTCGCCGGGCCGGACCTGGCGATCGTCGGGTTGCTGGTGCTCGCCTGCGCGCTCGCCGCGACCGGGCGGGCCGCCTGGTCGGGCCTGGTGCTGGCGCTGGTCGTCAGCGCGAAGCTCATCGTCGCGCCCGCGGCCGCGGTCCTGGCCGTGTTCGTGCTGGTACGCCGAAGCTCGGTCAGCCACGAAACCGGGCTCGACTGGCCCGCGGCCGGGCGGTTCGCGTCAGCGCTGGTGGCCACCACGGCCGCGCTGCACCTGCCCGTGTACCTCGTGGACCCGGCGGCGTTCGTGGAGCACGTCTTCCGGTTCCCCCTCGGGATGGGCGCCGTGCGGTCGCCCGCGGCGAGCCCGTTGCCGGGCCACCTGATCGCCGCGATCGGCCCGGTGGGCCAGGTGATCGCGTTCGTGCTCGTCGGCGCCGCGGCCGTGGCCATGGTGCTCTGGCTGGTGCGCCGGCCCCCCGCGAACGGCTCCGGCGCAGTCCTGCGCATCGCCGTCGGACTCGGCGCGTTGATCCTGCTCACCCCGGCCACCCGGTACGGCTACCTGGTGTACCCGCTGGTCCTGCTCGGGGCCCACCTGACGTTCCGCGTGGCCGAACTTCCCACTGCGCGCCCCCCGCGCAGCAGCTCCTGACTACTTCTTCTTGACCCGCGTCGCCCCGCCGCGCCCCCGCAGCTGGACCCCGGACTCCGACAGCACCCGGTGGACGAACCCGTAGGAACGCCCCGTCGACTCCGCGAGCGCCCGGATGCTCGAGCCCTTCTCGTATTTCTTCTTCAGGTCAGCGGCCAGCTTGTCGCGCGTGTTGCCGGTGATCCGCGCGCCTTTCTTGAGATCAGCCACGTCGATCGCCTTCCCGCCGAGAGTGTTCTGGGCCACATATCGACCCCTGCCGGGGCAATGATCGAACACTGAGCGCCGGAATGCCAGACGACAGACGTAAAACAGCCGAAACTGCGATCACATTGGGCCATTCCAGTGCCCGGCCGTAGCGATCTTGCACCCGAATGGACGCATAGAGTCACGCAAGCTGGACAAGTTCCAGATAGTCGGCCGACCAGTGATCCTCGGTGCCGTCGGGCAGCAGGATGACCCGCTCGGGCTCGAGTGCCTCGACCGCGCCGGGGTCGTGCGTGACCAGGACGACGGCGCCGGCGAAGCTGCGCAATGCGTCCAGGACCTGGGCGCGGCTGGCCGGGTCCAGGTTGTTCGTCGGCTCGTCGAGGAGCAAGACGTTGGCAGCACTGGAGACCAGGCTCGCGAGGGCGAGCCGGGTCTTCTCGCCGCCGGAAAGGGTGCCGGCGGGCTGGTCGAGTTGTTCGCCGGTGAAGAGGAACGAGCCGAGCAGGTTCCGCAACTCCTGAGCACCGGTGTCCGGCGAGAGATGTCGGATGTTTTCCCACACCGACGCATCATGATCAAGAGTTTCGTGTTCCTGTGCGTAATAGCCCAAACGCATTCCGTGACCCGGCACGATCTCGCCGGTGTCCGGAGTTTCCATTCCGCCGAGGAGCCGGAGCAAAGTCGTCTTTCCCGCACCGTTCAGCCCGAGTACGACGACCTTCGAACCGCGGTCGATCGCGAGATCGACCCCGGTGAAGATTTCCAGTGAGCCGTACGACTTCGAGAGGCCCTCGGCGGTGAGCGGGGTCCGGCCGCACGGGGCGGGCTCGGGGAACTTGATCCGGGCGACCTTGTCGGCCACCCGGGTCTCGTCGAGCGCGGACAGCATCTGCTCGGCGCGGCGCGCCATGTTCTTGGCCGCCACGGCCTTCGTCGCCTTCGCGCCGAGCTTCGCGGCCTGCTGCTGCAGCGCCGACGCCTTCTTCTCGGCGTTGGCGCGCTCACGGCGGCGGCGCTTCTCGTCGGTCGCGCGCGCGTCGAGGTAGCGCTGCCAGCCCATGTTGTACAGGTCCAGCTCGCCGCGGGTCGCGTCGAGGAACCACACCTTGTTGACGACGTCGGCCAGCAGCTCGACGTCGTGGCTGATCACGACCAGGCCGCCGTCGTGCTGCTTGAGGAACCCGCGCAGCCAGTTGATGGAGTCGGCGTCGAGGTGGTTGGTCGGCTCGTCGAGCAGCAGGATCGTCTCGGACTTGCCGCCGGCACCCGCTTCGGCCGCGGCGAACAGGATCCGCGCCAGCTCGACGCGGCGGCGCTGCCCACCGGACAGCGTCTGCAGCGTCTGCGCCAGGATCCGGTCGGCCAGGCCGAGGTTCGAGCAGATCCGCGCGGCTTCGCTCTCCGCGGCGTACCCGCCGAGCGACGAGAAGCGCTCTTCGAGCCGGGCGTAGCGGTTGATGGCCTTGTCGCGCGCGGCGTCGTCGACGAGCTCGGCCATCGAGGCCTGCGCCTTCTCCATGTCGCGCATCAGCTTGTCGAGGCCGCGCGCGGAGAGCACGCGGTCCTTCGCGCTGATCGAAAGATCACCTTCGCGCGGGTCCTGCGGCAGGTAGCCGAGCTCGCCGGTGCGGCGGACCTCGCCCGCGTGCGGCTCGCCTTCGCCGGCGAGGACCCTCAGCGACGTGGTCTTGCCCGCGCCGTTGCGGCCGACGAGGCCGATGCGGTCGCCGGACTGGATGCGGATGCTGGCGCCGTCGAGCAGGATGCGCGAACCCGCGCGCAGCTCAAGGCCGGTGGCCGTGATCAAGGGAAACTCCCGTGGAAGGGGGTGAATGGAGGACAGCGTCGGGCGGCCGGTCGGTGGTGACCGGCGCCGGCGTCACTCCAGCTGGATATCCACGGAGACCAGTGTACGGGCCGGGGTCCAGCGGATTTCCTCCGACGTGTGCGGTCTCACCCGTCGCGCAGCGTGACCTGCACCGACAGCGCCCGCACGGCCGCTTCTTCGAGCACCGCGCGGCTCGGTTCGCCGACCTCCAGCACGCGCGGCTCCGCCCGGGCGAACACCGGGGCCAGCCGGCGGTCAAGCCGGAGCTCGTCGAGCGCCCGCCGGTCGCCGCCGAGGACCACGGCGTCCACTTCGGACAGCCGCGGCACCAGCACCTCGAAGACGTCCTGCGCCGCGTCCCGCAGCGCGTGCCGCGCCTGACCCGCGCGACGCCGGGCGAAGCGCTGCTGCGACCAGCCGCCCGCGGCGGACCGGCCTTGCACGAGGTGCCGGTCGGTGCGCGAGAGTTCGACCCGGCCCCCACGCGCGACGCCGAGGCTGTGCCCGCCGAGCCGCACCAGCACGAGCGCGATCCGCCGCGGCACCAGCGCGTGCGCCAGGAGCGCGTCGACGACCAGGCCGTCGAACGTCCCGGACGGCACTTCGAGCGGTCCGAAAGGGACGGTCGCGGTCGCGGTGGCCCCGTCGGCGGCCACCACGCGCACCGCGCGCCCCGAGACCTCGGTCGTGTCGGTCCCTTCGTGGCGGGCGGAGAAGCGGTCGAACCAGCCGGCCAGCCGGTCGGGCGGCACCTCCACCGCGCGGCCGCCGCCCGCGACCTGCCGGGGCTTCGCCATGAGGAAACCGTACGGGGCCGCCGCGTCGCCGCGACGGCCCCGTACGGGTGGTTCACTTCACCGGATGCCGGTTACAGCGGGTGCACCGGGCCGTTGTTCGTGTATCCTCGCACGTTCGACGGCGCTCCGGCCGCCGGCGGCTGCACGAACCCGTTGATGTGCAGCGCCACCGAACGGATCGAGCCGGCGTCGCCGCCCGCCGCGTCGACCACGCCGAACGTCCACGTGCCGTCGACCGCCGCGGCGGTCAGGCCGCCGGTCAGCGACTGCGTCGGCCGCCACGTCCCGGTGAACGGCGCGTTCGCCGAAGTCACCGTGCTGAACGCGGTCGCGGCGGTGTCGGCGAAGACGACCTGGCACAGGTTCTTGCCGGAGCCGCCGTTGCGCTGGAACACCGTCGCCTTCGCCCCGGAGGGCGCGGTCAGCGTGCCGACCAGGTCACCGACGTAGGAGTGGTTGAGCCCCACGGTCGTCGACGTCGGGTCCGTGCTGCAGGTGGCACCGTCCACCGAGAACGCCACCTTGGACGCGCGGCCGACCCCGGTGACCGGGATGGTCACCGACGCGCCGACCGGGCTGTTGTCCGGGATCGCCACCGGCGCGCCGGCGTAGGCGAAGTCCTGCGCGACCGACGACGGGGTGCCGACCGGAAGCGAGAACGTCGACGTCGTCGGCGAGTGCGCACCGGCGAAGCTGACGCGGGCGTTCAGCACCACCGGCGCGCCGAGCTGCTGCGTCGCCGGCACGGTGATGGTGAAGTCGTTGACGCCGGTCTGTCCCGGGCTGATGGTGCCGTAGGACTTGGACCGCGGCGCCACCGTGACACCCGGGGTCGGGCTGGTGAGCACGACGCTGGTCGACACCGCGGTGCCGTCACCGTCGTTGGTCACCGGCAGCGTCACCTTGGCCGTGTCGCCCGGGTCGAGCGCCGAGCCGCCGTCGGCCGGGGTGACCGTCGGCTGCTTCGCAACGGCGAGGGGCTGCGGGCTGGCACCGGTGTAGGCGAGCACCTTGTCCGCGAGGATGACGCCGGACCCGGTGAAGTTGTCACGCCCCGGGGTTTCGATGTCGATCGCGGTGTTGATCAGCGCCTCGCGGACCTCGGACGGCGGCAGGCCGGGGTTGCCGGACAGCACCAGCGAGGCGATGGCGGCCGCGTGCGGTGCGGCGGCCGAGGTGCCGAAGAACGGGTTGAAGCCGGTCACGCTGGTCTTCACGCCGTCGGCCGCGGTGATCTCCGGCTTGTTCCGGACCTCACCACCGGTCGAAGACACGTTGCCCGGGGTGATCGGGGTGCCGTCGGCTTCGTAGAACACGCGCCGCGGACCGTCGGAGGTGAACCGCTCGGCCTTCGACGCGCCGCTGAACGCACCCGGGAACGGGCCGGTCGGGTTGGCCGGGTCACCCGGCTCCAGGGGCCGCCCGAACGCCGCCGCCGCCGGGGTGGCCGCGACGCTGAAGGCGTCCCGCGCGGCCGAGTGGCCGACCGTCACACCCGGGGTGTTGTAGGCCTTGAGGCCGTCCGCCGAGTCCTTGAACCGGCCGCGCAGCGCGGACAGCGACAGGTAGCGGGCCTCACCGGAGAACTTCACGACGGCCAGGCGCAGCCCGGTGCCGCCGAAGGCCGGCGTCTGCAGGATCTCGAACGGGTCCTGGGTACCGTCCTGGACGTCCTGGCTGAAGCTGACCACGGCACCCGCGGAGTTGAGCAGGTAGAGGTCGTAGTCGTTCGCCGAGTGCCCGAGCGGGTCGGACCAGTGCAGCGTCACCGGGACGCCGGCCGAAGAGGCGTCCGAGACGGGCTCGTAGATCTGGTTGCCCGCCGCGCCCGCGAAGTTGTGCGCGGTACCGGCGAACTTGCCGACCGACTTGCCGGAGTCGACGAAGTCGCCCTCCCAGTGACCGGCGGTGCCGTCGGCGACGTTGCCCTCGTTGCCCGCCGACGAGAAGTACAGCGCGCCGTCCGCGGTCACGTCGTTCACGGCCTGGGCGATGATCCAGTCCTGGAACGGGGATTCCTTGAAGTAGATGACGTCGTCGACGATGACGTCGCAGTGCGACTCGAAGCGCAGCTTGCGGATGTTGTCCGCGAAGCTGGCGTCGGAGTTGAACGCCGACGCGAAGCCGAGCGCGGCGTTGGGCGCGAGGTCGTGGATGATCTCGAGCATCGCGGTGCCCTCGTCGCCGTCGCCCTCCTGCCCGGCGATGACGTCGACGTTCGGCGGGAGCTCGCCCTTGGCCTGCGAAGCGGCCAGCGAGTCGACGCCGTCCGACAGCGCGCACGCCTTGACGCCGACGCCGGTGACGCCGAACTGCTGGCGCGCGATGTCGGCGTTGTGGGCGCGGTCGCCCTCACTGGTCAGGGTCGCGGCGGCGGCAGCGCTGCGCTGCGACTTGCTCGCAACCGCTTTCTGCAGCTCGCCGGCGATGCGGTCGGCCTTCTGCTGCTTGGTTTCGGTCTTGGCCGGCGTCGTCGCCGGGGTGGCCAGCTCGCGGGCCGTCATGGCCTGGTCGGCCTGCTCGACGCGCTTGACGTCGCCGCGGGCGGCGATCGCGGCGAGCTGGTTCAGCGGCACCTCGGCGCGGACGCTGCCGTACCGGTCGGATATCGCGCGGATACCCGCCCCGGCCTTGGTCAGCCCGGCGATGAGGTCCGGCGAGACCTTGCTCGCGCGGATGTCGACCAGGACTGTCCCGGCCGAGGAAACTTTGGCCCCAGACTGCAGCGCGTTCAGCTGCTTGGTCACGCCCTTCTGGGCGGCGAGCAGGTTGCTGTCCACTTTGGACTCGGCGGCGGTGCGGCCCGCCTTGACCGCCTGGAGGGCGGCGATCTGCTGTTGGGCGACTTCGGTGAAGGCGTCCGGTGTGGACGCGGTGGCGGCGCCCGCGGCGGGCGGCGACACGAGGCCGAGGGCGGCGAGCAGCGCCGCGGCCCCGGCTGTGAGCACGGTGGATCTCGATCTGGTGGAACGGGTACGACGCACGTGCGCCCTCCGATATCTCCAGGCGCGTGCCCCGACTCACGCTGACCGATCGTCGGTGATCACCGACGAGACCCAGTCAAGTACGGTGAGTTCTCCGTAAAAACCCGCCGTTCGAGTGACAAAGGACGGATAATTTCCCGAACCGGCCGGAGGTCGTAGGCCGGTCGGCGCAACGGTGAATTTCCCACGGGACACTGGCAGGACAACCGGCGTGAGGACGCCCGCCGCAAGGCATTCCGAGGGGTGGGATGTCCACTTGAGGCAGTCGAGACCGTGCAACGTGCGGGGTGGGCGTTACCGCCGGGCGCTCAGAGGACGAAGGAGTCCGACCACGGCTGAGCGGCCCGCCCGGACAGCGCGTCCAGCAGGGTCACCGCCTGCTTGTCCGTCAGCGACGCCACGAAGTCCACCACCGCCCGGCCCCGGGCCAGCCCCCGCACCGCGTCCGGCCCGGACACCGGCTCCCCCGTCGCCCCCACGAGCAGCTCCGGCGCCGTGCGCGCCAGCCCCGTGTACTCCGCGTGCGCCAGCTCCACCAGGTCGTGCAGCCGCCGCGGCAGCCGGGAAACCTCGTCGCGGTCGAGCAGCCACGCGTCGAGCGCGTCGACCAGGCTCGACACCACCCCCGCCTGCCCGCGCTGGTGCAGCGCCAGGTCCGGGCGCAGCAGGACGAACCGGCGGTGCACGAACTTCAGCACCTGGACCTCGTGCCACTGGGCGGGGCGCAGCGAGACGTGGCCTGCGCGGGTCGACGGGGACGCCAGCACGAACACGCCGTCGACCAGGCGCGCGGTCCAGTTCGTCGAGAACGCCGCCGTCGCCTGCTCCGCCTCGATCGAACCGTCGAACTCCGCGGCCAGCAGGCCGTCGACCAGCTCCGCGCGGACCCGGGCCACGGCCGCGGCGAACGCGTCGTCGTCGACGATCCACGCGTCCTTGACGTGCATGCGGCGGCGGACGCGCTCGAGCGAACGGCCCGGGCGGCGCAGCTGGACGTGCAGCGTCTCGTCGTCCAGCGCGGCCAGCTCGTCCGCGTGCTCGAGCCACTCCCCCAGCTCCGCGGCCACCGGCGCGTGCTGCAGGACGCCGATGCGGTGGAAGTCCTGCAGGTCGTGGATGGCGTAGGCGATGTCGTCCGCGGTGTCCATCACGGACGCTTCGACCGTCTGCTGCCAGCCTTCGACGCGCCCCGCGAACGCCGCGCGCGCCTGCTCGAAGTCGTCGAGTTCGGTGGCGTAGGCGGAAAACTTGGCCGCGCCGGTGCCGGGCGCCCCGTCCGGCTCGCCCGCGCCGCGCGGCGGCACGGCCATCGCGGACGGGTGCGGGGCCGGGTGGTGCAGCCGCAGCCACGGGTACTTCAGCACGGCCGCGCGCACCGCCGTGGTCAGGTCGAGCCCGATCGCCGACGGCCCGCGCACGTCGGTCGTCGTGATGATGCGGAACGTCTGCGCGTTGCCCTCGAAGCCGTCGGCCAGGCCGAAGCGGTGCCGGGCGATGCGGTCGAGCGTCTGCTCGCCGAGGTGCCCGAACGGCGGGTGCCCGAGGTCGTGGGCGAGCGCGGCGGCCTCGGCGACGTCGGGGTCGCAGCCGCCCAGCTTGTCGACGAGGACGGCGTCGTCCCCGGTGGTGATCCGCTCGGCGATGGCCCGGGCGACCTGTGCGACCTTCAGGCTGTGGGTGAGCCGGTTGTGCAGCAGCCCGGCACCGCCGGCGCTGACCACCTGCGTGACCCCGCCGAGGCGGGCGAAGAACGGCGACGCGGCGATGCGGTCGCGGTCGATCCGGAACGGGCTGGTCGCCAGGTCGGTGAACCCGCCGGCGTTGGCGACCGGGTCCCGCCGCGCCGCCCTCGGGTCGGTCTGCTCGCTGCCCTGATCCATGCGCCCGACTTTATCCGGCTTCACCCGAACGGCGGGCAGGCCCGTGGGTACCTTCAGATCATGTCCCGAGCGAAGGTCACGACGCTGGCAGCACTCGCTTTCGCCCTGGTCGCGTGCGGCGCCCCGCCCGGCGGCCCTGGCACGACGACCTCGACCTCCACGCTGACCTCGACGTCGACCTCGAAGTCCGAGCCGGCCAAGCGGGTCAAGGTCCCGGACGTCTCCGGGATGGACCACCAGGACGCCCAGAACGCGATGCAGAAGGCCGGGCTCTACAACCTGCGCGAGGTCGACGGCACCGGCCAGGGCCGGATGCTGGTGATCGACCACAACTGGGTCCAGACCGGCCAGGACCCGGCCGCCGGCACCGAGGTCGCGGCCGACGCCGTGATCACGCTGACCGCCGTCAAGAAAACCGACCGCTGAGCCGTGTCGACCTCCTGATCACGCGAGTCGACCCTCCAATCACGCGTGAGGCGTGATCGAAGGGGCATCACTCGTGATCAGAGGGTCGACACGCGTGATTGAACGGACGACACGGCGGTCAGGCCTCCGGCGGGGTCGTGTAGGCCTTGAGTGTGCGGTCCGCCGCCGCCTTCGCCTGGGCCGGGTCCGCGCCCGCGGCGACGTCGGCCTCGTACCAGGCCTCGCTCGAGGCCGTCATGAACCGGATGCCCTCGGGCGACATCATCCAGGCCATCGCCGCCTCGGGGTCGACGGCCGTGCCCGGTGCGGACAAGTGCAGGACCAGGCCGACCAGGGTCCCGTCCCAGCCGATGCCGACCGCGCCCGGGCCGAACTCGTCCCAGCGCTCGTCGATGTGCGCGACGTGCTCCAGCTCGAACCGGGTGCCGTCGCCCTCGGGCGTCAGGCGGACCTCGATCCAGCTGACGTTGCCGCCGAACTCCCAGGTGGCGGCGAAGCTCTTCGGCGGCTCGCAGCGCTCGACCGTGCCGCCGGCGTTGCCCTCCAGCTGGTACTTCCCGCCGAGCTTCAGCTCGCCGCTGACCGGCAGGAACCACCGCGGGATGCGTTCGGCGTTCGTGCAGGCGTCCCAGAGGTCGTCGGCGTCGGTGTCGTAGACCTGGCTGATGGTCAGCACGCGGGCCTCCTTCCCTTCGATCACCCGGTCGCCGAGCGTCCGGCGGACGGCGCTGATCTGGTGGCTGACGTCGATCACGAACGTTCTCCTTCGGTCTTTTCCGCGGCCAGGCGCCGTTCGCGCTTGCCGCGGGCGATTTCGGTGGTCAACGCCTCGAGTGGCGGGGTCCAGAACCGGCGGAACCGGTCGAGCCAGGCGTCGACGTCCCGCAACGGCGCGTGCCCGACCGCGTACAGCCGCCGCGTCCCGTCCCGGCGGACGACCGCGAAGCCGTTCTCGCGCAGCACTTTCAGGTGCTGCGACACCGCCGGCTGCGAGATGCCGAACTCGGCCCGGATCACCTCGGTCACCGAGCCGGCGGCCCGCTCGCCGTCGGCCAGCACTTCGAGGATCCGGCGGCGGACCGGATCACCCAGGACGTCGAACGCGTGCACCCGGCCAAGCTACAAGTATCTACTTATATAAGTCAACCATGAACAAGTGGCGGGCGTCACGCTGCGTTACTCCAATGTGGGTAACGCCGATGAACATCAGTCGACATCGGTTCCGCTTCGCCGCCCGACCCGCGACGATCGGGGCGTGAAGTCGCCACGCGCGGTCCGCTTCGCTTTCCAGCCGCTGTACAGCCTCCAAACCGGAGGCGTCGTGGCTCACGAAGCGCTGGCCAGGCCGGGCCACGGCACCGTCCCCGACCTGCTCACGCAGGCGCGCCGCGAGGGCCGCCTCGCCGAGGCCGACCTCGGGCTCGCGATCGCCGCCGTCCGGCAGGACGAGTCGTCGCTCCCGCTGCACCTCAACCTCTCCGCCCGCACGCTCGCCGCGCCGCCGTCGATGTACGACGACCTCCTGGCCGAGCTCGGCGACACCGGACGCCGCACCCGCGACGTCGTCCTCGAGATCGGCCCGCCCTTCGCTCCGCTGCCGGCCGACCGCGCGCTCGCCGGGATGCGGACGCTCACCGAGCTCGGTTTCCGGCTCGCGCTCGACGGCCTCGGCCGCGGCGACCTGCCGCTCGGCCTGCTCGTCGAGGCGCCGGTCGACCTGGTCAAGCTCGACCGCACGGTGCTGCGCGGGCTGCCGGACGACCCGGCGTCGGCCGCCATCGTCGAGGCGCTGCTGCTTTACACCCACCGCACCGGCACCCGGCTCGTCGCGACCGGCGTGGAGACCGACGCCCAGCTCGACGCCGTCCGCGGCATCGGCATCCGGATCGCGCAGGGGAACCTGCTGGCCCCGCCCACCGCGGCCGGGCCGGCCCCGGCGCTGCTCACGCGCCCCCAAGCCACTCGCGCTCCGGGTCCGGCGCAGTGCGTCGGCGACTTCCTCCGCCCGGCCACGACCCTGCCGGACACCGCGACCTGCAACGACGTCCGGGAAGTACTGGCGGCGGCGGACGCGCCGAGCGGCGTCATCGGGGTCGACGAGCTGAACCGGCCGCGCTGGTCGATCGACCGGACGCGGTTCCTCGTCGCGGTCACCGGCCCGTACGGGCACGCGCTGCACGCCAAGCGCCCGGCGGCGCGGCTCGCGGACACCCCGCACACGATCGAGGCCCGCGCGGGTGCGATGGAGTTCCTCGAGCTGGTCACCGACGCCGACTGGGGCCGCACCGGCGACGACGTCGTCGTGGTCGACGAGGTCGGCCGCTGCCTCGGCGTGGTGCTGGTGACCGAGGTGGTGCGCGGCGTGGCCGAGGCGAAGGTCGAGGCCGCGGCGGCGCTCAACCCGCTGACCCGGCTGCCGGGCAGCGACACGGTGGCGCGCGACGTCGCCCGCCGGATCACGATCGGCGAGCCGTTCGTGGCGGCGTGGCTGGACATCGACGCGTTCAAGGCGGTCAACGACACGGCCGGGTTCGCCGCGGGCGACGACCTGATCCGCGAGCTGGGCGGCGCGCTCACGGAGCTGGCCGGCGGCCTGCGCCGGATGCGGGTGAGCCACGTCGGCGGCGACGACTTCCTGGTGGTCTGCGACGTCGACGAGATCGCGACGGTGGCGGGCGCGCTGCTGGACCGCCACTGGACGGCGGACGGCCTGCCGGTGACGGTTTCCCTGGCGACGCTGGTCTGTGCGAGCGGCTCGATCCCGTCGTACCAGGAGGCCTCGCGGCTGCTGGCGCCGTTGAAGAAGCGCGCGAAGGCGGTGCCCGGGTCGAGCTGGGTGCTCGGCCGCCCGGGCGCGGACCGGGTGGAAGTGCTGCGCGGCATCGGGACGCGCGGTCTGCAAGCCGCCGCCGGCTAGCAAGCGTGACCGAAGCCGGAACCGGCGTGACTGGAGCCGGAACTGGCGTGACTGGAGCCGTGACTCGCGATACCGGACCGAATCACGCGAGTTCCGGACCTGAACACGCGAGTTCCGGCGCCGATCACGCGGGTTCTGGCTTCCCCCGCCAGTCGAGAGTGAGCTGGGCCCCGATCGCGGCGGCGGTCCAAGCGACGTAGTCCTCGTGCGGCCAGCCGCACACGGTCGTCAGGTGGTCGTACGCCTCGTGGGAGGTGAGCAGCCCGATCGCGTCCGCCAGCCGAGCCGAAGCAGCGAAGCCCGCCGCTTCCAACCTCGCCACGGTCTCCGTGCGGCGGGCCACCGCCAGCTCCGCGCGGACCGCCGCCACCGCCGGGTCGGCCGCCGCCGCGGTCGTGAACGCGCGCCAGATCGGCAAGGACCCGCGCACCCCTTCGGCCAGCCGCGAGACCACCGCCGGCAGATCCGCCGGTCCGGCCGGCCCCACCAGCGCGTCCAGGTCGACCGCGTCCGGATCGCCCGCGAACCCGGCCCGGAACGCGGCCAGCAGCAGGTCCGCCTTGCGCCCCGCCTGCGTCACCGTCTCCAGGCTCACCCCGGCCGCGGCGGCGATCTGCCGCACGCTCGTGCCCGCGTAGCCGCGCTCGGCGAACAGCCGCCCGGCGGTCGCGACCACGTGTTCCCGGGTGCGGCGGGCGCGGGCCTCGCGCACCGGTGACTCGTAGCGGCGCCGCGCGCCGCCGGATTCCGGTATCGTCATCAATTGGATAGTACAGCGTATCGGTCAACCAAGGGGGAGCCATGGCCCGCGTACTCGTCTGCGTGCAACCCGCTCGCGGCCACGTCGGCCCGACCAAGCCGATCGTCGCGGCCCTGCTCGCCGCCGGGCACGACGTCGCCGTCGTCACCGGGGCGCGCTACCGGGAAACCTTCGAGAAGCTCGGCGCCAGCGTGAATGTCCTGCCGCCGGCGGCCGACTTCGACGAAACCGACCTCGACGGCTCGATCCCCGGCCGCGCCGGTCTCAAGGGACTGAAGCTCGCCCGGTTCGACCTCACGAACTTCGTCAGCGCGATGCCCGCCCAGCTCGGTTCTATGGACCTCGACGTCGACGTCGTCCTGTGCGACCCGCTCTTCATGGCGGGCCTGGCCCTGGTGCGCCGCGAACCCCGGCCGCGCGTGCTCGTGCTGGGCTTCCTGCCGTTCCTGCCCCCGGTGCCGAGCGGCCCGAACAGCGCGGTCCTGAAGACGTTCGCCCGCTGGGTGCTCGGACCGGCGCAGCGGCGAGCCCGCGACCTGCTGGGCGAAGACCCGGGCATGCTGTTCGCGGACTGGCCGCTGCACAGCGACGGCGTCTTGCAGATGACCTGCCCAGGCTTCGAATACCCGCGCACCGGCGCACCGCTGCACTTCATCGGCCCGACGACGGTCAGCGCCGCGACCGAGTACCCGCTGCCGCCGTGGTGGGGCGACCTCGACGGCTCCCGGCCGGTCGTGCACATCACCCAGGGGACGATCGCGAACGACGACCTGAGCCGCCTCGTCGAACCGGCCATCGACGCCCTCGCCGACGAAGACGTGCTGGTCGTCGTGACAACGTGCGGCGGCGAGCTGAGCCGGGGACCGCTGCCCGCCAACGTTCGCGTGGCCGACTTCCTGCCCTACGACGAACTGCTCCCCCGCTGCGCCGCGATGGTCGGCAACGGCGGGTACGGCGGCGTCAACCACGCCCTCCGCCACGGGGTGCCGCTGGTCGTGGTCGGGGCGAGCCAGGACAAGCGCGAAGTGGCGGCCCGGGTCACGTGGTCCGGCGCCGGCATCGGCCGCGCCCGGGCGTCGGTCTCGCCACGAACGATCAAGCGTGACGTCCGCGCCGTCCTGACCGAGCCGCGCTACCGGGACCGGGCGAAGGAGCTGGCCGCCGAGATGGCCGCCGGCCCGTCGATGGCCGAGGTGGTCGAGCTGATCACGGCGTAGGGTTCCGGCATGGACGCCGAGATCCACGCAGCGATCGCCGAGCACTGGACCGCTTCGGAACGCGGAGACGTCGAGCGCGAGCACGCGATCTACGCCGACGACGCGATCCTGGACTACCCGCAGTCCGGCGAACGCTTCCGGGGCCGCGCGAAGATCCAGGCGCAACGCGGCGGCCACCCGGCCGAGCGCCATTTCACGATCCGCCGCATCCAGGGCGGCGGTGACCTCTGGGTCAGCGAGTGCGTGATCACCTACGACGGCGCGCCGACCCGCACGGTGAGCATCATGGAGTTCTCCGGCGATCTCGTCACGCACGAAACGCAGTACTTCGCCGACCCGTTCCCGGCTGCTTCCTCACGAGCGGCGCTGGCGGAGCCGATCCCGGCCGATCAGTAGTACGCGCGCAGGTAGCCCGCGAACCGCTCGTCGACCTCCTCGGGCGTCAGACCGAAGTCCTCCAGGCTGTAGCGGTGGACCGGTTTCCGCTCCCCTGACCGGCTTTCCCCGTGCAGCGCGGTCATCGCCGCCCGCGCGTCCTCGGTGAACGTCAGTCCGAAGTGGTCGTACACAGTGGACACCGTGCCGATCGGGTCGGCGACGAAGTCCTCGTACGCCACATCGCAGAACTGCGTCGAGTCGTACCGGGCGCGGGCCGCGTGGAACTCGTCGGCGCCGCGGGCCCACAGGTCGAGCTGGGACTTGCCGATCACCTCGCCGCGGAACTTCGTCGACCAGCCGTCGGCGGCCTTCTCCGCCAGGCTGCACATCGAGCCCATGATCGTCCGCGGCGCCCGGTGAGTCTGGATCACGAGCGCGTCCGGGTAGGCCGCCATCAGCGCGTCCAGCGCGAAGAGGTGGCTCGGGTTCTTGAGCACCCACCGCTTGCCCGCGTCCGGTAGCCCGATCAGCTGCAGGTTGCGCCGGTGCCGGGCGTAGGCGTCCGTCCAGTCCTGTTTCGCGAGCCAGCGCGAGTAGCGCGGCACGTGCGCGAGGCACTCGAACGACAGCGACCGCATCGACTGGCGCAGCAGCTGCCAGCACTCCTCCACCTGGTCCGCGGACATGTGGTGCACGCCCATGAACTCCGGGTGTTCGACGTGGTGGCGTTCGTAGCCGGCCTGGATCCCCTGGTAGACGGGGTTGTCCGCCCACGTCTCCCGCGGCGGCCGCGGCTGCGGGACCTCGGCGAGCCAGACTTCCAGGCCCTGGTGCCCCGGGTCCTCGGCGAGCAGCCGGTGCAGCGCGGTGGTGCCGGTGCGCGGCAGGCCGGTGACGAAGATCGGCCGCTCGATCGCCACGGAAGCCGACGCCGGGTGCTGCTTCCAGCCGGCCTCACTGAGCAACCTCGCCACGAGCGCGCCGCGCAGCATCGCCCGGTGCACCTTGTTGCCGAACGGCGTCAGGTCCTCGTCGGCCTCGTACGACTCCAGCAGCACACGCAGGCCTTCGCCGTACTCGTCACCGCCGAAGTCGTCGAGCCCGGTGAGTTTCGACGCCGAGGCGTGCAGGTCGTCGAACGTGCCCAGGTCGGCCCGGCCGGGGAGCATGGATCCTCCTAGTGGTGGTACTCGCCGCCGTTGACGTCGAGGCACTGCCCGGTGATCGCGCGCGCCATCGGCGAGGCGAGGAACACCACGGCGTCGGCGATCTCGTCGGGCTCCGGCAGCTTCCGCAGGTCGATGGTCGACGCCGTCTCCGCGTAGACCTCTTCCGCGGTGATGCCGCGTTCCTTGGCCAGATAATTGAAGTACCACTTGAGGTTCGGCGCCCAGATGTACCCGGGCGCGACCGTGTTGACGCGGATGCCGTCCGGCCCGAGTTCGCTGGCGAGGCTCTGCGACAGCGACAGCAGCGCCGACTTCGCCATCTTGTACGCGCCGAACGTGCGCCGCGAATGCCGCAGCACCGCCGAGTTGATCATCACCAGCGAGCCCTTGCTCTCCTTGAGCGCGGGCAGGAACAGCCGCGTCAGCCGGAGCACGGAGATCCCCGCGGTCTCGAAGCCCTTGCGGACGGCGTCGAGGTCCACAGTGGCCAGGTCGGTCAGCGGCGGGACGGCGAAGGCGTTGTGCACCACCGCGTCGACCCGGCCGAACGCCTCGACGGCCTCGCTCACCAAGTGCGCGGCGGACTCTTCGTCGTCGATGTCGGTCCGGACCGCGACCGCCCGGCGGCCGAGGTCGGTGACCTCCTTGGCGACCTCGGTGAGCCGCGACTCGGTGCGCGCGGCGAGCACGACGTCCGCTCCCGCCATGGCGCTGCGCACGGCGATCGACCGGCCGAGCCCCGGGCCGATGCCCGAGACCACGACCACCTTGCCCTGCAACAGGTTCTCCATGCTCACCCCAGCATCCGGGCGGCGACGGCGTCCTGCCGGGCCGCGATCCTCGCCGACCATTCCTCGGGCGTCACCCGCGCCTCGCCGTAGAACGGCAGCCGGTCGGGCAGCTCGTCCACCTTGACGATCTCGACGACCGGGCCGTCGTCCGGGCCGAGGTCCCGCGCGAGCCGCTGCCAGCGGATCTGGACGTACCCGCGCTCGTGCCCGGTGCGCTCCAGCCAGTTCGCGACGCCGGGGTCGCGCTCGCTGATCACGAACCGGATCTTCCCGTCCGGGTCGACGCGGGCCTGGTCGGCGGTGAGGCTCGTCTGGTGGTTGATGTAGTCGAGCGAGACGTACCAGAGGCTGCCGAGCTGGATGCCCTGGTACGGCGCGTCGGCGCAGCGGGGCACGGTGACGACCATCGCCTCTTCGTCGCCGAGCTCGTAGTGCCCGGCCGAGGAGAACTGCGTGGTCAGCCCGCCCGGCGTCGAGCGCGGCTCGGTCATCGTGTTCACCGGCAGGTCGTCGTAGAACCACTTCGGGAAGGCCAGGAACGTCTTGAGCCGGCTCAGCAGGATCTTGCCGGTGACGCCGTAGCGCTTCGCGAGCGCGGAGCGGTCCGGCACCGGCGGCGACTGGCCCGCCGTGTCGACGCACCGGATGCGGATCTCGCCGCGCTTCTCGGTCGCCCAGTCGCTGTGGACCTCGCGGACGACGAGCATCGACGAGCCCTCGCCGAGGACGAAGTAGTTCGGCCCCGGGTTCTCGCGCGCCGGGCCGAAGCGCAGCTCGAACCGGCCGTCGGCCCCGATCTCGATCGCGCGGTCGTCGAACGCGGCGAGGCTGTCGGGCACCACGACCGGCGAGTAGTCGCCGTTGAGGATCTGGAAGCTCAGGTCGGCGGTGGTCCCCCGGACGCCGGTGACGAGGTACTCGCGGTCGGCGCGGATGTTCGCGTTGAAGTAGAGCGTGTCCGGGTTGTCCAGGCCCATCTTGGTGTAGGGCCCGGTGGACGCGGTGAAGTACGGGAAGTCGCGCTGGTAGGCCCAGGCCATCTGCAGCGACGCGCGGATGCTCCCGGCGAGGTAGTCGTAGCCCTCGAGGAGGTCCTGCTCGGTCTTCACGTGCGGCGCCCCGGCGAGCAGCTTCTCGGCCTCGACGATCGCGTCGGCGAACGGCCGGGTCAACGAGAACTCGTTCTCGATCATGCCGGCACGGCCCAGCGGTTCGCGAGCAGCCGGAAGCCCGGGTTGTCCGCCCACGAGAGCATCGACTCGTAGGTCCGGACGTACCCGATGTGCGACATCCGCCAGGCGCCGTCGGCCTCCCGGCGGTAGGTGTCCTCGTAGAACGCGGCGCCCTCGATGATCACCTTGTGGTCGGGCACGATGACCTTGTCGGTGAACGCCCAGCGTCCGGTCGCGGTGTCGCCGTCGACCTCGATCTCGGGCTGACCTGCGTGATGGACGGTGATGATGCCGTTGCCGAGACTCTTGGTGAGGAACTCGACGATCGCGTCGCGACCCTCGAACTTCTTCCCGTCGCCGCCCACGGCGTGCGTCCCGTAGTCGGCCGTGGCGTCGACAGTGAAGGTGTCGGCCACCTCGTCCCACTGCTTCAGGTCGACCGCGCGGAGGTAGCGGTACTTCAGCCGGCGGATCTCTTCGAGTACGACCAGGTCCATGCCCCCAGGGTCCCGCACCGCTTGACCGATGACAAGAACATGTTCTACTTTTTTCCGGTGTCCGTGACCTCGTACGAGCTGTCGCACCTCGCCGCGCTCGAAGCGGAGGCCGTGCACGTCTTCCGCGAGGTCGCGGCGACCTTCGAACGCCCGGTCCTGCTCTTCTCCGGCGGCAAGGACTCGGTGGTGATGCTGCACGCCGCCGCGAAGGCGTTCTGGCCGGCGCCGCTGCCCTTCCCCGTGCTGCACGTCGACACCGGCCACAACTTCGACGAGGTGCTGCGCTTCCGCGACGAGACGGTCGAGGCGCTGGGCCTGCGGCTGCACGTCGCGAGCGTGCAGGACGACCTCGACGCCGGCCGGGTCGTCGAGGAGACCGGGCCGGGAGCCAGCCGCAACCGGCTGCAGACGGTCACGCTGCTGCGGGCGATCCGCGAAGGCGGCTTCGACGCCGTGTTCGGCGGCGCCCGCCGCGACGAGGAGAAGGCGCGGGCGAAGGAGCGCGTGTTCAGCTTCCGCGACGAGCACGGCCAGTGGGACCCGCGGGCGCAGCGCCCGGAGCTGTGGAACCTCTACAACGGGCGGCACCGGCGCGGTGAGCACATCCGCGTCTTCCCGCTCTCGAACTGGACCGAGCTCGACATCTGGCAGTACATCCGCGACGAGCGGATCGCCCTGCCGCCGCTTTATTACGCGCATCGCCGAGAGGTCGTCCAGCGCGACGGCATGCTGCTGGCCGCCACGCGATTCCTGTCCCTTGTGGACGGCGAGACGCCGTACGAGACGACCGTGCGATTCCGGACCGTCGGCGACGCCACGTGCACCGGCTGCGTCGAATCGTCGGCGGCGACCCCGTCCGAAGTGGTCGCCGAGGTCGCCGCCACCCGCGTCACCGAACGGGGTGCGACCCGGGCGGACGACCGGATTTCCGAAGCAGGCATGGAAGACCGCAAGCGGGAAGGCTACTTCTGATGCAGCTGCTGCGGATCGCCACGGCGGGCAGCGTGGACGACGGCAAGTCCACGTTGATCGGCCGGCTGCTGTTCGACTCGAAGGCGATCTTCACCGACCAGCTCGCCGCCGTCGAACGCGCCAGCCGCGAGCGCGGCGAGGACTACCCGGACCTCGCGCTGCTCACCGACGGCCTGCGCGCCGAGCGCGAGCAGGGCATCACCATCGACGTCGCGCACCGCTACTTCGCCACGCCCAAGCGGAAGTTCATCATCGCGGACACCCCGGGGCACCTGCAGTACACGCGGAACATGGTGACCGGCGCGTCGACGGCCGACCTCGCGCTGGTCCTCGTCGACGCGCGCAAAGGTGTCCTCGAGCAGTCGCGGCGGCACGCGTTCCTCGCGTCGCTTCTCGGGATCGGGCATCTCGTGGTGTGCGTGAACAAGATGGACCTCGTCGACTGGTCGCAGGAGCGGTTCGACGAGATCCGCGAGGACTTCCGGCGGTTCGCGATGAAGCTGGACGTCGCCGACCTGACGTTCGTGCCGGTTTCGGCGCTGCACGGCGACAACGTCGTCCACCGCAGCGCGAGCATGCCCTGGTACGAAGGGACGTCGCTGCTGCACCAGCTCGAAGAGGTGCACGTCGCGTCCGACCGCAACCTGATCGACGCCCGGTTCCCGGTGCAGTACGTGATCCGCCGGTCCGACTTCCGCGGCTACGCGGGCACCATCGCCGGCGGCGTGTTCAAGCCGGGCGACGAGGTCGTGGCGCTGCCGTCGGGGTTCACCTCGAAGGTGCGCGCGGTGTGGGGTCCCGGCGGCAAGCCCCTGGCCGAGGCGTTCACCGGGCAGGCGGTGGCGGTCGAGCTGGCCGACGACCTCGACCTCGGCCGCGGCGCGATGCTGTGCCGCCCGGGCAACCGCGCCGAGTCGGCCCGCGAGGTCGACGCGCTGGTGTGCTGGTTCTCCTCGCGGTCTTCCTTGACGCCGGGTTCTTCGTACGTCGTCCGGCACACGACGACCGAGACGCGCGGGACGGTGGAGCGGCTGGAGTACCGCCTCGACGTGACGACCCTGCACCGCGACTCCGCGGAGTCGTTGTCCTTGAACGACATCGGCCGGATCCGGCTGCGCACCCGCGCGCCGCTGCTGTTCGACCCGTACCGCCGCAACCGCGCCACGGGCGGGTTCCTGCTGGTGGACGAGCACACCGGCGACACGGTCGCGGCGGGCATGATCACCGGCGCTCCTCTGTCCCCGGTCGTCTGGCACACGGCGGCGGTCCGGCGCGAGGACCGCCCGACCCGCGGCGCGACGGTGTGGCTGACCGGGCTGTCGGCGTCGGGCAAGTCGTCGGTGGCGGTGGAGCTGGAACGCCGCCTGGTCGCGGCGGGCCGCCCGGCGTACCTCCTGGACGGCGACAACCTGCGCCACGGGTTGAACAAGGGCCTGGGCTTCAGCCCGGCGGACCGCGCGGAGAACGTCCGGCGGGTGGCGGAGGTGGCCCGCCTGTTCGCGGACGCGGGCGTGGTGGCGATCGCGTCGCTGATCAGTCCTTACGCGTCGGATCGCGCGTCGGCACGGGCGGTCTCCGGGGACCTGCCGTTCGTGGAGGTGTTCGTGGACACACCTCTGGAGGTGTGCGAGGCGCGCGACCCGAAGGGGATGTACGCGAAGGCGCGCGCCGGCGAGATCCAGGGGTTCACTGGGATCGACGCGCCGTACGAGCGGCCTACCTCGCCCGACCTGGTGCTGCGCCCGGCCGACGGCGACCCGGCGGCGATGGCGGCGGCCATCCAGGCCCTGATCGACGACCTCGGCTAGGACGGTGTCCTAAAGCGGCCAGTGACGCCGGATGCGTGTGCGTCACAGTCCGGTTCGTGGTCTGATATGTCCGCAAACCGGGGTGTTGTCGAGGGGAAACGCAGTGAAAAGCGTGGTGTGGTGGTCGATCGGCCTGCTGTTCGGGCTGAGCCTGGTGGCGCTCGGCCTGTTCGGTTCGGGGGAACCCAGCGGCAAGGTGCTGTGCGGCAGCGAAGAGATGCGGCCGGGGCAGACCTGCGACCGGACCCAGTACGGCCAGACGACCAGCGAGACCTACGAAGAGAAGCGCCAGGAATCGATCGACAGCGCGAGCACCTTCAAGAACGGCGGCCGGTGGGTCACGTTCGGGATCGGCGCGGGGATCGGGGCCTTGTGCGGCTGGCGGCTGGTCGTCGCGATCCGGCGCCGGGCCGGTCAGGGCTCCGGCCCGGTCGCGCAGGCCGTGCCCGCGGCGCAGCAGCCCGGCTTCGCCCCGCCGCCGGGATACCCGGTGCAGCAGGGCTTTCCGCAGCAGCCGGGATACCAGCAGCAGGCGGGGTTCCAGCAGCAGCAGCCGGGATACCAGCAGCAGCCGGGATTCCCGCCGCCGCAGGGGTTCCAGCAACCCCCGCCGCCGGGGTACCAGCCGCCGAGCGGGCCGTATCAGCAGTAGCGGCCCGGAGTGCGTCCGTAGCCGCCGCTAGCCGCCGGGGGTCACGAAGCCGGAGTCGTACGCCCGGATCACCGCCTGGGTCCGGTCGCGCGCGCCCAGCTTGGCCAGCACGTTGCCCACGTGGGTCTTCACCGTCTGGATCCCGAGGTACAGCTCCCCGGCGATCTCCACATTGGACAACCCGCCGGCCATCAGCCGCAGCACTTCGCGCTCGCGTTCGGTCAGCCCCGCGCCGGTCAGGCCGTCACCGGAGGGGGCCGGCGCGTGCTGGGCCGCCAGGCGGCGGATCGCCGCCGGGAACAGCAGGGACTCGCCCGCCAGCACCGTCCGGATCGCCGCGACGATCTCCTCCGGCCGGGCCCGCTTCAGCAGGAACCCGCTGGCGCCGGCGACCAGGGCGTCGTACACGTAGTCGTCGTTCTCGAAGGTGGTCACCACGATCACCTTCGGCGGGCTGTCCATGGTGGACATCAGGTGCGTGGTGGCGCGGATCCCGTCCACCGCGGGCATCCGCACGTCCATCAGCACGACGTCCGGGCGCAGCCGGGTCACCAGGCCGGGCACCTCGGCGCCGTCGGCGGCTTCGCCCAGCACCGAAAGGTCTTCCTCGCTGTCGATGATCGCCCGCAGCCCGGCGCGGATCAGCGGCTCGTCGTCGACCAGCAGCACCCCGGCGCTCATCGCCCGCTCCCCCACGGCACCCGCACCACGACCTCCCACCGCTCGTCCACCCGCCCGGCCGACAGTTCGCCGCCGAGCACTTCCACCCGTTCGGTCATCCCGCGCAGGCCGCGGCCGCCGCCGGTGCGGCCCGAACCGGTCCCCAGCGGGTTGGCGACCCGGGCGACCAGGCCGTGCGCCGTGACGTCGACGACCACCGTCACCGGGACCCTACCGGCGTGCCGCACGGCGTTGGTCAGGCATTCCTGCAGGATCCGGTACACCTCGCGCGACACCACCGCGGGCACGCCGGCCAGGTCGCCCTCGATTTCGGCGGTGACGTCGGTGCCGGCCAGCCGCGTCGTTTCGAGCAGGGTCGCGAGCTCGGTCAGCGCCGGCTGCGGTGCCCGGCCCGCCGCCTCCTCCCGCAGCAGCCCGAGGACGTGGTCGAGGTCATCGAGGGCCGTGCGGGCGGACTCCTCGATCGCGCCCAGTGCGCGTTCGGTGAAGTCCGGGTCGGTGCGCAGCGTCCGCCGGGCGGCACCCGCCTGGACGGTGACGACGCTCAGCGCGTGCCCGACCGAGTCGTGCAGCTCCCGGGCCAGGCGGTTGCGTTCGGCGAGCTGCCCGGTCCGCCGTTCCAGCTGGGCGATCCGGTCGGCCGCGGTCATCCCGAGCAGCCGGACGGCGACCCGCCGCAGCCCGCCGCCGATCGCCCGGACGAGGTGGATCAGCACGACCACGCCGAAGACGAACACGACGGGCAGCCACACCGAAGGCCAGCCCTTCGGCACCGTGACCTCGGCTCCCTCGGCGGTCTGGAAGAGGTGCCCGGTGAACACGGCGCTGACCGAGACCCCGACCGCGACCGGTGCGGCGAGGCTGAAGAGGCTGACCACGAACCCGGCGACGACGTGCAGCACGAACATCGCGGCGGCGCGCCGCCGGCCCGGCCGGGTGCGGGGTTTCGCGGGTGCGTCCGGCACGGGGTCGTCGAGCAGCTCGCGGACCGCGGTGGACTCCAGCACGTGCACCGCGGGCAGGAAGGCGGTCCCGGCGAGCACGACCAGGGTGAGCAGGCCCCCGATGACGGTGGCGCGTTCCACCGTGGTGACGAACGGCAGCAGCGACGGCACGGCGACCGCGGAGAACAGCAGGTAGGGCACGCTGATGGCCCCGCCGAGGACGAGGTACACCCAGCGGCGGTAGGTCGCCTTGCTCGTCAGGGGGCGGAGTACGCGCACCGGTCGATCTTCGCAGGCAGCGGGTTCGGGCGCCTCCCTCTCGAGGTGGAGCGCACGCGCCGGCGGTCTCGGCAACCCTGGTTGCCCACAACTCGGCCGAGCTGTGGGCAACCGGGCGTCAAACGGCTAGTAAGCCACTTTGCGCAGCTCCGAAGCCGCGAAGCCGTTCACCCACAAGGACTGCACCTTCGCCGCCTCGGCCGACGAAGGCTTCGCGTTCTTGCACGCCGTGCCGGGGCCGTGGCCGGACATCAGCTCCGTGCACGGCCCGGTGTAGTGGTCGGGCAGGCCGAGGTTGTGGCCCAGCTCGTGCGCCGCGATGCGGGTCGGGTCGAAGCCCTCGGCCACCTGGCTCGTGTCCAGGTAGATGTCGCCGCGGCCGTGGCCGTCCGTGTTCGTGTACGAGCCGCCGCTGTGGATCTCGTGGAACTTGATCGTCGCCCCCGAGGTCCGCTTGACCAGCTTCACGTCGGTGACGACGGCGTTCCAGTTGGCCGCGCCCTGGTCGATCTGGGCAAGGTAGTCCGACGCGCCCGAAGAGCTGTAGTACAGCGTCGTGACGGCGGCCGCTTCGGCGCCGGGGGCGACCGCGAGCCCCAGGCCCAGCGGGGCCGCGACGGCCGTGGCGAGCGCCAGGACCCGGCCGATCAGGCGTCCGTTCATCGTGTCTCCTTCGTCCGGTTTAGAGAACACTTCACCGTGGTGCGCGCGATCAGGTTAGAAGTCCACGAACGATCCGGGCCACGGCCGAAAGTAGCTCCCTCGCGAGAGGGAGCCCGGTCCCGCCGCCGCATGAGCCGTCCGGGCCGGCCACCGTGGTCTGCTCTGCGGCATGGACATCCTGCTGGGGCTGCTGACCCTCCCCCTCTACGCGCTCGTGCTGTGGCCGCTGGTGGTCGCGTCGCGGCGGGTGCTCGGGGTGCGGATCGGCGCTGTCCGCGCGCTGTGCGGCGCCGGGTTCGGCTGGCTCGTCGCGGGCGGCATCGGCCAGGCGTTCCCGCTTTCCCTGCGGCACAACGGCGGCGCGGCCGTCGGCCTGCTGATCCCGTTGGCGGGCAGCGCTTTCCTCGCGACGCTGATCTTCCTCCTGGTCGCGGAAATGGCCCTGCCGGGCGGGTTCCGGCTACGCGCGGTGCGCACCAAGATCCTGCGCGCCCGGCGGTACTCGCAGATCAGCCGGATCGCCATCAAGCACGGCCTCGGCCGCTACCTCGCCGGCCGCCGCGACCCCGATCTCGCGCCGGGACGGCACGCCAAGCTCGCCCGGTCCCTGCGCCGCGCGCTGGAGGAAGGCGGCGTGACGTTCGTGAAGCTCGGCCAGCTGCTTTCGACCCGCGCGGACGTGCTGCCCCCGGTGTTCGTCGACGAGCTCGGCAAGCTTCAGGACCAGGTGGCGCCCGCGAAGGCCGACGCCGTCTGGGCCGTGCTGACCGAGGAGCTGGGCGGCTCCCCCGACGACGTCTTCGCCGAGTTCGACCCGGAACCGCTGGCCACCGCGTCGGTCGCGCAGGTCTACCGGGCGAAGCTGCGCGGCGGCGAGGACGTCGTGGTCAAGGTCCAGCGCCCGGGCGTGCGGGAGCAGGCCGAACGCGACATCGACATCGTCCGCCGCGTCGCCGCGGCGCTGGAGGACCGCGCGGACTGGGCGCGCTCGCTCGGGGTCGCCGAACTCGCCGACGGGTTCGCCGAAGCGCTGGCCGAGGAGCTCGACTTCACCATCGAAGCCCGCAACATCGCCGCCGTGACCGCGACTTCGTGCCCGGACGTCGCCCTGCCGACCGTCCACAAAGAACTGTCCACCGAGCGCGTCCTCGTCATGTCCCGACTGGACGGCAAGCCCCTGGAGACGGCACCGGCGGCCGACCGCAAGCGGCTCGCGCGGTCCCTCCTGCGGTGCCTGCTCGACCAGGTGATGGTCGGCGGCGTCTTCCACGCCGACCCGCATCCCGGCAACCTCATGCTGCTGGCCGACGGCCGCCTGGGCCTGCTCGACTTCGGTTCGGTCGGCCGGCTCGACGCCGGGCTGCGCGGCGGCCTGCAGAACCTGGTGCTGGCTCTGGACCGCGGCGACCCGGCCGCCCTGCGCGACGGGCTGCTGGAGATCGTCGACCGCACGGACGACATCGACGAGCAGCGCCTCGAACGCGCCCTCGGCGCCCTGGTCGCCCGGCACTTCGGGCCCGGCCGCACCGCCGGTCTCGACCTGTTCACCGGCCTCTTCCGGGTGGTCGCGGACTTCCGGCTGAGCGTGCCGCCGCCGGTCGCCGCGGTGTTCCGGGCGCTCGCCACGGTGGAGGGCACCCTGGCCGCGCTGGATCCCGCGTTCGACGTCGTGGCCGAGTCCCGCGCGTTCGCCGTCGAGCAGGTCGGCGCCCGGCTGCGGCCGGACTCGCTGCGCCACACCGCGCTCACCGAGGTGCTGGCGCTGCTGCCGGTGCTGCGCCGCATCCCCCGCCGCGTCGACCGCATCGGCGCGGCCCTGGAGGAGGGCCGGCTGTCGGTGAACGTCCGCCTGTTCTCCGACGGGCGCGACCGCGACGTCGTCACGAGCCTGGTGCACGAGGTCCTGCTGGCCTTCGTCGGCGCGGCGACCGGCCTGATGGCGGTGCTCCTCCTGACGGGCACGGGTGGGCCCCGCATCGCGGCCGACCTGACGCTGCACCAGGTGTTCGGCTACAACCTCCTGGTGATCAGCGCGCTGGTGGGGCTACGGCTGCTCTTCGTCGTCTTCCGGCGCTCCGGACGGCGGTCACGATCAGCCCGATGACGGCGCCGGCGAACAGCACGAACCCGCCGAGGATCCACCACCGCAGGCCGGTCAGAGTGCCGTCGGAGTACGGCGTTCCGGGCAGGCCCGCGTCGGTGAACGCGGTGACCGGGGCCAGTGGCTTCGGGGTGACGACCGTGCCGGTGGCGACCACGACCCCGATGACGCCGGACAACCGCACCGGGCCGCTGAACCGTGAGTCGTCGGAATTGCCCCGGTTGTCGCCCTCGACGAAGATCGCGCCCTCGGGCACCTTCGCGGAGAACTCGAAGAGACCTTCGTAGCCGGGCGTGATGTAGGGCTCGGTGATCGGCTTGCCGTCGACCGAGAGGTGCTCGTCGGTGCAGCAGGCGACCGTGTCCCCGGCGACCCCGACCACGCGGACGACACTGACTCCGTCGCGGCTCGATTCGGCGTACGCACTCAGGTCGATGGCGACGAGATCCCCACGGCGCACCTCGGCGTCGTCGGCCTTGCGCACGACGAGCCGGTCGCCGGGCGCCAGGGTCGGGCTCATGTTCTCGCTCTGCATCGCGTAAGCCTCGTACCCCAGCACCATCCGGCCGAAGCCGTACCCGCCGGCGCCGGCGCCGAGCACCGCCACGGCGATCAGCACCAGCACCACGCGCAGGCTCGAGCGCGGTTCGACCGGCTCGGGCGGTGCCGGGGGAAAGGAAAACTCGGTCACGAAGAGGCGCCTTCCCGGACGAAGAACGAGTAGTAGCGCTCGGTCTTGTACCCGCCGGTGCCGTAAAGGTGCGAAACCGTCAGCGAGTAGTACCCGGGCTCGCGCGGCGTCCACGTCAGCGTCGCCCGGCCGTCCGGACCGGCCGCGACCGTGCCGCTCTCGTCCTCCGACGGGCCCGAGAAGGTGTAGTCGTAGCTCGCCGCCGAGTCCGACGCCGTCGAGAAGTGGAACGTCCCGGGCACGCCCGGTCCCCCACCGAACTCCCCTTCGGGGTAGTCGCCGGAGCTGATGACCGGCTGGGTGAACACGTCGAAGTCGTACGTCTGCTGCGTCGAAGACGTCCCGGCGGCATCCCGCGTCCGCGCGGTGAGCCGGTAGTCGTCGTAGCCCGGCGGCGTCCAGTCGAAGGAGGCCCGGCCGTCCGGGCCGACCGGCAGGGTCACTTCGCCGCCGCCCAGTGTGTAGACGAACTCGACGGCGCCCGGCTGGTGGGCCACCAGGGTGAACCGGCCCGGGTGCCCGGCCGTGGTGCCGTCCTCCGGGAACTCCGCCGAGGTGATCCCCGGCTCGTCGTGGACGTAGACGGAACCCCAGCCCGGGTCGGTGGTGATCCCGTCCGCCGTGACCGCCTGGGCCCGGACCGTCTGCCAGCCGCCGGTGACCGGGACCCAGGTGACCGCGGCGGTGCCGTCGGCACGAGCCGCGATGGTGCGCGGAACTTCGGAGCCGATCGAGTACTGGTACTTCGCGACCCCCGGCACCTTGCTGCTGAACACGGCTTCGGCGGTCTCACCGGGGTGCGCGCCCCCGGTCACCGTCACCGTGGGCGCGGCGCCGTCGATGGTCAGGCCGACGGACCGTTCGAGGGTCGGCTCGGCCGTCCCGCTGTGGCTGCGGATCCGGAGCTGGATGTAGTCGGTGCGGTCGGGCGTCCAGGTGATGGTGGCCGTGCCGTCCAGGCCGGCCGGCACCGACTTGACCGTGCCCGGCGAACCCCCGTTGAGGATGAACGCGTAGTCGTAGGACGTGACACCGGCCGCGCGCGGCGCGAAAGTCATGGTTCGCGGCGCGCCGAGCAGGATCAGGCCGTCCGCGCCGGTGACGGTCGGCATGTCGTCGACCTGGAAGTGGTACCCGCGCTCCGCCCCGACGTAGCCCGACGCGGTCTTGCTCCGCACGTACACGTCGTGGAACCCACCGGTCTGCGGGGTGATGGTCGCGGCACCCTTGTGGTCGTCGCCCGCGGGCACGCTCAGGGTCGGGCCGTCGTCGAGCCGGTACTGGTACTCGACGACGTCCTCCAGCGTCATCGGCGAGAACGTGAAGACGCCGGGGATCCCGACGCCGCCCTCGAGGGTGGTCCAGCCCTGCGGGTACTGCACCGACCAGATGTCGGGCCGCGACTCGCTGACGTAAAAGCCCGTCGACAGCGACTGCGAGCGGTTGCCAGCCCGGTCAATCGCGAAGGCGTAGACGTACGTCCAGCCCGAGTCCTTGGGGGCCCAGGTGACCGTCACCGGGCCGCCCGGGTGCTCCGGGGTCACGGTCTGCGGGTCGGTCCAGCCGCCCGTCGCGATGGAGTACTCGTAGGAGACGACGTCGCCGGAACCGTTGGCGCTGAAGGTGAAGTGCCCCGGCACGCCGACGTCACCCTGCTCGCCGCCCACGTCGGTCCGGTAGACGTCGGAGGTGACGGCAGGCGCGTTCGGCACGACGCGGTCGACGGTGAAGTAGCAGGTGGTGCCCCACGGCGAGACGTCCGTGCCGTCGTCGCCGCGAGCGTGCCAGGCGTAGGTGGTGCCTTCGGTGAGTTCCTCGCTCTTCACCAGCACCGAGCCGGACCCGCCCTCGTACACGGGTGCGTCGAGCTGCCGCTTCGCCGCGGGCTGGTCCGCCGGCCACAGTTCGTAGCGCGCGGTCAGCTCGTCACCCGCGTCGGGATCGGTGAAGTTCCCGCTCATGACGACCGACGGGGTGAAGTCGCGGTGGTTCGGGTTGAGGTAGGTGCCCGGCGCGGCGGGCGTGCAGGCGACGTCGTTGTTCTCGAGGGCCGTGGGCGCGGCGGGCGCGGCGTCGTAGCCGACCTGCAGCGCGACGTTGTCGGCGAAGTCCCGGGCGTAGCGCGGGTCGAACTCCTGCCCGGCCGGGACTCGCAGCTCGAGCGTCACCTGGGCGTCCCCCCGCGCGGCCGCCGCGGCCAGCGCGGCGGTGACGTCGAACCGGGCGTCCGCGACGACGCAGCCCGACGCGGGCTTTCCCGCGGTGGCCAGGCGTTCCAGCTCCGCGGGCGGCTTCACCCACGACGAGCGCGAGGTGAACGGCGCGGTGCGCCACAGCTCCAGGGAGCGCTTACCGCAGTCCGCGGCGCGGGTTTCCTTCGCCGTCAACGCGGCCGAGACGACGTGCGTCCCCTTGAACCGGGTGACGTCGAAGGTGAAGAACGACCGGGCCGCCGTCGCGCCGCGCAGTGTGGTGCCGACCGGGGCGGTTCCGGTGCCACCCGCGTGGGCGGTCGTCGGCGTCGCCGCTTCGACGTACCCCCAGGACGCCCGTGCGACGGTGGCGGACGGCACGAACCCGTCCGCGGCCGAAGCCGCGGGAGCCGTGAGGACGGAGATCGACCCGGCGACCAGGACAGCCGGGAGCAGGACAAGTTTGCGCATACGTTCCCCCTGACGATTGCACCGGTGTATCGGCGGCGGCCGGGGAACGTTACGGCTCAAACCGGGCGAGGCGCGTACATGATCACCGCGACCCCGGCCAGGCACAGGAGCGCGCCGAGCACGTCGTAGCGGTCCGGGCGGTAACCGTCCGCGACCATCCCCCAGACCAGCGAACCCGCCACGAACACCCCGCCGTACGCCGCCAGGATGCGGCCGAAGTGGGCGTCCGGCTGAAGAGTCGCCACGAAGCCGTACACGCCGAGCGCCAGCAGCCCGCCGCCGATCCAGAGCCAGCCACGGTTTTCGCGGACGCCCTGCCACACCAGCCACGCGCCGCCGATCTCGCAGACCGCCGCCGCGAGGAACAGGAGGATCGACCGCAGGACCACCCCGGGATACTAGCTCCGTGCCGTTCACGCTGAGTCATCCCGCCGCCGTGCTGCCGCTGGCGAGACGACCGCTGGTGCCCTCCGCGCTCGTCGCCGGGTCGATCGCGCCGGACGTCTACTGGTTCGTGCCACGGCTTCCCGGCGTCGGGCTGACCAAGACCCACGAGCTCGCGTCGGTCCTCTGGCTCGACCCGCTGCTCGCGCTGGCGATCCTCGCGCTCTTCCAGCTCCTCCTGAAACGACCGCTGCTGGCCCTGGCCCCGAAACCCCTGGCCGAACGGCTCCCCCGCGACTTCGGCTGGAAGCGGCCGGGCTGGATCGCCCTGTCCCTGGTCCTCGGCGCCGCGACCCACGTCGGCTGGGACGCCTTCACCCACGAGAACGACGGGTTCTCGTTCCTGCGGACCCCGCTCGTCACCGGGGTCGACGTCGGCCGGCTGATCCAGCTGGTCAGCACGATCGCCGGGGCCGCGATCCTCGCGTGGTGGCTCGTGCGCTGGTACCGCACGGCGCCCACCGAGCCGGCGCCTAGAGCCACCCGCCACCGCAAGCCGGTGCTGGCGTTGCTGGCCGGAGGCACGCTGGCCGGCGTGCTAGTGCAGGTGCTGCCCTTCCTGGCCCACCACGACCCGATGACCGGCGCCGGGGTCGTCGGCAACGCGACTTACCTCGCGGTCACCGGCGCCGGCAGCGGGTTCCTCACCGCGCTCGTCCTGTACGCGCTGGCCTGGCACGCGCGGTATAGGTCGTTATACACAAAGCGGGCCACCTCGGAAGGTGACCCGCTCGGTGCGAAAGAAGTCAGACGGTGAAGCCGAGGGCGCGCAGCTGCTCGCGGCCGTCCTCGGTGATCTTCTCCGGGCCCCACGGCGGCATCCAGACCCAGTTGATCCGGAAGTCCTTGACCAGGCCGCCGGACGTGAGTGCCGCCGACGTCTGGTCCTCGATGACGTCGGTCAGCGGGCAGGCCGCCGACGTGAGCGTCATGTCGATGGTGGCCGTGTTGTCCTGCTCGACGCGGATGTCGTAGACCAGGCCCAGGTCGACGACGTTGATGCCGAGCTCCGGGTCGACGACGTCGCGCATGGCTTCCTCGACGTCCTCGAGCTTGGCGAGGTCGAGGTCCTGCGTGGCGGTGGTCTCGGCGTCGAGGTCGGCGGCGGTCCGGCCCTCGCGAGCGTCGGTGGCGGTGTCTTCACTCATGCGTTCTCAGCTCCACTGGTGGTCCGGGCGACCGCGTCCTTGAAAGCCATCCAGCCGAGGAGGGCGCACTTGACGCGGGCGGGGTACTTGGCGACGCCCGCGAAGGCGATCCCGTCCTCCAGCACGTCCTCGTCCGGCTCGATCTTTCCTTTGCCCTGCATCAGTTCCACGAAGGCGTCCATGGTGGTGAACGCCTCCTCAAGGGTGTGGCCGACGACGAGATCCGTCAAGACCGACGTCGAGGCCTGGCTGATCGAGCAGCCCTGGCCGTCGTAGGAGACGTCGGTGACCTTCCCGTCGTCGAGTTTGACCCGCAGCGTCACCTCGTCGCCGCAGGTCGGGTTGACCTGGAACGACTCGGCGTCGAACGGGTCGCGCAGGCCGCGGCCGTGCGGGCGCTTGTAGTGGTCCAGGATGATCTCCTGGTACATGTTCTCGAGGTTCACTGGGCCACCCCGAAGAACTTCTGCGCCTCGCGAACACCCGCTACCAGCTCGTCCACTTCGGACAGCGTGTTGTACAGGTAGAACGACGCGCGCACGGTCGCCTGGGCGTTGCACGCCCGGTGCAGCGGCCACGCGCAGTGGTGGCCGACGCGGACGGCGATGCCGAGGCTGTCGAGGACCTGGCCGGCGTCGTGCGGGTGCACGCCGTCGATCACGAACGACACGGTCGCGCCGCGGTCCTTCAGGTCCGTCGGCCCGACGATCCGGACACCCGGGATCGCGCCGATGCCTTCGAGGGCCGCCGCGGCGAGCTCGTGCTCGTGCGCCGCGATGCGGTCCATGCCGATGGCCGAGAGGTAGTCGACGGCCGCGCCGAGGCCGATGGCCTGCGACGTCATCGGCACGCCCGCCTCGAACCGCTGCGGCGGCGGCGCGAAGGTCGAGCCCTCCATGCGGACCATCTCGATCATCGACCCGCCGGTGAGGAACGGCGGCATGGCCGAGAGCAGCTCGGTGCGCCCGTAGAGCACGCCGATGCCGGACGGGCCGAGCATCTTGTGGCCGGAGAACACCGCGAAGTCGACGCCCAGCGCGTGGAAGTCGACCGCGAAGTGCGGCACCGACTGACAGGCGTCGAGGACGGTCAGCGCACCGACGGCCTTCGCCTTCTCGACGAGCAGCGAGACGGGGTTGACCGTGCCGAGCACGTTCGACTGGTGCGCGAACGCGACGACCTTGGTCTTCGGGGTGATGAGCTCGTCCACATCGGACAGGTCGAGCCTGCCGTCCGCAGTCACCTTGAACCACTTCAGCGTGGCCCCGGTGCGCTGGCACAACTGCTGCCAGGGCACGAGGTTCGCGTGGTGCTCCATCTCGGTGATGACGATTTCGTCACCCGGGCCGACCCGGAAGCGCTCGGCTTCCGGACCGGCCGTGGCGGCGTTGCTCATCGAGTACGCGACGAGGTTGATGCCCTCGGTCGCGTTCTTGGTGAACACCAGTTCCTCGGGGTCGGCGCCGACGAACTCCGCGACCTTCGCGCGCGCGGACTCGTAGGCGTCGGTGGCCTCTTCGGACAGCTGGTGCGCACCGCGGTGGACGGCGGAGTTCGACGTGAAGACGTAGTCGCGTTCGGCGTCGAACACCGCGGTCGGGCGTTGCGACGTCGCCCCGGAGTCCAGGTACACCAAGGGTTTCCCGTCACGCACGGTGCGCGACAGGATCGGGAAGTCGGCGCGCAGGGCGGCGACGTCCAAAGGAACAGAGCTAGCCGAGGTGGTGGTCATCGGGCCGGCTCCTCTCTTTCTCGGTGTAGTTCTGGGTGGGGAACGTCAGAGCGCGGCCGGCTCGGGCTTGCCGACGTACTTGACGTAGCCGTGCTCCTCCAGCTCGTCGGCCAGCTCCTTGCCGCCCGACTCGACGATCTTGCCGCCGGCGAAGACGTGCACGAAGTCCGGCGTGATGTGCCGCAGGATCCGGGTGTAGTGCGTGATCAGCATGACGCCGACCTCGCTCGAAGCCTTGTAGGCGTTGACACCCTCGGACACGACGCGCAGGGCGTCGACGTCGAGACCGGAGTCGGTCTCGTCGAGGATGGCGAACTTCGGCTTGAGCAGCGCCAGCTGCAGGATCTCGTGGCGCTTCTTCTCGCCGCCGGAGAAGCCTTCGTTGACCGAGCGCTCGGCGAACTCCTGCGAGATCTCGAGCTTGCCCATCTCCTCCTTGACCTCCTTGACCCACTGGCGCAGCTTGGGGGCCTCGCCACGGACCGCGGTGGCCGCGGTGCGGAGGAAGTTGGACATGGACACGCCCGGCACCTCGACGGGGTACTGCATGGCCAAGAACAGCCCGGCCCGCGCGCGCTCGTCGACGCTCATCTCGAGGACGTTCTCGCCGTCGAGCAGCACCTCACCGGAGGTCACCTGGTACTTCGGGTGACCGGCGATCGCGTAGGACAGGGTGGACTTGCCGGAGCCGTTGGGGCCCATGATCGCGTGCGTCTCGCCCGACTTGATCGTCAGGTTGACGCCCTTGAGGATCTCCTTGGCGCCTTCGTCGGTGTTGACCGAGGCGTGCAGGTCCTTGATTTCCAGGGTAGCCATTCTTCGTTTCCTAAAAGTCTGCGGTGGACGGCGTCAGGCGCCAACGGCTTCGAGCTCGGCCTCGATCGCGGCTTCGAGGCGCTCGCGCACCTCGGGGACGTCGATCTTCACCAGGATCTCGTGGAAGAACCCGCGCACGACCAAGCGTCGAGCGGCTTCTTCGGCGATCCCGCGCGACTGGAGGTAGAACAACTGCTCGTCGTCGAACCTTCCCGTCGCGCTCGCGTGGCCGGCGCCTTCGATCTCGCCGGTCTCGATCTCGAGGTTCGGCACGGAGTCCGCGCGGGCACCGGGTGTGAGCACCAGGTTGCGGTTGAACTCGTAGGTGTCGGTGGCCTCGGCCGCGGCGCGGATCAGCACGTCGCCGATCCAGACCGTGTGCGCGCCCTCGCCCTGCAGCGCGCCCTTGTAGCCCACGCGCGACTTGCAGTTCGGCACCGCGTGGTCGACGAAGAGGCGGTGTTCCTGGTGCTGGCCGCCGTCGGCGAAGTAGACGCCGAGCATGTCGACGTCGCCGCCCTTGTCGGCGAAGGTCGCCGTCGGCGAGACGCGGACCAGGTCACCGCCGAGGGTGATCACGGTGTGCCGCAGCGCGGCGTCGCGGCCCAGCTTCAGGTGCTGCTCGGAGACGTGCACCGCGTCGTCGGCCCAGTCCTGGACGCTGACCACGGTGACCTTGGCGCCGTCGCCGATGACGAACTCGACGTTGTCGGCGTAGGTGCCGGAGCCGACGTGGTCGAGCACGACGACGGCTTCGGCGAACGCCTCGGCGCGGACCTGCAGGTGCCCGTAGGCGACCTTGTCCACCCCCGGGCCGTGGATGCGCAGGACGGACGGCTTGGACGCCTTCGTCTCCTTGGGCACCGTGACGACGGTGGCCTTGGTGAACGAGGAGTAGGCCTGCGCGGCGATGCGGTCGCTCGGCACGCCGGCCTGGCCCAGCCGCGAGTCGTCGCGGCCGACGGTCTCGATGGTGAGTTCGGGGGCGGCGTCGGCTTCCAGCGTGATCTCGCCGGTGGCGGGCGCGCTGCCGTCGTGCAGGCCGCGCAGCCGCTTCATCGGCGTGAAGCGCCAGTTCTCCTCACGGCCGCCCGGGACCTCGAAGGCCTCGACGTCGTAGGAGGTGAAGCGCTCCGCGCGGGAGGCCGCCGGAATGACGGCCCCCTCGCGAAGAGCTTCGGAAACGTTGTTCTCGGTAACCGACATGACTAGCCGACGGACCCTTCCATCTGGAGCTCGATCAGGCGGTTCAGCTCGAGCGCGTACTCCATCGGCAGCTCACGCGCGATGGGCTCGACGAACCCGCGCACGATCATCGCCATCGCCTCGGCCTCGTCGAGGCCGCGCGACATCAGGTAGAACAGCTGCTCTTCGCTGACCTTGGACACCGTGGCCTCGTGGCCCATGGACACCTCGTCGTTGCGGATGTCCACGTACGGGTAAGTGTCCGAGCGCGAGATCGTGTCGACCAGCAGGGCGTCGCACACGACGCTGGAGCGCGAGTGGTGCGCCCGCTTCGCGACGCGGACCAGGCCGCGGTACGAGGTGCGGCCGCCGCCGCGCGCCACCGACTTCGACACGATCGTCGAGGAGGTGTACGGCGCGAGGTGCTCCATCTTGGCGCCCGCGTCCTGGTGCTGGCCCTCGCCCGCGAACGCGACCGACAAGACCTCGCCCTTGGCGTGCTCGCCCATGAGGAACACCGACGGGTACTTCATCGTCACCTTGGAACCGATGTTGCCGTCGATCCATTCCATGGTCGCGCCCTCTTCGCACTTGGCGCGCTTGGTGACCAGGTTGTAGACGTTGTTCGACCAGTTCTGGATGGTCGTGTAACGGCAGCGGGCGCCCTTCTTGACGATGATCTCCACGACCGCCGAGTGCAGCGAGTCGGACTGGTAGATCGGCGCCGTGCAACCCTCGACGTAGTGCACGTAGGCGTCTTCGTCGACGATGATCAGGGTGCGCTCGAACTGGCCCATGTTCTCGGTGTTGATCCGGAAGTAGGCCTGCAGCGGGATGTCCACCTTGACGCCCTTGGGCACGTAGATGAACGAGCCGCCGGACCACACCGCCGTGTTCAGCGCGGAGAACTTGTTGTCGCCGGCCGGGATGACCGAGCCGAAGTACTCCTCGAACAGCTCCGGGTGCGTCTTGAGCGCGGTGTCCGTGTCCAGGAACAGGACGCCCTGCTTCTCGAGGTCCTCGCGGATCGAGTGGTAGACGACCTCGGACTCGTACTGGGCCGCGACACCGGCGACGAGGCGCTGCTTCTCCGCCTCGGGGATGCCGAGCCTGTCGTACGTGTTCTTGATGTCCTCGGGCAGGTCTTCCCAGCTCGCAGCCTGCTTCTCGCTGGAGCGGACGAAGTACTTGATGTTGTCGAAGTCGATCCCGGAGAGGTCCGCGCCCCAGTTGGGCATCGGCTTCTTCTCGAAGAGCTTGAGCGCCTTCAGTCGCGCTTCGCGCATCCACTCCGGCTCGGACTTCTTCCCGGAGATGTCGGTGACGACATCTTCGTTCAGCCCGCGACGGGCGCTGGCGCCCGCTTCGTCGGAGTCGGCCCAGCCGAACGCGTACTTGCCAAGGGACTCGATGGTCTCTTCCTGGCTCAGTGGCGCGGTGGTGGGAGTGCGCTGCTCGGCAGCGGCAGTCATGCGGGTTTCCCTCCATTCGGGATCCGTGCTGTGCGCCCAGAGGGCACCGTGCTGACCGGCTCGGGATGGGCCGGCTGACCCGCCGAAGCGGGTACGTGGGTGGTGCACGCGGAGTCACCGCGCGCGATGGTCGCCAGCCGCTGGACGTGGGTGCCCAGCAGCTGCGCGAACGCCTCCGTCTCGGCCTCGCACAGCTGCGGGAACTCCGCGGCCACGTGGGCGACCGGACAGTGGTGCTGACAGAGCTGCGCACCGACGTTCTGACCCGGGGCCGGCGCACCGACCTGACGGGTCGACGCAGCGTAGCCCTCCCTGGTCAGGGCGGTCGCCAAGGCCTCCGCGCGCGTCGCGGGATCACTCGAACCGGTGATCGCCGCGCGGTGCGGCTCGACCAGCGAAGCCACGCGACGCTCGGCGAAGGCGCGTACGGCGTCTTCACCGGCGTGCTCGGCGAGGAAGCGGATGGCGGAGACGGCCAGGTCATCGTAGGCGTGCCCGAAGCGGGCGCGGCCGGACTCGGTAAGCAGGAAAAGCTTCGCCGGACGACCCCGACCTCGGGGTCCGCGCCGCGGCGCGTCCCTCGTCGCGGCTTCGCCGTCCGCGAGAAGCGCGTCGAGGTGCCGGCGGACGGCCGTCGGGCTGATCCCGAGCTGCTCGGCGACCACGACGGCGGTCATGGGACCCTGTTCCAGGAGCACGCGGGCGACCTCGTGGCGGGTCTTGCCCTCGGCGCTGACCTGCGACGGAACCACGGGAAGCCCGGCACGCGGCATGTCGCCGCCCACCTGGTCACCCGCCTCCGTCTTTTTCACAACACAAGTGTGTCTTATTTCCCGGCGGTCGGCAAAGGCGGGGTGTCCGGCAGTGACCCGACTCACTCGGCGGCGGCCCCGATACCCTGCACGCGTGGCAGTGGGTGAACATCCTGGGCAGCAGGAACAGCAGGTGGCACAGCTCGACACCGAGAGTGCGCACCCCGTGACGCTTTCGCCCGTCCTCCCGCTGGAGCCGCTGCCCCTGGAGGCCGACGAGCGGCGCGGCCTGAACGTGGTCCGCCGCTTCGGCACGGTCGGGTCGCTCTTCCTCGCGCTCGGCTCCCTCGGGGCCGGCGCCGCTCCGGTGATCAACCCGGTGCAGGAGATCCCGGTGCTGCGGCTGTTCACCCGGATCCCGACGGTCTCGCTGGCCATCGCCATCTCCGGGATGGGCATCCTGGTGCTGAGCTGGCTGATGCTCGGCAAGTTCGCCCGGCCGGACCGCGCCCACCTGGCGTCGCAGGGCCAGCTGGCGCGCACCATCGCGCTGTGGGTGCTGCCGCTGCTGGTCATCCCGCCGCTGTTCTCCCGCGACGTCTACAGCTACCTCGCGCAGAGCGAGATCGTGCACCGCGGGATGGACCCGTACACGCTCGGCCCGGCGCAGGCCCTCGGCGTCGCCGACAAGTTCACGGCGGGCGTGTCGAACATGTGGCGCGAGACGCCGGCGCCGTACGGGCCGCTGGTGCTGCGCCTCGGCGGCTGGCTGGCCCCGCTCGCCGGGAACAGCATCGCGGTGGGTGTGCTGCTGCAGCGCGTGCTCGCGCTGGCCGGCGTGGTCCTCATCGTCTGGGCCCTGCCGCGGCTGGCGCGCCGGTTCGGCGTCCAGCCCGCGACCGCGCTCTGGCTCGGCGCCCTGAACCCGCTGCTGATCTTCCACTTCATCGCGGGCGCCCACAACGACGCGCTCGCCATCGGCCTGATGCTCGCCGGGCTGGAGGTGGGCATCCGGCGGCTGCCGATCCGGGTGAAGGGCGACACGCCACCACCGCTGGCGCGCGGCGAGCTGCTCTACATCGGGCTCGGGGTGGCGATCATCACCCTGGGCGTCGCGGTGAAGCTGCCCGCGCTGTTCGCCTTGCCCTTCTTCGCCGTGATGGTCGCGCGGCGCTGGCACGGCCGGCTCAAGGACCTCTTCTTCGCCGGGGCGCCGATGGCGCTGTGGTTCGGCGTCGTGCTGGTCGCGGTCTGCTTCGGCACCGGGCTCGGCTTCGGCTGGGTCGGTGCGACGTTCGACACCCCCGGCCTGGTCCGCGCCTGGATCTCCCCCACCGCCGAGCTGGCCAACCTCTCCGGCGTCCTCGGCATCGCGCTCGGGCTCGGCAACCACACCAACGGCCTGGTGCCGATCCTCGGCACGCTGGGCTACCTGGTCGCCGTCGCGATCACGTTCAAGTTCCTGTGGGACAGCTTCAAGTGGCGCTACCGGCCGATCATCGGCCTCGGCGTCTCCCTCGGCGCGGTGATGATCCTGCAGATCAACCTGCAGCCCTGGTACGTGCTGTGGGCGGTGATCCCGCTGGCCGCCGCGGCCGGGACGTCCCGGTTCCGGGTGGCCGCGGCGGTGCTGTCCGCCGCCCTGCCGTTCCTGCTGCCGCCCACCGGCAGCACCTTCGACGGCCGCCCGTACGTGCTCCCGTTCGCCTACGTCGCGGCGATCGTCGTGTGCGGCGCCGGGATGCTCATCGTGCGGCGGCTCGCTCCCGTCTTGCTCTCCAGGCCGTCCCCGCGGGTGCCCGCGGGGGCTGACGCCGTATCGTGACCCGATGTGAGTGCCCCCGCCGTCGAGATCACCGGGCTGGTGAAAAGCTACGGCTCCACCCGCGCGGTCGACGGTCTCGACCTGCGGATGGAGCGCGGCAGCCTGCTCGCCCTGCTCGGCCCGAACGGGGCCGGCAAGACCACCACCGTCGAGATCTGCGAAGGCTTCCTGAAGCCTGACGCCGGCACGGTGCGCGTGCTCGGCCTCGACCCGGTGCGCGAGTCGGCCGCGCTGCGCCCCCGCGTCGGGATCATGCCCCAGGGCGGCGGTGCCTACCCCGGCGTCCGCGCCGACGAGATGCTCGGGCTGGTGGCGTCCTGCGCGGCCTCCCCGCTGGACCCGGCCTGGCTGCTGGACGTCCTCGGGCTGGCTTCGGTGCGGCGGACGCCGTTCAAGCGGCTTTCCGGTGGCCAGCAGCAGCGGCTTTCGCTCGCGTGCGCGCTGATCGGACGGCCGGAGCTGGTGTTCCTCGACGAGCCGACGGCGGGCATGGACCCGCAGGCCCGGCGGCTGGTGTGGGACCTGCTCGGCGCGTTGCGCCGTGACGGCGTCTCGGTGCTGCTCACCACACACTTGATGGAGGAGGCCGAAGCGCTGGCCGACACCGTGGTGATCACGGACCACGGCAAGGTCGTCGTCTCCGGCGCGCCGCACACCCTGACGATCGACGAGAGCGGCACCGCGGGCCTGCGCTTCAAGGCCCGCACCCGGCTCGACACCAAGCTGCTGACGGCCGCCCTGCCGGAGGGCTACGACGTGCGCGAGTCGGCGCCGGGGACCTACGTCGTGGTCGGCTCGGTCGACCCGCAGGTCGTGTCGACGGTCACGTCCTGGTGCGCCCAGCAGGGCGTGCTGCCGGAGGAGCTGCAGGTCGGCCGCCGGACGCTCGAAGAGGTCTTCCTGGAGCTGACCGGACGGGAGCTGCGGGCATGACGGACTTCCCGGCGGGCACGTTCACCCCGGCGCCCGGACGCGGCTCGCTGGGCCGGATGCTGCGGACCCACGCGCGCGTCGAGGCGAGCCTGACGCTGCGCCACGGCGAGCAGGTGCTGCTGACGCTGCTGATCCCGCTGGCGCTGCTGATCGGCTTGTCCCTGCTGGACATCCTGCCCGCGACCCAGCTCGGCTCGACGTCCAAAGTGGACTGGATCACGCCGCGGATCCTGGCGCTGGCGGTGATGTCGTCGGCGTTCACCGGCCAGGCCATCGCCCTCGGTTTCGATCGGCGCTACGGAGTGCTGAAGCGCCTTTCGGCGACGGCGTTGCCGCGCTGGCTGCTGGTGACGGGCCGGCTCGCGGCGGCCGTCGTGGTGGTGGCGCTGCAGTCGGTGATCATCGGCGTGGTGGCGGCGTTCCTCGGCTGGTCGCCTTCGCTGTCGGGACTGGCTTCGGCGGTCCTGCTGCTGGTGGCCGGGACCTTGGCGTTCGGGGCGCTCGGCGTGCTGCTCGGTGGCGCGCTGCGCGCGGAAGCCGTGCTGGCGCTGGCGAACATCGTCTGGTTCGTGCTGCTGCTGGCGGGCGGGATCCTGCTGGCCCCGTCGGCGTTGCCGCCGGGGCTGGCGCACGTGGTGGAGCTGCTGCCGTCGGGAGCGCTGGCCGAGGGGCTGCGGTCCGCTTTGGTCGACGGCGCGTTCGCGCCCGGGCCGCTCGTGGTGCTGGCGGTGTGGGCGGTCCTCGCGGGAGCGCTGGCTTCCCGCACGACGAAGCTCACCTGACGCCGGGACCGGTCCCCGGGCGCCCGCCCTAAGTTCCTCCCATGCGTCGCGTCCTGGTGCTGCTGGCCCTGCCGTTGGTGCTCGCCGGCTGCACGACGATCACGGGCGGCCGGGCGGCGCCCGCGACCGTCGTCCCGACGACGCCGGGAGTCCCGCGGCCGGGCACCGGCGTGGGGCCGTACCGCAGCGGTGACTGCCTGGAGCTCCCGGCCGGCGACCGCGAGATCACGAAGGTGGCCTGCGACCGGCCGCACGAGTACGAGGTGATGACGTCGGCGAGCTTCGCCCCGGACGTCCCGCCCGCCTACCCGCCGGACGTGAAGCGGTTCGCCCGCCCGGCCTGCCGCACGGCGCTGCCGGCGTACCTGGGCAGCCCGGATGCGGACGCGAGCACGCTGGAGACGATCGCGTTGTGGCCGTCCGAGCAGAAGTGGGACGCGGGCGAGCGCTGGTACGCGTGCCTGATGACGGCCCGGGGCAGCGACAACAAGCCCGTGAAGCAGCCGGGCGCGCTCGCCGCGGCGCTCGCGCACGGCCTCGGCCGGTTCCAGGAGTGCCGGGCGGGCGAGCCGCTGAAGGAGAGCCCGGTCCACGTCGTGCCCTGCGGCGGCCCGCACCGCTCGGAGGCGGTGCCGGGGGTGCTGGCGCTGGGCAAGGCGACCGACCCGCCGATCGACCTGAACGGCCCCGTGGTGGGCCAGGCGATCGAGCACTGTGAGCAGAAGGTGATCGCCTACCTGGGCGGCCGCCGCCCCGGGATCACCTCGACGGCGATCCTCCCGCTCCCGGAGGACTGGCCCACGGGCGACACGACCGCGGTGTGCTGGGCGATCGCGGATCACGACGTGACCGGCCCGCTGGGGCACGCCTGACGCGGGTCCCGGAACCCGCGTGACCTAGGTCCCTTGTGGCCGCGCCGGTGTTCTGGGCGCCGGGACCTGCCGAATGCCGCGTTTCCGCGCGCTCTACCATCGATGTCGTGCCGTTCACCAGCCTCGTCGCCCGCCTGCCGTTTCCGTCCGCCGCCGTGCAGCGGGCCGTCGGGATCGCCGCGGTCCTCGCGCAGGCGCTGATCGGCGTCACCGGCTCCATCGTGCGCGTCACCGGCTCCGGCCTCGGCTGCCCGACCTGGCCCCAGTGCGTCGCGGGCAGCCTGGTGCCGGTGAACCACCCCGGCATCCACGCGCTCAACCAGTGGATCGAGTTCAGCAACCGGATGCTCACCGGCGTCGTCATCGCCGTCGCCGCGATCGCCGTCCTCACCGCGTGGCGCGTCCAGATCGACCACCCGTCCCGCAAGCGCCTGGTGAAGCTGGCCTGGACGATGCCCGGCGGCGTCGTGCTGCAGGCCGTCGTCGGCGGCATGACCGTGCTCGCCAAGCTCGAGTGGTGGACCGTCGCGATCCACTTCCTCGCCACCACTCCCCTCGTCTGGCTCGCGGTCCTGCTGCTGCGCGCGTTCCGCGAAGGCGACGAGCCCGCGCGCCCGCTCGTCCCCGCCGCCGGCCGCGGGATCCTGGTCGCGCTGGCCGTCGTGATGTGGCTGGTGCTCGCGGCGGGCACGACGGTGACCGGCGCCGGCCCGCACAGCGGTGACCTCAACACGCACCGCCTGGCCCTCCCGGTCGAGACGCTCGCCCAGGTCCACGGCGGACTGCTGGTGCTGTACATGCTGCTGCTCGCGGTGTTCGGCCTCCAGCTGCTGCGCGTCGGTGCGCCGAAGGGGCTGTGGCAGCGCTACACGGCGGTCTGGGTGGTCGCGCTCGCGCAGGGCGGGCTCGGCTCGCTGCAGTACGCGCTGGGCGTGCCGGAGGCGATGGTGTCGTTCCACGTGCTCGGCGCGATGACGGTGATCATCGCGACGGCGACACTGTGGACGGGCAGCCGCGACCGCGGCCCGGTCGTCTCGCTGACGGCGGCGCCGAAGGAACCGGCACTCGCCACCGCCTGAGCAACCCGCGGTCACACCTCCGTAACTCGTACCGCTTAGGGTCTGGGCATGACGACGCGCTCCGCGCCCAAGCCGCTCATCTCGCACCGTCGGAAGACCGGCGAGATGCTCGTGCTCAAGACGTTCCTGCTGGTGCCGTTCGCGGCGCTCCTCATCGCGGTCCCGCTGGTGTGGGGCTGGGGCATGAGCTGGATCGACCTGATCCTCGCGGCGGTGTTCTACGTGTTCGCGACGCTCGGCGTGACGGTGGGCTACCACCGCTACTTCACCCACGGCGCGTTCAAGGCATCGCGTCCCCTGCGGGTGGTGCTGGCGATCGCGGGCAGCATGGCGGTCCAGGGCTCGGTGATCTTCTGGGTGGCGAGCCACCGGCGTCACCACGCGTTCGCCGACCGCGAAGGCGACCCGCACTCGCCGTGGCTGTTCGGCACATCACCATCGGCGCTGCTGCGCGGTTTCTGGCACTCGCACATGGGGTGGATGTTTTCCCGCGAGGTGACGAACGCCGATCGCTTCGCCCCGGACCTGGTGGCTGACGGCGATCTTCAGGTGGTGAACCGGTTCTTCTGGCTGTGGATCACTTTGAGTCTGGCTCTGCCTGCTGCATTGGGCGGGTTGCTTTCGTGGTCGTGGTGGGGTGTCGTGACGGCGTTCTTCTGGGCCGGCTTGGTGCGGATCGCTTTCCTGCACCATGTGACGTGGTCGGTGAACTCGGTTTGTCACTTGATCGGCGAGAGGCCGTTCGCGAGCCGCGACAAGGCGGCGAACTTCTGGCCGTTGGCTTTGCTTTCGATGGGCGAGTCTTGGCACAACTCGCACCACGCCGATCCGACCTGCGCGCGGCACGGGGTGCTGCGGGGGCAGGTGGACATCTCGGCTCGGGTGATCTGGGGCTTCGAGCGTCTGGGCTGGGCGACGGATGTGCGGTGGCCGAAGGCAGAGCGGCTGGCCGCCAAGCGGGTAAGCGCATGAGCCCAATATGCCGACGCTGACACGATAAGGATGGACCTCTCGTGACCGATGCGACTCACATCGGTCATGAGGACTTCCACCTAAAGGCAATACCGTAACCCTCCCGCGGATGGCACCCGTCGGCGAAGGTGTGCCGGACGAAACCGTCCCCGACCGGGAGCAGGTGTGGGTCACCGACGGTTGCCTAGTCCGCTCGAATTCGAGTTGTTCCGAATACCACCAGCACGCCTCGGGAAGCTGTCTCGAATCGAAGTTCAGCTGGATCGTCAGGCCGCCGGGCGCGATGCCGTGGTGGTCCACGTCGACGTTGAGCCACTCGCGTTCTTCGTCGAGCCGCCCGTCGAACGCCTCGGACACGAACGCGTAGCGCTCGCCCTTGCGCAGCGTCCGGCGAAAGCGCAGACGCACCAAACCCGGGGCGCCCGGGTGCACCCTGGGTGAAGCGACCACCCGGCACGCCCACAGTGCCGTCACCGGTACTTCCGCCGCGTCGTGCGTCCAGCCGATCAGCGCATGCGCGTCATAGCCGTCGACGCCGTCCTCGCAGGCGATGACGTCGCGTTCGGTGATGCGGCGCCGCACCGTCCGGCGATGCATGACCGCCGTTATGAGCATGCGCTCCACGAACACCGGCTGCGCCCCTCTCGACGCCGCCCGAGCCCGCCAGGCGACGCACTCGTTCACGACTTCCACTGCCGCCCGGCCGATGTCGATGTAGGGCCGCCAGTCCGCCCCCTCCAGCGAGTCCAGTTTCTCCACCAAGCGGCCCGTCAGGTTCTCGAGCGCGCGCCGCCATGCTTGGTGCATCGGCGTCGTGGTGGTGGGCGGCGGATCGCCGAAGACACCCGGCAGCAGCATCAACTGCCGGAAACGATCACCCAACGTGCCCTTCCAATCGGTCCCGCCCGGCGCCGGCAGCAGTCGAAACGCCGCCATCAGCGTGCTGTCGCGACGGGAATCTCCGGCTGTGCCGATCTCGTCGAGCATCAGGCCCCACACAGCGAACGCGCGCGACTCCGCCGTCGCCTCGGGCAGCGACTCTGTCGACGTGACCAATGAGCGGAGCGCAGCCGCCGCCTCGCTCGCCGGTTTTCGATAGCATCACGAAGGAACCGAAGTGGCACACCGTCCTTGCGGGTCGCCAGCCAGCGCAGCGCGGCGCCGACTTCCGCGCGCGAAGCCACCTCGTCGACCGGTTCGCTGCCCATCTCCATGGTCATGGCGTCCTCTGCTACCCCGACGAAGATCGACAATCCCCGACCAGTCCGGACAACGGCGAAATCTGCGGCAACAACGCGCCGACGACGAGAAATCCGAACCGGAAACCGAAGACCATGTCCGGAACGGCTCACCACCCTTCACCATTGACCGATGCGTACTAGTACACCGATAAAGGGGTAGCACAGTGACCAAGGGAAGGACAAGTAAGCCTGCGCGGGGCGGTGGCTTGCGGGAATTGATCAAGGTCGGCCTGACCGGGATCGGCGGCCTCTATTTGATCACCGGCTCGCTGGCCGTGACCCGTGATCGGGGCGGTCGTCGCCCTCGTGTTCGCCGCGGTACAGCAGGCCGTCCGGTGACTACGCCAGTTGCTGCCGCACCGCCGAGGCGAACCGCGTCGCCGCGGCCGGGTCCGCCTGGCGGAAGCCCAGCGATGGCTCCGTCAGCTCCAGCTCCAGCAGCAACGGCTTGCCGTCCGCACCACGTACCAGGTCCACCCGCGCGTACAACAGCTCGGCCCGCAGGATCCCCAGCAACGCCGACGCCGCGTCCAGCACGTCCTCGGCCAACGCCACCGCATCCGCCGGCGGCGAGGCCGCCGCCAGCTTCTCCGACAGGTACAGCCCCGAGTCGTCCATTGTGGACCCCAGCATCGCGCCCTTGGTGAACGCGTGGGAGTACATTCCGCCCAGATACACCAGCGCCAGCTCGCCGTCGGTGTCCACACTGGACTGGTACGGCTGGATCAGCGCCGTGTGGCCCTCGGCGTGCAAAGCCGCCACGTGGGAAGAAGCGTCCGCGCCGCCGTCGAACCGGGCCGCCCCGCGGGAACCGGCGCCCACCGATGGCTTTACCACGAAGTCCGATGAAGGGAAACGGGCAGTGTCACCCGGTGAGACCAAGACCGTCGGGACCACCGCGAGACCCGCGTCGAGCAGCTCGGCCAGGTACGACTTGTCCGTGTTCCACCGGACGACCCCAGCCGGGTTGTACAGCGCCGGCACCGACTCGCACCACGAGAGAAACTCCGAAAGCCGCGAAGGGTAGTCCCACGTCGCGCGCAGGATCACCGCGTCGGCGTCCTCGAACGAGGCACCCGAGTCCCATGCCGCCCACGACACCGAGAAACCCAGTGACTCCAACGCGGGCACCACAGCGTCGTCGTCGCCGTCACCCGTGGGGAGCTCCGCGCAGCTGACCAGGATCGCCGTGCGGCTCATCGGCCGGCCATCTTGCGCCGGTGCTCCGCGCCGATCTTCGTGGCCTTCACCGTCTCCGCGTCCCACGACGCCGCTTCGATGCCCTCGACCGCCTCGACCAGTGCCTCGCCGGTCGCCACCGAGGGCACCACCACGTCGCCCAGGGCGCCGTCCGCGCCCACGAGCACGACGCGGGCGCCGGCCCGGCCGATGTTCTCCACCACCGCACGGGACGGCTTGCCGTGCGCCTTCACGAACTTGCGCGCCGCGCCCAGCTGAGCGCCGGACGGCGAGACGACGTCCTCAGAAGTTTCAGCCACGTCCGAACCGTACCCAACCGGCGGCCGGAACGCGGAACAGCGTGGCCTCGGCCATAGTTGTGCCTGGGAGAACCCGATCCGAGGAGGACCCATGCCCACGGCAGTACAGGTGACGAAGACCGGCGGCCCGGAAGTGCTCGAAGCGGCCGAAGTGGACGTCCGCGCCCCGGAGGCCGGCGAACTGCTGGTCGACGTCGCCGCGGCCGGCGTCAACTTCATCGACACCTACCAGCGCCAGGGCATCTACCCGATCGACCTGCCGTTCGTGCTCGGCCTCGAGGGCGCCGGCACGGTCGTCGAAGCGGCCCCCGGGACCGGGTTCGAGGCCGGCGACCGCGTCGCCTGGCAGGGCTCCCTCGGCAGCTACGCGGCGCGCAAGGTCCTCCCCGCGTCGATGGCCGTGAAGGTGCCCGAAGGCGTCTCGCTGGAGACGGCGGCCGCGACCATGCTGCAGGGCATGACGGCGCACTACCTGGTCGCGTCGACGTTCGAGGTCAAGCCCGGCCACGACGTGCTGGTGCACGCGGCCGCGGGCGGCGTCGGCCTGCTGCTGGTGCAGCTGGCGAAGGCGCGTGGCGCCCGCGTCATCGGCACGGTGTCGACCGAGGAGAAGGAGAAGCTCGCCCGCGAAGCCGGCGCCGACGAGGTGATCCGCTACGACCGCGACGACTTCGCGAAGATCACCCGCGACCTGACCGACGGCAACGGCGTCGACGTCGTATACGACGGCGTCGGCAAGGACACGGTCGACGGCAGCCTCGCGAGCCTCAAGATCCGCGGCCTGCTGGCGCTGTTCGGCGCTTCCAGCGGCGCGGTGCCCCCGATCGACCCGCAGCGCCTCAACTCCGGCGGCTCCCTGTACCTGACGCGCCCGACCTCGGCGCACTACACGCGCACCCGCGAGGAGATCGACTGGCGGTCGAAGGAGCTGTTCGACGCGGTCCTGGCGGGCGACCTCACCGTCCGCATCGGCGGCAAGTACCCCCTGGCCGACGCCCGCCGCGCCCACGAAGACCTGCAGGCCCGGCGCACCACCGGCAAGCTCCTGCTCATCCCCTGACGTCGTGAGGGCCGCCCCGCGGCGGCCCTCACCCCGGTCGGATCAGCCCTAGGCGGCGGGGACCGCCACCGCGTCCGTCACGAAGACCAGCGTCTCGTTCGGCTTGATGCCGCGCCCGCCCTCGCCGTACGCGAGGTCCGGCGGGATGATCAGCAGGCGGCGGCCGCCCTGCTTGATGCCGGTCAGGCCCTGGTCCCAGCCCGGGATGACCTCGCCCGCGCCGAGGGTCAGGTCGAACGGCTTCTGGCCGAACGAGCTGTCCAGCACCTGCTTGTCCGACCACGTCACCAGGTGGTAGTTCATCTGGAGCTTCTGGCCGGCCTTCGCGGGTTCGCCGGTGCCCTCGGACAGGTCCTTGGTGATCAGCTTCTTCGGCGGGTCGCAGTCGTCCGGGATGGTGATGTCGGGCTTCTCGCCGAACTTCCCCGTCGTCTTGATGTCGTCCGCGGTGCACTCGCGGCCCTTGCTCTGGGTCGCCTGGGCGGCGCCGGACGACGGAACGGCCGGCCCCGCCGGAGCGGCCGTCTGGGGCTTGGCGTCCTGGCCGCACGCGGCCAGCGACAGCGCCGCCGCGGCGACGACCACGATCTTCCCGATCTTCTGCATGCCCGGCACCCTAGCCAAGCACGGAGAGTGCCGGAACTTCGTCACCGGTCCGGACCACGCCGAGCCGCCGGGTCGCCCGCGTCAGGGCCACGTACAGGTCGTTGAGCCCCCGCGGCGACCCGGCCACGACCTCGTCCGGCGCGACCAGCACCACCGAGTCGAACTCCAGGCCCTTCGATCGCTCGACCGTCAGCACGCTCAGCCGCTCGTCGTGGTCCGAAAGCCACGAAGACACCTCGTCGAACCGCTGAACGGGCACCAGGACCGCCACCGTGCCACCGTCCACTTCGGACAGCTCGCGCGTGACCAGCCCGGGCAGCTCGACGGCCAGGGAAGCCGGCCGCGCCGACCACGGCGGCACCCCGGTCTCCCGCACCGAAGACGGCGCCGACAACGCCGGATCGACCTCGGCGAGCACCCGCGCGGCGACCGCCATGATCTCCGCGGGCGTGCGGTAGTTCACGGTCAGCTGCTCGAGCCGCCACCGGTCTTCGACGTACGGCGAGAGCACCTCGCCCCACGACCGCGCGCCCCCGGCCGCGCCGGTCTGCGCGACGTCGCCGACCAGCGTCATCGACCGGTTCGGCGAGCGGCGCATGAGCAGCCGCCAGTCCATCGCCGACAGCTCCTGCGCCTCGTCGACGATGACGTGCCCGAACGTCCAGGTGCGGTCCTGCGCCGCGCGCTGGGCGGCGGTCAGCTCACTGCGCTCCACCTGGCGCTCGGCGAACAGCTCGGCGTCGAGGACGTCGGAGACGCGCAGCAGCTCTTCGTCGATGATCTCTTCGTCCTGTTCGAGGATGTCGAGCACGCCCTCGGCGTACGCGCGGTCCTCGCGCTCACGGCGTTTGCGCTCGACGCGGGCCTCGGTGTCGTCGACGCCGATCAGCTCGGCCAGCTCGTCGAGCAGCGGCACGTCGGCCGGCGTCCACTTCGTGTCGCGGCCGCTCTCGAGCAGCGCGCGGTCCTCCTCCGAGAGCAGCTTCCGGGCGGCGCTGGCGAGCCGTTCGCGGTCGGCGAACAGGTCGTCGAGCACGCCTTCCGGGGTCAGTACCGGCCACAACGAGTTCAGCGCCGCCGCGATGTTCTCGTCCGCCGCCAGCTCGGCCCGGATGTCGGCCAGGTCCTGCCCGTCGAGGAGGTCCTCCCCCAGCTTCCGGGCGGCCTGGCGGGTCAGCGCGTCGAGGACGTCGGAGACGAACAGGCGCCGCGCCGGGTTGTGCGGGCGGCGCGAGCGGCGGGCGCGGGTCCGGGCGTCCGTGCACGTCTTGCGGTCCAGCTTGAGGACGTCGTGCTCGTACTCGATCTCCAAGACGGGCTCGGGCACGCGCTGGCGGTCGCGGACGGCGTTGGCGAGCACCTCGGCCAGCACCAGCCGGCCCTTGATCTCGGTCGTCTCGCGCGGCTCGGCGCCGTCGGCGTCCAGGCCCGGGTAGAGCTGGCCGATCGTGGCGAGCAGCACGCCGGTCTCGCCGAGTGACGGCAGCACCTGGCCGATGTAGCGCAGGAACGTGCTGTTCGGCCCGACGACGAGCACGCCGCGGGTCGTGAGCTGCTGGCGGTGCGTGTAGAGCAGGTAGGCCGCGCGGTGCAGCGCGACGGCGGTCTTGCCCGTGCCCGGGCCACCCTGCACGACCATGACGCCGCCCAGCGGGGCGCGGATGATGCGGTCCTGCTCGGCCTGGATCGTGGCGACGATGTCGCTCATCTCGCCGGTGCGCCGCTGCTCGAGCGCGGCCAGCAGCGCCGCCTCGCCGGCCAGCCCCAGGTCCTGGCCCTGGTCGGCGGCGGTGAGGTCGAGGATCTCGTCGTCGAAGCCGGTGACCTTGCGGGTCAGCGACCGCAGGTGCCGGCGCCGCCGCACGCCGTCGGGCGACGCGGCGGTGGCGAGGTAGAAGGGCCGCGCGACGGGCGCCCGCCAGTCGACGAGCAGCGGCCGGTAGTCGTCGTCTTCGTCGAACAGCCCGAGCCGGCCGATGTAGGTGGTCTCCTCGGCGTTGCCGGGGACGAAGTCGAGCCGCCCGAAGGCCAGCCCCTGCTCGACGGAGCCGAGCTGGGCGAGCCGGTCGGTGTAGAGGGTGGTGGCGACATCGCGCTCGGTGCGGGCCTGCGGGGTGCCGCCGGTCTGCCGGAGGGTGTCGTCGAGGCGCCGCTGGGCCTCGACGCGTTCGGCGTCGAGCTTCGCGTAGAGGGTGGTGACGTACGCCTGCTCGCGGGCGAGCTCGGCGGAGAAGCCGTCCGAGGACACGGACAAGAGGATCCTGCTTTCGCCTCAAGGAAAAGAGCCGGTCAAGTCTAACGGCTCCGGCGGCCGGATCATTCCGCCCCGAGGGCGCAGTACGGGGAGACCTCGGTGCCGGGCGCGAGCGCGGCCGGCAGCTCCTTCTCCCCCATCGCACACGACACGCTCGCCGCCGGCAGTTGCTCGCCGCCGGTGATGCGGCCGGTGGCGTCGCGGTGGACGACGGCGGCTCCGCGGCTGGTCAGCGGCCGGCAGTTCGCCGAGCGGTACCGGATGCCGCCCGGGACGACCGTGGCGGTCACGGGCGTGAAGCCGCCCAGCGACTCGGGCGCGAGCCAGACCGCCGAGCCGGGTGTGGGCCGGTCCAGTGCGACGCCGACGCGCTGGCCGGGGGTGAGCAGCGGCACCTCGACGGTCCGCGAACCGGACGTCACCACGATCCGGTAAGCGGCCAAGGCGCTCGTGTTCTCCAGCACCGCGACCCCCGGGCCTTGTTCGGCGACCCGCACCACGCCGCCGTCCGGGGCCGTACCCGGCAGGGCCGTGATGCGGGCCGGGATCGCGCACCCGCTGCCGAGGAGCGCGTTGGTGTCGAGGGACACCTTGCCGCGGGCGATGAAGGCCAGGAGGCCGAGGACCACGACGGCCGCCAGCACCACGACCACCCGGTCCTTGCCCAGGCGCGGCATCACGGCGTGCCCGGGCTCTGCACCCGGTAGAGGTCGCCGGCCTGGCCGTAGTAGGTCCCCGCCACGACGTAGACCAAGGTCCGCGAGCCCGGCTGCCAGTACGTGCGCATCTCGTCCGGGTCCGCCGGGTAGGGCACCTCCGCCAAGGGCACGCCCCGCTCGGCGAGCAGCGCGCTGACCTCGGCGAACGTCACCGGATCGGGGAAATCTCCGTAGCGCTCGCGGAGCACGCCGTTGACCGTCGAAGGGTCGTGGTACCGGAGCCGGTGCGCCTGCACCGAGAAATGCGTCCCGGCCCACGGCTGCCCCGAACCGGAACGCTGCCAGAAGAACTCGACCAGGCCGTGGTCGCGCCCCAGGGAGTGCTTCGACGGGTTGTCGCCGTAGTCGTCGCCGAACAGTTCCGCCACCCGCTCGGGTGACCAGGTGTGGCCGGCGCCGAGCACGGTGCCCGACTCGATGACGTCCGCGAAGAACGCCGCGGGGCTCAGAACGGCAGGCCGAGAGTGGGCAGTCCGATCGCCGAGTCGACCGCCAGCGCCACGAACACGATCATCAGGTACGTGTTGGACCGGTGGAAGAGCGCCATCGGCTTCGTCTCTTCCCCGCGCCGCACCGCGGCCTGCAGGCTGTGCGCGTAGAAGAGGAACCAGCCGCCCGCCAGGATGGCGAACGTGCCGTACAGCCAGGACGTCACCGGGAGCAGCAGCAGCGTCCACGCCACCATCACCCACGAGTAGATGACGATCTGCTTGGCGACGTGCTGGGCGGTGGCCACCACCGGGAGCATCGGGACGCCCGCGCGCTCGTAGTCGTCGCGGTACTTCATGCCCAGCGCCCACGTGTGGGGCGGCGTCCAGAAGAAGATGACGCCGAACATCACGAACGCCGGCCACTGCACGGTGCCGGTGACGGCCGCCCAGCCGATGACGACCGGCATGCAGCCCGCGGCACCGCCCCAGACCACGTTCTGTGACGTGCGCCGCTTGAGGCCGAGCGTGTAGACGAAGATGTAGAAGAGGATCGTCGCGACCGCGAGGATCGCCGACAGCAGGTTGACCGTGAAATAGAGCACCACGGCCGAGGCGACGCCCATCACCAAGCCGAAGATCAGCGCGCCGCGGCGGGGCACCGAGTCCTTCACCAGCGGACGGCGCTTCGTGCGGTTCATCACCTTGTCGATGTCCGCGTCGATCACGCAGTTGAGCGCGTTCGCGCTGCCCGCGGCCATCGTCCCGCCGACCAGTGTGGCCAGGACCAGCCACGGCGACGGGATTTCCCGCCCGGCCAGGAACATCGCCGGGATGGTGGTCACCAGGAGGAGCTCGATCACCCGCGGCTTCGCCAGTGCGGCGTAGGCGCCGACGACCTGGCGGATGCTTCGCCGGTCACCGTGCGGTCGATCACCGGTCGGGTGCACGGCGCTGGTGTCGTCACTGCGTCCGTGCGCAGCGTTCACCAACGACATTTCACTCCCTGCGTCAGGTTCGGGTGGGCCTGCCCCGGCGGACGTGGTGGAGCCGCTGAAAACCGCCGGGCTGAACCCTCGAACGATGTTAGACGTGGTGAATCCCGTGGGTGATCGCGGGTCTGGAACGGGTCCAAGCACTAGGCTGGCCGGGTCGGGCCGCGATTGCCCCTGCGCAGGGTCGCGAGCAGGAATATCGTCCCTTCGGGATCGATTGAGATAGATGACCCCGCGCACGGGTAACCGGTACGAGGAAGACCAGCCGCAACCATCATGACCGGGAGTTGGAGTTCAGTGTCCGATACCACCCCTACCAGCGAGAACAACCCACTCCTGCGGCGCAACGTGCCCGCCGACTGGACCGACACCGACACCCGCGCCGTGGACACCGTCCGGGTGCTCGCCGCGGACGCGGTCGAGAACTGTGGCAGCGGCCACCCCGGTACCGCGATGAGCCTGGCGCCGCTGGCCTACACCCTCTTCCAGCGCACCCTGCGGCACGACCCGAACGACCAGAACTGGCCGGGCCGCGACCGGTTCGTGCTGTCGGCCGGGCACAGCAGCCTGACGCTCTACATCCAGCTGTTCCTCGCCGGCTACGGCCTCGAGCTCGAGGACCTCAAGCAGCTGCGCAAGTGGGGCTCCAAGACCCCGGGCCACCCGGAGTACCGGCACACCGACGGCGTCGAGACCACCACCGGCCCGCTGGGGCAGGGCCTGGCGAACGCCGTGGGCATGGCGATGGCCGCCCGCCGCGAGCGCGGCCTGCTGGACCCGGACGCGGCACCCGGTGAGAGCATTTTCGACCACCACATCTACGCGATCGCGTCCGACGGCGACATCGAAGAGGGCGTCACCGCCGAGGCGTCGTCCATCGCGGGCCGCCAGGAACTGGGCAACCTGATCGTCTTCTGGGACGACAACAAGATCTCCATCGAGGACGACACGAACATCGCCCTTTCGGAGGACACGGTCGCGCGGTACGAGGCCTACGGCTGGCACACCCAGTTCGTCGAAGGCGGCGAAGACGTCGTCGCGCTCGAAGAGGCCATCAAGAACGCGAAGGCCGAAACCGGCAAACCGTCGTTCATCGCGGTGCGGACCGTCATCGGTTACCCGGCCCCGAAAAAGATGGGCACCGGCAAGGCGCACGGCGCCGCGCTGGGCGCCGACGAGGTCGCCGAGGTCAAGAAGATCCTCGGCTTCGACCCGGAGCAGTCGTTCCAGGTCGAGGACGACGTCATCAAGCACACCCGCCAAGCCCTGGACCGCGGCAAGGCCGCCCACGCCGAGTGGGCCGAGAAGTTCGCCGCGTGGGGCGAGGCCAACCCGGAGCGCAAGAAGATCGCGGACCGGATGTCCACCCGCACGCTGCCGGAGGGCTTCGCCGACAACCTCCCGAAGTGGGAGCCGGACGCGAAGGGCATCGCCACCCGCAAGGCCTCGGGCGAGGTGCTCAACGCGCTCGCCGGGCCGCTGCCGGAGCTGTGGGGCGGGTCCGCGGACCTCGCCGAGAGCAACAACACCACGATGAAGGGCGCCGACTCGTTCGGCCCGGAGAAGGCTTCCACGGACATGTGGAAGACCAGCCCGTACGGCCGGACGCTGCACTTCGGCATCCGCGAGCACGCCATGGGCTCGATCCTCAACGGGATCGCGCTGCACGGCGGCACCCGCCCGTACGGCGCGACGTTCCTCATCTTCTCCGACTACATGCGCCCGCCGGTCCGGCTGGCCGCGCTGATGAAGGCGCCGGTCACCTACGTCTGGACGCACGACTCGATCGGCCTCGGCGAGGACGGGCCGACGCACCAGCCGATCGAGCAGCTTTCCGCGCTGCGCGCGATCCCGGGCCTCAACGTCGTCCGCCCGGCGGACGCCAACGAGACCGCCTACGCGTGGAAGGCCGTGCTGGAGGACATCCACCACCCGTCCGGCCTGGCGCTCACCCGCCAGAACGTGCCGGTGCTCGAGGGCACCAGCGCCGAGGGTGTCGCCAAGGGCGGGTACGTCCTGGCGGACTCGGACGGCACCCCGGACGTGGTGCTCATCGGCACCGGTTCCGAGGTCCAGCTCGCCGTCGAGGCGAAGAAGGTCCTCGAGGCCGACGGCGTCCAGGCGCGCGTCGTCTCGATGCCGTGCGTCGAGTGGTTCGACGCGCAGGACGCGGCCTACCGCGAATCCGTCATCCCGGCCGGTGTGAAGGCCCGCGTGTCCGTCGAGGCGGGCATCGCCCAGTCGTGGCACCGCTTCACCGGTGACGCCGGGGTGAACGTTTCGATCGAGCACTTCGGCGCCTCCGCCGATGCCGGCACCCTGTTCCGTGAGTTCGGGTTCACCACGGAAGCAGTCGTCGACGCCGCCCGCCGCTCGATCGCCAACACCAAGAACTGAAGGGGACATTGATGAGCAACGACAAGCTCGCGCAGCTGTCCGAGGCCGGTGTATCGATCTGGCTGGACGACCTTTCGCGCGAACGCCTGAACACCGGCAACCTCGCCGCGCTGGTCCGCGACAAGCACGTCGTCGGCGTGACGACCAACCCGACGATCTTCGCCAACGCGATGTCGAAGGGTGACGCCTACAACGAGCGGACGAAGGAACTCGCCGCCCAGGGCGCCGACGTCGAAGCGACCATCCGGGACCTGACGACGACCGACGTGCGCAACGCCGCCGACCTGTTCCGCGACGTCTACAACGCCACGAACGGCGTCGACGGCCGCGTCTCGATCGAGGTCGACCCGCGCCTGGCCAAGGACACCGACAAGACGGTGGCCGAGGCGAAGGACCTCTGGAAGACCGTCGACCGGCCGAACGTGCTGATCAAGATCCCGGCCACCGAAGAGGGCCTGCCGGCGATCACCGCCACGCTCGCCGAGGGCATCAGCGTCAACGTCACGCTGATCTTCTCCGTCGAGCGCTACAAGAAGGTCATCGAGGCCCACTTCGCCGGCCTGGAGCAGGCGAAGGCCAACGGCCACGACCTCCGCGGCATCCACTCGGTCGCGTCGTTCTTCGTGTCCCGTGTGGACACCGAGATCGACAAGCGGCTCGACGCGATCGGCACCGACGAGGCCAAGGCCCTGCGCGGCAAGGCGGCCGTCGCCAACGCCCGGCTCGCCTACGCGGCCTTCGAAGAGTTGTCGGCCACGGACCGCTGGAAGGCCCTCGCGGCCGACGGCGCCCACGCACAGCGCCCCCTGTGGGCCTCCACCGGCGTCAAGAACCCGGACTACTCCCCCACCCTCTACGTCGACGACCTGGTGGTGAAGGACACCGTGAACACCATGCCGGAGAAGACTCTCGACGCAGTCGCCGAGGGCTCCGAGCTCAAGGGTGATCAGGTGAGCGGGCGCGGCGCCGAGGCTCAGGAGGTCTTCGACAAGCTCGAAGCCGTCGGCATCGACATCACGGACGTGTTCCTCACGCTGGAGAACGAAGGCGTCGAGAAGTTCGAGAAGTCCTGGACCGAACTGCTCGAGACCGTCGACGGCCAGCTCAAGAACGCGAAGGGCTGAAGCACGACATGACGACAGGGGAAAAGACCGGCGTCGAGATCGTCGACGCCGAACTGGCGGAGCGCGCCGCGCCGCTGGCCGACCGGCTGGTCGCCGACCAAGCCGCGTCGAAGCTGGCCGCGAAGGACGCCACGCTCTGGGGAGCGGACGCCGAATCCGAGGCGTCGATCCGGCTGTCCTGGACGACACTGCACAAGTCGTCCCGGCCGCTGATCGGCGAGATCGAGGCGCTGCGGACCGAACTGCGGTCCGAGGGCGTCGACCGGGTCGTCCTCGCCGGCATGGGCGGCTCGTCGCTGGCACCGGAGGTGATCACCGGAACCGACGGCGTCGCGCTGACCGTGCTCGACACCACCGACCCCGGCCAGGTCGCCGACGCGCTCGCCGGCGACCTCGAGCGCACCGTGATCGTGGTGTCGTCGAAGTCGGGCGGCACCGTCGAGACCGACAGCCACCGGCGGATCTTCGCGAAGGCATTCACCGACGCGGGGATCGACGCGGCGCGGCGGATCGTGGTCGTCACCGACCCGGGCTCGCCGTTCCAGGAACTGTCCGAAAAGGAGGGTTACCGCAAGACCTTCCTCGCCGACCCGCACGTCGGCGGCCGCTACTCGGCGCTGACCGCGTTCGGGCTCGTCCCGGCCGGCCTCGCCGGCGCGGACGTCGCCCGCCTGCTCGACCAGGCCGCTTCGGTGGCCGAAGAGCTCGGCACGGACTCGGCCGGCAACCCGGCGGTCAAGCTGGCCGCCGCGTGGGCCGCCGCGCATGAGGCCGGCGCGGAGAAGGTCGTGCTGGCTGACTCGGGTTCCGGCATCAAGGGCTTCCCCGACTGGGCGGAACAGCTGATCGCGGAGTCCACCGGCAAGCAGGGCACCGGCCTGCTGCCGGTCGCCGTCGAAGGCACCGAGGCGCCCGGCTTCGCCGACGCGAAGGCCGACGCCACCGCGGTCGCCGTCGGCGCCCCGAAGGGCGCGGCGAAGATCGCCGTCACCGGCTCGCTCGGCGCGCAGCTCCTGCTCTGGGAGTTCGCCACGGCGCTGGCCGGCCGGCTGCTCGGGATCAACCCGTTCGACCAGCCCGACGTCGAGACCGCGAAGAAGGCGGCCCGCGCGCTGCTGGACGACCCGGAGAAGCTCAAGGGCGGCGAGACGGCGTCCACTGTGGACGGACCGGTCGAGATCTTCGGCAGCGACGGGGTTTCCACGGACGGCAGCCTGACCGACGTGCTCCGCGCGTTCTTCGGCTCCGCGCCGGAAGCCGGCTACATCGCGGTGCAGGCCTACCTGGACCGCCTCGACGACGCGTCGACCGAGCTGCTGCGCGGCGAGATCGCCAAGGGCACCGGCCTGCAGACGACGTTCGGCTGGGGCCCGCGGTTCCTGCACTCCACCGGCCAGTACCACAAGGGCGGGCACCAGAACGGCGTGTTCCTGCAGCTCACCGGCGCCGTCGAGCAGGACCTCGACGTGCCGGAACGGCCGTACACGCTGGGTCAGCTGCAGCACGCCCAGGCCCTGGGTGACGGGCAGGTGCTCGCCGAGCACGGCCGCCCGGTGCTGCGCCTGCACCTGACCGACCGGGCCGCGGGGCTCGCGGCCGTCGTCCGCGCGGTACAGGAGGTCGGCGCATGACCTGGAGCAACCCGCTGCGCGACGAGCGGGACAAGCGGCTTCCGCGCATCGCCGGGCCGTCCAGCCTGGTGATCTTCGGGGTCACCGGCGACCTGGCCCGCAAGAAGCTGATGCCCGCCATCTACGACCTGGCCAACCGCGGGCTCCTGCCCGCCGGCTTCTCGCTCGTCGGGTTCGCCCGCCGCGACTGGGAGCACCAGGACTTCGGCGAGCTCGTGCACGACTCGGTCAAGGCGCACGCGCGCACGCCGTTCAAGGAGTCGGTCTGGAACCGGCTCGCCGAGGGCATCCGGTTCGTGCAGGGCACCTTCGACGACGACGACGCCTTCGACCGGCTCGCGCAGACGGTCCAGGACCTCGACAAGGAACGCGGCACCGGCGGCAACACGGCGTTCTACCTGTCGATCCCGCCCGGCGCGTTCCCGGTGGTGACCAAGCAGCTGGCCCGCTCCGGGCTGGCCAACGCGGACGCGAACACCTGGCGCCGCGTGGTCATCGAGAAGCCGTTCGGCCACGACCTCAAGAGCGCCGAAGAGCTGAACGCGATCGTCAACGACGTCTTCCCCGAGGAGTCGGTGTTCCGCATCGACCACTACCTCGGCAAGGAGACGGTGCAGAACATCCTGGCGCTGCGCTTCGCGAACCAGCTGTTCGAGCCGATCTGGAACGCCAACTACGTCGACCACGTGCAGATCACCATGGCCGAGGACATCGGCCTCGGCGGCCGCGCGGGGTACTACGACGGCATCGGCGCCGCTCGCGACGTCATCCAGAACCACCTGCTGCAGCTGCTCGCCTTCACCGCGATGGAGGAACCGCTCTCGTTCGAACCGCGGGCCCTGCGCGCGGAGAAGATCAAGGTGCTCTCGGGCACCAGCGCGATCGGGCCGCTGAGCAAGACCACCGCGCGCGGCCAGTACGCGGGCGGCTGGCAGGGCGGCACGAAGGTGCCCGGCCTGCTGCAGGAAGAGGGCTTCGCGAAGGACTCGAAGACCGAGACCTACGCCGCCGTGACCCTGGAAGTGCAGAGCCGCCGATGGGCCGGGGTGCCGTTCTACCTGCGCACCGGCAAGCGGCTCGGCCGCCGCGTCACCGAGATCGCCGTGGTGTTCAAGCGGGCGCCGCACCTGCCGTTCGACTCGACGTCGACCGAGGAGCTGGGGCAGAACGCCCTGGTCATCCGGGTGCAGCCGGACGAGGGCATCACGCTGCGGTTCGGCTCGAAGGTGCCGGGGACCACGATGGAGGTCCGCGACGTCACCATGGACTTCGGCTACGGGCACGCGTTCACCGAGTCCTCCCCCGAGGCCTACGAGCGCCTGATCCTCGACGTCCTGCTCGGCGAGCCGTCGCTGTTCCCGGTCAACGAAGAGGTCGAGCTCTCCTGGAAGATCCTCGACCCGGTCATCGAGCACTGGGCCAAGGAGGGTTCGCCGGAGCAGTACCCGCCGGGCACCTGGGGCCCGCCGTCCGCCGACGAAATGCTGGAGCGCACCGGCCGCAAATGGAGGCGCCCGTGATCATCGACCTGCCGTCCACCACGACTTCGGCGCTCAACAAGAAGCTGGTGGAGATCCGCGAACAGGGCGGGCAAGTCGCGCTCGGCCGGGTGCTGACGCTGGTCATCGTGGCCGACGACGACAGCCACCTCGAAGCGGCGATCGAAGCGGCCAACGGCGCGAGCCGCGAGCACCCGTCGCGGGTGATCGTGGTCGCCAAGGGCGCGCGCACCGCGTCCCCGCGCATCGACGGCCAGATCCGGGTCGGCGGCGACGCCGGCGCGAGCGAGGTCATCGTGCTGCGGCTCTACGGCCCGCTGGCCGCCCAGGGCCAGAGCGCGGTCGTCCCGCTGCTGCTGCCGGACGCGCCGATCGTCTGCTGGTGGCCCGGTGCCGGCCCGAAGGACCCGGACAAGGACCCGCTCGGTGAGCTGGCCCAGCGCCGGATCACCGACTCGGCCGCGGAGAAGAGCCCGGTCAAGGCGCTGACCACGCGGGCGAAGGCCTACACGGCCGGCGACACCGACCTGGCCTGGACGCGGCTGACGCACTGGCGGGCCCAGCTCGTCTCGGCGCTGGACCTGCCGCCGTACGAGAAGATCACCGCCGCGACGGTGACCGGTGAGGCCGACTCGCCGTCGACCGAGCTGCTGGCCGCGTGGCTGGCCGAGTACCTGAAGGTGCCGGTCAAGCGGGTCAAGAGCTCGGGGGCGGCCGGCATCATCTCGGTCAACCTGGAGCGGCGTTCGGGCGCGGTGGAGCTGCACCGTCCCGACGGGCGCGTCGGCACGCTGACCCAGCCGGGCCAGCCGACCCGGCGGATCGCCCTGCAGCGGCGCAGCACGCAGGACTGCCTGGTCGAGGAGCTGCGGCGGCTCGACCCGGACGAGGTCTACGAGGCGGCGCTGCACGGCCTGGGCAAGATCACGTCCGGGACGAACGGCAAGAGCGGGGCGCCGGCCAAGGCCGACGTCACGTCTCCCGCCGCCGCGGCGGCGGCCAAGACACCCGCTCCGGCCAAGGCGGGCAACGGCAAGAAGAGCGCTTCATGAGCAAGACCGAGGTCGTCGTCTACGCGAACCAGGACCTGCTGGCGGCCGCGGCGGCCGCCCGGCTGGTCACGCGGCTGGTGGACGTCCAGGCGGCCAAGGGCTCGGCGTCGCTGGTGCTCACCGGCGGCGGCACCGGCATCGCGGTGCTGTCCGAGCTGCGGGCGTCGTCGGCCCGGGACGCGATCGACTGGTCGCGCCTGGACATCTACTGGGGCGACGAGCGGTTCGTGCCGGCGGACTCGGACGAGCGGAACGAGAAGCAGGCCCGCGAGGCCCTCCTCGACCACGTCCCGCTCGACCCGAAGCGGATCCACGTGATGGCGCCGTCGGACGGCGAGTTCGGCGACGACGTGGATGCGGCAGCCGAGGCCTACGCCTCGGTGCTCGCCTCGAACGCGGGCCCGGAGGACCACGGCGACGTGCCGTCGTTCGACATCATGCTGCTGGGCCTGGGCGGCGAAGGGCACACGGCATCGGTGTTCCCGGAGTCCCCGGCGGTCTACGAGACCGAACGGTCGGTGGTGGCGGTGCGCAACTGCCCGAAGCCCCCGCCGACCCGGGTTTCGCTGACGCTGCCGGCGATCCGCCGGGCCCGTGACGTGTGGCTGATGACGGCTGGTTCGGCGAAGGCGGACGCGGTGGCACTGGCGTTGGCCGGGGCCGGCGAAGTCCAGTTGCCGGTGGCGGGGGCCCGCGGGCACCGCCGGACGCTGTGGCTCCTGGACCGCGCCGCGGCCGGGAAGCTGACAAAGGTGTACCAGCCGCCCACGGCGTGAATGCTTTTTGATGAAGGCCCTCTCGGCGATTGCCGAGGGGGCCTTCTCATTCCCCTGAGCCGGGGTCTCTGCGCCGGTTGGCGTTGAAGCGCGCCTTCTTCTGACGGTTCCCGCACGTGTTCATGTCACACCATCTGCGGGTGCGGCTCTGGCTGGTGTCGAAGAAGGCGGCTTGGCAGGTCGGCGATGCGCACAACGCCAATTTTCCGTCGCGTTCGCCCGCGATGACGCTGATCGCGTCGGCGGCGATCACGCCGAGGGCATCTTCCACCGAGGAACCCGAGCTGAGCTGCCATCGCCGCTCGCCCTCGGGCGTCAGGACGGCCGCGGCCCGGCCCTGCGCGCTGCGGTCGTTGATGACCCGGACCGCGGACGCGGGGAGTGCGTCCTGGACCGCGGCCGCGGTCGCGGCGGCGTGGATCGACTCCCTCAGCTCCCGGGCGAGGTCGAGCTGGGCGGTGGTGCAGGAATCCACGGCGAGGCCGCTCACCACCAGCCAGTCGACGAGCCGGCGCGGCGTCGGAATGCGCTCCACGGGCTCGCCGTGACGCTCCGACAGCGTGCCCGTGAAGCTGGTCGCCAGCACGCTACCGAGGCGGAATTCAGGGAACTCGACACGCATGGAACCACCTTAGCAGGTTGCGCATAGGCATGGACTCCTGTTAGAACTGTCTTAGCCGGTTCCACTTTGACAGGAGGACTCATGACCAGCGACGTACAAGCATTCGAAGCCCACGCGACCGACGCCGACCTCGACGATCTGCGTGCGCGACTGGCCGCCGCGCGGCTGCCGGAGGCCGAGACGGTCCGTGGCGGCGCGCGCCGATGGGACCAGGGCGTTCCGCTCGCCGACCTCGTCGACGTCGTGGACTACTGGCGCACGGAATACGACTGGCGGGCGTTCGAAGCGCGCCTCGAGGGCATCGGCCAGTTCCGCACGACCATCGACGGTCTGGGAATCCACTTCCTGCACCGCCGATCCGCGCGTGCGGACGCCACTCCCCTGGTCCTGACGCACGGCTGGCCGGGCAGCGTCGCCGAGTTCGTCGACGTGGTGGACGAGCTGGCCGATCCGGACGACGCCGACGCGCCGGCGTTCCACGTCGTGGTTCCCTCGCTGCCGGGCTTCGGTTACAGCGACAAGCCGGCCACCACCGGCTGGGGAACGGAAAAGATCGCGGCCGCATGGGTGGAACTGATGGGCCGGCTCGGCTACGACAGGTTCGCCGCCCACGGCGGCGACTGGGGCGGCAACATCACGACGGTTCTCGGCGGCCGGTTCCCGGAGCACGTCCTCGGCATCCACACGACGTTCGCGGAGGGCCTGCCCGGGTCGACGACGGACGGCCTGACGGCGACCGAGCGCAGGTGGACCGAGGAAACGCACCATTTCTGGCGCCACCGCGCGGCGTACGCGAAGCAGCAGGCGACCCGGCCGCAGACCATCGGCTACTCGCTCGTCGACTCACCGGTCGGGCTGCTGGCCTGGATCCTGGACAAGTTCGCCGAGTGGTCGGACACCGAGGACAGCCCGTTCGAGACGATCTCCCGGGACCGCATCCTGGACGACGTCACCTTGTACTGGCTGACGCGCAGCGGTGCGTCGGCGGCCCGCATCTACTACGAAAGCCACAACTCGCTGGACCCCGACCTCCGGGTCGACGTCCCGTCGGCGATCACCATGTACCCCCGCGACATCGAGAAGTATCCGCGCCCCTGGGCGCAGGAGCGGTACCGGCGGATCGTCCGCTGGAACTCGCCCGAAGCCGGGGGACATTTCCCGTCGCTGGAGGTTCCGGGGTACTTCGTCGAGGATCTGCGAGCGGGCCTTGCGGCCGTGCTGGCCGCCCATCAGTGAACGGGGCCGGGAGCTGGCAGCTGCCGACCCCGCGGCCGGGTCGAACCGAGGCCTCGCGACCGTGTGCGGCCACCCATCGGTGATCCGGCTGCTCAGGCGACTTCCGCCCTCGCGGCCGGGTCGAACCGGCCTTACTTCACCCGCCAGCCGCGGCCCAGGTTGCCGAAGATCTCCTCCGCCGCGCGGCGGGGGTTCTCGTGGCCCACGATCAGCTCCCGCGACGCCAGCGCGAACCGCGCCAGCGCCGCGCACGACACGTCGCCCTCCGGGGCGCCCGTCTCCTCGGCGATCGCGCGGGCGAGCGCCGTCTCGTGCCGCATCCACATGCGGCGGCCGTAGTCGCGCAGGGCCGGCGTGCTCTCGATCAGCCGGATGAACTCCTCGCTCGGGCCGCCGTCGGCGCTGTCGCGCAGCATGTGCTCCCGCAGCGCGTCCACGATCGTGTGCCCCGGCGGCCGGCCGCGCACCGCGAGGTCCAGCGCCGCCTCGATGTCGTCGTCCTGGTCGAACAGCAGCGCTTCCTTACCGGGGAAGTACTTGAACAGCGTCGTCACCGAGACGTCGGCGGCATCGGCGACGTCCTTCACCCCGACCTCGTCGTAGCCGCGTTCGAGGAACAGCTCCAGCGCGGCGTCGGCCAGCGCCTGCCGGGTCTGCGCCTTCTTGCGCTCGCGGCGCCCGATCACTTCGGTCATGCCCCCAGCCTACGTGATGGTGAACTCACTTCAAAAGTTGAGTCGTTGCACTTTTTGAGTCGTTGTGCTTTTCTGGGCTCAGGCCACCGGACCAGCCGGTGGCACCGAACTTCCAGGGGGAAGTCATGAACTCCATCGCGATCGTCGGCGCCGGCTTGGGCGGCCTCGCCTGTGCCCGCGTCCTGCAGCTCCACGGCCTCGACGTCACCGTCTTCGAACAGGAACCCTCGGCCGACGCCCGAGGCCAGGGCGGCACCCTCGACCTGCACGGCGACACCGGCCAGGTCGCCCTCCACACCGCCGGCCTGCACGACGGGTTCCGCGCCCTCGCCCGCCCCGAAGGCCAGCAGATGCGCGCACTCGACCCGCTCAGCGGCGAGGTCGTCATGGACGAGGTCCCCGCCGAAGACGACGACTTCCGTCCCGAGATCGACCGCGGCCAGCTCCGCGGCCTGCTCCTCGACTCGCTCTCCCCCGGCACCGTCCGGTGGGGACGGCCGGTCGCGGAGGTCGCCCCCGACGCCCTGACCTTCCCCGACGGCACCACCGCGGACTTCGACCTGGTCGTCGGCGCGGACGGCGCGTGGTCGCGCGTCCGCCAGGCCCTCACCGGCGTCCGGCCCGAGTACAGCGGGGTCACGTTCGTCGAGCTCGGCCTCGACGACGCCGACCGCCGCCACCCGGACCTGGCCGCGCTGACCGGCCAAGGGACGATGATGACGAAGATCGACGGGAAGGCGCTCTTCGCGCAGCGCAACAGCAACAGTCACATCCGCTGCTACGCCGTCTTCTACGCACCCGAAGACTGGGCCGCCGGCCTCGACTTCGCCGACACCGCGAAGGTGCGCGCGAACCTGCTGGAGCGCTTCGCCGGCTGGCACCCGAGCCTGCTCGGGTTCCTGCGCGACCTCGACGGCGGGTTCACGCACCGGCCGCTGCACGTCCTCCCGGTGCCGCACGCCTGGACCCACACGCCCGGGCTCACACTGCTCGGCGACGCGGCGCACCTGATGCCGCCACTGGGCGTCGGCGCGAACCTGGCCCTGCTGGACGGCACCGAGCTCGCCACCGCCCTCGCCACCGCGCCCAGCGTCGACGAAGCCGTCCGGACGTACGAGACCGGGATGCTGCCGCGGTCGAGCGAGACGGCGAAGGCCTGCGCCACCGGCCTGCACGACCTGCTCAGCGACGACCTCAGGTCCATGGCGGCCTGACGACCTATCGCCGGGCGGCCACACGTGGGTAACATGATTCCCACGATGTGGTCGTTCCGGTGCACAGCGGGAAGCAGCTCTGCTGCGCTCGGTAGCACCCCTCCGTGGCTATCCCCCGGACGGAGCAGTCGACTACGGAATTCGGACGCCGGAACTCCGACAACGGGTGAAACTTACCGTCTTCGTATGCGACCTCGTTAGCATCCGCACATTTGTCCGTTGCTGCGCGTCCCGATCGGGCCCTGAGCACCTCTCACCATCAAGTCCACAAGACGAATGGGGTCGCCAGCGATGAGTACAGAGGGACTCTCGATTCCAGGCATCTCGATCGCCGGCTCGGGGCCATCGGCCGCCGAGCGGGTGCGCAAGCGCGGGCTGAGCCTGTTCGGCTCGGTGCCCCGGCCCGCTGTGGTCACGTTCGCCATCGAGGCGGCCGCGGTCATCCTGGCCGTCCTCGACGTCTGGCTGGTGATCCCCGAGAAGGCCCAGCCCTATTCGATCTGGCTCTCCGGCGCCGCCTGCCTCGCGGTGGTGTTCCGCCGGAAGTTCCCGTTCCTCGCCGTGCTCATCGCGGTCCCCGGCTTCCTGGCCGGCTGGGCGCAGCTCGCGTCGATGATCACGCTCGGCATGCTCGCCACCCGCCGCCAGCTGCACTGGCAGGTCTGGGTCGGTGCGGCGCTCGTGTGGTGCTGCCGGTTCGTGCAGTGGCCCCTGGAGGACTTCGCCGAGCTCAGCTGGCGCGAACACATCCTCGACGGCATCTACGGCGTCCTCGTCGCCGGCATGCCGATCGCGATCGGCCTGCTCATCGGGGCGCGGTCCGAGGTTTCGAACAAGCTCGCCGAGCTGGCCACGAGCCGCGACCGCGAGCGCCGCTTCCACGCCGATGCCGTCCGCGCCGAGGAGCGCGCCCGGCTGGCGCGCGAGATGCACGACGTCGTCTCGCACCAGATCACGCTGATCGCGATGCAGGCCGGCGCGCTGCAGGCCCAGACCACCGACAACCACGCGCAGGAGACCGCGCAGGTCATCCGGACGCTGAGCAAGCGGACGCTGGAGGAGCTGCGCACCCTGCTGAGCGTGCTGCGCGCGGGCGCGGACGACGACGGCCCGCGGCCCGGCATCAACGACCTCGACCGGCTGATCCGGACGTCGGAGGTCCCGGTGCACCTGTCCGTGGAGCACCTGCCGGAGGCCCTGCCGAACCAGGTGTCGGCGGCGGCCTACCGGACGGTGCAGGAGTGCCTGACGAACGTCCACAAGCACGCCCCGGGCGCGACGGCGACGATCCGCATCCAGGGTGAGCACGGGGCGCTCAAGATCGAGGTCCGCAACGAGCGCGCGAACCGGCCGTCGGAGATGCTGCCGTCGGGCGGGCACGGGCTGACGGGGCTGGCCGAGCGGGCGCGCCTGCTGGGCGGGAGCTTCGAGACGTCGGGCATGGAGGACGGCGGCTTCCGGGTGCGGGCCCGGTACCCGCTGGATCGCTGAGGGCGGCCGTCCGGCCCCCGGTATCCATTTTACCGGCGGGGGCTGACGATTTCGGATTCGCAGGAGCCGCGAGCGGCGGATTCCGGGCTGTAATGGCCGGAATCCGCCGCTCGCGGCTTTCCGGCGCGGAACCTGTCGGTGCCCGCCGGTAGCGTGGAAATCGGGGGCTGCTCAGCGCCCGGAAGGCGCGATCGCCCGCTGGAAAGGTCAGCGCGCGTCGGTCCGCGTACTCAAATCGGCTCGCGCATCCAGACGGTCGGCTCACGTACCCGAAGAGTCGGCTCGCGCATCCAGACGGTCGGCTCACGTACCCGAAGAGTCGGCTCGCGCCCTCAGACGGTCGGCTCACGTACCCGAAGAGTCGGCTCGCGCCCTCAGACGGTCGGCTCGCGTGCCTGGAGGGTCGACACGGGTGATGGGGAGGTCGACACGGGTGATTGGAGGGTCGACACGGTACCGGGGGCTGCGTGTCGACCCTCGGATCACGCCTGTTGGTGCCTCGATCACTCCGGTCGACCGGCCTGGAGCGCGAAAAGCCACCCCGAGGTCTCCCGGGGTGGCTTTCGGCCGGCAACGCTTAGATGATCTCCCGGCGCTGGCGCAGGCGCTCGAGGGCTTCGGCCAGGATGGCCTCGCCGTCGGCGTCGCTGCGCCGCTCCTTCACGTACGCCAGGTGAGTCTTGTACGGCTCGGTCCGTGGGGCGGCCGGCGGGTTCTTCTCGTCCTGCCCGCCCGGGAGCCCGCAGCGGGGGCAGTCCCACTCGTCGGGGATCTCCGCGTCGAGTGAGAACGACGGCCGGGCTTCGTGCCCGTTGGCGCACCAGTAGCCGACCCGGCGCCGTGGCGCCGATTCACCTCGTTCGGATTCGCCCGTAGGACCGGCACCCACCCGGGTGCCTCGAATCGCGTTACCGCCAACCATGAATCCTCACACCTAGGAATCGGCGGCGCGCCCCCCAATAGGCACGCCGAATCGCTGCGCCCTGCCGTCGTGACCCGGTCGCGATCGACGGTGGGGCGCCGGACGCCTCACACCTTGAGCAGCAGACCCAGGCCCACGATGCTGATCAGCCAGACCGCGCCCAGAAGCAGGGTGATCCGGTCGAGGTTCTTCTCGGCCACGCTCGACCCGGCCAGGCTCGACTGCATCCCGCCGCCGAACAGCGACGACAGGCCACCGCCCCGGCCCCGGTGCAGCAGCACCGCGACCACCAGGAAGACGCTGGTGACGATCAACAGGATTTGCAGGAACAGCTTCATGTCATCCCTTGGGCTCTAGGAGAATGCAGGGGTACGGCATGGTCGTTTCCGACCACCACCGTACCCCTGGACTCGTCCACTGCTGTGTGACGGACCGGATACACAGGCTACCCGGTCGTGGCCTCGATCAGGGCAGCGGCCCGCCTGCGGCGAGTGCGCAGAGTTTCGTGAACTCGTCGCCGTCGAGGCTCGCTCCGCCGACCAGGGCACCGTCGACGTTCTCGCAGGCCACCAGGTCACTGATGTTGTTCGCCTTCGCCGAGCCGCCGTAAAGCACCCGGACGGACGAAGCGACCTCGTCGCCGTACTTCTCCTGGAGGGTGGCGCGGATGGCCTTGCAGACCTCTTCGGCGTCCGCGGGGGTGGCGACCTTGCCGGTGCCGATCGCCCAGACGGGCTCGTACGCGACGACCACGCCGACGACCTGCTCGGCCTTGAGCCCCTTGAGGCCCTCGACCAGCTGCGTCGTGGTGTGGTGGATGTGCTCGCCGGCCTCGCGGACCTCGAGCTTCTCCCCGACGCAGAGGATCGGCGTGATGCCGTGCTTGAGCGCGGCCTTGACCTTCTTGTTGACCAGCTCGTCGGTCTCGGCGTGGTACTCACGCCGCTCCGAGTGCCCGACGGCGACGAACTTGCAGCCCAGCTTCGCCAGCATCAGGCCCGAGATGTCGCCGGTGTACGCGCCGGAGTCCTGCGGCGCGATGTCCTGGGCGCCGTAGGTGAGCGACAGCTTGTCGCCGTCGACCAGGGTCTGCACGCTGCGGATGTCGGTGAACGGCGGCAGCACCGCCACGTCGACCTTCGCGTAGTACTTCTCCGGCAGCGCGAAGGCGATCTTCTGCACCAGCGCGATCGCCTCGAGGTGGTTCTGGTTCATCTTCCAGTTGCCGGCGATGAACGGCTTGCGTGCCACTAGTTCTTCTCCTCCAGGGCGGTCACGCCCGGCAGTTCCTTGCCTTCGAGGTACTCGAGCGAGGCCCCGCCTCCGGTGGAGATGTGCGAGAAGCCGTCCTCGGGCAGCCCGAGCTGGCGCACCGCGGCCGCGGAGTCGCCGCCGCCGACGACGGTGAACGCGTCGCTCTTGACCAGGGCTTCGGCGACGGCACGGGTGCCGCCGGAGAACGCCTCGAACTCGAACACGCCCATCGGGCCGTTCCAGAACACGGTCTTGGCGTCGGCCAGCTTGCCGGCGAACAGCTCACGCGTCTTCGGGCCGATGTCCAGGCCTTCGCGGTCTGCCGGGATGGCCGTGGCCTCGACGACCTCGTGCTCGGCGTCGGCCGAGAACCCGGTCGCGGCGAGGACGTCGACCGGCAGCACCAGTTCGACACCCCGCTTCTCGGCCTCGGCGAGGAAGCCCTTCACCTGGTCGAGCTGGTCGGCCTGGAGCAGCGACCTGCCGACCTCGTAGCCCTGGGCCTTGAGGAAGGTGTACGCCATGCCGCCGCCGACGAGCAGCCGGTCGACCTTGGTCAGCAGGTTCGCGATGACGCCGAGCTTGTCGGACACCTTCGCGCCGCCGAGCACGACCACGTAGGGCCGCTGCACGTCGTCGGTGAGCTTCTTCAGCACGTCCAGCTCGGCCAGCACCAGGCCACCGGCGTACGCCGGGAGCACCGACGCGACCTCGTAGACCGAGGCCTGCTTGCGGTGGACGACGCCGAAGCCGTCGGAGACGAACGCGCCGCCCGGGACGAGCGCGCCCAGCTCGGCGGCCAGCTCGGAGCGGTCCACGGCGTCCTTGCTGGTCTCGCGCGCGTCGAAGCGCACGTTCTCCAGCAGGACGACGCCGCCGTCGGCCAGGCCGCCGGTCAGCGCCTTGGCGGACTCGCCGACCAGGTCACCGGCGAGGGTGACCTCGGCGCCGAGCAGTTCGGTGAGCCGCGCGGCGACGGGTGCGAGGGTGTACTTCGGGTCCGGCTCGCCCTTGGGGCGGCCGAGGTGCGCGGTGACGACGACCTTCGCGCCCGCGTCGGCGAGCTTCTTGATCGTCGGCAGCGCGGCGCGGACCCGGCCGTCGTCGGTGATGCGGGACCCGTCGAGCGGGACATTCAGGTCACTGCGCACCAGCACGTAGCGACCCTGAACGCCCTCGCCCAGCAGGTCGTCGAGGTTCTTGACGGTCATCCGGCTCAGAGCTTCGAACCGACGAGCTTGATCAGGTCGGCGAGGCGGTTGGAGTAGCCCCACTCGTTGTCGTACCAGCCGACGACCTTGACCTGGTTGCCGATGACCTTGGTCAGCGGCGAGTCGTAGATGCAGGACGCCGGGTCGGTGACGATGTCCGAGGACACGATGGGGTCGACCGAGTAGCGCAGGATGCCGGCCAGCGGGCCGTCGGCAGCGGCCTTGTACGCGGCGTTGATCTCCTCGAGGGTGGCGGCCTTCTTCAGGGTCACCGTGAGGTCGGTCGCCGAGCCTGTCGGCACCGGGACGCGCAGCGCGTAACCGTCCAGCTTGCCCAGCAGCTCCGGCAGCACCAGGCCGATCGCCTTCGCGGCGCCGGTCGAGGCGGGGACCACGTTCAGCGCGGCGGCGCGGGCGCGGCGGAGGTCCTTGTGCGGGCCGTCCTGCAGGTTCTGGTCCTGCGTGTACGCGTGGATCGTGGTCATCAGGCCCTGCTCGATGCCGAACGAGTCGTTGAGGACCTTCGCCAGCGGGCCGAGGCAGTTGGTGGTGCACGAGGCGTTGGAGATGATGTTCTGCGAGCCGTCGTACTTGTCGTCGTTGACGCCGAGGACGACGGTCAGGTCCTCGCCCTTGGCGGGCGCGGAGATGATGACCTTCTTGGCGCCACCGGCGATGTGCGCCTTGGCGGCGTCGGCGTTGGTGAAGAAGCCGGTGGACTCGACCACGACGTCCACGCCCAGGTCGCCCCAGGGCAGGTTGGCCGGGTCGCGCTCGGCGAGGGCCTTGATGGTCTTGCCGTCCACGACGATGCCCTCGTCGCTGACGCTGACCTCACCCGGGTAGCGACCCAGGATCGAGTCGTACTTCAGCAGGTGGGCCATGGTGGCGACGTCGCCGAGGTCGTTGAAGGCGACGACCTCGATGTCGTGGCCGCTGGCCTGCACGGCGCGGAAGAAGTTGCGGCCGATGCGGCCGAAGCCGTTGACACCTACGCGAACGGTCACTGCTGCCACTCCTCTGAGGATCGGCCGGGAACGCCGGCCGTGACTTGCGGGCTCGCGGCAACCCTAGCGTGCGGGCATGCGCGTCCCTGACTGCCCTGACGAGACTTCCACCACTTGGCGAACGGGTCAAGAATCGATTAAGAAGCCGGGTGGTCCAGCAGGGGGTTTACGGGGTGGACCAGTCCGGGCCGGCGGTTCGGGGCGTGAAACCGGTTCCGGCTGGCTACGCGGGGTTTGGGCGGGTCGGCGGCGGTGGGCCGGATGGACGAGTTGAACGATTCAGTCACGGGGGTGCTTCCGGACCGGGAAAGGCGGTTTGGGAGAAGGCCGAGGCCGGCCTCCGGGGCGGGCGTGAGGTCGATGACTCGACCGATCCAGGGCCACCGGGATGGGCACGGCCGGGGGCGAACCTCCTCGGCGCACACCCGCCCTCGGCAACGGCCCTCCGGTACCACCGCGGGGGCACCCGATCCCGGCAGCCGCTCTTCGACGCTCCGGCTCGGCGCACACCCCAGTCCCCTCCCTACCCCGCCAGCTCGCGTTCGAGCGGTGTCCGGAACCGGGGGGTCGCCCGGACCTCGCCGAACCACTTCGCGCACCGGTCCGTCTCCGCCTCGACCATCGCGCGGCCGTCGGCACCCACGTCCTCCAGCAGGCGGACCGCGATCTCGCCCGACCGGCGCTGGGCCCACCCGCCGACCACCCGGCCGTCCAGCCAGATCGTCGGGCCGATGTTCCCGCTGCGGTCGAACAGCGCCGCCCGGTGCGCACCCAGGTACCAGTCGCGCTCCTGCCAGCCCATCGGCGTCGGGTCCAGCGCCGGGAGGAACGCCGCCCACGGCGGTGGCTCGGGCACCGGCTCGAGGTCGTCCGCCAAGACGATGCCGGGCACGCCGCCGAGGTCGACCTCCACTGGTGACAACGCCGCCAATGCCTTCTTCGTCTGTCCCGCCGTCCAGCCCGTCCACCAGCGCAGGTCGGTCACCGGCGCCGGGCCGTACGCGTGCAGCCAGCGCCGGGCCAGCTCCACCCGCGCCTCCTCCGCGCCCCACACCGGCAGCCCGGGGACCCACTCGTCCAGGGGATGCCACACGTACTGGGTGCTGATCCAGCTCCCGCGCGGGCGGCCGCGCGCGATCCGGCCGCCGGCCGCCAGGAGGAACAGCACCCGGCTGGTGACGTTGCCGATCGCCTCGTACGGCTTCCCCGCCGCCATCAGCAGCTGCTGCCGCAGCCGGGGCTCGTCCTCGCTCAGCTGCTGCGCCGTCGCCGAGCCGCGGGCCCGCAGCGCCGCCTCGACCGACGCCTCGACCTCGAGCAGCCACTTCCCCGGCTCCGGCACGTTCTCCGGGTGCCCCTGCTGCCCGAGGTGCTGTTCCAGGAGCTTCCGCTGCTTGACCTCGATGTCCGCGGAACACCCCGCCTGCACGAGCGCCGCGGTGTCCAGCCCGGTGACGAACACCGTGCGGCGCATGCCCAGCAGCCGCAACAGGGTGCGGTCTTCGTACAACGCCCGTTCCACCGCGGCGATCGCGGGTGAAGCGAGCCGGGCGCACGCCGAAAGGTGGACGGTCGCCGGGTCGGTGGCGTGCAGGGCCACCACCCCGGCCACGGCGTCGGAAACCGTGGCCGCGGGCGCGGCCAGGTGGTGCCGGACCGCGAGGCGGGCCCGGCGCTGCTCGGTGCTGATCGTCGGAGGAGGCACCCGCTGTTGATACCACCCGGCACCGACAAAAACGCCTGGTCGTCCGGCCAGGACACCTTTACGCTCGCGCCATGGTCTCCGGTGCGCACTTCGCGGCCTTCGCCGCTCTGACGTTCCTCATGGTCGTCGTCCCCGGTCCGAGCGTGCTCTTCACCATCAGCCGCGCGCTCACGGTCGGGCGGCGCGACGCGCTGCTCACCGTCGTGGGCAACTCCGTCGGCGTCTACACCCAGGTCGTCGCGGTCGCGTTCGGCCTCGGCGTGCTCGTGACGACGTCGGCCGCGGCGTTCACCGCGATCAAGATCGCCGGCGCGCTCTACCTGGTGTACCTGGGCATCCAGGCTCTGCGGCACCGGCGGAAGCTCACCGACGCGATGGCCGCGAAGGTGCGCGCCACGCCCGGCCGCGTCCTGACCGTGCTGCGCGACGGGTTCGTCGTCGGCTTCGCGAACCCGAAGTCGATCGTGTTCCTCGCGGCGCTGCTGCCCCAGTTCGTCGAGCCGGCCGCCGGCTCCGTCGCGGTCCAGATGCTGCTGCTCGGCCTGTGCCTGCCGGCGATCGCGCTCGCCACCGACACCGCCTGGGCGCTGGTGGCGGGCACCGCCCGCGCGTGGTTCGCCCGCTCACCGAAACGCCTCGAAATGGTCGGCGGCACCGGCGGCCTCGTCATGATCGGCCTCGGCACCACCCTCGCCTTCACCGGCCGGGGTGACTGAGCACCAGGTCCAGCAGCCCCGGGAAGGCCGCGTCGAACTCCGGGCGCCGCAAGCGGTTCAGCCGGCGCGGGCCCGCGTCGCGCTGCTCGATCAGACCTGCCGCGCGCAGCACCGAGAAGTGGTGGCTGAGCGTCGCCTTCGCCACCGGCAGGTCGAACGTGCCGCACGCCTTCGTCCACTCCGGGACCTCCGCGAGCTCACGCAAGATGCTGCGGCGCACCGGATCGGCGACCGCGGCGAGGGCGTCCTGCAGGGCCACCTCCGCCGGGAGCGCGTGCGTGAGCCCGCGGGCCCGGGCGGTCACCGCAGAGCCTCCGCCAGCGCCGGCCACCACTCGCGGGGCAGGTCACCGGCCGGGACGACGACCTGGTCGGCCCCCGCGGCCCGGTACTCGCGCAGCCGGGCCACGACCGTGTCGAGGTCGCCGCGCACCGTGAGCCCGTCGACGAGCCGGTCGGAGAGGTCCGTGATGTCGGCGTCGGTGAAGCCCATGCGACGGAAGTTGTTCGCGTAGCCGGGCATCCCGGCCAGGAACCGCAGCGAACCGGACCGGGCCTGCTCGCGCGCGGTGGCGGCGTCGCGCTCCGGGACGACGCTCAGCAGCACGATCAGCTGCTTGCCCGCGCCGAGGATCTCCCGGGCCGACGCGACGTAGTCCGTCGTCACCAGGAACGGGTACGCGCCCGACGCGCGGTCCCGCGACAGCTCCAGCATCTTCGGGCCCAGCGCCGAAAGGATGCGCTCGGACGCGGGGACGGTGTCGTCGAGCTCGTCGAGGTAGTCGTTCAGCGTGGCCAGCGGCCGCGGGCCGTGGGCGCCGCCCAGGCCGACGACGAACCGGCCGGCCGGCAGGTCCGCGTACGCCCGGGCCACCTCCGCGGGAGGTACCCGGTCGACCGGCAGGATGCCGCTGGCCACCGGGATCTTCGCGGTCCCGTGGATCACGTCGGTGATCAGCGGCAGGTTGTTGCCCTGCCCGCCGGCCAGCCACAGCGTGGCGTAGCCCAGCTCGTCCAGTTCGGCGGCGGCCGCGACGGTCTCCGGCCCGGTCGTGCCCAATGTGGCGCCCAGCGCCCCCAGGTTCGTCATGCGCCGGGCAACCACGGAACCGCGGGAGATGTTCCCGTCAGGCCGTTTGTTCGTCCTCGGCGGAATCCGCGGACTCGGCCGGCCGGCTGAACATCCGCGTCGCCGACAGCCGCGCGACACCGTCCGGGTCGCCCAGGTCGTCCAGGGAGTTGCGGACCGTCGAGTCCACCGACAGGTACTTGCGCCCGGCTCGCAGGTCGGCGTCGTTGCGCAGCCGCACGATCAGCGGGAACTCCGACAGCGCGCCCGCGTCGAACAGGCCCGTCGTGTAGATGAGCTGGACGCCCAGCGCCTCGGCCACCGCCCGCTGCAGCTCCAGGAGGTACCCGGCGGACGCGCGGCCGATCGGGTTGTCCAGGAACAGCACGCCGGAGTGCCGGTTGCGGACCTTGCCGCGGTTGTTGGCGCGCAGCGCGGCCAGGGTGCAGTACAGGATGATCGCCGCGGTCAGCTGCTGGCCGCCGGAGAACACGTCCCGGATCTCCGAGACGCGCTGGCGTTCGGTCCGCAGCACCGAGTCCGGCTTGAGCATGTCGACGCGGAAGCCCTTGGGCGCCGCGGCCCGGACCCCGCGCAGCACCAGGGAAAGGCCGTCACGCTTGACGTCGCGGCCGTCGGCGGTCTTGCCCACCGCGGCCTCGTCGACGACCTCGCCGAGCTTCTCGATGAGCGCGTTGTCCTCCAGCTCCGTGAAGCGGATGCGGAGGAACTCCTGGCCGGACCAGTCGCCGAGACCGTCGGGCAGCCGGGAGACGCGCTGGGCGGAGCGCAACGTCCGGAGCGCGCCGTCGACCATGCCCTGCAGCCGCGTGATGATGCCGCCGCGGTGCCGGTCGATCTGCGCGAGGTCGTCGGTCAGTGACCGCAGCCGCGGCCGCAGCGCCTCCGCCCACTCGGCGGCGTGCGCCGGGAGCTGGTCGCGTTTGACCGAGATGACCTGCTGGCGCACCGGCGTGCTCAGCTTCTCGAACCGCTTCTCCGTCGCGTACTGCGCGAGCTGGTCGGCGGCCGCGCGCACCCGGCGGTCGCCCGTGTCGGCGGCTTCCTGGGCCTCGCCGAACGTGGCGTTCAGGCGGCCGTGCTGGGCTCGCGCGGTCTCGACGTCGCCGTCGTAGGCGGCGGCATCCGTGTCGGTCACCAGGTGGGCCATCGACTCGGCGAGCAGCGAGAACCCGGACGCCGAACTGCGCGCCGACTCCAGCGTCGCCTCGGCTGCCGCCCGGCGTTCCTGCAGCTCTTCCCACTTCCGCGCGGCTGCGGACGCCTCCAGGCCGGCGGCGTCGATCAGCTCCAGGCCGTGCTCGATGTCCCGCGGCTTCTCACCGTTGACGCCGTTCTGCAGCGGCAGCGCGTCCAGCTCGGCCCGCCGCGTCGAGACGAGCCCGATGGCTTCGGTGCGCTCGTCCTCCAGGCCGTCGACGACCCGGCGGGCACGCGCCAACGCGGCCGCGCGGGCCGAAGCGTCGGAGCCATCCGGCGTCTCGAGCAGCTCGGCGGCGCGGACGCGGACGGCTTCGTCGAGGGATTCCACGGCCGATCCCGCGGCGGCTTCGGCGGACTCGGCCTGCTCCAGCTCGGCCCGCAGGTCGCTGCCGACCTCGACCTTCGCGTACGACTCGGACGCCGACAAGTACGTCCGCCGCAGCGCGTCGACGGGCTCGGCCGGCACCGGGCCGTCCGCCGCTTCGGCCGCGCCCGGGACCTCGGCCAGCTCGGCGCGCGCGGTCGTCGCGGTCCGGCGGTGCCCGTCGGCGGTGCGCTGCTCCTCCCCCGCCTGCTCGCGCAGCCGTGCGGCCTTGCCCGCGGCGTCGGCGGCTTGCAGGTCGGCGCGTTCGGCGACCTCGGTGGCGCGCTCGACCTCTTCGGTCCATTCGGTGATCCGCGCGCTGCGGGCGCCCAGCTCCCCGAGCCGGCGCGCCTTCTCTTCGGCCTCGGTCGCGGCCGCCCGCAGCTCCGGGACGCGCTCCCGCAGCGCCACGGCTTTTTCGCTCAACCGCGCGAACTCCGCGTCGGCCTGCTGCAGCGCCGTGCGCGCGGTCTCGCGCGCGGTCCGGGCCGCCTGGGCCTGCTCGGCCAGGGTCGCGACGGCGCCGGGCGGGTAGTCCTCGCGCCAGGTGGTGAGCTTCCAGGTCAAGGCGCCGTCCGCGGACAGCTTGGCGGACAAGGCTTCCAGCCGTCGCTGCCGCTCGGTGTTCCGCCGTGCCACGGCTTCGCGCTCGGCGTCGGCGGCCTCTTCGTCGTACATCGCGGGGTTCGGCGGCACGAGGAACTCGACGCCGGGCGCGGCGGGCGCCTCGGCCAGCAGCGCTTCGGTCGTCCCGACGGCGATGATCGCGCTCGGCAGCAGCCGCCGCTTCGTCAGGACTTCGCGGGCGCGATCGGCGTGGGCGGTGTCGTTGAGCAGCACGCCGGAAACCAGCTGCGGCAGGCTTTCCAGGACTTCGTCCCGGCGCGTTGAGTCCAGTTTGGACAGATAGCGCCAGCCGGACCACGCGGTGATCCCGGCCTCTTCCAAAGCGTCCAGGGCGGCCTGGACGTCTTGCGGCGGCGGCAGCAGGCCACCGGAGCCGAGCGCCGTGAGGGCCCGCTCGTCGGCGGACTCCTCCATCCGCAGCGCGGTCTGCTCCTTCTCGACGGACGCGCTCGCTTCACGCAGCCGTTCCAGGAGCACCGGCAGGTCGCTCTCCAACGCGACGTCGTCGGCGCCGAGCAGCTCGACCAGGCGGCCCTCGGCGGCGAGCGCGTCCGTGCGGCGGTGCGCCCGGTCGAGGTCCTCGGTGGCGCGCTCGAAGCGGTCCTGGGTGGTGCCGGCCAGCTGGTGCGCCTCGTTCACGGCCCGTTGCGCCGCTTGCAGATCCGTCGCGACGCGGTCGAGCTCCTGCTCGCGCCGGGTCAGCTCGGCGGTGGCGGACTCGGCCGCGGCCCGCGAAGCCCGGGACGCCTCCGCGACGTCGGCCCCCGACGGCAGCAGCCCCGCGCGGACGGCGTTCTGGACCTCTTCGCGCAGCTCGGTGATCCGCGTGGTCAGCCCGCGGGCTTCGGCCCGGCGCCCGGCCGCGAGGTTGGCGGCCTCGTCGCGTTCGGTCTGGGCCTTCTCCGCCTCGGCGCGCAACGCGCCCGCGTGCGCCTCGGCCTTGTCGGCCTGTCGCTGGGCGTCCTGCGCCAGCGACTGGAGCCCGCGGGCCAGCGCACCCGCCGCGTCGTTGCGCGCCTGCAGCGCGGGACGCGCTTTCTCCTCACGGCTGCCGACGAGCTCACGCAGGTCCTTCGCCTTGCGCGCCGCGTTGAGCTGGTTGAGCACGGTCGCGGTCTCGCGCCAGGCTTCGGCCGCGGTCTTGGCGTCCGCGAGTTCGGCGTCGACGCGCTTGCGGGCCTCCTGAGCCTCGTCGAGGCGCAGCACGGCGACGAGCCGACGCAGCTCCGTGACCCCCGCGGCGAGCCGCCGGTGGTCGCCCTCGGCGAGCTTCTCCGCGGACTTGACCTCGGTGACGTGCTCCTCCAGCCCGGACAGCCGCGCGTTCTCCAGCTCGTCGCGCGCGACGACGCGCCCGGCCAGCTCGGCCATCGCGGCCTTGGCCGACTCGGCGATCTTCCGCGACTCGGCGGCGACGCCTTCTTCGTCGGCCAGCGGACCCAGCAGGTCCAGCGCGCCCGCCACGAAGTCGCGCTCGGACAGCAGATCCCCGCGCTGGGCCAGGTTGTGCGAGTAGGTCGAGACGACCTCGGCGAGGTCCTTCGGCTCGTCCTCGGAGATCACCGCTTTCAACAGGAAGTCGACGAACGCGTCGTCGGTGCCGAACGCGAACGCGTCCGCCGCTTCACCTTCTCCGGCGTTCATCGCGCGCTGGTAGCGGAACAGCTCGGTGTCGAGGCCGAGGCTGTCGAGCCGGCCGGTCCACTCGTGGTGGCGGCGGGTCCAGGACAGCTCCAGCTCGGGCTCGGCCAACTGCGCGGCGGCGAGCTTGTCGTGGAAGCCGGACATGGTGAGCAGCCGGCTGTCCTGGGTCATCGGCAGGGAATCGAGCCCGAGCGCGGCGGTCGGGCGGAAGCAGTACCAGGAGTCGGCGAGGTTCTCCGAGTCCGAGGAGACGACGTGCCCGCGCCATTCGGAGACCTTGCCGGTGATGATCCGGTGCCCGCTCTCGACGTGCAGCCACTCCAGCACGACGTGCGAGACGTCCTTGGCGGCGACGAACTTCTCGAGGACCTTGGTGCTCGTGGTGCCGACGACCTGGCGGCGGCCGGGCAGCATGACCGAGAAGATCAGCTTGATCAGGACGGACTTGCCGCCGCCGTTCTCGAGGAACAGCACGCTCGCCGGTGAGGGGCGGCGCAGCTCGGCCGGGCCGGTCGCGTGGATGCCGGCGCTGAACAGCGCGTCCTGCTGGGGCGCGGTGATCTTGGCGCCGACGCCGCTGAAGTCGAGCACGACGTCCTGGTAGCGGGCACCCGCCGGGCCCACCGAGTGCAGGCGGACCCGCGAAAGCTCGTACATCGATTCCCCTCTAGAGCGTGTCGGAGGACGCCGCGCGCAGCGTGCCCCCGGCGTTCGCGACGGCCACGACGTCCAGGGCGAGCAGGTCGTCGAAGGCGGCGTCGGCGGCGAGTTCGCGCACCTGGATCTGGTAGCGCGGCGTGGTCCGGTAGGTGCCGCCCTGCTCGTCGCTCACCGGGACCAGGAAACCCTGGTCGGCGAGGAAACGCAGGGCGCGCGAGACCATGCCGCGGGTGGTGTCGGCGGCGAGGCGGCCGTCCTTGGTGGCCGCCGCCGCGGGACGGCGGGTGTAGGCGCGCCAGGCCTGTTCGAGCTCGGGCGCGTCGGCCAGGGGGTCGTTGTTGCCCTCGGCCTGGGCGGCGCGTTCGTCGAGCATCCGGGCGGCTTCGCGGACCATCGCGTCGACCTGTTCGACGCTGACGCGGCCGATGTAGGTGTCGTTGGCGAGGTCGTCGGGACGCGGGTAACCCAGCGCGGCGGTGGCGAGGTGGATCAGGCCGTGCAGCACCTTCTCCGTCTCGCGGCGCTCGCGGATCTTGGCCTGGCGGGCGTAGGAGTCCATCTTGATCTCGAAGACGGACTCGTCGGTGGCCGCCAGGACCGCGCCGGCCTGCTGGTTGACCTCCAGCACCATCAGCCCGAGCCCGGCGGCGACGGCGTGCGTGAGCGCCTTGAACGCGTTGTCCTCGCCGTAGCGGCGCACGAGGTCGCCGTACACGACGTCACGCGCCGGCAGCTGCTTCGGCCGCATGCCGAAGGCGACCAGCCGGGCCGCGGCCTCGGCGTCCACACTGCTGTGGGACAGCGCCATGTCAGGCGACCTCCTCGTTCTCTTCTTCGTCGGCGCGCTCGACGGCGGCCGTGGACAGCAGCAGGTCGGCGCCGCCGAAGTCCGGGTCGTCGAGCAGCGTGCCGTCGTCGACGGCGAGCAGGACCTGGCGGTCGCCCTGGCGCCGGGCGGCGCCGACCCCGGGACTGTAGGCGTGGACCGCGCGCAGCGCGACCAGGGCGGCGAGGCCGGGCTGGCGGCTGCGGCGGGCGTCTTCGAGCAGGCCGGAGAGCCGGCGCGGCACCTCGGGCAGGTCGAGCAGCTCGTCGGCCGCGCGCCAGACGTCGTCGCCGAACTTGTCGGTGATGTCGGCGGGCATCAGCTCCGGCTCGGGGATCTCGCCGACGAGCTGGTCACGTTCCGGCGCGGGCCGCAGCAGCAGCGACACCAGGGCCGACAGCGACGGCACGACCGGCGCGGTGATGCCGGCCGCGGCGTGGAAGAAGTGCTCGACCGGCGCGACGGCGTCGGCCAGCGGCAGCCCGAGCGTCGGCACGAGGAGCTGGCCGAACAGGTCGAGGGTGGCGCGCTGGGGCGGCCCGGAGAACTGCTGACGGTCCTGCTCGGCGCGGAACACCGCACCCGCGTCCGCCAGCCGGGACTGCAGCCGGGTGTGCCGCCGGATGCAGTCGCCGACGATGTCGACGAGCTCGGCGGCGCGGCGCTTGCGGTCGAGGTCCTCGGTCTCGTCGCGGGCGGTGGTGATGTTCTTGAGGATGGCGTTCTCGGCGCGGAAGCGGGCTTCGATGTGGCTCAGCGCGCTGTCGAGCAGCTCCGGGACCTCACGCTCCCAGTCCACCGAGCGGACGTCGCGGCGGGTGGCGTCGAGCTTCGCGCGCAGCGTCTCGCCGTACTGGACGGTCCGGTAGCGGGCCTGCTCGGCGGCCAGCTTGGCGTCGGCCAGCCGGCCGCGCGCGATCAGGTTCTCGAGCTTGACCTCGGCGGCGATCTGCGCCGACTCGACGTCGGTGTCGAGGGCGCCGACGAGGACGTTGATCGCCTCGTCGGTGGCCCGCAGGTAGACCTCGCCGTCCCGGGCGGCCAGCTCGACGAGCAGCTTGAAGTCGAACTGGCGCCGCTGGTAGCCGCCGGGCCCGACCGAGCCGTAGACGCGCCGGAAGCCGCGGTCGGTGGTGCCGACGTTGATCAGGTTGTCGAGGACCCACTTGGCCACCCGGACGTGTTCTTCGGGCATCCGCGACGGCGCCTGCTGCGCGATGAACGGCAGCAGCCGGTCGATGACCTCGTCGTGACCGGCGCCGGTGTCGAAGTCCATGGCGATGGTGACCTGGTCGATCGTGTGCAGCGCGATCTCGGCCATCTGGTAGATCGTGGCGTCGGCCCAGTCGAGCTTCGCCTTCCGCGCGTCGAGGTCGTGCAGCGGCGCGGTGCAGGCGAGCGCCTTCAGCCGGCGGGTCAGCCCCTCGTCGGCCAGTCCCATCGCGGCCCTGTCGTCGTCTCGCACAGCAGGCCAGGCTAGTCGGCCACCCTCTGCACACGCGCGGGTGACAGGTTAACGTCCCCCTCATGCGTGAGATGAGCCGCGAAGAGTGGTGGAAGTTCGCTTCGGAGGGGACCCGGACGGGCAAGCTCGGCCTGGTCCGGGCGAACGGCGCCGCGATCGTCACCCCGATCTGGTTCCTGCTGGACGAGGGCCCCGACGGCGACGAGCTGGTCTTCACCACGGGCACCGACACCCTCAAGGGCAAGGCGATCGCCCGCGACCCGCGGATCTCCCTCGTCGTCGACGACCAGGAGCCGCCGTACTCGTACGTCCAGTTCACCGCCGAGGCGCGGCTGACCCACGACTACGACGAGATGCTCGCCTGGGCGACCAAGCTGGGTGGCCGGTACATGGGCGCCGAGCGGGCCGAGGAGTACGGGAAGCGCAACGCCGTCCCCGAGGAGTCGCTCGTCCGGGCGAAGATCACCAAGGTGATCGCGCGGGCCGAGATCGCCGGCTGACCTCGGTTCGCGCGGTTTCGCGGTACCCTGCCCGCGGGGGTGGGGCCATGCTTTCGGGTGAGGACAGCAGACGCGACGCCGTCAAGGCGATCATGAGCTCGGGCCAGCGGGAGCTGGTCGCGGAGCTGGAACGCCTGGACGGCGGGGCCAGGTTCGGCCGGTTCGGCAGTGCCCGGTTGCTGGAGAACGGGGACGTCTTCGAGCGCGCCTGCGTCGTTTCGGTGAACCGCGGCGGGACCCTCGGGCTGACCGTCGCGATCCACCCGCGCAACCCGTACGTCCCGGCGTTCCAGGCCGCGTTCCGGTACTGCGAACACGCGGGCTCCTGGTGGTTCGGCGGCGCGGCGGACCTCCTGCCCTGCTACGGCTTCGCCGAGGACGCGGCCCACTTCCACCGGACGCTCAAGAACCACTGCGACACCCTCGACCCGGCGTTCCACGCGCAGGCGAAACGGGCGTGCGACGACCACTTCCGGCTGCCCTGCGACGAGCCGCGCGGCGTCGGCGGCATCGTCTTCGACCACCTGTGCCCGCCCGGCCCGCACGGCTGGCGGCGGGCGGCCGCGTTCACCGCGGCGGGGATCGCCACCGTCGCGCCCGCGTACTTCCCGATCGTGCGGCGCCGGAAGGACCTGCCGCACGGCGACCGCGAACGGCAGTGGCAGCTGCACCGCCGCGGCCGGCACGTGGAGTTCGCCCTCGCCCACGGGGCTGCGGCCGACGCCGAGACCGTCCGCATGACGCTGCCGCCGCTGGCGCGCTGGGAATCCGGCTTCACCCCCGAGCCCGGAAGCGCGGAGGCCGAACTGGCTTCCTTCGTCGTTCCGCGCGACTGGGCGAGCGAAACCGCCGCCGCGGTCGGCTGACGCTCGAGCGACCCGTTCGCCGGGCACGCGCACCGCTCAGCGGGAAACCCTTCTTCACCAAGGGTGAGCGCCCGTGTCGAGTATTGACACGACCCGTTCGAAGGGTGTGAGATCTGTCCCATAGATAGGAAACTTTCCTAACTATTTACTCCATTCCGGTGGTCCGCCGACCAGTTCCGCCCCGGTCTCCCCCTGTCCCCCGACCCACGCAGGAGGCTCCCAGTGGCACCCCGTCCACCGTGGCGCGTGGTACTGGCCGGTACCGCCGTCGCGGCGCTCGGCCTCACCGCGCTCAGCCCGGTAAGCGCTTTCGCCGCCGCGGCAACGGATTACGAGTCCGAGAACGCCGTCATCGCCCAAGGCGTCGTCGAGTCGAACCACGCCGGCTACTCCGGCACCGGGTTCGTCAACTTCGACAACGTCGCCGGCAGCTACGTCGAATACTCCGTGAACGCCGCGCAGGCGGGCACGCACACGCTGACCTTCCGCTACGCCAACGGAACCGCCGACAACCGGCCGGTGAAGCTCGTCGTCGACGGCGGGGACAAGGGCACCGTCGACTTCCCCGGCACCGGCGCGTGGACGACGTGGAAGACCGTCACCGCGACCGTGCAGCTGACCGCCGGGGTCAACAAGGTCCGGACCACGGCGACCACCGCCAACGGCGGCCCGAACGCGGACAAGCTCACCGACACCTTCACCGCGCCGAGCGACAGCGAACCGCCGTCGCCGCCGTCGAACCTCGCGGCGAGCACCATCCTCCCGACCGCGGCCACCTTCGGCTGGACCGCCGCGACCGACAACGTCGGCGTCGTGCGCTACGAGATCAACCGCGGCGGCAACATCCTCAAGACCGTCGACGGGAACACGACCTCGGCGACCGTGACCAACCTGACCCCGAACACCGCCTACGACATCTCGATCGGCGCGTTCGACGCCGCGGGCAACCCGTCGCAGCAGAGCAACGTGGTCACCTTCACCACGCCACCGAGCGACGACACCACCCCGCCCACCGTGCCGGGCAACCTGCGCTCCACCGGCGTCACCGCGAACAGCGTTACCCTGGCGTGGAACGCTTCCACGGACAACGGCGGCACGGTCGCCGGGTACGACGTCTTCCAGGGCGCCACGAAGGTCGCGACCACGACGTCGCTCGGGACGACCGTCACGAACCTGAACCCGAGCACCTCGTACACCTTCACGGTCAAGGCGCGCGACCCCGACGGCAACAGCTCCGCGGCGAGCAACGCGGTCACCGCCAAGACGAGCGCTCCGGGCGGCGCGGGCGGCATCCCGGAGTACGACAAGGACATCGCGAAGGTCGACCTCGGCTGGGCGGTGGGCTTCCTGCCGAACGGCAACGCGCTGGTGACCGAGCGGGACCGGTTCGAGATCCTGCTGGTGACGCCGTCCGGCCAGAAGACCACGCTGGGCAAGGTGCCGGGCGCGGTCGGCACCAACGGCGAAGGCGGCCTGCTCGGCCTGGCGATCTCGCCGAACTGGGCGTCCGACCACGCGGTCTACCTGTACCACACTGCTTCCGGGGACAACCGGATCGTGAAGATGACCTACGACGGCACCACGCTGTCCTCGACGTCGACGCCGGTGCTGACCGGGATCGCGAAGAACCGCTACCACAACGGCGGGCGGATCAAGTTCGGCCCGGACGGCAAGCTGTACGCCACCGTCGGCGACGCGAAGAACAGTGACAACGCGCAGAACAAGAGCTCGCTCAACGGGAAGATCCTGCGACTGAACCCGGACGGCTCGGCTCCGTCCGACAACCCGTTCTACGCCACCGGCGGCAACGCCCGGTACGTCTGGAGCTACGGCCACCGCAACCCGCAGGGCCTGGCCTGGGACTCCCGCGGGCAGCTGTGGGCGGCGGAGTTCGGCGAGAGCAGCCAGGACGAGCTCAACCTGATCCAGAAGGGCGGCAACTTCGGCTGGCCGAGCTGCGAAGGCACGCAGGGCAGCTGCAGCGGCTTCATCGCGCCGAAGAAGACGTGGTCGACGGCGCAGGCCGGGCCGTCCGGGCTGGAGATCGTCAACGACTGGATCTACATCGCCGGCGTCACCGGCGAGCAGATGTTCGCCACGCAGATCACCTCGGCGGGCACCGGCGTCGGCACGGTGTCGACGCTGTTCTCCGGCCGCTGGGGCCGGTTGCGCTCGGTCACGAAGACCCCGGACGGCGGGCTGTGGCTGACGTCGACGAACAACGACAAGAACGGCGGCACGCCGTCGGTCCTGGACAACGTGATCGTGCGGCTGAAGTTCCCGGGCGGCGCGAGGGCCGGCGGGACGGCCTAGAAGCCGCGGCAGGGGTGACCGGAGCGGCGCCGGTCACCCCTGCCGCACTCACCTCACCTCGGCTCGGCGAGGCCGCGCAGGTGGGCGTCGACGTCGAAGCCGTGCTCCTCCAGCCGCCGCCGGGCCAGCAGGAGCTCGTCGGGGGTGAACAGGTCGATGTACTCCTCCCGGAGCATCGTCGCCTCGGAGCTGCGGCCGAGCTGGTTCTTCTCCCACAGGACGGTGAACCCGCCCGCGGTGCCCTCGCCGCGCAGCAGCAGGCGGGCCGCTTCGACGCCGCCGTGCTCGCGCACCATCCGCTCGAACTGGGCCGGCCGGTAGCCGTAGTCCTTCGCCAGGACGCGGCAGCCGTCGAGCAGGTCCTCGGTGAACCGCGCGGCGAGGCGGGGATCGACCGGGACGGGGGCGACGGACTCGGGCATGGGACACCTCTCGACACGATGGCTTCCCTGATTAATCGCGAACGGTACCGGTTTCGCTACGCCATTCGGGAAAAGTTTCGCCGGGAGGCACTCTCCGTGGTCTTGAACGCCGGTCAACGGCCGGAACTGTCGGTGCTCGCTGCCAGGATGGCCGGCATGCGAACCGTGGTGCACGGCGACATCCACGTCCACTATGGACAGCTCTACGTCCACAGCGAGGGCGGTGAGCCCTTCGAAGGCGACCTCTCGGCGTGCTTCGCCGGTCAGCGGAACGGGCTGTGCGGCGCGGCGGTGGCGGGGACGCTCTTCCTGCTCACCGGCCTGCACACCGGCGAGGTCGGGTTCACCGCCGAGGTGCACGAGACCGAGCCGCCCGGCGCCGGCGGGGAGGACGTCGTCGAGGCGCCGTTCCGGGCGGAGGGCCGCGCGATGCTCGTGACCTGGGGCGGCGGGGACTGGTGGGACCTCGAGCTGGCCCCGGGCGACTACCGCGTCCGCTACAGCGCCACCGCGATGGACGCCGGCCGAGAGCAGGACACCCGGCTCGACGGCGAGCCCGCGCGGGACAGCTACCTGCTGCAGTTCTGGCCCGCGCCGCCGGCACCCGACGCGGTCGTCCGGCAGCACAGCGCGGTCGCCGCGTACTGGCACGACTTCGCACGGAAGCTGCCTCCGCCGCCGACGCCCGAAGAGCTCGCCGAGGCCCGGGAGGCACAGCAGCGGGCCGAGGAAGAGGCGCGGACGAAGGCCGCACACGAGCGCCTGCTCCGAGAGTGGGGTGGCACCCTGCCGAACGAGCGGATTCTGGCTCTGCGGCCGGGGTTTCTCCGGGAGTTCGCGAAGCGGGAGCGTGGTTTGGCCGGTGACGTGGTGGTGGCGTCGCCCGAGGCTCAGCGCGCGCTGGCCCGCTGGGTGGCCCGGCGGACGTTCGAGCGGGCAGGGCTGGACCGGGTCGGCTGGATCGCGGACGGGCTGCGCGCGCTCGAGGAGGGGCGGCCGCTGCCGCCGCCGTTCGACGACGGGAAGGCCGCGTGGGATCGGCTGCTGTCGGATCCCGAGGTACCGCGGACGCTGGTGCGGACGCCGGACGGCCGGCACGACAACGCCTTGCAGCAGGCCATGGCCTTTCCGGCGGTCTTCGGCGCGGCGCAGGAAGATCCGCTCGAAGCGCTGGGCCACACGCTGTCGGCGGCGGCGGTGACGTACGGCGACGAGGGGGCGGCGTTCTTCGCGGAGGCGCGTGGGGTGCTGGCCGAGCTGCGGGCTTGAGGCAGCACGCGGCGGGCCCTCCCCCGGCCCGCGAGCCACACCGGCGTCACCAGCCGAACAGGCCCTCCATGATCCGCGCGCACCGGGCCGTCATCGCCACCGCGTCTTCGTCCGGGCGGTCGATCCACCAGCTGATCAGCGAGTCGACCACGCCCGTCCACACCTGCGCGATGGCCTCGATGTCGACCGGGTCGGCCAGCCCCCGTGCCGTCATCAGCTGGGTCGCGCCCAGCAGGGCGAACGCGGCCAGACGGCGCCGGTAGTCGGCCGCCGCGGCCGCGATTTCACCGGTCGCCGGGACCGTCTCGTCGCGCAGGAGGCGCCACGCGTAGCGGTCGTGGTCGAACGTCGTGAAGATCGCCGAGAGCACCTTCAGCGGCATCCGCTCGGGCTCGCCGCCGGCCGCCATGGTCGTCGCGACGCCCTCGGTGAGGCGGTCGCCCGCGCGGTGCAGGCAGGCCAGGTAGAGGCCGTCCTTCGAGCCGAAGTACTGGTACAGCAACGGCTTCGTGACGCCGACCCGGCGCGCGATCTCGACCATCGACGCGCCCGCGTAGCCCGCCCGGCCGAACTCCTCCGTGCCGGCCACGACGAGCTGGGCTTCGCGCTCTTCGCGCGGCATGCCCTTGGTCCCGACCGCCCTTGACTCCGTCACGCCGGAGACCCTACCGTGCGTAAAGTGACCCGAGGGTAAGTTACCGTCAGGTCAGATCAGAGGAGGCGACGTGGCCGAGTTCCTGGCGCACCTGCGCGACCCCGTGCTGTTCGCGATCCCGGTGTTCGTGCTGTTCGTGGCGATCGAGATCGTCGCGGTGCACGTGCTCGGGCACGACGACAACGTCATCGGCTACAGCCCGGCCGACACCCGCACGAGCATGCTGATGGGCACCGTCGCGGTCGGCGTCAACGCACTGTTCCGGCTGGTGATGCTCTTCGTGTTCGCCGCGCTGTTCGAGCTGGCGCCGGTCAAGCTCGACCCGCGCGACTGGTGGACGTGGGTGCTCATGCTGCTCGGCCAGGAACTGGTCTTCTACGCCTACCACCGCGCCAGCCACCGGGTGCGGCTGCTGTGGGCCGGTCACCAGGTGCACCACTCCAGCGAGCACTACAACTTCTCGACGGCGCTGCGCCAGAAGTGGACGCCCTACTTCCAGCTGCCGTTCTGGTCGGTGCTCGCGCTGTGCGGGATCCCGCCGTGGATGATCCTGACCGGCCTCTCGATCGACCTCGTCTACCAGTTCTTCGTGCACACCGAGAAGGTCGGCAAGCTGCCGCGCTGGTTCGAGTACGTCTTCAACACCCCGTCCCACCACCGCGTCCACCACGGCAGCGACGCCGAGTACCTGGACGCCAACTACGGCGGCATCCTCATCATCTGGGACCGGATGTTCTCGAGCTTCGTGCCGGAGGGCAAGCGGCCGACGTACGGGCTGACGAAGAACATCGAGACGTACAACCTGCTCAGGGTCGGCTTCCACGAGTACGGCTCGATCCTGCGCGACGTCCGCGCAGCCCGGACGTGGCGCGAGCGCGCGGGCTTCGTGCTCGGCCCGCCCGGGTGGCAGCCGTCGGAAGCCCGCGTGCCCGCCTGACCTACGCCGTCTCCTGCAGCGCGTTCTCCGGCCGGATCGACGACGGCAGGCCGGCCAGCGGCGGGCGCTGCGCGGACGTCAGGTCGGTCAGCACCAGTTCGCGCTCGACGCCGTCCGCCGAGCTGCCCCGCTGGAACTGGGCGAGGATCGTCGCGGGCGGGACCGCGGTGACCAGGCGGTCGTAGCGCTCCAGGCGGTCGAAGAGCGTCTGCATGATCTGCCCGGACATCCGGCCCAGCGCCTGCGTGCTCTGGTGCCGGTGCACGCGGTGGCCGAGGTCGACCTGGGCGAGCGCGTCGAGGCCGCGCAGCTCCAGCAGGTCGATGAGGTGCCCGACCTCGACGCCGTAGTTGACGACGAACGGGATGCTCTCCAGCACCTCGCGCCGCCCCGCGTATTCACCGGCCAGCGGCTGGACGAACCCGGCCAGCTCCGGCCAGAACATGTTGAGCAGCGGCCGGGCGACGAGCTCGGTGACGCGGCCGCCGCCGTCCGCCTCGGTCCCGAGCGGGCGGTGGTAGAAGCCCTTGACGTAGGCGACCGACGGGTCGGTGAGCAGCGGGCCGAGCAACCCGGTGACGTAGTCCGTGGTGAAGTCGTGGAGGTCGCCGTCGACGAAGACGACGAGGTCGCCGGTCGTCGCGGCGACGCCCTTCCAGAGCGCTTCGCCCTTGCCCTGCTGCCTCCCGAGGGCGGGATAGACGGCATCCTGGGCGACGACGCGCGCGCCGGCCGCGGCGGCCACCTCGGCGGTGGCGTCGGTGGACCCGCTGTCGACGACGAGGATCTCGTCGACGAGCACACCCTGGAGCTCCTCGCGGATGGCGGTGACGATCGCGCCGACGGTCGTTTCCTCGTTCCGGGCCGGGATGACCACGGAGACCGTGGTGCCGCGTTTGGCCGCGACCAGCTCGCCGGTCGTCCGGTCGCCGGCCTTGCTGCTGCGCCGGGCGAGCCAGGTGCCGACCTCCGGCGTCACCTGCAGCCGCGCGTTGCTCTTGCGCATGCTTTCCCCTTCCCTCGTTCGGCCTATCCCTTCCCGAGGTTCGAGGTCCCGCGTTTCGGTGGTCGCTCCCCGGTGCTACCGCGGTGTTACGAGATCGCCCCGGCGGCACCGATCCCGTTAACCGCACCGCCGGAAAACCCCGCGCGCCTGGCGGAGGCGCTGGTCCTGCCGGGCCCGGCGCGGGCATAGGATCCCGGCACCGAGGTGGAACCGGGGCACGCATGACGGACGCGTCAAAGCAGGACGACGAGGAACGGCGGTTCCGAGGTCACCGGCAGCGGCAACGACTACGCGCCCGATCAGCTGCTCGTCACCCGCTGCGCGGCCGGCTGCCCGAACCACGGCGACCAGGCTCCCGAAGAACAGTGAGCCGGCCCCGCTACGCCTCGTCTTCTTCTTCGAGCATCTCCGGGGTGACCGCGGACTCGGTGTCCGGGATGTTCAGGTCCTTGGCCCGCTTGTCCGCCATCGCCAGCAGGCGGCGGATGCGCCCGGCCACCGCGTCCTTCGTCATCTGCGGCTCCGACAGCTGGCCCAGCTCCTCCAGCGACGCCTGCCGGTTGGACAGCCGGAGCTTGCCCGCCGCCAGCAGGTGGTCCGGGGCCGTGTCGCCGAGGATCTCCAGCGCCCGCTCGACCCGGGCCGCCGCCGCGACGGCCGCGCGGGCCGAGCGGCGCAGGTTCGCGTCGTCGAAGTTCGCCAGGCGGTTCGCCGTCGCGCGGACCTCGCGGCGCATGCGGCGTTCTTCCCACTGCAGCACGCTCGTGTGCGCGCCCAGGCGGGTCAGCAGCGCGCCGATCGCGTCGCCGTCGCGGACCACCACCCGGTCGGCGCCGCGGACCTCGCGGGACTTCGCCTGGATGCCCATCCGGCGGGCCGCGCCGACGAGCGCGAGCGCCGCCTCCGGACCCGGGCAGGTCACCTCGAGCGACGACGAGCGGCCCGGCTCGGTCAGCGAACCGTGCGCGAGGAACGCGCCCCGCCACGCCGCTTCCGCGTCGGCCACCCCACCGGACACCACGGCCGCGGGCAGCCCGCGCACCGGACGGCCGCGCTGGTCGATCAGCCCGGTCTGCCGGGCGAGGCCCTCACCGTCCTTGACCACGCGCACGACGTACCGGGTGCCCTTGCGCAGGCCGCCGCTGGCGGTGATGACGTGGACGTCCGAATGGTGGCCGTACAGCTCGTGGATCTCCTTGCGCAGCCGTCGCGCGACCGAGCCCGTGTCCAGCTCCGCCTCCACGACCACCCGGCCGGCCACGATGTGCAGGCCGCCGGCGAAGCGAAGCAACGACGCGACCTCCGCCCGGCGCGGCCCGATCTTCGTGATCTCCAGCCGGCTCAGCTCGTCCTTCACCGCGGCGGTCATCGCCATTACTGCCCCTCCCTGCCTTTCGCTCCTCCCCCGTGCTCCCCGCCCCTGCCGAGACCGAGAGCCTCCCGCATACATCGCGCGAGCGCATCAGGATCATGCCGTCCCGCCACTTCCGGGTCGCCCACCGCCCCCAGGTGCGCGTGCCCGCCGAGCCGTTCGGCCGCGCGCCGGAGATTCGCCGGGTCGGGCACGGAATCGCGGTCCGCGATCACCGCGTCGACCCGCAGATCGGGCGCGTGCTCGAAGAGTACGTCCAGGTGCCGCTCCGGCGAGAACCCCGCGGTTTCCCCCGGCTGGGGGACAAGGTTGAGCACGAGCACCTTCGTCGCGGTGGTTTTCACGAGGGCGTCGTGCAGGCCGGGCACCAGGAGATGAGGTAAAACGCTCGTGAACCAGGAGCCCGGCCCGAGGAAGACGACGTCGGCGCTCAGCACCGCCTCCACCGCTTCCTCGCACGCCAGCGGCGGCCGCCCCGAGCCGCCTGGCGCGTGCAGGCTGACGCGCTGCACCTGACCCGGCGTCGACGCCACCGCGACCTGCCCGCGGATGGTGCGCAGCGCCGCCGGATCCTCGCTGTCGAGACCGCTGACCTGGCCCACGATCTCCAGGGGCTCCGGTGACATCGGCAACACCCGGCCCGAGACGCCCATCAGGCGGCAGGCCTCGTCGAGCGCGGCGACCGGGTCGCCGAGCACCTCGAACAGGCCGGCCAGCAGCAGGTTCCCCACCGCGTGCCCGGCCAAAGCGCCGTCGCCGCCGAAGCGGTGCTGGAACACCTCGGCCCACAGCGTGCCGCCGTCTTCCGCGGCGAACGCGGCGAAGGCCTGCCGGAGGTCGCCCGGCGGCAGCAGCCCGAGCTCGCGCCGCAGCCGGCCGGACGACCCGCCGTCGTCGGCCACGGTGACGATCGCGGTGACGTCGGGGGTCACCCGCCGCACCGCGGACAACGTGGCGTGCAGCCCGTGGCCGCCCCCGAGGGCGACCGCCCGCACGTTATTCACGACCAAGGTCGCGGTGCACCACCTTCACGGCCATTCCGTCCTCTTTGGACAGACGCTGGGCGAGCTCCACCGACAGCGCCACGCTGCGGTGCTTGCCGCCGGTGCAGCCGACGGCCAGCGTCAGGTACCGCTTGCCCTCGCGCTTGTACCCGGCGCCGATCAGCCGCAGCAGCTGGTGGTAGCGGTCGAGGAACTCCTCGGCGCCTTCCTGCGAGAGGACGTAGTTGCGGACCTCGCCGTCGAGGCCCGTGTGCTCGCGCAGCTCCGGGATCCAGAACGGGTTCGGCAGGAACCGGACGTCCATCACCAGGTCGGCGTCCATCGGCAGGCCGTACTTGTAGCCGAACGACAGCACCGTGACCCGGGTCTGCGTGCTCGCCTCCGAACCGAACGCGTCCTCGATCTTGGCGCGCAGGTCGTGCACCGACAGCGACGACGTGTCGAGCACCAGGTCGGCCTCTTCGCGCAGCGGCTCCAGCAGCGTCCGCTCCGCCGTGATGCCGTCGGCGAGCCGGCCGTCACCCTGCATCGGGTGGCCGCGCCGGACCGCCTCGAAGCGCCGCACCAGCACCGCGTCGGTCGCCTCCAGGAACAGCACCCGCGGCTTGTAGCCCCGGGCGTCCAGGTCCTTGATGACCGAGGCGAGGTCGTCGGTGAACGCGCGCGAGCGCACGTCCATGACGACGGCCACCTTCGTGATCGCGCCGCGCGCCTGCGCGCCCAGCTCGACCATGGTGGCGATCAGCTCCGGGGGCAGGTTGTCGACGACGAACCAGCCCAGGTCCTCCAGGCACTTGGCCGCGGTGCTGCGGCCCGCCCCGGACAGACCGGACACGACCGCGACCTCCATGCCGGACCCGCGGATCTCCTCTTGCGCACTCACTGTGTTTCCCTACTCCCCTGCTTTCGGACCCGCACCGGACTCCCCGGCCAGCGCGGCGACCACGGCCTCCGCGGTGCGCCTGCCGAAGCCGGGCACCGCCTCGATCTCTTCGATCCTGGCCTGCTTGAGCTTCTTCACCGAGCCGAAGTGCTTGATCAGCGCGGTGCGGCGAGCCTGCCCCAGCCCGGGCACACTGTCCAATTCGGACGTCTGCAGCCGCTTGGAGCGCTTCTCGCGGTGGTAGGTGATGGCGAACCGGTGAGCCTCGTCGCGCAGCCGCTGCAGCAGGTACAGCCCCTCCGACGTCCGCGGGAGGATCACCGGGTCGGGGTCGGCGGGCAGCCACACCTCTTCGAGCCGCTTCGCCAGCCCGATCACGGAGATGTCGGTGATGCCGAGCTCGGCCAGCACGTCCGCGGCCGCGGTGGCCTGCGGTCCCGCGCCGTCGACGACCAGCAGGTTCGGCGGGTAGGCGAACTTCTTCGGCCGGCCGGTCTCCGGGTCGAGACCCGGCTTCGACGAGTCCTCCGCCGCGCTCTCAGCCGTCTCCTTGAGATAGCGGTGGAACCGCCTTCGCACGACCTCGGCGATCGACGCGACGTCGCCTTCTTCGGCCGCCTCGCGCAGCGCGAAGCGCCGGTACTCGGACTTGCGGGCGAGGCCGTCCTCGAACACGACGAGCGACGCCACGACGTCGCTGCCCTGGATGTGGCTGATGTCGATGCACTCGATGCGCAGCGGCGCGGTGTCCAGCGCCAGGAACTCCTGCAGCTCGTTGAGCGCCGCCGAGCGCGCGGTCAGATCGCCCGCGCGGCGCAGCTTGTGCTGGGTGAAGGCCTCCCCCGCGTTGCGCTGCACGGTCTCGGCGAGGGCCTTCTTGTCGCCGCGCTGCGGCACCCGCACCTGGACCCGCGACCCGCGCAGCCCGGTGAGCCACTCGGCGAGCGCGTCCGCGTCCGCCGGGAGCTCCGGCACCAGGACCTCGCGCGGGACCACCGGCCCCGCGTCGACGTCGTCGCGGGCGTCGAGCTCGGCCTCGTCGCCGTAGAACTGGGTGATGAAGTGGTCGACCAGCGCCGGGACGTCCATCTCCTCGGCCTTGTCGATCACCCAGCCGCGCTGGCCGCGGACCCGGCCGCCGCGCACGTGGAAGACCTGGACGGCGGCTTCGAGGTCGTCGTGGGCGAACGCCACGACGTCGGCGTCCGTGCCGTCGCCGAACACGACGGCCTGCTTCTCCATGGCCCGCCGGAGCGCGCCGAGGTCGTCGCGCAGCCGGGCCGCGCGCTCGAACTCGAGGTCTTCGGACGCGGCCGCCATCTCGGATTCCAGGCGCTTGATCATGACGTCGGTCTTGCCGGCCAGGAAGTCGCAGAAGTCCTCGACGATGTCGCGGTGCTCGTCGGCCGAGACGCGCCCGACGCACGGCGCCGAGCACTTGTCGATGTAGCCGAGCAGGCACGGGCGGCCGATCTGGCCGTGGCGCCGGAAGACGCCGGCGGAGCAGGTGCGCGCCGGGAACACGCGCAGCAGCAGGTCGAGCGTCTCGCGGATGGCCCAGGCGTGCGAGTACGGCCCGAAGTACCGGACGCCCTTCTTGCGCGCGCCGCGGTAGACGTGCAGGCGCGGGAACTCCTCGTTCAGCGTCACCGCGAGCACCGGGTAGCTCTTGTCGTCGCGGTAGCGGACGTTGAACCGCGGGTCGAACTCCTTGATCCAGTTGTACTCGAGCTGGAGCGCCTCGACCTCGGTGGTGACGACGGTCCACTCGACGCTCGCGGCCGTGGTGACCATCTGGCGCGTGCGCGGGTGCAGGCCGGCCAGGTCGGCGAAGTAGGAGTTCAGCCTGCTGCGCAGGCTTTTCGCCTTGCCGACGTAGATGACCCGCCTGGTCGTGTCGCGGAACTTGTACACGCCAGGGGCCTCCGGGATGCTCCCCGGCGAGGGACGGTAGGTGGTCGGGTCAGCCACTCCCTCAGCCTATGGTCCGGCACCGACAGTTCTCGCACGCCCCCGGCCGCCCCGCCGGAAGTAGGGTGTTCGCCCGGTTCCGACTTCGGTAGGTGTCGCCCCGGGTGACGCGGTGGTTACTTTCCGACCGGCCGATCCGGCCCCCGTCCGAAAGGATCACCTCCGTGAGCTCTCTCCGTGTCTTAGGTGCCGCCTCGGCGGCCGCCGTCGCGCTGACCCTCGCGGGTGGCGCCGCCGCTTCCGCCGGCGTCCAGCCGAACATCGTCGGCGGCACGACCGCCCCCACGGTCTCCTGGGGCGCCCAGGTGTACGTGAACACGCCCGGGCGCGACTTCCAGGGCTTCAACTGCTCCGGCACGGTGGTCGCCGCGCGCTGGGTGATGACCGCGGTGCACTGCCTCGACGAGGACGGCTCGGGCATGCACGTCAAGGTCGGCAGCAACACGCTGTTCTCCGGCACGGACATCGCCGTCGACGGCAAGTACGAGTCCCCCAACGGCGACATCGCGCTGCTGCACCTGGCCTCGGCGACCAACGCGGCGCCGATCGGGCTGGGCAGCGCCGACCCGTCGACGGGCAGCACCAACCAGCTCTACGGCTGGGGCCGCACCACCCCGACCGGCCCGCCCGCGTCGGCCCTGAAGACGGCGAACGTCCAGGTGACCGGCCGGTCGTCGGACGCCTACGGCGGCCGCGCGATCCAGAGCCGCGGGATCAACGGCTCGGCGTGGAAGGGCGACTCGGGCGGCCCTCAGGTCTCCGGCGGCGTCCAGGTCGGCGTCGCGTCGACGGTCCAGAACCAGACCGGGACGAACACGCGCGGCACGAACAACTACGCGAGCGTGGCTTCGAGCCGGTCCTGGATCCGGACGACCGCGGGCGTCTGAGGTTCTGTTCGACGGGGCGGCGCTTCGGCGCCGCCCCGTTCTTGTCGGTGGCGTGTGGGATGCTCGCGGGCATGCGGATCGCCACCTGGAACGTGAACTCCATCGTCCCCCGCCTGCCGCGCGTGCTGGAGTTCCTGGAGCAGACGGCGCCGGACGTGCTGTGCCTGCAGGAGCTGAAGAACGCGACGGAGAAGTTCCCGTTCGCCGAGGTCGAGGCGCTCGGCTACGAGGTGGCGGCGTACGGGCTCGGGCGCTGGAACGGCGTCGGGATCGTGTCCCGGGTGGGCGTGTCCGACGTGGTGCGCGGGCTCCCGGGCGAGCCCGAGTTCGACGGGGCCGCCGAGGCGCGCGCGATCGGGGCGACGTGTGGCGGAGTGCGGGTGTGGTCGGTGTACGTGCCGAACGGGCGCGAGCCGGACACCCCGCACTACGCGTACAAACTGGAGTGGCTGGAGGCGTTGCGGTCGCTGGTGTCGTCGGAGCTGTCTTCGTCCGGGCCGTTCGCGGTGCTGGGTGACTTCAACGTCGCCCCGACGGACGCGGACGTGTGGGACATCGCGGTGTTCGCGGAGTCGACGCACGTGACGAAGCCGGAGCGCGACGCCTTGGCCCGGCTGCGGGACCTGGGGTTGTCGGACGTCTTCCCGCGGCCGCTGAAGTACGACCACCCGTTCACGTACTGGGACTACCGGGCGGGGAACTTCCCGAACAACAAGGGAATGCGGATCGACCTGGTGTACGGGAACGCGCCTTTCGCCGGCGCGGTGACGGATTCCTATGTGGACCGCAACGCGCGCAAGGGCAAGGGTCCGTCGGACCACGCACCGATCGTGGTGGACCTGGACCTCTGACGTTCGCCGGTCGCTAGCCGCCGGTGGCTGCGCGGTGCAGCTTTCGCAGTGCCCGGACCGCTTCCACCGCCCGGCCCCGGTCCACCGCCTGCACCGCCATCACCGCCTGGTACTCGTCGTCGGGCAGTTCCAGCCGCGCCCACGACGCGCCGTCCGGGAAGCTCACCGACAGCACGTCGCTCCACGCGAAGCGCCGCGTGATCAGCACGTTGCGGATCTCGATGCCCTCCGCGTCCGCTCGCACCCGGGCGATCGCGAACAGCATCACGCCGCCCGCCAGCAGGATGCCGATGCCGATCATCGCCGCCTGGTCGGAGCGCTGGAAGTGCACCCCGGTGTTGCCGTTGCGCAGCAGCACCGCCACCACCACGAACACCGCCAGCAGCGCCACCGCCAGCACGCTGCACATGATCATCGCCCGCCGCGGGCGGATCACCAAAGTCGCTTCGGAAGTGGCCACGCTCACACGAAACCCCGCTCGGTCCACGGCTGACGCAGGCTCCGCAGCACGTGCGCGCTGTCCAGCGCGGCCACCGTCGCCTCGTAGCCCTTGTCCTCCTTGGCACCCGGGCGACCCGACCGGTCGACGGCCTGCTCGTGCGTGTCGCACGTCAGGACGCCGTTGCCGACCGGGGTGCTCTCGTCGAGCGCCACCCGGGTCAACCCCGCCGTCACCGCGTCGCACACGTACTCGAAGTGCGGGGTGCCGCCGCGGATGACCACGCCCAGCGCGACCACCGCGTCGTGGTTGCGGGCCAGCGCCTGCACCACCACCGGGAGCTCGATCGCGCCCGCGACGTGGACGACCGTCGGGTCCTCCTCGAGTTCCGCCTCTTTCGCCGCGGCCAGCGCGCGCTCCAGCAGGACGTCGGTGATGTCCGCGTTCCACCGCGTCGCCACGATGCCGAGCTTCAACGACTTGCAGCCGGTCAGGTCCAGCGAAACGTCGGGACGGCCGTCGCCGCTCACAGTGCTCCTCCGTCGGGGTGCTCGGTGCCGGCGCCGACCTGGTCGTAGTGCTCGAGCTGGGCCAGGTCGTGCCCCATCCGGTCGCGCTTGGTCCGCAGGTAGCGCAGGTTCTCCGGGTTCGGCGAGATCGGCAGCGGCACCCGCCCGGTGACGCGCAGGCCGTAGCCCTCCAGGCCGATCCGCTTGGCCGGGTTGTTCGACAGCAGCCGCATGGTGCGGACGCCGAGGTCGCACAGGATCTGCGCACCCGTGCCGTAGTCGCGGGCGTCGGCCGGGACGCCCAGCGCGAGGTTGGCGTCCACCGTGTCGGCGCCGTCGTCCTGCAGCTGGTAGGCCTGCAGCTTGTGCAGCAGGCCGATGCCGCGGCCTTCGTGGCCGCGGATGTAGAGCACGACGCCGCGGCCTTCGGCGGCCACCGCTTCCAGGGCCGCTTCCAGCTGCGGGCCGCAGTCGCAGCGCAGCGAGCCGAAGACGTCGCCGGTCAGGCACTCGGAGTGGACGCGCACGAGGATGTCCTGGCCGTCGCCGATCTCGCCGTAGACGAACGCGACGTGCTCGATGCCGTCCAGGAGCGAGTCGTAGCCGACCGCGCGGAACGTGCCCGCGGCCAGCGGGATGCGCGCCTCGGCGACGCGCTCGACCTGCTTCTCGGTGCGACGGCGGTAGGCGATGAGGTCGGCGATGGTGATGATCGCGAGGTCGTGGTCGGCGGCGAACACCTCGAGCTCGTCGCGGCGCGCCATGTCGCCTTCGTCCTTCTGCGACACGATCTCGCAGAGCACGCCCGCCGGCGCGAGGCCGGCCATCCGGGCCAGGTCGACCGACGCCTCGGTGTGCCCGGGCCGGCGCAGCACGCCGCCGCCCTTGGCCCGCAGCGGCACGACGTGCCCGGGACGGCGGAAGTCCTTCGCGGTGGACGCCGGGTCGCCCAGTAGCCGGATCGTGTGCGCGCGGTCGGCGGCGGAGATGCCGGTGCTGATGCCGTCCGCGGCGTCGACCGTGACGCTGTACGCAGTGCCCCGCGCGTCCTGGTTCGTGTGGTACATCGGCGGCAGGTCCAGCCGGTCGGCCTCGGCCTCGGTCAGCGCCACGCAGACGTAGCCCGAGGTGTAGCGGACCATGAACGCCAGCAGCTCCGGCGTCGCCTTCTCCGCCGCGAAGATGAGGTCGCCCTCGTTCTCGCGGTCTTCGTCGTCGACCACGACGACCGGGCGGCCCGCCGCGACGTCCGCGATCGCCCGCTCGATGGCGTCGGCGTCGAACACCGCCCCGGTGCCGCAGGGGGTCCAGCCCGCTTCGGGCTCTGCCGCACTCATCTCGCTCATGACCGCTCCTCCGTGCCGCCGTCCCGATTGTGCACCTGGTCGCGGATATGTGCCTCGGCCAGCTTCTCCACGTACTTCGCGACCACGTCGACCTCGAGGTTCACCAGGTCGCCGGCCTCCCGGCCGCCGAGGGTGGTCACCTCGAGGGTGGTCGGGATCAGCGCGACCTTGAACTGGTCGCCGGTGACCGCCGCGACGGTCAGCGAGATCCCGTCGACCGCGATCGAGCCCTTCTCGACCACGTACCGGGACAGGTGCTCCGGCAGCGCGAACGTCGTGACGCCGTTCTCGTCGCGGCCGAGGAACACGCCGGTCCCGTCCACGTGGCCCTGCATGATGTGCCCGCCGAGCCGGCCGCCGGCCGGGGTGGCGCGTTCCAGGTTGACCCGGTCGCCGGTCGCGACCTTGGCCAGGCTCGAGCGCTGCAGCGTCTCGTTCACGACGTCGACGGTGAACTCGCCGCCGGCCACCTCGACGACCGTCAGGCACACCCCGCTGACCGCGATCGAGTCACCGTGCCCGGCGTCGCTGGTGACGAGCGGGCCGCGTACGCGCAGCCGTGCCGCGTTGGTCAGCTGCTCGACCGCGGTGACCTCGCCGATCTCCTCGACTATGCCGGTGAACACGTCCGCTGCCTCCTTGTGAGCCGGTTCTTCCATCCAACACCCGCCGCGGCCCCGGGGCTTCCCCGGTGCCGTCGCGGGGTCAGCCGGCCCGGCCGCGGGCCGCCTGCTCGCGCAGCGCGGCGACCGCCTTGCCCGGATCGCCGGCGCCGTAGACGGCGGACCCGGCGACGAAGCAGTCGACGCCCGCCTCGGCGGCCTGCTCGATGGTCTCGGCGTTGATCCCGCCGTCGATCTCGACGACCAGCTTCAGGTGCCCGGTGTCGACGAGCCGCCGCGCGGTGCGGACCTTCTCCAGGACCTCGGTGATGAACGACTGCCCGCCGAAGCCCGGCTCGACCGACATCACCAGCAGCGTGTCGTAGTGCTTGAGCGCGTCGAGCCATGGCTCGAGCGCGGTGCCCGGCTTGACCGAGAGGCCGGCCTTGGCGCCCGCCGCGCGCAGGTTCTTGGCCAGCGCGATCGGGTCCTTCGCGGCTTCGGCGTGCACGGTGACGTTGTAGGCGCCGGCCTCGGCGTACCCGATCGCCCACCGGTCCGGGTCGTCGATCATGAGATGGCAGTCGATCGGCACGTCGGTGCTCGCGAGCAGCGCCTTGACCACGGGCAGGCCCAGGGTCAGGTTGGGCACGAAGTGCGCGTCCATGACGTCTACGTGCACCCAGTCGGCTCGGTTGTCGCCGGTGCCGGCCACGGCGGCGATCTCCTCGCCGAGCCGGGCGAAGTCCGCGGACAGGATGCTGGGGGCGATGAGGGGTCGGTCTGCCACGTCCCGAGTGTAGGAGGCCGGTGCTAACGGTTGCTAACCGGTTGTGACGAGGATCTGGCTTGCGACCAGGATCTGGCTCCGGAGAGGGAGGTCACCCGGGACCGGCCGCCCTACGCTCGGCGCATGCCCGGATTCCTCCTGTCCCTGACCCGGATCGGCAGCTACCGCAGCCTGCTCCACGCGGCCGCGGGGGCCGCCGTCGCGCTGCCGGTGACCCCTTTCGCCCTCGCCGCGGCGGTGTCCGTCGAAGCCGATTCCCGGGTACGCGCGCTCATCGCCCTGCTCGCCCTGGCGGTGCTGATGGGGCTGCTGGGCCTGCTGGGACCGGTGCGCCGCCTCGGTATCGGCCTGGCGAACACCCTGCTCGGCACCGGCGTCCCCGCGCCCGAGGGCCGGCCGGACGCCGCGTCACGGCTGCGGTCCGGGCTGTGGCTCGCGCTGCACACGGCGGCCAGCGGCGTGCTGTTCACCGTGCTCGCCGTCCTGGGCCTGGGGTTGCTCGTGCCCGCGGTGTGGCTCGTGGGCGGCCAGGACCGGATCTCGCTGGTCTGGGACGACGTCCCGCTCGGGGCGTGGACGGTCCCGTTCGGGCTGGCGGTGGCCGTCGCGGCGCTGGCGCTGGCCGCAGCCGCCACCTTCGGCCTCCGCGCCGGCGCGACCGCGCTGCTGGGCCCGTCGGCCGCCGAGCGCGCGGCCCTGGCCGAACGCCGCGCCGCCGTGCTCGCCCAGCGCAACCGGCTGGCCCGCGAGCTGCACGACTCGATCGGGCACACGCTGACGACGTCGACCATCCAGGCGGCCGCCGCGGCCGATCTGGTCGAGACCGACCCCGGCCAGGTGCGGCACGCGCTCGGCACGATCGAAGAAGCGTCTCGAAGCGCCCTCGAGGACCTCGACCACGTCCTCGGCCTGCTGCGCGAAGAACCCGCGACCAAAGAGCCGGAGCGCACGCTGACCGAGGTGGACGTCCTCGCCGTGCGCGCCCGCGACGCCGGGCTCGACGTCCGGCTGACCGTCACCGGGCCGGTCGCCGCGCTGCCCGCCGCGGTGTCGCGCGAGGGCTACCGGATCGTCCAGGAGGGCCTGACCAACGCGCTGCGCCACGCCGGCCCGGGCGCGGTCGACGTCCGCGTCGAAGCCGGGCCCGAGCGCCTGGCGATCGCCGTCGTCAACGCCCTGCCCGGCGTGGACCCGCGGCCTGGGCGGCGCGGGCTGGCCGGGCTCGCCGAGCGCGTCGAAGCCCTGCGCGGCGAGCTCGACGCGGGTCCGGACGGCGAGCGGTGGCGGCTGAGCGCGACTATCCCCCTGCGGACGGGCGCATGACGCCCACCGTGCTCCTGGCCGACGACGAGCCGCTGGTCCGCACCGGCCTGCGGGCGCTGCTGGAGCAGCAGGGCATCACCGTGGTCGGCGAGGCGGCCGACGGCGCCGAGGTGCTGCCCGCGGTACGCCGCACCCGGCCGGACGTCGTGCTGATGGACGTCCGGATGCCCGGCACGGACGGCATCGAGGCCACCCGGCGGCTGCTCGCCGAGACCACCGAACCACCGAAGGTCCTCGTGGTCACGACCTTCGACAACGACGACTACGTGCACGAGGCCCTGCTGGCGGGGGCGAGCGGGTTCCTGCTGAAGCGGGCGCGCAAGGAGGAGATCGCGCACGCCGTCCGGACCGTCGCCGCCGGCGAGTCGCTGCTGTTCCCCGAGGCGATCCGGCGCCTGGTGAGCGCCCGGCTGCCGGGCGCGAAGTTCACCCGGGTCGCGAAGACGCTCACCCGGCGCGAGGCCGAGGTGCTGCGGCTGATCGCCACCGGACTGTCCAACTCCGACATCGCGGCCGCGCTCGTGATCAGCCTGGAGACCGTGAAGACCCACGTGGGCAACATCTTCGGCAAGCTCGGCGCGGCCAACCGCAGCCAGGCGGTGGTCATAGCGTACGAATCGGGCATCGTCGCGCCCGGTCACCTCGCCGGTTGGTAACCGACGTGCTCCCGGTCACCTCCGTGAAGCCAGGTGTTCGGTCAGCCGCCACCCGCTGCTCACCCGGCGGCCGCCGACGGCACACATGCGGCAGGACTAATAGCCCGTGTCCGGAATCCGGGCTCTTACCTCCCGAAGTCCCCGAAGAGGAGAAACATGGCTTCGCTGCTCACCGGCCGCCGCCGGTGGCTGGTCGCGGGCGCGCTCGGCGCCGCGCTGGTCGCCGCCGCCCCGGTCGCCCTGGCCACCAGCGGTCCCGACAGTGCCGACAGCGACAACGCGCGCTCGTCGGCCGGCACCGGTGACCGCACCAACGACGTCCGCTCCGCGATCCAGGGCGGCAGTGCCCGCAACGTCATCCTGTTCCTCGGTGACGGCATGGGCCAGTCGGAGATCACGTCCGCGCGCAACTACGAGCGTGGCGCCGCCGGCCGGCTCGCGATGGACGAGCTGCCGCTGACCGGTGACTACACCACCTACGCGGTCGAGCAGAACAACCCCGGCAAGCCGAACTACGTGACCGACTCGGCCGCGTCCGGCACCGGCTGGGCCACCGGCGTCAAGACCTACAACGGCGCGATCTCGGTCGACGCGTACGGCAACCCCGTGCCGACGATCCTCGAGCTGGCCAAGCGCGGCGGGCTGCGCACCGGCGACGTCACCACCGCCGAGGTCCAGGACGCGACGCCGGCGGTGCTCGGCTCGCACGTCGTCAGCCGCGACTGCAAGGGCCCGGTCGAGACGACCGCCAAGTGCGCGGTCAACGCCAAGGAGAAGGGCGGCGCCGGCTCGATCTCCGAGCAACTCGTCCAGACCCGCCCCGACGTCCTGCTGGGCGGCGGTTCGGCGTACTTCGACCAGACGGTCACGGCCGGCAAGTTCAAGGGCAAGACCGTGCTGGAGCAGGCCAAGGCGGCCGGCTACAACGTCGTGAACACCGCGGCCGACCTGGCGAAGGCGAAGAAGGGCAAGCCGGTCCTCGGCCTGTTCGCCAAGAACAACATGCCGGTGAACTGGACCGGCCCGGCCGCGGTCCACGGCGGCACCGCGCCGTCGCGCTGCACCCCCAACCCGGCGCTGCCGAAGACCCAGCCGAAGCTGGCCGACCAGACCCGCAAGGCGCTGGAGCTGCTCGACGACCGGCACTCGGACAAGGGCTTCTTCCTGCAGGTCGAGGGCGCGAGCATCGACAAGCAGGACCACTCCGCCGACCCGTGCGGCCAGATCGGCGAGACGATCGACTTCGACGCGGCGATCGCGGCGGGCACGGCGTTCGCCCGCAGCCACCCCGACACGCTGGTGCTGGTGACCGCCGACCACGGCCACAGCAGCCAGATCGTCGAGCCCACGGCCACCCCGGGCCTGACCGCGACGCTCGTCACCAACGAGGGCGCGAACATGACCCTGGCCTACGGCACCGCCGAGACGGGTGGCTCGCAGTCGCACACGGGCACCCAGGTCCGCATCGCGGCCATGGGCCCGCAGGCGGCGAACGTCGTCGGCCTGACCAACCAGACGGACCTGTTCGGCACGCTGAAGCGGGCCCTGCGCCTGCGCTGACCGTGGTAGGGCAGGCCCCCGGATCGTTCGGGCGGCCTGCCCCATGCCCCCTGGCGTCTCGGCTCCCTAGGTTGGGAACACCAAGACACCAGGGGGTTCTTTCATGCGGAAGTCCTTGCCCGGCAAGCGGATCGTCGCCTGTGGCACGCTCGTCGCGCTCCTCGCGGCGACCACCGCGGCGCCGGCGTTCGCCACCACCACGAGCCCGGTCCAGGCGAGCCTGGACGCGCTGACCGCGCAGGACGGCGTTCCCGGCGCCGAGGCGGTGATCCAGGATCACGGCCGGACACGTGTGCTGCGCAGCGGCCGCGGTGACGTCGCCACCGGGAAACCGTTCCCGCGCAACGGCTCCTTCCGCGCGGGCAGCGTCACCAAGTCGTTCGTGGCCACCGTCGTGCTGCAGCTCGTCGCCGAGGGCCGCGTGAAGCTGGACGCGCCGGTCGAGCGCTACCTGCCGGGTTTGCTGCCGGACCAGCGGATCACCGTGCGACAGCTGCTACAGCACACGAGCGGCCTGTACAACTACACCGACGACCTCCCGCTGAACGACCCGGAGTCGCTGCGCCACCTCGGCGCGGACCCGGCCGAACTGGTGGCGATGGCGCTGAAGCACCCCGCGCTGTTCCCGCCCGGCACGAGCTGGTCGTACTCCAACACCAACTACATCGTCGCCGGGATGCTCGCCGAACGCGTCACCGGGCACGCGCTGAGCGACGAGATCACCCGCCGGATCACCCGGCCGCTGGGCCTTCGTGACACCTATCTCCCGCGCCGCGGCGACGAGAAGCTGCCCGCGCCGCACGCCGTCGGCTACGTGCCGGTCGGCGGAAACCTGGCCGACTTCAGCGACTACGAGACGACGATGGCGTGGGCGGCGGGCGGGCTCGTGTCCACCCCGGCCGACCTCGACCGGTTCTACGGCGCCCTGCTCAGCGGGCAGCTGCTGCGCCCGGCCCAGCTCGCCGAGATGCGGCGCACGGTCCCGGCCGACCTCGGCATCCCGGGCGCGCGCTACGGCCTGGGCCTGGGCAGCATTCCGTTGTCCTGCGGCGAGTTCTGGGGCCACGAAGGCGGGGTCCTCGGCTTCACCAACCTCGCCGGAGTGGGCCCGCACGGCCGCCGCGTGACGGTGGTGCTGAACCAGAACCCGACGCCCGCCGCGGCGAACCAGCACATGCTCGCCGCCACCGACGCGGCGCTCTGCGCGTAGGTCCAGGGAACACCGAGACCAAGGAGGGTTCTCATGCGGAAGTCCTTGCGCGGCAAGCAGATCGTCGCCTGCGGCACGCTCGTCGCGCTCCTCGCGGCGACCACCGCGGCACCGGCGCTCGCCGTCACCACGAACCCGCTGCAGCGGGCGCTCGACCGGATCACCATCCAGGGCGGCGCGCCCGGTGCCGAAGCCGTCGTCACCGACCACGGCCGCGTCACCGAGACGCGCAGCGGGACCGGCGACGTGACGACCGGGACGCCGTACCCGCGGGACGCGAAGTTCCGCGCGGGGAGCATCACGAAGACGTTCGTCGCGACCGTGGTGCTCCAGCTCGTCGCCGAAGAGAAGGTCGACCTCGACGCGCCGATCGAGCGGTACCTGCCCGGACTGATCACCGGGAACGGCAACGACGGCCGCAAGATCACCGTGCGGAATCTGTTGCAGCACACCAGCGGGCTCTACAGCTACACCGACGACGTGCTGGCGACGGGCGACCTCGAGTCGCTGCGTCACCGCGGGGCCGAACCTGGTGAGCTCGTCGCCCTGGCGATGAAGCACCCGCCGTTGTTCGCCTCCGGCAGCTCCTGGTCCTACTCGAACACCAACTACATCGTCGCCGGGATGCTCGTCGAGAAGGTCACGCGGCACAGCGTCGCCACCGAGATCGCCCACCGGATCACCCGGCCGCTCGGCCTGCGCGGCACCTCCCTGCCGGGGCGCGGCGAGGAGCTGCTGCCCGCGCCGCACGCGCGCGGATACGTGCCGGGTGAGGAGAAGCTGGTCGACTTCACCGAGTTCGACCCGTCGATCGCCGGGGCCGCGGGCGCGCTCGTGTCGACCGGCCGGGACCTCGACGTGTTCTACACGGCGCTGCTCGGCGGCCGGCTGCTGCCCGCCGCCCAGCTCGCGCAGATGCAACGCACGGTCCCGGTGCCGGACGACCCTGGCACGGACTACGGCCTGGGCCTCTTCCACCGGACCCTGCCGGACGGCACGCGCTACTGGGGCCACGGCGGCGACATCTTCGGCTTCGCCACCCTGGCCGGGGCACTCGACGGCGGCCGGGCCGCCGCCGTGTCGGCCAACGAGGATCCCTTGCCCGACACGGTGCGGGCGGACACCGAAGCGGCTTTCGAGGTCGCGCTGGCCCGCAGGTAGGCCGGAAGTCAGCCGAAACTGTCGGTGCTGCCCGGTAACGTGGAAAACGGGGGGGCGCCCCCGCGGGCGGCTCAGGGAAGCAGGTCGAGAGCCTCGGTCCACGGGCGGCCGATGTCCAGCCGGTGCAGCGTCACCCCGGCGCCCGCGAGGGTGTCGAGGTGGCGCTGCCACGCCGGGTGGTGCACCCGGGTGTCCTGGATCTGGTACGCGACGACGACCGTGATCCCGGGTGCGCCGAGGACGTCGCCGAGCACGGTCAGCGCCTGGTTGTCCGCGATGCCCAGCGCCAGCTTCGCCACGGAGTTGGCCGACGCCGGCGCGAAGAGGAACACCGCCGGGTCCGGGTGCGGCCGCGGCTCCCCCGGCAGCCGCGAGACGCTGCGGACCGGCAGGTCCGTGGCCGCCGCGACGTCGTCGAGCCCGCCGGTGGACTCCAGCCAGCGCATCGCGGTCGGCGTCAGCGTGATCGCCGGCCGCCAGCCGCGCTCGGCGGCGGGCCGGACCAGCTCGGCGGCGAACCGGGTCTCCAGCCCGCCGCACGAGCCGGCGACCAGCCCGAGATCTCTCACGGTTTGCGCAGCACGGCGCAGAACATCGCGTCCGTGCCGTGGCGGTGCGGCCACAGCTGCACGTACGGCCCGTCACCGAGCTCCGGCACACCCGGGAAGAACTCCCGCGAGTCCACCACTTCGGCCTTCAGCCGGCGCGCGGTCTCCGTCAGCACGCCCTCGGTTTCGGCGAGGTGCGGCGAGCAGACGACGTAGGTCAGCGCGCCGCCCGGCCGCAGCAGCGCGTAGGCCGCGGTGATCAGCTCGCCCTGCAGCTTCGTCAGGTCCGCGACGTCCGACGGCTGCCGCCGCCAGCGCGCCTCCGGCCGCCGCCGCAGCGCACCGAGCCCGCTGCACGGCGCGTCGACGAGGATCCGGTCGTAACCCGGCTCCAGGCCACTTTCGCGGCCATCGGCGACGTACACCTTCACCGGCAGGTTGATCGTGGCCTTCTCGACCAGCTTCGCGCGGTGGGGCGCCTTCTCGACGGCGTCCACCCTCGCCCCGCTCAGCGCCGCGAGGGAGCCGAGCAGCGCCGCCTTGCCGCCGGGACCGGCGCAGAGGTCGAGCCAGCGCTCGTCCGAGCCCTCGACCGGCACCTTCGTCGCGGCGATCGCGCAGAGCTGGCTGCCTTCGTCCTGCACTGCGGCCAGCCGCTCGCGGATCGGCTCGGCGTCGGCCGGGTCACCGGAACCCGCGGGCAGCCGGACGCCGTAGGGCGAGTACGGCGCGGGGTCTCCGCCGGTGATCGCGGCCAGCTCGTCGGCGCTGATCTCGCCCGGCCGGGCGACCAGGTGCACCTCGGGCCGCGCGTCGTCGGCTTCGAGGGCGGCCTTGAGGCCGGCACCCTTGTCCCCCAGCGCTTCGGCGAACGACCGGGCGATCCAGCGCGGGTGCGCGGTGCGCAGTGCGTAGGCCCCGATCGGGTCGGTGGCCTCGTCCGGCGCCACCTCGTCGAGCCAGGTCTGTTCGTCCTTTTCGGACACCTTGCGCATGACCGCGTTCGCGAACCCGGTGGCCCACGAACCACCTTCGGACCGCACGAGGTCCACAGTGGACGTGACGGCGGCGTGCTCCGGGATGCGCGTGCGCAGCAGCTGGTAGACACCGAGGCGCAGCGCGTCCAGCACCGCGGGGTCCGTCTTGGCCAGCGGCCGCTCGGCGCACGACTGGATGATCGCGTCGAGCAGGCCCTGCGCCCGCGCCGTGCCGTACGTCAGTTCGGTGGCCAGCGCCGCGTCCCGGCCGCTGATCCGCCGCTCGCGCAGCAGGTCCGGCAGGACGAGGTTGGCGTAGGCGTCCTTCTCCCGCACGGCGCGCAGGACGTCGAACGCGGCCTGCCGGGCCGGGTCCACCTCCGGCGGGCGGCGCGGGCCTTCCTTGCGCGGCGCCGGGCGGCCCCGCTCCGGCCGCGACGGCCGTCGTTCCCTGTTGTCGTTCACCGGAGGCGTTCTCCCTGGTCGATCCTGGTTCCGCGGGCCCAGTCGGTGGCCGCCATCCGTTTCTTGCCGGGTGCCTGGACGTCGCCGAGCCGCAGCGGCTTCGTCGCCGTCCCGACCAGCACCCGCTTGCGTTCGACCACGATCTCGCCCGGCGGCGGGCCGGGTTCGTCGAGCACCGTGACCGGGCCGAGCTTGAAGCGTTCCCCGCGGAATTCCGCCCACGCGCCCGGCTCAGGCGTGACCGACCGGATCTGCCGGTCGACCGCCGAGGCGGGGTCGGCGAAGGACACTCGCGCGTCCTCGACCGTCACCTTCGGCGCGTAGCTGAGCCCTTCGGCGGGTTGCTCGCGCGCGACCAGGCTGCCGTCGGCCAGACCGTCCATGGTGGACAGCAGCAGCTTGGCGCCGGACTCCGAGAGCCGCCCGAGCAGGCCGCCCGCCGTGTCGGTCGCGCCGATCGTCTCGGTGACGACGCCGTAGACCGGGCCCGCGTCCAGCTCCTTGACGATCCGGAAGGTCGACGCGCCGGTGATCTCGTCGCCGGCGCGGATCGCGGCCTGCACCGGCGCCGCGCCCCGCCACGCGGGCAGCAGCGAGAAGTGCAGGTTCACCCAGCCGAGGCGGGGGATGTCGAGGGCGGCCTGCGGTAGCAACGCACCGTAGGCGACGACCGGGCAGGCGTCGGGCGCCAGCTCGGACAGCCGGGCGAGGAAGGCCGGGTCTCCGGCGCGCGCGGGCGTCAGGACCTCGATGCCGTGCTCGTCGGCGAGGGCGCCGACCGGGGAGCGGACGACCCGGCGGCCGCGCCCGGCCTGCGCGTCGGGACGGGTGACGACGGCGACGACCTCGTGGCGGCCCGAGTCGAGCAGGGCGCGCAGCGCGGGGACGGCCGGGTCGGGGGTGCCGGCGAAGACGAGCTTCATCGGCCCACCCCTGGCGGGAGCAGGGAGGATTCACGTGGCTGGAACATCGCGCCTGAGTCTAGAAGGCCCCGATGATCACTGCGCGTCGCGCCCGCCGGGAAACCAGGCGACAGCCCGCGCGGGCGCGGTTAGCGTCGCCGGCATGCCCGGACGATCTTCTTCCCCGACGTGGCGGCCGCTCACCCGCGAGGACGCCCAGGCGTCGGCCGACCTCCTGAACGCCATCGAAACCGTGGACCGGATCGGCGAGAACTACACCGCGGAGGACACCCTCACGGAGCTGGTCGACCCCTACGCGGACCTGGCGCGCGGCAGCCTCGCGGCCTTCGACGGCGACGCGATGATCGGCTACATGAAGATCCGCTACAAGCCGTCCGCCGAGGAGGTCCACCGGGTCTTCCTGGACGGCGGGGTCCACCCGGCCCACCGCCGCCGGGGTGTCGGCACCACGCTCGTGGAGGCCGGGGTGGCGGCCGCGAAGGTCCTGCACGAACTGCACCACCCGGGCGCGAAGCTCGTGGTCGACGTCAACCGGCCGGAGCACATCGCCGGCCTCGCCGAGCTGATGCGGTCCCAGGGTTTCGCGCCGGTCCGGTACTTCTTGCGCATGGAACACCCGCTCGGGGACCTGGCACCGGTGGACGAGCCGCGGATCGAGCCGTGGTCGGCGGAGACCGACGAGGAGTTCCGGCGCGTCCGGAACGAGGCGTTCGAGGATCACTGGGGTGCGGTGCCGATGCCCGCGGACCTCTGGCGGAACAAGATCACCAACCAGACGTTCCGGCCGGAGGTCAGCTTCCTGCTCCGGGACGCGACCGGGGCTCCGGCGGGGATGCTGGTGACGATGTCCTGGGACGCCGACACCGAGGCGACCGGGATCCGCGACGCCCACTTCATGGTCGTCGGGACGCTGCGGGAGCACCGGCGGCGGGGCGTGGCCGGGGCGCTGCTCGCCCACGCGTTGCGCGCGGCCGCCGACCAGGGCTACGACCGGGCGAGCCTGAACGTCGACTCGGCGAGCCCGTCCGGGGCGTCCGGCGTCTTCGGGAAGGCCGGGTTCGTGCCGACGACGCGTTACGTCCGCTGGGCGCTCGAAGCCTGAGCCGAAGCGCTACCAGTGCGTGGGCCACACCACCTGGGCCGCACCCTGACCGCGCCGGACCGGTTCCGCGGCCGCCAGCCAGCGGCCGTCACGCAGGCGCTCCACGCCCGTCGCCGCGCCGATCTCCGCCGGCGCCGTCGAGAAGCCCTGGCCGCGCGCCTTGAGCACGGCCGTCTCGGGCAGATTCAGGAACTCCTGCTCCACCTGGGCCTGCGCCGAGTTCCGCTGCGACGCCCGCGGCGCCGCGATGGCGTCCTCCAGCGACAGCCCGCGGTCGATCCGGCCGGTCAGCACCTGCAGCACCGTCGTGATGATCGACGCGCCGCCCGGCGAGCCGGTCGCGAAGAAGGGCTTGCCGTCCTTCAGCACGATCGTCGGCGCCATCGAGGAGCGCGGCCGCTTGCCCGGGCCGGGCAGGTTCGGGTCGGGCACGCCCGGCGTCACCGGCGTGAAGGAGAAGTCGGTCAGCTCGTTGTTGAGCAGGAACCCGCGGCCCGGCACGACGATCCCGCTGCCGCCCTCCTGCTCGATGGTCAGCGTGTAGGCGACGACGTTGCCCCACTTGTCGGCGACCGTCAGGTGCGTCGTGTTCTCGCCCTCGTACGGCGTCGGCGCGGCCGTGGTGCCCGCCGCGCACGGCGTGGGGTGCTTCGGGTCGGCCGGGGCGACCGGGCTGGTCGCGGCCTTGTCCTTCGAGATCAGGCACGCCCGCGAGTCGGCGAAGCGCTGGCTCAGCAGCTCCTTGGCCGGGACGTCGATCACGGCGGGGTCGCCGATCCAGCGGTTGCGGTCGGCGAAGGCGAACCGCGTCGACTCCAGGAAGTACTGCAGGTAGTCGGCCTTGCTCGCGTGCTTCAGGTCGAAGTTCTCGAGGATGTTGAGCGCCTCGCCGACCGTGAGCCCGCCCGAGGACGGCGCCGGCATGCCGTAGACGTCGAGGCCCTGGTAGGTCGCGTGGGTCGGGGTGCGCTCGATCGCCCGGTAGTCGGCGAGGTCGCGGGTGGTCAGCTTGCCGGGGCGCACGTTCAGCGTCGAGGCCGGGTCCTTCGGCGGCTGCTGGACGGTCTTCGCGATGTCCGCACCGATCGAGCCTTTGTACAGCGCATCGACGCCGCGACGCTCGAGCTGCGCGTACGTGTCCGCGAGGTCGGGGTTCCGGAAGACGGTCCCGGGCGCCGGCGGGGCGCCGCCCGGCAGGTAGAGCGACCGCGTCGACGGGAACGCCGCGAACCGCGCGGCGTTGTTCGCGATCTGCGTCTGGAACGTCGGGTCGACGACGAACCCCTTGCGCGCCAGGTCTTCCGCGGGCTTCAGCGACTTCGACAGCGAGCGCGTCCCCCACTTGCGGAGGGCCTCGGACCACGTCGCGGGCGTGCCGGGCACGCCGACGCTGAGCCCGCTCGTGACGGCGTCGTTGAACGGCAGCGGCTGACCGTTCTCGACGAACAGGTTCGCGTCCGCGGACTTCGGCGCGGTCTCCCGGCCGTCCAGGGTGTGGACGCGGTGGGTCTTCGCGTCGTAGTAGACGAAGAACCCGCCACCGCCGACGCCGGCGGAGAACGGGTCGGTGACGCCGAGCGCGGCGGCGACCGCGACGGCCGCGTCGACGGCGTTGCCGCCGTCGCGCAGGACCTTGGTGCCGATCGCGGTGGCGTCGGCGTCGATGCTGGCCACGGCGCCCCCGAAACCGACGGCGACCGGGGACTTCGGCGTGGGGGTGGCGGCGCCGGCGGGCCCGGCCGCGACGGTGGTGGCGAGCGCGGCGGTGGCCGCGATGACGAGGGCTCGGCGGCATCTGTGCGACGGCATGCGGGCGAGTCTGCCCCTCGGACCAGGCACCTTCAAGACGCAAAGGGCGCGGATCGGGTCACTTCGCCCGGCTTGTCAACTTTTTACGAGTTTCCCCAGACTTCGAAATTGGATCACATGGCGGAGTGACGCCGCCCACGTCGCTGCCACAGAATCGTCCGGCGCGGCCCTGCACAGCCGCGCACAGCGAGGGCAACCGAAAGGACAACTGAAGATGACCGCACCACGGAGGTGGCGCCGCCTGCTCGGCGCCGCTGTGGCTGTCTCGACCTCCCTGCTGGTCGTGACCGCCGCCGGCGCCGAAGCGGCGCCGGGCCTGCCCGAACAGGACGCGTCGAACAACCACGAGATGGGCGCGGCGATCCGCGCCCACGACGGGGTGGCCCCGGCCGGGCTCGCGCCGGCGTCGGTGGACGCGAGTGTCCCGGGCATCGACGTCAGCTCCTACCAGGGCAACGTCAACTGGGCATCGTACTGGAGCGCGGGCAAGAAGTTCGCCTACGTCAAGGCGACCGAGGGCACCAGCTACCAGAACGCGTACTTCAGCCAGCAGTACACGGGGTCGTACAACGTCGGCATGATCCGCGGGGCCTACCACTACGGCCGCCCGGACGGGGCCGGCGGCGCGGCCCAGGCGGACTACTTCGTCGCCCACGGCGGCGGCTGGTCGAAGGACGGCAAGACCCTCCCGGGCACGCTCGACATCGAGTGGGGCCCGGACAACGCGTGCTACGGCAAGACGCCGGCGCAGATGGTGTCGTGGATCAAGGCGTTCAGCGACGAGTACCACGCGAAGACGACCCGCTGGCCGGTGATCTACACGGCGACCAGCTGGTGGAGCCAGTGCACCGGCAACACGGGCGACTTCAGTTCGACGAACCCTCTGTGGGTGGCGCGGTACGCGTCGTCGGCGGGGACGCTGCCGTACAACTGGGGCTTCTACACGTTCTGGCAGTACAGCTCTTCGCCCATTGATCAGGACCAGTTCAGCGCGGACATCTCGCGCCTGAAGGTGCTGGCGACCGGCTGATCCGCTGAGCCGGGAGCACGCGACGGCGTGCTCCCGGCTCGATCTCACCGCTCGACATTTCCGCAACGATTTGGTCGTCGCCGTAGCACCGCCACGCTCTCCGACGACACCGACGCCATGCGAAACCGACGGTTCCGGAGAGACAAAACATCGACTCCGGTCAGAGTCCTCGCCATCTTTGTGCTGGCCGGTATTCTGGCAGTCATCGCAACGGCATGTGCGCCATCGCCAGCACTCGACGAATCCGAAGCCACCGTCGACCCGGCCACCGGTCCCGGCGCACCCGTCCGGTACGCGGTGATCGCCACCGTCGCGGCCGGAAGCCAACCGTTCGGGGTCACCGTCGATTCCACCCTGCGAAGGGTCTTCGTCGCCGACGACGCCGTGGATTCTTCTCGCACCATCATGACGTTCGATGCGGACACCGGAGCGCGGATATCCTCATCTTCGGCGCGAATCGAGGGTGACACCGTCCTCGACATCACGGTCGATCCGCTGACACACACGCTCTACCTGCCACACTATCCCGAGAAGACCGGTGGTGGGATCACCGTGATCAATGCCGATAAAGGAGCGATCGCGGCGGAGATTCCCGTAGGCTCCGCGCCCTATGCCACCGACACCGATCCCGGCGAACACCTGCTCTACGTCGCCAATCATTCCGATGACACCGTCTCGGTGATCGACGAGCTGAGCAACACGGTCTCGACCGTGCTTCCCGCCGGAGAAAGCCCCATGGACATCGCCGTCGATCCGGCGACGCACACGGTGTATTGCGTGAACCAAGTCGGTACCGTCACCGTCATCGACGGAATCACGCACTCAGTGCGGAAGACCATTCCGGTCGGGCACAACGCCAGCAGCATCGCTGTCGCATCCGACACCCGGACCATCTTCGTCTCCAACCACGACGACAACACCGTTTCCGTCATCGATGGAGCCAAGAATGTCGTCACAGCGACCTTTTCCACTGCCGGTCGACCCGGCCGTCTCGCCGTCGATCCTGGCCGCCACGTTCTCTACATGGCAAGCTCCAACACCTCGGTCTCCGTCGTCGACACGGCGACCTACGCGATTCTGGCCACGGTGCCGGTCGGCCAGTACCCGTCCTCGATAGCGGTCGACCCGACGAAGCACCACGCCTATGTGACGAGCAACAAGACCAACACCCTCTCCGTCATCGGCCCACAAAGCCCGTAGCGGAAGTCGATGAGGTCCAGGGCCCCAGCCGGACATCTCGCGCCTGAAGGTGCTGGCGACCGGCTGATCCCGACTTCCGCGGGTTACGCGGGTGGCGCGGTCGCCGGAAGACTCGGCCGCGTCACCCACGCCGTGGAGGGAAATCCGTGCGCCTGACCGCCCTGCTCCCCCTGCTCGCCGCCGTCCCGCTCTTCGCGCTCCCCGTTCCCGCGGCGGCCGCGGGCGGCTGCTTCGACCCGGCCGCGCCGCTGACCGTCGAGGAACAGCGCCTGACCGCTTCCCTGCCGGCGGGTGGTCCCGCCGTCGGGCCCGAGCTCGTGCGGCTGGCGGGGCTCGATCCGCTCGTCGCCGAGGTGAAGCACGACCTCTGCGCGGCACGCACCCCGCGCCGGGCCGAGCGCGTCGTCACGCGGGCCGGCGACCGGCTGTGGCGGACGGCCGTCGACCGCGCGCAGGGCCGGCGTCCGGACCTCGGCACGCTCGACCGGTTCGACGACCGGCCTCTGTACTGGGCGCGGCTGCAGCTCAGCAGCGCGATTCGCCAGTGGATGCCGGCTTCCGCGTCGCAACGGACTTCGCTGCTGACGGCGTTCGACCGCGGCTCGCGCGGCCTCGACGACGTCCGGTTCCCGCTCGGCAAGACGCGGCGGGTGCTGGTGAGCGGCTTCGACCCGTTCCAGCTGGACGGCCCGGGGATCACCATTTCGAACCCGGCCGGGGCGTCGGCGCTGCAGCTGGACGGGCGCGTCCTGGACACGCCGTCCGGCCCGGCCGTGGCGCAGGCGGTGAGTTTCCCGGTCGTGTGGGGGTACTTCGACCAGGGCATCGTCGAAGCGGCGTACGGCACGGCGTTGCGCGACCGCGCGCGGCGGCCGGACGTGGTGCTGACGATCAGCCAGGGCCGTCCCGGCCGTTTCGACGTCGAACGCTGGGCCGGCGCCTGGCGCGGTGGCTTCCCGGACAACAACAACGCGTCCGTGACGGGCGGGGTCCCGCCGGCCGCGGGCTGGCCGCAGCCGGACGTCCAGTTCATCGAGACGACGCTGCCGTACGCGCGGATGCTCGAGGTGCCGGGCGCCTACCCGGTCAACTTCAACCAGGCGTTCTGCGTGTGGCCGGATTCGGCGCACCCGGGCGCGGGCACCCCGGTGTGCCGCTCGGACGCCCCGGCGCCGGGCGAGATCGCGGCATCCGGCGGCGGCGGGAACTACCTGTCCAACGAGTCGATGTTCCGCGCGAACCGGGTCCGGCTCGGTCTGGGCTTGTCGTCGGTGGCGGGCGGCCACCTGCACACGCCGGTGCTGGGCCAGCCGACGGGGTTGACGGACGCGGCTTTCGAGGCCCGCCGCCAAGCGATCGCGACCCAGGTGATCGCGTTGACGTCCGCCGCGGCCGGCGGCCCGGGTCCGGCGGTTGCCTTGCGGGAAACGGAATCCCCGCGGCCGGCGGTGAACTCCCTGCCGGGCACGGTCCTCCCCGGCTGACCCCGTGTCGTCCCCCCGATCACGAGAGTCGACCCCGAATCACGAGTGATACCCCTCCAATCACACGTGATGCCCCGGAGAACACACGAGTTCGCGTCCCGAACACGCGAGTTACGCCTGCGATCACGTGAGTTCCGTCTTCCGTCACGCGAGTTCCGGGTTCCAGCACGCGGGTGCGGTGTTCCCTACGCAGAACAACCGTGCGGCAAAGGGAATCAGCCGTGTTCAGAGGGTCGACACTCGTGTGGAGTTGCCCCGGTGAGGCGGACACGGGGTTTAGGCAGCTGGGGCCTGAACGTAGCTGATTCGGGCTTCGGCTGGGGGATTCTGGCCGACGGTGGAATGCAGCCGCTTGTGGTTGTAGTAGCGCAGATAGCCGAACACGTCCTGGCGAGCTTGGGCCCGGGTCCGCCAGATCGTGGCGCCGATCTCGGTTTTCAACGTGGCGAAGAAGGCTTCGGCGACGGCGTTGTCGTAGCAGGACCCGACCCGCCCGACCAACGGGCGGATGTCGTGTTCGGCGAGAGCGGCCCGGAACCGGCCGGAGGTGTATTGCACCCCGCGGTCGGAGTGAAACACCGCATTGTCGCTGATTAGGCCGCGGGCAGTGGCCAGGTCGACGGCGTCGCAGACCAAATCGGTGCGCATGTGCTCGGCCATGGCGTGCCCGACGACCTCGCGGGTGTGCAGGTCGATGACGGTGGCCAGATAGAGCCAGCCTTCGAAGGTGGGCAGGCAGGTGATGTCCCCGACGAACCGCTGCCCTGGTTTCTCGGCGGTGAAGTCGCGGCGGATCAGATCACCGACCGGCGTGACCGGGCCGGCCGCAGGCCGGGTCAAAGCTCGGCGTTTGCGGCGGGTGATCCCGGCCAGACCATGCTCGCGCATCAGCCGCTCGACCCGCTTGTGGTTGATCATCAGTCCGCGGCGGTGCAGCTCGGCGGTCACCCGCGGCACCCCGTAAGCGCCCCGATGCTCGGCATGGATCGAGGTGATCAGGGTGAGCAGTTCTTGCTCGGCCTCGGCCCGCGCCGCCCGGGCCGTCTCGGCGGCGACCCATTCGTGGAAGCCCTGCCGCCGCAGCCCGAGGACCTGGCACAACCGCTTCACCCCGAACTCGGGGCGGTGTTCGGAGATGAACCGGTAGCGGTAGATCATCGATCCATCTCGCGCGCAAAATAGGCGGCCGCTTTGCGCAGGATCTCCTTCTCTTTCTGCAGCTCAGCGACCTGTTTCCGCAGCCGCGTCACCTCGTCGGTGACGGCGGGATCCTCTACTGGCGGCCCGGCCTCGGTGGCCTGCTTGGCGGTGTTGACCCACGAGCGCAGGGTCTCGTGGTCGACCCCGAGTTCGCGGGCGATCTGCCGCAACGGCCGGTCGCTGGAGTTGACCAGCTCGATCGCGTCCCGTCGGAACTGCTCCGGATATTTCGACCTGCGCGACATCAGGACATCCTCCCTCCAGACCACTGTCTGGAATCAAGGTGTCCGGCCCCACGGGGCAACTCCATGTGATTGAGCGGGCATCACTCGTGATTGGGGGGTCGACACGCGTGATTGGGGGGTCGACACGGTCGGCTAGATGAGGTCCAGGGGATCGAGCTGGATGCGGATCGGTTCCGTCGCCTTCTTGGCATCCCGCCGGGCCGCCGCCGCGTGGATCGAGGCCGACAGGGCCTTGCCCTCCGCGCGGGACACCCGGACCAAAGCCCGTTCCCGCGAGGCGTTCCCCTCTTCGTCGATCTCGCCCAGCGGAACCGGGCCCAGGACCTCACCCGACGAAGGCAACGGCAAGTCCGAGAGGAACCCGGCCACCGCGTCCGGACTTCCCTCCACGCTCGCCATCCGCATGGCCGGCGGGAAGCCCAGCTCCTGGCGTGCGGCGAGCTCCTGCCCCGCGTGCCACGCCGGGTCCCAGCGGACGAGGGCCTGGACCACCGCCATGCCCGCCTCCGCCCCGACGATGACCCGCCCACCCGAAGACGAAGGGCGCACCAGGGCCGCCGCCGCCATCCAGCGGCGCAGCGTCTCCTCCCCCGCCCGCAGGTCCTGGCGCCCCAGCAACGCCCAGCCGTCCAGCAGCAGCGCCGCGCCGTAGCCGCCTTCCGCCACCGGCTCCGCGCCCGGGGTGCACACCACCAGCGCCGGCTTGCCCGGCACCGAGGCCAGCACCTCCGCCGCCCCCGAGGTGCGGACCGGGATGCCCGGGAACGCGCGGCCCAGCTCCTCCGCCGTCCGCTTCGCGCCGACGATCACCGCGCGCAGGCGGACCGAGCCGCACGCCGTGCAGCGGAACGCCGTCTCCGGGACGCCGCACCAGCGGCACGCGGGCGGCTTCGGCTGCCCGTCCACCGAGCCGCCGGGCAGGGCCAGCGGCCCCGCGCAACGGCGGCAGTGCGCAGGCGTGCGGCAGTTGCCGCAGGCCAGGCCCGGCACATACCCGCGCCGCGGCACCTGGATCAGCGTCGGGTGCCCCGCCGCGAACGCTTGCCTGGCGGCTTCGAACGCCACCGCCGGCAACCGGGCGACGCGGGCGGCCTCGTCGCGGGCGACGTCGAAGTCCTCGCCGACCGGCGTGACGCGCGGGGCCGCGGACCGCAGCACCGTGCGGTCGGCCAGGACCGGCGCGGCCCAGCCCGACTCGACCAGCAGCTGCGCCTCGGCCGTCCGGGCGAACCCGCCGACCAGCAGCGACGCCTTCGCCGCGTGCGCGCGGTCCATCAGCACGTCCCGGACGTGCGGGTAGGGCGCGTGCTGGTCGAGGTGCAGGTCGTCGCCGTCGTCCCAGACGACGAACAGCCCGGGGTCGTGGACCGGCGCGAACATCGCCGCCCGCGTCCCGACCACCACCCGCACCGCGCCGCGCAGCACCGCCAGCCAGCGCCGGTACCGCTCGGCGGGCCCGAGCCCGGCGATCAGCGCCACCACGGCGTCCTCGCCCACCAGCTCGGCGCACGCCTCGTGCACCCGGTTCAGGTCGCGGTGGTCCGGCACCACCAGGACCGCGCCCCGCCCCGCGGCCGCCACGGCACCGGCGGCCTCGGCGAGCCGGCGCGGCCAGTCTTCGCCCGGCAGGGCCTGCCAGACGGCGTTCGCGGGCTTGCCCTCGGTCAGCGCCTCCAGGAACGCCGGGCCACGCTGGTAGCGCGCCCAAGCCTCGGTGTCCGGAGAGGAAGGGGCCGCCGCGGGCGGCACGGGCGGCTCGCCCTCGACCTTCGCGTGGCGTGGCGGGATCGCGAGCCGCAGGACGTCCGACAGCGTGCCGCCGTAGCGGTCGGCGACCGCGCGGCACAGCGTGTGCAACGACGGCGGCAGCACCGGCTCGGCCGACGTCACGCGGTCGAGGAACGCCAGCTTGCTGCCGTAGTCACTGGTTTCGCCGCGCTCGATCAGGTAGCCGTCGACGAGCTGCCCGGCGAACCGGACGCGCACCCGGCACCCGGGCACGGCGGTCTCGTGCAGCTTCTCCGGCACGAGGTAGTCGAAGGTCCGGTCGAGGTGGGCCAGCGGGATGTCGACGACGATCCGCGCGACCGGCCGCTCGGGTGCGGGCTGCTGGGCGCCCTTCGCCTTCTGCCCCGGCTTCGGCGCCTTCGACTTCCGGGCACGCGACGGCGCCGCCTTCGGCACGGCGGGCGGCGGCTCCTCGGGAAGGTCCCAGAGGGCGGCGGGCTCGGAACTGCTCACGCCGTGATCTCTACCAGACCCCTCCGACACCCCGGACGCCAGAATGCCGTGAAGGGCACCTTCAGGGCTTATATGTCCCTGAAGGTGCCCTTCACGGCGAACAGATGATCAGGCGCCGGCCGCGTTCTTCAGCGCCTCGGCACGGGCCGTGCTCTCCCAGGGGAGGTCCAGCTCGGGCCGGCCGAAGTGGCCGTACGCCGCCGTCGGCGCGTAGATCGGGCGCAGCAGGTCGAGGTCGCGGATGATCGCGGCGGGCCGGAGGTCGAAGACCTCGGTGATGGCCTGCTGGATCTTCGACGGGTCGACCGTCTCGGTCCCGAACGTCTCGACGAACAGGCCCACCGGGGCCGCCTTGCCGATCGCGTAGGCGACCTGCACCTCGGTCCGCGTGGCCAGCCCGGCCGCGACGACGTTCTTGGCGACCCAGCGCATCGCGTACGCGGCGGAGCGGTCGACCTTGGACGGGTCCTTGCCGGAGAACGCGCCGCCACCGTGGCGGGCCATGCCGCCGTAGGTGTCGACGATGATCTTGCGCCCGGTCAGGCCGGCGTCACCCATCGGGCCGCCGATGACGAAGCGGCCGGTCGGGTTGACCAGCAGCCGCGCGCCGGTGGTGTCGATGCCCAGGCCCTCGAGCTCGGGGCCGACGACGTGCTCCTTGACGTCGACGCTGAGCATCCGGTCCAGGTCGATGCCGTCGGCGTGCTGCGAGGACACGACGACCGTGTCGAGGCGCACCGGCTGGTCGCCGGCGTACTCGATGGTCACCTGGGTCTTGCCGTCCGGGCGCAGGTACGGCAGCACGCCGTCCTTGCGGACCGCGGTCAGCCGCTTCGACAGCCGGTGCGCCAGCGCGATCGGCAGCGGCATCAGCTCGGGGGTGTCCGAGCAGGCGTAGCCGAACATCAGGCCCTGGTCGCCGGCGCCCTGGCGGTTGATCTCGTCCTCGTCGGACTCGACGCGGGACTCGTAAGCGGTGTCGACACCCTGCGCGATGTCGGCCGACTGCGACCCGATCGCGACGTTGACGCCGCACGAGTTGCCGTCGAAGCCCTTGGCGGAGGAGTCGTAGCCGATCCGCAGGATGACGTCGCGGACGATCGTCGGGATGTCGGCGTAGGCCTCGGTCGTCACCTCGCCGGCGACGTGCACCTGGCCGGTGGTGATCAGGGTCTCGACCGCGACGCGGCTACGAGGATCCTTCGACAGCAGGCCGTCGAGGATCGAGTCGCTGATGGCGTCGCAAATCTTGTCGGGGTGCCCTTCGGTCACCGACTCCGAGGTGAACAATCTGCTGGTAGACGCGGTCACGGTGGCCGTCACTTCCTCACCTTGTCGTCGGATGCCCCGTAACTTAGGCACCCCTTACCTGTGCAAGCGTACTGACTATCGCTCGGGGGACGGTCAACGCTTCATGAAGCTCACCACAGCGTCCCACAGGGTGGACGCAAGCTCGGCTTTCGCGCCGAGGGGTATGGGGATTTCCGTACCGTCGGAGCCGAGCAACCAGCCCGAATTGTCCTCTGTGCCGAACGCCTTGCCGTCGCCGACCGCGTTGACGACCAGCAGGTCGGCGCCCTTGCGCTTGAGCTTCACGCGGGCGTGGTCGAGGACGTCGCCGTGCTCGTCGCCGGTCTCCGCGGCGAATCCCACGACGACCTGGCCCGGCCGCCGGGCGCGCACCAGTTCGGCGAGGATGTCCGCATTGCGGTCGAGTGTGATCACCGGGTCCGGCTGGTCGTCGGACTTCTTGATCTTGTGGTCGGCCCGGTTCGCCGGCCGGAAGTCGGCGACGGCGGCGGCCATCACGACGACGTCGGCGGTCTCGGCCGCGGCGTGCACCGCCTGCCGCAGCTCCTCCGCCGTCGAGACGTGCGAGACGGTCGCGCCCGCCGGGTCCGGCAGGGCGACGGTGTGCGCGGTGACCAGGGTGACCTCGGCGCCGCGCTGGGCGGCGACGCGGGCCAGCGCGTAGCCCTGCTTGCCGGACGAGCGGTTGCCCAGGTAGCGGACCGGGTCCAGCGGTTCGCGCGTGCCGCCCGCGGACACGACGACGCGGATGCCTTCGAGGTCGCGGGGCAGGGCGCCGGGCTTGGCCAGCAGGAGCCGGGCGAGGTCGACGATCTCGGCGGGGTTCGCGAGGCGGCCCTTGCCGGTGTCGACGCCGGTCAACCGGCCCGAATCCGGTTCGGTGACGATCACGCCGCGTGAGCGCAGCAGCGCCACGTTGGCGCGGGTCGCCGGGTGCTCCCACATCTCCGTGTGCATCGCCGGGAAGAAGGCGACCGGGCACCGGGCGGTGAGCAGGGTGTTCGTCAGCAGGTCGTCGGCCAGGCCGTGGGCGGCCTTGGCGAGGAGGTTCGCGGTCGCCGGGACGACCACGACGAGGTCGGCCTCCTTGCCGACGCGGACGTGCTGCACTTCGGGCACCTCGGTGAACACGCCGGTGTGCACCGGGTGCCCGGAAAGTGCTTCGAAGGTGGCCGCGCCGACGAAGTTCAGCGCGGCTTCGGTGGGTACCACGCGGACGTCGTGACCGGACTCGGTCAGACCCCGCAGGACCTCACAGGCCTTGTAGGCGGCGATGCCGCCGCCCACGCCCAGGACGACCTTGGGTTTACTCACCCTCGGTGTGCTCGAGCAGGCCACCGTGGATCTCGCGCAGCGCGATCGAGAGCGGCTTCTCGCGCGGGCCCGGCTCGACGAGCGGGCCGACGTACTCGAGCAGGCCCTCGCCCAGCTGGGCGTAGTAGTCGTTGATCTGGCGGGCACGCTTGGCCGAGTAGATCACCAGCGCGTACTTCGAGCTGACCTTCTCGAGCAGGTCGTCGATCGGCGGGTTGGTGATGCCCTCGAGCTCTTCGTGCAGCGTCGCCTGAGTCGTCACTCTTGGTGCTCCGAATCTGTGGGACTACCGGCGGCAAACTGCTCGCCGGTAATCAAGTTTAGCAAGTGCTCAGCGGCGTCCCGCACGTCGGCGTTGACGACGCGGTGGTCGAACTCCCCGGCGGCGGCCAGCTCACGCTCCGCTTCCGCCAGCCGGGCCTGCACGGCGGCCTCGTTTTCGGTGCCGCGCCCGGTGAGCCGGCCGACCAGTTCCTCCCAGGACGGCGGCATCAGCATCACCAGCCGGGCCTCCGGCATGGCCGCGCGGACCTGGCGGGCGCCCTGCAGTTCGATCTCCAGGACGGCCGGGCGGCCCTCGGCGAGCGCCTTCTCGACCGGTTCGCGCGGGGTGCCGTAGCGGTTGCCGGTGAACTCGGCCCACTCCAGGAGCCGGCCGTCGACGACCATCGCGTCGAACTCGGCGCGGTCGACGAAGTGGTAGTGCGCGCCCTCGATCTCGCCGGGACGCGGCTTGCGCGTCGTGACCGAGACGCTGAAGTAGATGTCGGGCTCCAGCTTCCGCAGTTCGCCCACCACACTCGACTTCCCGACTCCGGACGGCCCCGATACGACGGTGAGCCGGTGCCGGGGGATGTCCCCCGCCACCGGCTCACTGCCGCGGTCGGCGTCCCGGCTCACCGGGTAGTCACGACCGACGCCGTTCACTCGCCGCTGAACTCGGCCAGCAGCGCCTTGCGCTGCCGGTCGCCGAGGCCGCGGAGACGACGGCTGGGGGCGATCTCCAGTCGTTCCATGGTCTGCTGAGCGCGGACCTTGCCGACGCCCGGAAGGGCCTCGAGCAGAGCCGAAACCTTCATCTTGCCGAGGACTTCGTTCTCCTCGGCCTGCTTCAGCACGTCGACCAGAGTGGTACCGCCCCGCTTCAGCCGCTCCTTCAGCTCAGCACGGATCTTGCGAGCAGCGGCGGCCTTCTCCAGCGCCGCAGCGCGCTGTTCCTCTGTCAGCTGGGGAAGTGCCACGTTTTCCTCCGGTAGTTCTCAAATCTGGGTGGGTGACGCGACGGTACCCACCCGTGAGCACCGGCCACAATGCGGGGGTGCCTGGTGGGACCCGGTTCCGGACCCTGCTATTGGCCGTTTTCCTGCGGGTTGGCCAGCACTTCGGCGACCCGTTCGACCGCTTGGCGCAAAGCCGGTTGCTCCGGTCCGTGACGCAAGAGGTCCCGGGACGACGCGGGAAGCACGCCGGGGATCCCCGTACCGAAAAGTGCTCGCAGATCAGCCACCGTGGCTCCCTGGGCCCCGAAACCGGGCGCCAGCACCGGACCGTTCAGCCGCGAAAGATCGAGCTCCCCCGGCGGAACCGTGGCGCCGACGACGACGCCCACATCGCCGAGCGGCCCCGCGGATGCGTTGAACGCCGCCGCGGAGTCGACGATCGCCTGCGCGACGGTCCGGCCGTCGGGCAGCTTCGCGTTCTGGACGGCGGCCGCTTCCGGGTTGGAAGTTCGCGCAAGCACGAAGATGCCGCGTCCGGCGGCCATCGCCGTTTCGGCGCATTGGGCCAAAGAGCCGAACCCGAGGTACGGCGAAACGGTGATCGCGTCGGCCGCGATCGCCGCGCCGTCGGCCACGTACGCGGCCGTGTACGCCGCCATCGTGGAGCCGATGTCGCCGCGTTTGACGTCCAGCAGCACCAGCGCGCCGGCTTCGCGCGCGGTCGCGACGACCCGTTCCAGCACCCGGATGCCCGCCGCCCCGAAACTTTCGAAGAACGCCGACTGCGGCTTCACGATCGCCGTGCGCGCCGCCAGGACCTCCGTGGCGGACAGCGCGAACCGTTCCAGGCCCGAAGCGTCCACCGGGAGCCCCCAGGCCTCGATCAGGCCCGGGTGGGGGTCGATCCCGGCGCACAGCGGGCCCCGGTCCGCGACGGCTTTCGCCAGCCGCGCCCCGAACCGCTCGGGCGCGCTCACGACTTCGCCTTCAGCGCCGCCTGCAGCTCCTGCAGGGACTTGACCCCGATGTCGCCCCGGATGAGCGCCTCGATGCCGTGCACGGCCGCCGCGGCGCCCTGCACGGTCGTCACGCACGGGATGTCGCGCGACACCGCGGCGGTGCGGATTTCGTAACCGTCGACGCGCGGACCGCTGTTGCCGTAAGGCGTGTTGATCACCATGTCGACGTCGCCGTTCAGGATGACGTCCACGATGTTCGGCTCGGCTTCGGTCGAACCCTCGTAGTGCTTGCGCACCACGGTGCACGCGACCCCGTTGCGCCGCAGCACTTCCGCGGTGCCGGACGTGGCGAGGATCTCGAAGCCGAGGTCCGCCAGGCGCTTCACCGGGAACACCATCGAGCGCTTGTCGCGGTTGGCGACCGAGACGAACACGCGCCCGGCCGTCGGCAGCGAACCGTAGGCCGCGCTCTGCGACTTGGCGAACGCCTTGCCGAAGTCGACGTCGACGCCCATCACCTCGCCGGTGGACTTCATCTCCGGGCCCAGCAGCGAGTCGACGCCGTGGCCTTCGGGGGTGCGGAAGCGGTGGAAAGGCAGCACCGCTTCCTTCACCGCGACCGGCGAGTCGGCCGGCATCTGCCCGCCGTCGCCGTCGGCCGGCAGGACACCGCTCTCGCGCAGATCCTTGATCGTCGAGCCGGTCATGATCAGCGCGGCGGCCTTGGCCAGCGGCACCGCGGTCGCCTTGGAGACGAACGGCACCGTCCGCGACGCGCGCGGGTTGGCCTCCAGGACGTACAGGACGTCGTCCTTGAGCGCGTACTGGACGTTCAGGAGCCCGCGCACGCCCACGCCGCGCGCGATCGCCTCGGTGGAGCGGCGGACGGCCTGCAGGTCGGTGTGCCCGAGCGTGATCGGCGGCAGCGCGCACGAGGAGTCGCCGGAGTGGATGCCGGCTTCCTCGATGTGCTCCATCACGCCGCCGAGGTAGAGCTCCTCGCCGTCGAACAGCGCGTCGACGTCGATCTCGATGGCGTCGTCGAGGAAGCGGTCCACCAGCACCGGGTGCTCGGGGGTGATCTCGGTGGCGCGGCCGATGTAGCCGGCCAGGGTCTCCTCGTCATAGACGATCTCCATGCCGCGCCCGCCGAGCACGTAGGACGGCCGGACGAGCACCGGGTAGCCGATCTCGTCGGCGATCCGCTTGGCGCCCTCGAACGACGTCGCCGTGCCGTAGCGCGGCGCGGGCAGCCCGGCGTCGGTGAGGACCTCGCCGAACGCGCCGCGGTCCTCGGCCAGGTGGATGGCCTCCGGCGGCGTCCCGACCACCGGGACACCGGCGTCGGCGAGCCGCTTGGCCAGGCTCAGCGGGGTCTGGCCGCCGAGCTGGACGATGACGCCGGCGACCGTGCCGGACGCCTGCTCGGCGTGCACGACCTCGAGCACGTCCTCGAAGGACAGCGGCTCGAAGTACAGCCGGTCGGACGTGTCGTAGTCGGTGGACACGGTTTCCGGGTTGCAGTTGACCATGACGGCCTCGAAGCCGGCCTCCCGCAACGCGATCGCCGCGTGCACGCAGGAGTAGTCGAACTCGATGCCCTGCCCGATCCGGTTCGGGCCCGAGCCGAGGATGAGCACCTTCGGCTTTTCCGTCTGCACGGCCACTTCGGACTGCGCCTCGGGGTCGGACTCGTAGGCCGAGTAGTGGTACGGCGTGTTCGCGGCGAACTCGGCCGCGCAGGTGTCGACGGTCTTGAACACCGGCCGGACGCCGAGGCGGTGGCGCAGCGTGCGGACGCCGTCCTCCCCCGCGAGCTCCGGGCGCAGAACCGCGACCTGGCGGTCCGACAGGCCCGTGCGCTTGGCGCGGCGCAGCAGGTCGCCGTCGAGGACCGGCGCGTCGCGGACCTCGGTGCCGACCTCGCCGATCAAGGCGATCTGGTCGATGAACCACGGGTCGATGCCGGAGGCTTCGTGCACCTGCGCGACGGTGCCGCCCAGGCGCAGCGCGCGTTCCACCTCGTACAGCCGGCCTTCGTGCGGCGTGCGCAGCGAGTCCAAAGTGGACTCCAGCGTGACGCCCTCGGGGTCGGGCAGCGTCCAGAACCCGGTCGCCTTCGTCTCGATCGAGCGCATCACCTTGCCGAGCGCCTCGGGGAAGCTGCGGCCGAACGACATCGCCTCGCCGACGCTCTTCATCGTCGTGGTCAGCGTCGGGTCGGCGCCCGGGAACTTCTCGAACGCGAACCGCGGCATCTTCACGACGACGTAGTCCAAGGTGGGCTCGAACGCCGCCGGCGTCGCCTTCGTGATGTCGTTCTGGATCTCGTCGAGCGTGTAGCCGATGGCGAGCTTCGCGGCGATCTTGGCGATCGGGAAGCCGGTCGCCTTCGACGCCAGCGCGGAACTGCGGGAGACGCGCGGGTTCATCTCGATGACGACCATCCGGCCGTCTTCCGGGTTGATCGCGAACTGGATGTTGCAGCCGCCGGTGTCCACGCCGACCGCGCGCAGCACGTCGATGCCGACGTCGCGCATCACCTGGTACTCGCGGTCGGTGAGCGTCATGGTCGGCGCCACGGTGACGGAGTCGCCGGTGTGCACGCCCATGGCGTCGATGTTTTCGATCGAGCAGACGACCACGACGTTGTCGCTCTTGTCGCGCATCAGCTCGAGCTCGTACTCCTTCCAGCCGAGCACGCTCTCCTCGATGAGCACCTCGGTGACCGGCGACTCGGTGAGCCCGGTGGAAGCCAGCCGCTCCAGGTCCTCGGGCGTGTGCGCCATGCCGGAGCCGAGCCCGCCCATGGTGAACGACGGCCGGATGACGACCGGCAGGCCCAGGTCGGCGACGGTCGCGCGGACCTCGTCCATGGTGTTGCAGACGCGGCTTCGCGGGGTCTCGGCGCCGACTTCGGCGACGATGTTCTTGAACTTCTGCCGGTCCTCGCCGCGCTGGATGGCGTCGATGTCGGCGCCGATCAGCTCGACGCCGTACTTGGCGAGCACGCCGCGCTCGTGCAGGGCGACCGCGCAGTTCAGCGCCGTCTGCCCGCCGAGGGTGGCGAGGATCGCGTCCGGCCGTTCCGCCGCGATGACCTTCTCGACGAAGTCCGGCGTCACCGGCTCGATGTAGGTCGCGTCGGCGAACTCGGGGTCGGTCATGATGGTCGCGGGGTTCGAGTTCACCAGGGACACGCGCAGGCCTTCGCTGCGCAGCACCCGGCAGGCCTGGGTACCGGAGTAGTCGAACTCCGCGGCCTGCCCGATCACGATCGGCCCGGAGCCGATCACCAGCACGTGCTGGATGTCCGTCCTCTTCGGCATCAGGCCTTCTTCTCCATGAGCGTCACGAAATCGTCGAACAGGGGCGCGGCGTCGTGCGGTCCGGCCGCCGCCTCGGGGTGGTACTGGACCGAGAACGCCGGGACGTCGAAGGCCCGCAGGCCCTCGACCGCGCCGTCGTTCGCGCAGTAGTGGCTGACCTGAGCCGCGCCGAAGGGCGACTCGAAGCGCTGCCCGGGCTCGCCTTCGAGGGCGAAGCCGTGGTTCTGCGCGGTGATCGCGACCTGCTTGGTCACGACGTCGATCACCGGGATGTTGATGCCGCGGTGGCCGTAGCGCATCTTGTACGTTCCCAGGCCCAGCGCGCGGCCGAGGACCTGGTTGCCGAAGCAGATGCCGAACAGCGGGATCTCGCGGCCCAGGACCTGCTTCGTCAGCTCGGTGGCGTGCACCGTGGTGGCCGGGTCGCCCGGGCCGTTGGAGAGGAACACGCCGTCCGGCTCGATCGCCAGCAGCTCGTCCAACGTCGACGTCGAGGGCAGGACGTGCACCTCGATGCCGCGCTGGATCAGCTGGCGCGGGGTGTTGGACTTGATGCCCAGGTCCAGCGCGACGACGCGGAAGCGAACCTCTCCGGAAGGCGAGACCACGTACGGCTTCGGCGTGGTGACCTGGCCGGCCAGGTCGGCGCCCTCCATCTTGGGGCTGGCCAGCACCTCGGCGACCATTTCGTCGACGGTGCCCAGCGCGTCGCCGGAGAACACCCCGGCGCGCATCGCGCCGAGCTCGCGCAGGTGCCGCGTCAGCGAGCGGGTGTCGACCTCGGCGATGCCGACGATCCCCTGGCGCACCAGCTCGTCGTCCAGCGTCCGCTTCGAGCGCCAGTTGGACGGCGTGCGCGCGGGGTCGCGCACCACGTAGCCGTTGACCCAGATCCTCGAGGACTCGTCGTCCTCGTCGTTCCAGCCGGTGTTGCCGATCTGCGGGGCGGTCTGCACCACGATCTGCCCGTGGTAGGACGGGTCGGTCAGCGTCTCCTGGTAGCCGGTCATGCCGGTGCAGAACACCGCCTCGCCGAGGCTCCGCCCCTGCGCGCCGTAGGCAGCGCCGCGGAACACCCGGCCGTCTTCGAGTACCAGTGCGGCCTGAGCGCGCGCGTTCACTGGGCACCTCCCTTGATCTTCAGCTGTTCAGTCCATTGTGGATAGTCGTCGAGGTCGTCGCCGCGGAAGCCGGTGTCGAGCTCGGTCTCGCCGGCACGCCAGGTGAGCACCAGCAGCGCGTCGGTGCCCATCACCTTCCCGGCGATCTTGCTGTCGCGCCGGACACCGGTGATCGCCTCGCGCGGGATCCAGAAGTCGGGCGCTCCCCCGCGTTCGACCGCGACACCGCCGCCGTGCAGCCGCAGGACCGCGCCGGTGCGCAGGCCCGCGCCGCGGGTGACGACCCGGTTCTGCCACTCCCCGGCGAACGTCGTGGCGACGTAGACGCCGGTGGACTCCAGCAGCGTCTCGCCCGCGTCTTCGGGGATGGCGGGGAACGGCGGCACCTGCACGCTCTGCGAGCGCGCCTTGCGCCGCCAGCCGACGTACATGCCCCAGAGGCAGAGCAGGAAGAAGGCGACGATCGCCAACACCAGCCAAAGGCGTTCCATCAGCAGATCTTCCCGTCCCGGGCGGTGACCCGCCCGCGCAGCAGCGTGGCGGTCACCACGCCGGGCAGCCGCATTCCCTCGTACGGGGTGTTGGCGGCGATGCTGGCGAGCTCCGCGCCCCGGACCGTCCACTCGGCGTCCGGGTCGACCAGCGTCAGGTTCGCCGGCTCGCCCACCGCGATCGGGCGGCCCTGGTCGGCGAGGTTGCCGATCTCGGCCGGGCGCTCGCTCATGACGCGGGCGACGCCGCGCCAGTCGAGCAACCCGGTGCGGACCATGGTCTCGGCCACGATGGACAGCGCCGTCTGCAGCCCGAGCATGCCCGGCCGGGCCGCGCTCCACTCGGTGTCCTTGTCCTGCACCGCGTGCGGCGCGTGGTCGGTCGCGACGCAGTCGATCACGCCTTCCGCCAGCGCGGCCCGCAGCTTCCCGGCGTCGGACTCGGTGCGCAGCGGCGGGTTCACCTTGTTGACCGGGTCGTAGGTCGCCAGGCGCTCGTCGGTGAGCAGCAGGTGATGGGGCGTGACCTCCGCCGACACCTTCGTGCCGCGGTCCTTCGCCCAGCGCAGCACGTCCGCCGTGCCCGAAGTGGAGACGTGGCAGACGTGCAGCCGCGCGTTCGCGTGCAGGGCCAGGAGGCAGTCGCGGGCCACGATGGACTCTTCCGCCGCGGCCGGCCAGCCGGTGTACCCGAGCCGGGCCGCCTGCTCGCCTTCGTGCGCCTGGGCGCCGACGGTCAGCCGCGGCTCCTCGGCGTGCTGCGCGATGACGACGTCGAGCGCGGTCGAGTACTCCAGCGCGCGGCGCATCAGCAGCGGGTCGGCGACGCAGAGGCCGTCGTCGGAGAACACCTTGACCCGCGCCTGCGACGCCGCCATCGTGCCCAGCTCGGCGAGCCGCTCGCCCTTGAGCCCGACGGTGACCGCGCCGACCGGGTGGACGTCGACCAGGCCGGCCTCCTGCCCGCGCCGCCACACGTGCTCGACGATCACGGCGTTGTCGGCGACCGGGTCGGTGTTGGCCATGGCGAACACCGCGGTGTAGCCGCCGAGCGCCGCCGCGGCCGAGCCGCTGTCGATCGTCTCGGTGTCCTCACGGCCGGGTTCACGCAGGTGGGTGTGCAGGTCGACGAAGCCGGGGAGCAGCACCTGGCCGCCCGCTTCGATGACTTCGGCGTCCTCCGGGACGTCGACGGCGCCGATCGCGGTGATCACGCCGTCCTCGACCAGGACGTCGACCGGGTCACCCTCGCCGTAGGGGCGGGCGCCCTTGATCACGGTGCTCACGCTGCGGCTCCTTCACTGGCCAAGAGGTGGTAGAGGACCGCCATCCGGACGTGGACGCCGTTGCGGACCTGTTCGGTGATGGCCGAGGCCGGGGAGTCGGCGACCGCGCTCGCGATCTCCATCCCGCGCAGCATCGGGCCGGGGTGCAGCACGACCGCGTGGTCCGGCAGCAGCTTCTGGCGCCGTTCCGAGAGGCCGTAGGCGATCGAGTACTCGCGTGCCGAGGGAAAGAACCCGCCGTGCATGCGTTCGGCCTGGACCCGCAGCATCATCACCGCGTCGACCGCGGGCAGCTCGGCGTCCAGGTCGTGGGAAACGGTCACCGGCAGGCTTTCCACGCCGTAAGGCAGCAACGTCGGCGGCGCGACGAGCACCACCTCCGCGCCGAGCGCCGAAAGCAGGTGGATGTTCGAGCGGGCGACGCGGCTGTGCAGGACGTCCCCGACGATCGCGATCCGGCGGTCCTTGAGCGAACCGAGGCGCTCCCGCAGCGTCGCCGCGTCGAGCAGCGCCTGCGTCGGGTGCTCGTGGGTGCCGTCGCCGGCGTTGACCACCGACGTGCCGGGCTCGGCCAGCCACTCCGAGAGCCGCTGGGCCGCGCCGCTGGCGGGGTGCCGGACGATCACGCAGTCGGCGCCCGCGGCGGCCAGCGTCAAGGCGGTGTCGCGCAAGGACTCCCCCTTGTTCACCGAGGAGCTGGACGCGGAGACGTTGATCACGTCGGCGCTCATCCACTTCCCGGCGATCTCGAACGACACCCGGGTGCGCGTCGAGTTCTCGTAGAACAGGGTGATCACGGTGCGGCCGCGCAACGTCGGCAGCTTCTTGACCTCGCGGCCGAGCAGCGTGTGCTTCAGCTCGTCGGCGGTGTCCAGCACCGCGGTGGCGACGGCCGGGTCCAGGCCGTCGGTGGCGAGCAGGTGCTTCAAGACTCTTCTCCCGGGGCTTCTTCTTCGGTCGCGCGGAGCAGGACCGCGTCGCGGCCGTCGATTTCGGCCAGCAGGACGGACACGCCCTCGGTGCGCGCGGTCGGGACGTTCTTGCCCACGTAGTCGGCGCGGATCGGCAGCTCACGGTGGCCGCGGTCGACCAGCACGGCCAGCTGCACCGAGCGGGGGCGGCCATGATCACGGAGGGCATCGAGCGCGGCCCGGATCGTGCGGCCGGAGAAGAGGACGTCGTCGACCAGGATCACCACCCGGTCGTCGATGCCGTCGGGGGGCAGCTGCGTCTGTTCGAGCGCGCGCGGCGGCCGGCGGCGGAGGTCGTCCCGGTAGAGGGTGACGTCGAGGGCGCCGGTCGGCGGGCGGACCCCGGAGAACTCGCCGATCTTGCCGGCCAGGCGGGCCGCGAGGGGCGTGCCGCGGGACGGGATACCGAGCAACACGGGCGGGGTAGTGTTCTCCGCACCGTTCGCGGTCTTTTCTATGACCTGATGGGCCATTCGGGCGATCGTGCGCGCGACATCGCCGGCCGTCAGGAGCTCGCGCTCCCCGGCCGAACCAGCCGCGCCACGCGGACGTGACGACACTTCGGACTCCTTCCCCGCCTCACCGGACGGGTCCTTAAAGGACGTCTGTTCCCCTGCTGGTCGGGGCTTTCGCACCGACAGTAGCAGGCACTTTGCTCAGTCTTACGGGTGGTGTGGCGTGATTCGCGGCAAGCTCCTGCTTGACCTGGTGACAACAATGCGTAACCATTACTCTGAGTATTCGACTCGAAGAGTCCCCTGGACCGGTCACCCCGACCGGGAGGGGGTGGAGAACGGAGAACGACCAGATGGGCGATTACGCCAAGGCGCTCGGGGCCAAGCTCCGCGGGATCCGCCAGCAGCAGGGCCTGTCCCTGCACGGGGTCGAGCAGAAGTCCGGTGGGCGCTGGAAGGCCGTCGTCGTCGGCTCGTACGAGCGTGGCGACCGTGCCGTCACCGTGCAGAAGCTGGCCGAGCTGGCCGACTTCTACGGCGTGCCGGTGGTCGAGCTGCTGCCCGAGGGCCGAGTCCCCTCCGGCGCCGAGCCCGCCACCAAGATCGTGATCAACCTCGAGCGCCTGCAGCAGCTGCCGGCCGAGAAGGTCGGCCCCCTGGCCCGCTACGCGGCGACGATCCAGAGCCAGCGCGGCGACTACAACGGCAAGGTGCTCTCGATCCGCACCGAGGACCTGCGGTCCCTGGCGATCATCTACGACATGACGCCGGGCGAGCTGACCGAGCAGCTCATCGACTGGGGCGTCCTCCCGCCGGAGGCGCGCCCGTCCAAGGAGGACTGATCGCCCGATGTGCTGCACCGACGAGGTGAGCGTTCCCCGGTGGGGCACCGGAGACGCTCACTGACTCGTCGGGGGGCCTGCAGTACGTCAGAGGACGGCGCGCAGGCGGTCGGCGATCGTGCCGATCCGGCCGAGCACGCCGTTGACGAACCGCGGCGAGTCGTCCGTGGACAGTTCCTTCGCCAGGCCGACGGCCTCGTCGATCGCGACGGGGTCCGGCACGTCCTCGGCCCAGAGCAGCTCGTAGACCCCGACCCGCAGCACCGCGAGGTCGACCTTCGGCATCCGCTCGACGGTCCAGCCCTGCGCGTGCTCGGCCAGCAGCTCGTCGATCTGCACGCGCCGCGCCGTGACGCCCTCGACCAGGCTGATCGTGTAGTCACCGATCGGGTCGACCTCGGTCGCGCCGACGCGGTCGGCCAGCAGCGTCACCGCATCGGCGTCGCGCTGCGAGGCCTCGTACAACATTTCCACCGCGCGACGACGCGCCTGCCGCCGGCTGATCGCGCCGCCGCGGTTGGGGTGGGGCTTCGACGTCGGCATCAGTTGGAGACGCGGCCCAGGTAACGGCCGTCGCGGGTGTCGACCTTGATCTTCTCGCCGGTGGACAGGAACAGCGGGACCTGGATCTCCGCGCCGGTCTCCAGCGTCGCCGGCTTGGTGCCCCCGGTGGAGCGGTCGCCCTGCAGGCCCGGGTCGGTGTGCTGGATGACGATCTCGACCGAGGTCGGGAGCTCGATGTAGAGCGCCTCGTTCTCGTGCACCGCGACCTGGACCTCGGTGTTCTCCAGCATGTAGTTGGCGTTGTCGCCGACGACCGCGGGCAGCACGGTGATCTGGTCGTAGGTGTCGCCGTCCATGAACACGAAGTCCTGGCCGTCCTTGTACAGGTAGGTCATGTTCCGGCGGTCCACCGTGGCCGTCTCGACCTTCGTGCCCGCGTTGAACGTCTTGTCGACCACCTTGCCGGTGAGCACGTGCTTGAGCGTCGTGCGCACGAACGCACCGCCCTTGCCCGGCTTGACGTGCTGGAACGCGGTGACGGTCCACAGCTGGCCCTCGAGGTTGAGGACGAGCCCGTTCTTCAGGTCGTTGGTCGTGGCCACGAGCTTGCAGTCTCCTGTGTCGATCTCGGGTTCGGGGCCGCTGTCAGACGACCACGAGGTTCTTGGTGCTCAGGGTGAGGAGCTCGGGCTCCCCGGCCCGCACGACGAGCGTGTCCTCGATGCGCACGCCACCGCGCCCCGCGAGGTAGACGCCGGGCTCGACGGTGACCGCCATACCGGCGGACAGTGTACCGACGCCCGTCGCGGCGAAGCTGGGCGCCTCGTGGATCTGCAGGCCGACGCCGTGGCCGAGACCGTGCGCGAAGTGCTCGCCGTGCCCCGCGGCGGTGATCACCTTCCGCGCCGCGGCGTCCACATCGGACACCTCGGTGCCGGGCACGACGGCATCGACCCCGGCCGCCTGGGCGGTGTGCACGAGGTCGTACACCTCCCGCTGCCAGTCCGCGGGGGCGCCGAGGACGAAGGTGCGGGTCATGTCGGAGTGGTAGCCGTCGACGGTCGCGCCGAAGTCCAGCTTGACGAAGTCGCCGCGCTTCAGCTCCGCGTGCGTGGGCCGGTGGTGCGGGATGGCCGAGTGCGCGCCGGCGGCGACGATGGAGGCGAAGCTGGGCTCGGCCGAGCCGTGCTCCAGCATCCGGTTCTCCAGGTCGCGGGCGACTTCCAGCTCGGTCCGCCCGGGCCGCAGGCCGCCGCCGGCGACCAGGTCGTCGAGTGCCCGGTCGGCGGCGGCGCACGCCTGGCGCAGCGCCTCGACCTCGGCTTCGTCCTTCACCAGCCGCAGCCGCTCGACCAGCCCCGGGGTCCGCTGCAGCTGCAGCCGCGTCTGGAGCGCTTCGTACTCCTCGACGCTGACGTGCTGGCTCTCGAAGCCGACCCGCCCGTAGGTCTTGGTGTCCTTCGCGGCTCTCGCGACGAGAGCGGCGGCGCTGGCCCGGTCGACGACCTTGTCCAGGTCGGGCACCTCGGCGGCCGACTGGGTCGTGTAGCGGCCGTCGGTGCAGAAGAGCGTCTTCCCGTCGCCCTCGGCGTGCAGCAGCACGGCGGCGTTCGAGCCGGTGAACCCGGTGAGGTAGCGGATGTTGAGCAGATCGGTGACCAGCAGCGCGTCGACACCGGCTTCGGTCAGAAGCCCGCGCAGCGCCGCCCGGCGTCGTCCATGGGTTTCAGGCACTTCCCCACCCTAGTGCGCCCCGGACCGGACGTTCGTCGCGTTCCGTCGGTGACTAAGCGACTCGCCAGTAGGCCGCCTACACTCCGCAGGATGAGTGCTTGGGTGATCCGCGGCCTCGGCATGGCGGTGCTGCACGGCGTGGCGCTGACGCTGCTGGCCAAGTACGCCGTCTACCACCCGACCGACCAGACGCTGGTGGTGTCGGTGGCCCTGGCGGTCCTGGTCGGCGCGGCGGCGCTGTGGAGCGCGCTGGACGCGTGGCGAGGCCTCCCCGACCGCGGCCGCGCGTGGTTCATCGCGGCGCTGGTGACGGGGGTCGTGTCGGGGATCCTGTACGTGATCGGGCGCGCGGTGTTCGTCGACCAGACGGGCGTGTCGGAGCTGGGCGGAGCGCTGACCGGCGGGGCCGCGTTCTCGGCGTTGCTGGTGCTGGTCCCGGCCGGGCTCGGGCTGTTCGTGGGCGGCCGGATCGGACGCTCCAAGGCGGCTGACGAGGACGAGGACGAGGACGAAGAGGTGCGTGAGGCGCCTTCGCCGCGGCCGCGGCGCCAGGATCGAGCGTCCGGCGAAGAGCTCTCACCACAGCCGCCCCACCGGGTCCGGCCGGCTGACGAGGCCCCCTCGCCGCGGCCGTCCCGCCGGATCCGGCCACACAGCGGGGAACCCCGCGCCTAGCGCGCCGTTTTCCGGCTCAGCCGACCAGCGAGGTGGCCTGCGGGGAGCCGTCCCACTGGGCGTCGGTCACCGGGTGTGCCGCCGAGCCGTTGCCCGCGATGATCCCCGCGTCCGGGACCCGCCACAGCCGGTGGTCGTCCAGGACCAGCGCGAGCCCGCGGCCCGGGGCCTGGACCGCTTCCGCGCCCGAGCGCAGCCGCGTCGCCACCGGGAGCGCCGCCACCTCGGGCGGTTCCTTCTCCAGCAGCTCGCCGGCCAGGGCCGCGGCGACCCCGCGCCGGTCGACCCGCACCCGCTGGCCGGCGCGGACCAGGTCCATCGTCCGGTCCGGCGACGGCATCGTCACGCCGTCGAACGTCGCGGCCAGCCGGCCCGCGTCCGCGCAGGCCTGGCTGCCGACCAGGTCGAGCCCGAAGTGCCGCAGGCCGGTCGGCGCGGCGGCCCCGCCGATCACGGTGGCGCGCACGACGTCGAGCGGCACCCGGTCGCACGGGAGGGCCGACGACAGCGGCGCGTGCCCGTCCGCGCGGCGCACCAGCCCCGGCCCTTCCTTCCACGGGCCCGGGATGACCACGGCCCGGTACGGATTCTCGGTGAAGTCCGCGGTCCAGAAGGTCAGCGTCGTCCCGGTGTCGGTCTCGTGGGCGATGACGAACGCGTCGAGCGCGCCCACCCACATCAGGTCGGCGCTGAACCCCTCGACCACCGAGCGGCCGCGCGGCTGGGAGGTCGTGGGCACCGGCACGAACCCGCCGACGTCGAGGGCCTGCACCCCGGACCCGAACGCGGGGTCGTGCGACCGGAGCACGAACTGCCCGGCGCCGTTCCAGGCCGCGGCGCGGCCGGTGGTGTCGGTGAACATCAGGTAGAACCAGCCGTCGAGGTAGACGGCCGAGGGCTGGCCGGCGCCGTAGACGTTGGCGCGGTGCACGTCGTGCGACGGCCCGAGGATCGGCTTCCCGCCCGCCGCGCGGGTCCAGTGCACGCCGTCCGGGCTGGTGGCGAGCCCGACGGCGTTGCCGAGCGCGTGGTCACCGGCCGCGCCGGTGTAGTAGAGGTAGTAGGTCGTGCCGACGCGCAGCACCGACGGGTCGCAGGTGTGCATGCCGTCGAACTGCCCGGGCGCGCCGGAGAAGACAGCGGCCGGGATCCCGCCCCCGGGCCCGGCGAACGGCCCGTCGATCGACTGGGCCTGGGCGTAGAGGATGTCGTCGCCGGCGGGCCCCGCGCCGCCGTACTGGCTGCACCACCACATCCGGGTCTGGCCGCGGTCGAGCATGACGGAAGGCCCGTAGTTGTAGACGGCATCCGCCCCACCGGCGGCGATCACGCCACCACTCTCCCGGGGGTCACCCGAAGCGAGCTTGACGTCCACGGGCCGCGGCGGAGAGCTGGTCTTCCCCCCGGCGATGGCGGGCTTGTCCCCCGCCGCCTGGGGCTGGGCGTAACCCTCGGTGCACCCGGCGACGAGCAGCCCGGCCAGGACACTGGCGAGCAAGGCACGAGCGGGTCGCCGACCCCCACGACGAAACGGGCGCACGGCATCGGAGTGTAGCGAGACCCACCCTGTCCGAGTGACGGCACGCCTACTCGACGGTCCCTCGATCGCGCACAAGATCGCGGGCGGGACAAGGGTTTCCGGGGAGTGCGCCGGTCAGACCCGGTGGCAGCCCGCTCGGGCGGCGGCCTCGCGGGTGGCTCGCCGCGGCCGGTTGCCGGCGAAGTCGGGATGGCGCGGCTGGGTCGCGTTGGCCGCCCGGACGTCATGAACGACTCTTTCATGTCGTCGGGCGAGGTGAACGAGTCGTTCATGACTTCGCAGCGGCCCGCCGGTCACACACGCCCCGACTTTGCCGTGGGCCCGCCCCGGCGGCGCAGGCGCTCGGCTGCCCCAGCAACCCGGACCCACGGCCGCTCCGAGCTTCGCGGCCGATCGGCCGCGAAGCTCGGGTCAGTCCCCGGCCGGCGGCCCTTCGAGCGCGACCAGCTCGACCTCGAAACCGGCGTCGTTCTCGAGATAAGCCGCGTAGTGCGCTTCCCCGCCCGCGTACGGGTAGCGGTCGGCGAACAGCGGGCGCCAGCCGTGTTCCGCCGCGCGCCGCGCCAGGGCGTCGACCTCGGCCCGCGTGCCCACGTGCAGCGCCAGGTGGTTCAGGCCCGGCCGGGTGCGTTCGTGCTCCGGCGCGCTCATCGCCGGCGAGGCCTCCACCACCACGTACGTCCCGCCGAGCCGCCAGCTGACGCCCGCCGGCCAGCGCTGGAACTCACGCCACCCCAGCTCGCCGAGCAGCCAGCCCCAGCTCCGCTCGGCCTCGGCGAGGTCCGGCACCCACAGCTCGATGTGGTGCGGCCGCCCGGCCACCGGCGCCAGCGCCACGAGCACGCGGTGCAGGTCGCCGTAGTGGATGCCACTGCCGACGTCGAGGAAGCCCAGCCGGGCCGCCACCTTGCGGCTCGCCGCGTTGTTCTCGTGCACCAGCGCCCAGACCGCCGGGAGCCCGAGCGTGCCGAGGCCGTGGTCCAGCACTGCCTGGGCCGCTTCGGTCGCCAGGCCTTGCCCCGCGTGCGCGCTCGCGACGTAGTAACCCAGTTCGGCCACTCCGCCGGGCAGTTCCGTCGACGGGCGCAAGTGCGCGACGCCGATCACCTCGCCGTCGCGCTCGATGACCCAGTGGCCCTGGCCGGCCGGGCCGCGGTAGGCCAGGCGGCGGTCGACCATCGCGCTCGCCGAGGCCGGGTCGGAGAAGTCCGCGGCGAAGAACCGGCTCATCTCCGGGTCGGAGAACACCTTCACGACGGCTTCGCGGTCGGCCTCGACCAGCTGCCGCAGGCGCAGCCGCGCCGTGGTCAGCGTCGGCAGCGTCATCCCGGGTGCGCGGCGAGCCACCGCAGGGCCAGCGGGTAGCCGTCGACGCCGAGACCGGCGATCACCGCGGTCGCGATGTCCGACAGCACGCTGTGGTGCCGGAACGCCTCCCGCTTGTGCACGTTCGAGATGTGCAGCTCGATCAGCGGCGCGGACAGCTGCGCCGCGGCGTCACGGACAGCGATCGAGTAGTGGGTCCACGCGCCGGCGTTGAGCACCACCGGGTTCCCGCCGTCGGCGGCTTCGTGCAGCCAGCCGACCATCTCGCCTTCGTGGTCGGTCTGCCGGACCTCGACCTCGATCCCGAGCTCTTCGCCCGTCTTCACGCACAGCGCCGCGAGGTCGTCGTGGGTGGTCGAGCCGTAGACCGACGGCTCGCGCTTGCCGAGCCGGCCCAGGTTCGGTCCGTTGAACACGAACGCCTTCACAGCAGCACACTCCCGCCGCTCGCCGGGGCGTCCGCGGCGATCGCCGAGTACGCGGCCGCCAGCAGCGACGGATCCGGGCCCTCGAGCCGGCCGGGCTTGCCGACCGCGTCGAGGACGACGAACCGCAGCACCCCGGAGCGCGTCTTCTTGTCGCCCTTCATGGTTTCCAGCAGCTGCGGCAACGCGTCGGCGTCGTACGTCGTCGGCAGGCCGATCAGCTTCAGCACGGCCGAGTGCCGCTCCGCCGTGGCGTCGTCGAGGCGTCCGGCCAGGCGCGCGAGCTCAGCGGCGAACACCAGGCCGACGCTCACCGCGGCGCCGTGGCGCCACCGGTACCGCTCGCGGCGCTCGATGGCGTGGGCGAGGGTGTGCCCGTAGTTGAGGATCTCCCGCAGGTCGGACTCGCGCAGGTCCGCGGCCACGACGTCGGCCTTGACCTGGATCGACCGGCGGACCAGCTCGGCCAGCACGTCGCCGCTCGCGTCGAGCGCCCCGGCCGGGTCGGCCTCGATCAGCTCGAGGATCCGCGGGTCGGCGATGAAGCCCGTCTTCACGACCTCGGCCATCCCGGCGACGAGCTCGTTCGGCGGCAGCGTCTCCAGCGTCGCGAGGTCGACGAACACCGCGCTCGGCTCGTGGAACACCCCGACGAGGTTCTTACCCGCCTCGGTGTTGATGCCGGTCTTGCCGCCGACCGCGGCGTCGACCATGCCGAGCAGCGTCGTCGGGACGTTGACCAGCCGGACCCCGCGCATCCACGTACCCGCGACGAACCCGGCGAGGTCGGTGACGGCGCCGCCGCCGAGCCCGACCACGGCACCGCGGCGGTCCAGCCCGATCCGGCCGAGCACCTCCCAGCAGAAGCTCGCGACGGTCAGCGCCTTGCCGTCCTCGGCGTCGGGGATCTCGACGCGGTGGGCGTCGAGCCCGGCCGCGATCAGCTCGTCGCGGATGGCTTCGGCCGTGGTGGTCAGCGTGGGCGGGTGGATCAGCGCGATCTTCGAGGCGTCGACCAGGTGCGCGGTGAGGTCGCCGAGCAGGCCGCGGCCGACCACGACGTCGTAGGGATGGGCGGTGGCGACGGGGATGCGCACCGGATCGGACACGGGGTGACTCACTCCTTGGCTTCGGCGGGGACGGCGAGCTCGGCCGCCAGGCCCGCGACGATCTCGGCGGGCGTCCGGTCGTCGGTGACGACCTCGACGGTGGCGACTTCGCGGTAGACGGGCACCCGCTCGTCGAGCAGTTTCTTGAACGTGGCGCGGGGGTTCACCCCGGCCAGCAGCGGCCGCGCGGAAGACAGGCCGGTGCGCTGCACCCCGGCGGCGAGGCCGACGTTGAGGAACACGACGGTGTGCTCGGCCAGCCGGGCCCGGGTGCCGGCGGTGAGCGGCGCGCCGCCGCCGAGGGAAAGCACGCCATCGTGCTCCGCCAGTCCGGTGGCGACCGCTTCTTCTTCCAGCGCGCGGAAAGCGGGTTCGCCGTCTTCCGCGAAGATGTCGGAGATGCTGCGCCCGGTGCGCGCGACGATGTCGGCGTCGCTGTCCCGGAACACGACGCCGAGCGCGGCCGCCAGCAGCGGACCGATCGTGCTCTTGCCCGAGCCCGGCGGGCCGACGATCACCGCGAGAGGGCTCACCAGCGCTCCTCCAGGGCCTTCAGGTACGCCTCGGCGTTGCGCTTGCTTTCGACGAGGGAGTCGCCGCCGAACTTCTCGAGCGCGGCGTCCGCCAGGACGAGCGCCACGACCGACTCCAGCACGACCCCGGCGCGCGGCACCGCGCAGACGTCGGACCGCTGGTGGATGGCGACGGCGGGCTCACCGGTCTTGACGTCTACTGTGGACAGTGCTTTGGGGACGGTCGAGATCGGCTTCATCGCGACGCGCACCCGCAGCGGCTCGCCGTTGGTGATGCCGCCTTCGAGGCCGCCCGCGCGGTTGGACCGGCGGGTGACGCCGACCGGGCCGGTGCCGCGGTCGATCTCGTCGTGGGCCTGGCTGCCCCAGCGGCGGGCGGTGGTGAAGCCGTCGCCGACCTCGACGCCTTTCATGGCCTGGACGCCCATCAGCGCGCCGGCGAGCCGGGCGTCGAGCCGGCGGTCCCAGTGGACGTGGGAGCCGAGGCCCGGCGGGAGACCGTAGGCGAGGACCTCGATCACGCCGCCGACGGTGTCGCCCGCCTTCCGCACGGCGTCGACCTCGGCGACCATCGCGTCGGTGCCCTCCTGGCCGAAGGCGCGCACCGGGCTCTCGTCGATGGCGGCCAGGTCGGCGGCGACGGGCAGTGGGCCTTCGGGCGCGTCGGCCCCGCCGATCGAGACGACGTGGCTGAGGATCTCGACGCCGAGCAGCTGCTTCAGGAAGTTCCGCGCGACGGTGCCGAGCGCGGTCCGCGACGCCGTCTCCCGTGCGCTGGCCCGTTCGAGGACGGGGCGCGCCTCGTCGAAGCCGTACTTCTGCATGCCGGGCAGGTCGGCGTGGCCCGGGCGGGGCCGGGTGAGCGGTTCGTTGCGCGCGAGGCCTTCGAGGATCTGCGGGTCGACCGGGTCGGCCGCCATGACCTGCTCCCACTTGGGCCACTCGGCGTTCTCGATCTGGACCGCGACCGGGCCGCCCTGGGTGAGGCCGTGGCGCACGCCGCCGAGGAAGTCGATGTGGTCGGTCTCGAAGCCCATCCGCGGGCTGCGCCCGAAGCCGAGGCGGCGCCGGGCGAGCTGCTCGGTGACGTCGGCGGTGGTGACGCCGACGCCGGCGGGCATGCCTTCGAGCACGGCGGCCAGCGCGGGTCCGTGCGATTCACCTGCGGTGATCCAGCGCAACATGGGCTCAATCCTGTCACGGGGGCCGGGCGGGCCCGAAGAGTGTTCCGGTCATGGCGCACCCGGGAAGAGGGCACACAGCCAGGTGGCGGCGAGCAGGGCAGGACCGTGGGGCACGCGGCGGCGGCCGAAGGGACCAGTGGGGTGCGGGGTGGGCACTGGTCGGGTGCCGGGTGTCGACGCTGGCGGCGGGGCGGGCGTGGGTCTCGGGCCGGGTGACGGGCGTGGGGCGAGTGCCGGGAGTTCGCCGGTTGGTGATGGCGGGGCCGGCGCCGGTCGAGGGCCGGCGGCTGGTGCCGGGAGTGGGGCGGATGCCGGGCGCGCTCGGCCGATTGGCAGCCGTTGGGCGGCGCTGCGGGCGGTCGCGATGGCCAGGCTGAACAGGGCCGCCAGGACCGCCGCGAGCGTGAGGGCCGCCCAACCCGCCGCGCCCAGTACCGCGCCCAGGCTCCCGGACAGCTTCACGTCGCCCGCGCCGAGGCTGCCCGGCGCCGCACGGGCGACCACGGCGTGCGCGCCGCCGAACAGCAACGCGCCCGCGGTCGCGCGCACCGCGAGGGATGGACCACCGCCGCCGAGCGCGGCCGCCCCGATCGCGGCGCCGAAGAGGGGGTAGGCGGGCAGCGTCAGCACGTCGGGCAGGCGCAGGTGACGCAGGTCGGCGAGGGCGAGCGGGACGGCGACGACCGTGAGCAGCACCGGCACCGGCAGCCACCAGCCGGGCCAGCCGCCCGCCAGCCGGCAGGCCGTGACGACCGCGACACCGGCGGCGGCCAGCGCGGCGGCGCGCCGGACCGGGATCGGGGCCTCGGCCCGGGCGAGCGCCCACGCCGCAGGTGGCGCGGTGACGGCTCCGGCGGCCGCTGCGGTGGTCAAGACGAAGATCGTCGGGGGCATGAGTCCAGGGTGCTGCGACCAGGCTGAACTGGGCAAATGCCGGGCGTAGCGAACGGTCCGTTCGCTGCGTTCCGGGCCGGGTTTCACTCCTGTGGGCGACACGCGAGACGCGAGAACCCACCCGAGCCGAGAAGGCACAACACCGACGAAGCTGGAACCGACGTACCCAGATGGCCAGCTCACGTACCTGGAGGGTCGGCTCACGTACCTGGAGGGTCGGCTCGCGTACCTGGAGGGTCGGCTCGCGTGATCAGACGGTCGGCTCGCGTGATTGCACAGCCGACACGCGTGATCAGGGAGTCGACACGTCGGTTTGTGAACCAGGTGGCTCGTCCGGGACCCCTGCGCCCCGGACGAGCCACCACCCCGTCACAAAGCCAGCCTGAGCAGGGCCCGCCCGCTCCCCCCGCGTACCTCCAGCGCCGCCAGGTCGGTCCGCTTCAACGCCGTGCCGATCACGATGCGGGCCGTGTTGTCCGGGACCGCCTTCCACGTCGCCAGCTGGGTCTCCGTCCCGGACCGCGAGATCGCCACCAGGATGTAGTCCCCGCCGCTGCGGCCGCCCGTGTAGCTGCACGACATGTCCACCTGCGTGCCCCAGTCGAACGCGTCCAGGCGGGCGTCCGCGCGGACCGGGAACTGGCCCAGCGCCGTCATCGCGATCGACGGCGGAGGCGCCGAAGGGGGCCAGGCCGCCACCACCGCCAGGGCCACGCACGCCGACACCGCCACTGCGGCCGACAACGACGTCACCGCGAGACGGATCCGGCGGCCGCGCCGGACGCGGCGAAGCACCGCCGGCAGCAGGTCCGGCGGGGGCGGGCCCGCGTCCGGCCGCAAGGCCGGGGCCGGGGCGTCGACCCGGGCCAGCAGCCCGGGCAGCCCCGCCATGTCACGCACCGACGCCGCACACCGGTCACAGGTGCGCAGGTGCTGCTCGAAGCGCTGCCGGTCCTCGGGGGAAAGCGCCCCGAGCACGTACGCCGCGTCGAACGTCGCGAACGGGTCCTCGCTCACTGGGTCACCCCCCTCTCCTCGAGCACCAGGCGCAGGGCGCGCAACGCGTAGTGCGTCCGGGACTTGACCGTCCCCTCGGCCACACCCAGCCGCGTCGCCGCGTCCGCTACCGAATAGCCCTGGAAGTAACACAGCACGAGCACCTCACGGTGCCGTTCGGACAGCTCCGCGAGCGCGTCGGCGACCAGCCAGCCCTGCACCGCGCGGTCGGTCCCGTCGCCGATCGCCCGCTCCGGCGGCCGGTCGGTCGTCACCTCCGACCGGGCCGACGCCGAGCGCCAGCCGTCGATCGCGATGCGCCGCGCGACTGTGAACAGCCACGCCCGCGCCGAACCCTGCGACTGGTCCAGCACCGCCGCGGACCGCCAGGCGCGCAGCAGCGTCTCCTGGACGACGTCCTCGGCCCGGATCCGGTCGCCGGAGGTCAGGTGGAGCGCGTACGACCACAGCGCGCCCGCGTGTTCCTCGTGCAGCGCGCGCATCAGCGCGTCTTCGGCGACTTCCCCCACGGAACTCAGGCCGTGACTCGACGCCGGTCCTTCACGAACATCAGCGCCAGGCCACCGACGATGCAGACCGCCTCGGTGATCACACCCCAGTACTCCGGCTGGCTGTTGAACTGGTCGTGGTTCCCGGCGAACCCGACGGTCGCGGCGAGCACGTACGCGCCGAGCGTCAGCACCCCGAACCCGACCGCGCCCAGCGCGGGCAGCCAGTGCCGCCAGGCCAGGACGGCGATCGCGAGGACCAGGCCGCCGATCGCGTCGAGCAGGAACAACGGCCCGACGATGCCCGGATAGTCCTCGGTCCACAGGAAGTAGTGCACGCCCGCCGAGCCGAGCAGCGCGGCCGCCACGACGATGCGTAGAACCCAACTCACCATGATCGTTCCTCCACTCCACACCCACTCGGGTACATACACGAAACGGGAGCCGATCCGGTTCACCGCGGATTGAACCGATGGGGTGTCGATCTCGTTTAGTGGGGCATGACTGCCGAAACCCACTCCCGCCGCACCGTCCTCACCACGGGGGCCGCCGTCGCAGGTGCCGCCGTCGGCGCCGTCGCGCTCTCCGCCTGCGGTTCCTCGGACGACGCCAAGTCGGGCACCGCGCAGGCGCCGATCGCCGCCGGGACCCCGCTGGTCGCGCTCGCCGACGTCCCGGTCGGGGAGGCGAAGGCCGCCAAGGCCCCGGACGGCTCCGACGTGATCGTGGCCCGGACGTCCGAGTCGGCCTGCGCCGCGTTCAGCGCGATCTGCACGCACCAGGGCTGCACGGTCGCCCCGAAGGGCGCCGACCTCGTCTGCCCGTGCCACGGCTCGGTCTTCAACGCGCTCACCGGGGAGGTCAAGCAGGGCCCGGCGAACAAGCCGCTGCCGTCGGTGGCGGTCAAGGTCGAGAACGGGAAGGTCGTCACCGGCTGACGGGCCGGCGTACGCCGAAGGGCCCTTGTGGACGGTCATCGTCCGCAAGGGCCCTTGGTGTGACAAAAGCGACTCAGGCGTCCCAGCTGAACAGCCGGTCGCCGGCGACGACATCGCGCTCGGCAGCCAAACCGGACAGCACGTCCGCCGAAGCGTCCAGCGCGACGACCGGGACGATCGCCGAGTAGCCGGCCGCGGTCACCGCCTCCGGGTCCCAGCTGACGATCGGCTGGCCGGCCCGCACCTGCTCGCCCTTGACGACGTGCAGCGTGAAGCCCTCGCCCTTCTCCTTGACCGTGTCGATCCCGAGGTGGACCAGCACGGCCTTGCCGTCCTCGGTCGCGACGACGTAGGCGTGCGGGTGCAGCGTCGCGACGGTGCCGTCGACCGGCGCGACCGCGTCCGACCGCCCGCCCGCCGGCTGCACCGCGACGCCCGGACCCACCATGGCCTGCGCGAACACCGGGTCCGGGACCTCGGTGATCGGCACCACGCGCCCGGCGACCGGGCTGAGGATCTCCAAGCTCACAGCAGGTCCTCGATGTCGCTGGCGATCGTGTCCGCCTCCGGCCCGACGATCACCTGCAGGGCCGAGGACCCCATCTTGACGACGCCCATCGCGCCGGCCTTCTTCAGCGCCGCCTCGTCGACGAGGCTCATGTCCTCGACCTCGCAGCGCAGCCGCGTGATGCAGCCCTCGATCTCGGTGAGGTTCTCCGTACCGCCGAGTGCGGCGAGGATCTTTTCGGGCCTGTCATCCGCCATCGCGGTCTCCTTGATCACTGTTTGTTCCCAACCTGACGCGAACCGCGTGTCCACCTGTACTACGCCGTTCGTCGGCATGCACGCCGCCGCGGGCCACGAACGGATAACGGTGGTTGACACCCGTCCGCGCGGCGGAGCATCCTGCCCCATCAGATCATTGGTCTAGACCGGAACGTACCAATGTTCCGGGCCGGACGCGAGCACCGGTCCCCGGTGACGCGAGAACGAGGAGGGTGACGCCGATGAGCGCGGCAGCGCACGTCCCGCCACCCGACCGGGTCGTCAACGGGCCCACGCCCAAGCACGCCCAGCTGCGGGAGATCCTCCGCCGCACGGTGGAACGGGAACTCCCGCCGGGTGCGCCGATCCCGTCGGAACGTGAGCTCGCCCAGCGCTACGGCGTGTCGCGGCTCACGGTCAGATCGGCGATCGGCAAGCTGGTCGAGGAAGGTCTGCTCGCCCGGGTGCGCGGCAAGGGCACGTTCACCGCGGCCCGGCGGATGGAGCTGCAGCTCTACCTGATGTCGTTCACCGACGACATGCGCCGGCGCGGGCTGACCCCGACGACCGAGGTCGTCTCGGCGGCCACCGAGATCCCGCCGACCGCTTCGGCGCACGCCCTCGGCCTGGCCGAGGGCGCCCCCGCACACCACCTCGTGCGGTTGCGCCACGCCGACGGCGTGCCCCTGGCCGTCGAACGCGGCTGGTACCACGCGGGCCGGGCTCCCGGCCTGCTCGAGCTCGACCTGACCCAGTCCATCTACGCGCAGCTGGCCGAGACGTACGACGTGCGTCCCGACCAGGCGTGGCAGACGGTCTGGGCCGAAGGAGCGGACCGCGAGACGGCACGGCTGCTCGGCATGCGCGCCGGTAGTCCCCTGCTCGTGTTCCGCCGGGTCTCCAGCGCCAACGGCGACCCGATCGAAGACATCACGTCCTGGTACCGGGGAGATCATTACCAGGTGACCATGCAGTTGGACCGGAACACCCCGGAGCCCGGTCAACCACCCCACTATGGAGGATCCAGATGAGCTCCACCACCGCGGAGGGGGCGACGAAGAAGAGCGGCGGAGGCCTCGCCGGTCTTCAGCGCTTCGGCCGTAGCCTCATGCTTCCCATCGCCACGCTCCCTGCGGCGGGCATCCTGCTGCGGTTCGGGCAGGACGACATGCTCGGCAAGGACGGGCTGGGCTGGAACAAGGTCGCCTCGGTCCTCGCGGCCGCGGGTGGCACGCTGTTCAACTGGCTGCCGCTGCTGTTCGCGGTCGGTATCGCGGTCGGCTTCGCCAAGAAGGGCGATGGCTCGACCGGTGTGGCCGCGGTCGTCGGCTTCTTCGTCTTCACCGCTGTCATCCAGGTCTTCGCCCCGCTGAGCGAAGTACCGAAGTACAAGGCCGGATCCACCGAGCTGGCGCCGATCAACTGGCCCTACTCGGTGCTCGCCGGTGTCGTCGTCGGTATCGTCGCCGCCCTGCTGTGGCAGCGCTACCACCGCATCAAGCTGCCCGCCTACCTGGCGTTCTTCGGCGGCCGCCGGTTCGTCCCGATCATCACGGCCCTGGTGCTGCTGGTCCTCGGCGTGATCTTCGGTCTGCTGTTCAAGTACGTCAACACGGGCATCGAGCACGTCGGTGACGCGGTCACCTCGTCCCCGATCGTCGGTGGCGGCATCTACGGCGCGCTGAACCGGCTGCTCATCCCGGTCGGTCTGCACCAGCTGCTGAACGTGCCGGTGTGGTTCATCTTCGACGGCGGTGACATCAACAACTTCATCGCCGGCAAGACGTCCGCGGGTGCGTTCACGACGGGCTTCTTCCCGATCTTCATGTTCGCGCTGCCCGCCGCGGCCCTCGCCATCTGGCAGACCGCGCGTCCGGCGCAGAAGAAGATCGTCGGCGGTGTGATGATCTCCGCGGCGCTGACCTCGTTCATCACCGGTGTCACCGAGCCGATCGAGTTCTCGTTCATGTTCGTCGCGTGGCCGCTGTACCTGTTCCACGCGGTCATGACGGGCACCTCGCTGGCGCTCACGAACGCGCTCGGTATCCACCAGAGCTTCAACTTCTCGGCGGGCGGGATCGACTTCCTGCTCAACCTCGGTGCCCCGGCCGCCCAGAAACCCTGGCTGCTGATCCCGATCGGCCTGGTCTACGCGGTGATCTACTACGTCGTGTTCCGGTTCGCCATCACCAAGTGGAACCTGCGCACGCCGGGCCGCGAGGACGACTCGATCCAGTCGGACCTCGACGCCACCGCCGCGAAGTAAGATCACCACCGACGTAAGACCCCTTAGGGAGAGGACGAACATGCCGGAGAAACGCGTCGCCGTGGCGAGCAAGGTGGGCCTGCACGCCAGGCCGGCCGCGCTGGTGGCGAAGGCGGCCGCGGCGCAACCCGTCGCGGTGCAGATCGCCAAGGCCGGCGGAAGCCCGGTCGCGGCCGGCAGCGTGCTCAACCTGATGACGCTCGCCGCCGGGTACGGCGACGAGGTCGTCATCAGCGCCGAGGGTGAAGGCGCCGAGGAGGCCGTGGAAGCGGTCGCCCAGCTGGTCGCCACCGACCTCGACGCCTGAGTACCATCCGCGAAGGCCTTCGCACCGGTCCCCGACACCGGTGCGGAGGCCTTCGTGGCGTTTCGTAGGGTGGACGCATGGACAGCGTGCGCCTGATCGACGAGTGGCCGGTGGACGACGCCGCGACAGCCGTGGTGTCCGCGAACGGGAGCGTCGTGGGCCGCCACGGCGACACCGCGCGGAAGTTCCGGCTGGCTTCGGTCAGCAAGCCGCTGACCGCCTACGCCGCGCTCATCGCGGTCGAAGAGGGCGTCGTCGAGCTCGACACGCCGGCCGGCCCCGAAGGCTCGACCGTGCGGCACCTGCTCGCCCACACCTCCGGCCTGGCCTTCGACGCGCACAAGGCCATGGCCGAGCCGGGCACGCGGCGGCTCTACTCCAACGCCGGGTTCGAAGAGCTGGCCGATGCGCTGGCCGAGCACTCCGGCATCCCCTTCGCGCAGTACCAGGCCGAAGCGCTGTTCGCCCCGCTGGGCATGACGAACACGGCGCTCGACGGCTCCCCCGCATCCGGCGCGGTGTCCACTGTGGACGACCTGGCCGCGTTCGCCGCCGAGCTGCAGTCCCCCAAGCTGCTGGACCCCGCCACCGTCACCGCAGCGACGAACGTCGTGTTCCCCGGCCTGTCCGGGGTGCTGCCCGGGTTCGGGCACCAGAAGCCCAACGACTGGGGCCTCGGCTTCGAGATCCGTGACCACAAGAGCCCGCACTGGACCGGCGCGAACAGCTCGCCGCGCACCTTCGGGCACTTCGGCCAGTCGGGCACGTTCCTCTGGGTCGACCCGGACGCGGGCGCGGCCTGCGTCGCGCTGACCGACCGTGCGTTCGGCCCGTGGGCCGCCGAGGTCTGGCCGCGCTACACCGACGCCGTCCTGGCGGAATTGAGCGCGTGAAGCCGCTCCTCGCCGCACTGCTGCTCCTGCTCGCCGCCTGCAGCGCGCCCCAGGGCGCCCCCACTCCCCCGCCGTCGTCCCCGGCCCCTGCCGAGGCCCCGCCGGCGCTCGGCACGAACGGCGCCGCCGTGCCGGCGCTGCACTGGACGCCGTGCCACGGGAAGTTCCAGTGCGCGCCCGCGTCCGTCCCGCTGAGCTACCGCGAGCCGAAGGGCACCGCGCTGACGCTCTCCGTGATCCGGCTGCCGGCGAGCGACCCGGGCCGGCGGCTCGGGTCGCTGTTCTTCAACTTCGGCGGCCCGGGCACCGACGGCGTCGGCGAGCTGACGCGGTTCGCCGACCGCTACCCCGACGAGCTGCGCGCCCGCTTCGACCTGGTGAGCTTCGACCCGCGCGGGATCGGCGGGTCCGCACCGATCAGCTGTCCCGGCGCCGACCACGCGCCCGCACCGGGTTCGCCGCTGCGGCAGCCGGACGCGTTCTTCGCGGCGAGCGCGGCGCCGGGCAAGGCGTGCGCGGCCGGGTCGGGTGCGCTGCTGAGCCACCTGTCGACGGCGAACGTGGCGCGCGACCTGGAGCTGCTGCGCCAGGCCGTCGGCGACGCCACGCTGAACTTCTACGGCTACTCCTACGGCACCTACCTGGGCGGCACGTACGCGAACCTGTTCCCGGACAAGGTCCGCGCGATGACCCTCGACGGCACCCTGGACCTGGTCGCGAACGCCACCGGGAAACCGGGGCAGGAGAAGGAGCCGGTCGACGTCCGCGCCGACGTCGCCGGGGCGCAGCAGCAGGAGCTGGACCAGTTCTTCGCGGCGTGCGCCGCGGCCGGGCCGAAGTGCGCGTTCTCCGGCGGCGACCCGAAGGCGAAGTTCGCGGGGGTCTTCGCGCGGGCCTCACGCACCACGGGCGTGGGCTCCCTGATGAAGACCGTCGACAGCGCGCTGTACCAGTCGGGGCGGTGGAAGCGGCTCGCGCAGACCCTCGCGGCGATGCCGTCCGATCCGGCTCCTGCCTCGCCGGTGCTCGACCCGTACGTGCCGACGCACTCCCCCGGGTTCCTGGCCGTCCAGTGCGTCGACAGCGACAACCCGTCCTCGCCGGCGGATTATGCGGCACTCGCGGCCCGGGAAAGCGCGCGTCAGCCCTATTTCGGGCTGGGCTCGGTGTTCTCGATGGCCCAGTGCGTCGGCTGGCCCGCGCACGACGAGGACCGGTACACCGGCCCGTGGAACCGGGCGCGGAAGAACCCGATCCTGGTGCTGAACAACCGGTTCGACCCGGCGACTCCGCTGCACAACGCGCAGGCGACGGCGGCCGAGCTGGGCGACGGCCGGGTGCTGGTCGTCGACGGGTTCGGCCACACGTCGCTGGACGCGCCGAGCGCGTGCGCCTCGGCGGCCGTCGTGCGCTACCTGACCGACCTGAGCGAGCCGGCCGAACGCACCACCTGCGCGCCGGACTCGGTCCCGTTCTCGTGAGTGAGAAACCGGGTTAGAACCCTGTTTCTCACTCACGACCAGCGCGGGCCGGTCGTTCAGTCGAACGGACGCCGGGGGCAGGGTCTTTGGACCCTGCCCGGCGTGATCCGCGGGTGGTGTCATGGTTCTCGTGCGGGCCCGCCGCCGGGCCGGTGCGGGGACCTCGGGCCCCGGCGGGCCGCACGCTTCACTCCATCAGCCGGATCGGTTCCCCCGCCTGGAACGCCGCGATGTCCTCGACGGCGTCGCCGTAGAAGATCTCGTAGGTCTCCCGGGCGACGAACCCGAGGTGCGGCGTCAGGACGGCGTTGTCCATCGTCCTCAGTGGATGGTCGGCCGGGAACGGCTCGGTGTCGTAGACATCCAGCGCCGCCGTCCGGATCTCCTTGCGCCGCAAGGCGTCCACCAGCGCGGCCTCGTCGACGATCGGGCCGCGCGAGGTGTTCACCAGCAACGCGGACGGCTTCATCGCGGCGAGCTCGGCCGCCCCGACCAGGCCGCGGGTGCGCCCGCTGAGCACGAGGTGGATCGACAGCACGTCCGAGCGGGCGAACAGCTCGGCCTTGGACACCGCGGTGACGCCGTGCGGATCAGCCTTCTCCTGGGTCAGGTTCTGGCTCCAGGCGATGGTTTCCATGCCGAAGGCCTGCCCGATCTTCGCCGCCCCTGCGCCGAGCCGGCCGAGGCCGAGCAGGCCGAGCGTCTTGCCGTGCAGCATGGTGCCGACGGTCGTCTGCCAGCCGCCCTCGCGCATGGACCGGAACTCCTGCGGCAGGTTCCGCGACGCGGCGAGGATCAGCGCCCAGGTGTGCTCGGCGGTCGGCTCCTTCAGGTAACCGGTCTTGGAGACGACGACGCCGTTGCGCCGCGCGGCCGGGACGTCGATGGCCGCGTTGCGCGGGCCGGTGCTGACGAGCAGCTTCAGGTCGGGCAGCCGATCGAGCACCTCGGCGGGGAACCGGGTCCGCTCCCGCATCGCGACGACCGTTTCGAAGCCCTGAAGCTGCTTGACGACGTCGGTGAGGGGCTCGGTGAAGACCGTGATGTCCGCCTTGAGCGAGTCCCAGTCACCGAAGGTCAGGGCGACGTCCTGGTAGTCGTCGAGAATCGCGATCCGCATGATCTCACCGTAGTAGGTGACGGCGGCCGTGGCCGGGTGACGTGGCACGCACGGTCCGGCAACCGCTGACGGGATGAACCGGCTGCCGGCCACTCGGCGTCCTGGCGGAGTTCGACGAAGGTCGATTTCCCGTCCCATTCTTCGCCCGATACACCTGTATGCACCTTTCGCACCGAACGTCCGGGAGAGCAGGATCACCAGGAGTCGGGTTCTTCCGCTTCGGGCGGCTCGGCGACCTGGCCGATGCCCGGTTTCAGCCCCGCCGAACCTGATCTTTTCCCTGGCGGGTTCGACCATTTTTGCGTGCCGTCGACCAAGTATGGGGAGATAGCGTGGAGGTGCTGCAGATCATCCAGGTCGGCGTGCTGGGACCCAGTCTCTTCTTCATCGGCTATCAGGTTCTTCTGCAGCGGCAGCAGGTGCGCAACCAAGTGGCGGTGCAGCGGTACAAGCTTTACCACCTGCTCGCCCAGCAGTACATGAATCTGCTGCTGCGCGCCGACCTGGATCCGGAGCTCAACTGCATCTGGGAACCGCTGGAGGACGACCGGCGGAAGACCCTCGACCAGGCCCAGAGCCTGCGGACCTGGGGCGCCTGGCACGCGATGAACCCCACCGAGAAACGCTGCTATCGCTTCGTCCGGTCAGCCCTCGAAACCTTGGAGCAGACCCACCAGCTGAACCAGAAGAACTGGATCGACCGGGAGACCTGGATCAAGTGGCAGGGCTGGATCGACATCTGGCGTGGGGCTCGCTTCTTCGACTACGTGTTCGAGGACGTGGAACCCCGATTGATCTCCACGTTCGTCCTCGTGCTGAAGACCGCCGGAGAGCCGGCGGCGGAAAACCACCCCGGAGAAGGATGAAATGCGGACCTCCACGCACCGGTTCTACAGTGACGGACTACGGATCGACGGCACCTTCTACCTGCCGGACGACCGAGCGGAACCTCGCCGGCAACTCCCCCTGCTCGTCGTTTGCTCGGGTTTCACCGGTCTCTGCAAGATCCATCCCGAACGTTTCGCCCGCTGGTTCACCCGACAGGGCTATGCGTGCTTCGGATTCGACTACCGCGGTTTCGGGAACAGTGAGGGCGTTCGTTTTCGGGTACTCCTCGAAGAACAAGTTCGGGACATCAGGAACGCGGTCACCTTCGCGTCGACGTCGCAGTACATCGACAGCGAGAACGTCTTTCTCGCCGGCTGGGCGATGGGCGGGGGCCTGGTGCTCGACGCCGCTCGCGAGCTGCCCGAATTGACGGCGATAGCGGCCATCAACGGGCTCTTCGACGGCGTCAGCTTCCAGCTTTCCCACCGCGGACCGGAAGGGCTGGTCGAGTTCCGCGAGAAGATCAGGGCGGAACGGCTCAGGCGGACCTTGACCGGTATCGCCGAATACGTGGACCCCTTCGAGATCTATCCGCTCGACCAGGTGACCAGGAACTATGTGACAGCTTCCCTGGAGTCCGTCGAGGGCTACGACGACACGGTGTGTTCCTTCGAACTCGCCGAATCCCTGCTTCGCTGGTCAGTCCTGCCGGCCGCGGCGGAGCTCCGCCTGCCCCTGTTCCTCGCCCACGGCGATCGCAACGAGCTGCACCTGGCGGAGCAGGCCGATGACCTGGAGGCCCGTTACGGCGGTCCGGTCGAGGCGCTGACGCTGACCGGCGCCGGTCACACGGAGTGGATGCACGACGGCAACCCGGTCTTCGGCCAGCTGTGCGAACAGTTGCACAGCTGGCTGAAGACCGTGACGAACTGAGCTACCGCCCCGGGACGAAGACGTCCACGCGGACCAGGTGGTGGTCGGAGGCGTCGTTCAGCCGGGACAGCTCGTCCGACGGTACCGGCCAGAACACCTCCGCGTGCCACGGCAGCAGGCCCTTCGACGGCAGCACGTAGTCCGTGCGCAGGTTGCCCGGAGCGACGTCGTTGAAGTCGCCCGTGTCGTAGAACGGGTCGCTCTTCTGGCCCGCGTTCGCGCCGCCCTGGGACTGGGCCGCCAGCTCCGCGCCGAGGCTGCCCGGGTGCGTCTCGATCACCCGGCGTGCGTCCAGCAGCTGGTCGATCGCGCCCGGGACGCTGTCGCCGTCGAGGGGGTCGGAGTTGTTGTCGCCCGCCACCACGAACCGCTCCGACGCGCCCAGGCCGCCGCGGTGACCGCGGTCGTCGTGGATGTAGCCGCCCTTGCCCGGCGTCACGTAGTCCGCCCAGAAGCGGATCTCGTCGTTGTTGCGCGTGCCGTTGCGGTCCTCCGGGCCGTCGAAGCTCGGCGGTGTCGGGTGGGAGACCAGGAAGTGGACCGTCGAGCGGCCGATCTTCAGCGGCAGGTCCCAGTGCGACTTCGACGACAGCCGCAGCACGTTCAGCTCCGCGGGGCTGTACCAGTCGTGCGGGGCCGGCGTCGCCGGGTCGTCCGGGAGCAGCGCGCCCGGCATGTCCTTCCACAGGAACTTCTGGAACGTCCGGACGTGCGCGAGGTCGATCGGGTACTTCGACAGCACGAGCAGCCCGTACTGGCCCTCGAACGTGCCGAAGCCCTGGGCGTCGTTGCCGAGGCCGATCGTGCCGTCGCGGTCGAGGTCGAAGCCCGTCGGCACGCCCGTGTTGACCGGCGCGGTGTAGGCGTACGGGTAGTCGATCGGCTTCGCGCCGTGCTGGCCCACGGCCAGGTAGTTCTTCCGGAACAGGTCCGCGGCCCGGTTGCCCGGCACGTAGTCGAACTCGTTGATCAGCTGGACGTCGGCGCGGTTGCGCTGGACGACCTCGGCGACCTCCTGCGCCTGGGCGTTGCCCGGCGTCGAGAGGTCGGTGACCAGCTGCCCGGCGGACGCGCGGTTGAGCGAAGCGTTGAAGGTGGCGAAGCGGACGTTCTCCCCGAACCCCGCGGAAGCGGTGGCGGGCACGAAGAGCCCGACGAGCACGGCGGCCGACAGCCCTGCGGCGATGCGTTTCACGGTGATACCTCCCAGTCGGCGGCCACCCTATGCCGGGAACCGCCCGGACGAGTGAGCGACAGGTGAACAACCGACGTGACCCAGCCCTCTTGAACACGTTCAAAAACGGGGCTACCGTCCTTCTTGAACACGTTCAAAACAAGGAGGCCCCATGGACCGCATAGTCGTCGCGTACGCCCTCTACCTGCTGATCAGCATCCCGCTGACGGTGCTCGTGGCCCGGACGCTGAGCCGGCACGGCCGCACCTTCCTCACCGAGGTCTTCGCCGACAGCCCGGGCCTGGCCAACGCCGTCAACCAGCTGCTGGTCGTCGGCTTCTACCTGGTCAGCCTCGGCTTCGTGACGCTCTTCCTGACCAGCCACGCCCAGGTGCCCACCGCGCGGGAGGTGTTCGAGCTGCTCTCGGTCAAGGTCGGCACCGTCGCGCTGATCCTCGGCGGGATGCACCTGACCAACGTGCTGGTCTTCAACGCCATCCGCCGCCACCACCTGGCCCCGAAGGAGGCACCGCGACCGGCGCCGCTCCCCTACGCCGGCGTGCCGCAGGCCCCGCCCTTCCCCGCGCCCTGACGTGCCCGGCGCTAACGTGCTGCGCGTGGCCAAGAGCGAGGAAACGCGGTCCCTGATCGTCACGACCGCGATGCGGCTGTTCACCGAGAACGGCTACGACCGCACGACGATGCGCGCGATCGCCGCCGGGGCGGGCGTCTCCGTCGGGAACGCCTACTACTACTTCTCTTCGAAGGAACAGCTGATCCAGGGCTTCTACGACGAGATCGCCCGGCAGCACCTCGACGCGGCCCGCGACCGGATCGGCGGCGAGACCGCCTTCGCCGTTCGCCTGAAGACCGTGCTGCTGTGCTGGCTGGACATCGCCGAGCCCTACCAGCGCTTCGGCACGCAGTTCTTCGTCAACGCGGCCGACCCGGAGTCGCCGCTGAGCCCGTTCAGCGACGACTCCTCGGCCGCCCGTGAAGCCTCGATCGGCCTCATGCGCGAGGTCGTCGACGGCTCCGACGTCAAGCTCGACCCGGAACTGCGCGGCCAGCTTCCCGAGCTGCTCTGGCTCTACCAGATGGGTGTGGTGCTGTTCTGGGTCCACGACCGCTCGGCCGGGCAGAAGCGCAGCCGGCTGCTGGTGGAGCGCAGCGTCCCGCTGATCGCCCGGCTGGCCGCGCTCTCCCGGCTGCGGGTGTTCCGCCCGGTCAGCCGGGAGATCGTCGACCTCATCCAGGATCTGGCCAAGAAGGACTGACCGCCCGGAAGTAGAGGAACCGCGGCGTGGTCCGCAGCTTCTCCGTCCACTTCGGATCGGCCTCGGCCGCCTCGGGGACCGGCATCGGCTCGACCAGCCGGTCGACCGCGAAGCCGGCGTCGCGGACCGCCTGGAACGTCCAGCTCAGCGGGCGCCGGTAGAACCGCACCGGGTGCGGTTTCCCGCCGAGGCCGAAGTCGTCTTCGAGCAGTTCGAGCTGGAAGTAGTCGTCCTTCCCGAACCAGCGCCAGTCCTCGCCCGGGTGGTGCACCGAGAACACCAGCACCCCGCCCGGCGTCAGCACCCGGCGGAACTCCGCCAGCATCGGGCCCCAGTCCGGCAGGTAGTGCAGCACGAGCGACGCCGTGATGACGTCGATCGAGCCGTCCGGCAGGTCGAGCGGCCGGGAGACGTCGGCCTGCTCGAAGCGGGCGACGTCCCCGAACTTCTCGCGCGCCACGGCGACCATGCCCGCACTCGAGTCGATGCCGAGGACGCCGGCGCCGCGCTCGGCCAGGAGCGCGCTGAGGTGCCCGGCCGCGCAGCCGACGTCGAGCACGCTCAGGCCTTCGACGTCGCCGGCCAGGTCGACGATCGCCGGCCGGTCGTAGAGCGCGTTGGTGACGCTCTTCTCCGCGTGCTCGGCGTAGGCCTCGCTGTAGCCGTCGTACTGCTCGGCCCGCGCGCGGGCGAGGATCGCCTCGACCACCTCCGTCTTGGCGTCGGCGTACTGCTGGATGTACTTCCACTCCTTCGCACCCAGCTCACGCTTCTTCGCCGCGTAGAGCGCCAGCTCCTCCGGGTGCGACCGCAGGCGGTCGCGGAAGAGCCGGTAGCGCGGCGTCTGGCCGTTGCCCGGCGAGTACACGTGCAGGTTGACGTTCGTGTCCGGGCCCTTGAAGCAGCGGTGCTTCTCCCAGTCCGGCTCGCGGATCACGAGCCGGTAGCCCGCGGCCTCCAGGGCCGGGAGGTACGCGTCCTCGTCGGCCGAGTCCGGCACCTCGAGCAGGATGTCGACGCAGGGCTTGGCGCACAGGCCCGGCACCGACGTCGACCCGACGTGCTCGAGGACGAGCACCCGCTCCCCCAGCGCACCCCGGATCCGCTCGGCCTCGCGCTCGAAGAGCTCCGGCCACTCCGGGTCGTAGTCGACGAGGGTGACGGTGGAGTTGAGCTTCGGCGCTTCGCCGACCCAGCCCGACTCGATCTCGTCCTCGCTCAACGCTTCTTGGCTGGTCATGACTCCCTCTCTCCAGCAGGAATTACGTCCCGCGCGGCCGGTGGCCGGGGACGTGCGCACGGGACCGCCCGTGCGCAAGGCAGTCGGCCAGGATATCAGGGAGGAGGAGCTTGGCCAGCGGTTTTCGGAGAGGCGGTCAGCTGATCGGCAGCGGCAGCAGGTTCCCGGTGGCCGCGCGCAGGGCGTCGCGCATCGCCGCTCGCGGGGCCGGGAGGCCGGTGAAGTGCTCGGCCTGCCCGAACGCCTGGTGCAGCAGCATGTCCAGCCCGGTCGCGAGCAGGCCGCCGTGGGCCGCGACGGCTTCGGCGAGCGGCGTCGGCCACGGGTGGTAGATGACGTCGAGGACGTGCGCGACCGTCGCGAGCTCGGCCACGTGCGGGAAGACGGCGTCCGGCGGCACGGTGTTCACCAGCACCGCCGCGCGCCCCAACGCCGTGAAGTCCGCCTCGGACCAGCGAAGCACGTCGACGTCGAGCGCGGCCCGCTTCGCCGCGTCGAGGGTTTCCTCGGCCCGTGCGGGATCCCGGACGACCAGGCGCACCTGCCGCACGCCCAGCGCGGCGAGCCCGACGACGGCCGCGGCCGCGGTGCCACCGGCGCCGAGCACGACACCGGTGTCCCCGGGCGACGGCTCGTAGCCGCCCGCCGCCCGCAGCGCCCCGGTGACGCCGTCGACGTCGGTGCAGTCCGCGAGCCAGCCCTTCGCGGTGCGGACCAGGGTGTTGGCCGCGCCGGCCGCGGCCGCGCGCGGCGTCACCTCGTCCGCGTGGTCCAGTGCCGCGCGCTTGCCCGGCATGGTGACCGAGAGCCCGGCCCACTCCGGGCCGAGGCCGCGGACGAGCCCCGGCAGCTCCTCGGCGCTCGTCTCGATCCGCTCGTACGTCCAGCCGGTCAGGCCGAGCGCGGCGAACGCGGCGCCGTGCAGCACCGGGGACAGCGAATGTGCCACCGGCTTGCCCAGGACCGCGGCCCGCCGGGGCTCAGAAGGCACCGTTCGCCTTGGCCTTCTCGACGTTCTTCTTGTGGTCGTCGAACGTGACCCCGAAGCAGGAGAGGCCGTTCTTCTCGCACTTGACGAAGTAGACCCAGTCGCCGGCCACCGGGTGCACCGCCGCCTGGATGGCGTCGGCGCTGGGCACCGAGATCGGGGTCGGGGTCAGGCCCGTGATCTTGTAGGTGTTGTACGCCCCGGCCTTTTCCCGGTCGCCGTCGTTGGTCGCCAGGGTCGGTCGGTCCAGGACGTAGTTGACCGTGGAGTCCATCTGCAGCCGCATGTTGATCGCGAGCCGGTTGTAGATGACCCGCGAGAGCTTGCCGAAGTCGGCCTTCACGGCCTCGCGCTCGATGATCGAGGCGATGATCAGCGTCTGGTACGGCGTCATCTCCGGGCCGGTCGACTGCGGGCTCAACCCGGCGTTCTGGATCGCCTCGGTCGAGCTGCGCACCAGCTGACCGACGATCTCCTGCGCGGACGCCCCGGGCCGGACGTCGTAGAGGCCCGGCGCGATCAGGCCCTCGAGCCTGCGGTCCTTGCGGTCGGCCTTGTTCGCGGGCTCGATCGCCCAGTCCGGCGCGCCGAGCGTCTTGAGATCGGCCGCGTCGACCACCTTGCGCAGGTCGTCGGCGCTCACGCAGGTGCTCTTGCCGTCGATCTGCGCGCACGACGCCTTCGCCATCAGGCTGTACACGCCGGGCGTGACCTTGCCGTCGGGCTGGGTGATGTCGTCGAACTGGGTGTACGGCCGGATCTCCAGCTGGCCGACCCGCGAGCCGGCCGCGAGGATCCGGTCGACCGCCGCGGCCCCGGACATGTGCGACTTCATCACGTAGAAGCCGTGCTGGATGCGCGACAGCTTCGAGTTGTCCTCGCCGGCCTTGACGAACGCCTTGCCGCTGGCCACGACGCCCGCCGTGGCGAGCTTCGCGCCGATCGCCGACGTCGAGTCGCCGTCGTCGACCTGGAACAGCACGTCCCCGTCGCCGGTCCCCTCGAAGTCGTCGTAGCCGAAGACCTTGTTGAAGCCGTAGTAGGCGCCGCCCGCGAGCAGCACGATCACCACGAGCGCGGCGACCCAGCCGAGGGCACGCTTGCTTTTCTTCTTGCGCGGCTTCTTCGGCTCGTCCTCGTAGTCGTCTTCGTACTCGGCCTCGTCGTAGTCCTCGTAGTCGTCGGCGTACTCGTCGTACTCCGCGTACTCGCCGTCTTCGGCGAAGAACTCGCCGGACTCCTCGTGCGCCGGCTCGGCCGGGGCCGGGGCCTGCGCGGGGATGATGTCGGTCACCGGTTCCTCGCGCACCGGCGGGGGCGGCGGGCGGCGGCGCCGCGGCGGCTCCACGCCGGCTTCGGGCACGCCGACAGAGCGGTCACCCGGCTGGACGGGCCCCCGCGGGGGTTCCGGTGCCCCGCGACGCGGGTCGGACGCGACGTCGGGATCGAGCGCCGCACGACGCCGTCGCGCCTCGCCGGTGTCCTCGGGATCGGGTGCCGCCCGGCGCCGCCGCGGCTCGGCGGCCTCGGCCCGGAAGCGGGCCATGTCGGCCACCTCGTCCGAAGCGCCACGGGGGCGGCGCGGGACCTGGCCTTCGTCGTCCGCCGCGCCCCGGAGGCGGGCGGCCTGCGCTTCGGCCGCCTCGTCCAGGTCGAGCATCGCCTGGTGACGGCGCGCCGCTTCGGCTTCGGCGAGCTCTTCGGGGCTCGGCCGGCGACGGGGTGCTTCGGGTTCCGGGGCCGGACGGCGGCGGCGCGGGGCCTCGCCCTCCGGAGCCGGAGCAGGAGCCGGGGCCGCGCGGCGGCGCCGGGGTTCGCCGGTGTCGCCGGGCTCCGGGGCCGCGCGGCGGCGGCGCGGGGCCGCCCCGTCGGCGGCACCCTCGTCGAGGCCGTGGCGGGCGCGGGCGGCCCGGGCGGGCGCGGCCTGCTGGGCCTGGGGGTCGAACTCGTCGTCGGCCGGGGGCAGCGTGCCCGGCGGCTCGAGACGGCGACGGCGGCCGGACGGCGGTGCGTCGCGGCGCGGGTCGTAGCCCGGCTCGGGCCGGGCCCGGCGGGACGGCTGGGGCAGCTCGTGGGAGCCGCTGTGCCGCGAAGGCTGCGGCAGCTCCTGGTACCCGCTCGCGTGGGGGTCGTGCGGGTCCGCACGACGTGGTGCGGGCCGGGACGGCGGCGGTGTGGCCGGCCCCGGCTCACGGAGTCGCCTGCGCCCCCGTGGGGGCTCAGGTGGCTGCTCGTCGTTCATCGGTCTCCCTCCCGGGCGCGGTGCGCAGCAGCGGCGTCGATCCAGGCCTGCAGGATCTCGACGGCGGCGGCCTGGTCGACCACCGCACGCTGCTTGCGGCCTTTGACCCCGCGCTGGGAGAGGATGCGGGATGCGGTGACCGTGGTCAGCCGCTCGTCGCCCAGCCGGACCGGCACGGGCGCGACGCGCCCGGCCAGGCGTTCAGAATACGCGATCGCCAGCTCGGCCGCCGGACCCTGCCGGTTGGCGAGGGTGCGCGGCAGCCCCACGATCACCTCGACCACCTCGTGCTCGGTGACGAGGGCGGCCAGCTGGTCCAGATCACTGTCGTCGGTCGCATCGCGGGAGAGGGTAACCAATGGCGACGCGAGCACCGGGGCCGGATCGCTCAGGGCGACCCCGACCCGGACGGATCCGACATCCACCCCGAGCCGCCGGCCGCGGCCCGGATCGCCGGGACCAGGCCGATCCGGGCCGCGGTTTCCGCGGTTAACCAATGCCGGCGATCGCCGAGCGCAGGGCCGAGACCGCGTCGGCCGCGCCGGCCGGGTTCGTGCCACCACCCTGGGCCATGTCGGGCTTGCCGCCGCCGCGGCCGCCGATCTTCTCCGCGAAGGACGGCACCAGCTTGCCCGCCGCGATGCCCTTGTCCTGCGCCGCCTTCGTCGTCGCGACGACGAAGCTCAGCTTGTCGCCGGCCGGGGAGAAGAGCGCCACCACGCCGGGCCGCGAGCCGAGCCGGCCGCGGATGTCCGACGCGAGCGCGCGCAGGCCGTTGCCGTCGACGTCCGGGACGACCTCGGCCACGACCGAGACGCCGTTGACGTCGACCGCCTTGTCGGCCAGCGCACCCGTCGACCCCAGCACCTGCTGGGTCTTGAGCTGAGCGATCTCCTTCTCGGCGTTCTTCAGCCGGGTCAGGACGTCCTCGATGCGGCCGGGCAGCTGGTCCGAGGGCACCTTGAAGGTGTTCGCCAGCTGGGAGACCAGCAGCTGCTCCTTGCGGACGTACTTCAGCGCGTCCGTGCCGACCAGCGCCTCGACGCGGTGCACACCCGAACCGATGGACGCGTCCGAGACCAGCTTGACCAGGCCGAGCTGGCCGATCCGGTCCACGTGCGTGCCACCGCAGAGCTCGCGGGAGTACTCGCCCATGTCGACCACGCGGACGTCGTTGCCGTACTTCTCGCCGAACAGCGCGACCGCGCCGAGCTCGAGGGCCTTGTCCTTGGTCGTGGTGAAGCTCTGCACCTCGACGTTGGTCTGCAGGTAGTCGTTGACCTCCTGCTCGACCTCGGTCAGCACGTCCGCCGACACCGAGCCGGGCGTGGTGAAGTCGAACCGCATGCGGCCCGGCGAGTTCAGCGAGCCCGCCTGCGCCGCGCGCTTGCCGTACGCGCCGCGGACGGCCGCGTGCACCAGGTGCGTCGCGGAGTGCGAGCGCTCGATGGACAGCCGGCGGTGGGCGTCGACCGAGCCGGTGACCTTGGAGTCCAGGCCGATCTCGCCGTCGACGACCTCGACGCGGTGCACGAACAGCCCCGGGACGATCTTCTGGACGTCCAGGACCTTCAGTTCGACGCCGTCGCCCAGCAGCACGCCGGTGTCGGCGACCTGGCCACCGCTCTCGGCGTAGAACGGGGTGCGGTCGAGGACCAGCTCCGCCTTCTTGCCCGCGGAGACGCTGCGGACCGGCTGCCCGTCTTCGAGCAGGGCGACGACCTTCGCCTCGGCCTGCAGGTCGGTGTAGCCGAGGAACTCGGTCTCGCCGTGCTGCTCCAGGACCTTCCGGTACTCCGAGAGGTCGCCGTGGCCGGTCTTGCGCGCCGCCGCGTCCGCCTTCGCGCGGGTGCGCTGCTCGTTCATGAGCGTGCGGAAGCCGTCCTCGTCGACGCTCAGACCCTGTTCGGACGCCATTTCGAGGGTCAGGTCGATCGGGAAGCCGTAGGTGTCGTGCAGCTGGAACGCCTTGTCGCCGGCCAGCACGTCGCCGCCGCCGCGCTTGGTCTCCTCGGCCGCGAGGTCGAAGATGCGCGAACCGCTGGTCAGGGTCGAGAGGAAGGCCTCCTCCTCGATCCGGACGACCTCGTTGATCCGGTCGAACCCGCCGACCAGCTCCGGGTAGGTCGGGCCCATGGTGTCGCGCACGACCTTCGCGAACTCCTGCAGCACCGGCTCCTGCACGCCGAGCAGGCGCGTGGAGCGGACGATGCGGCGCAGCAGGCGGCGCAGCACGTAGCCGCGGCCGTCGTTGCCCGGGGTGACGCCGTCGCCGATCAGCATGACGCCGGTGCGGGCGTGGTCGGCGATCACGCGGAACCGGACGTCGTCGGCGTGGTTCGAGCCGTAGCGGCGGCCGGAGAACTCCTCCGCGCGGCCGATCACCGGGCGCACCAGGTCGGTCTCGTAGACGTTCTCGACGCCCTGCAGGATCGTCGCGACCCGCTCGACGCCCATGCCGGTGTCGATGTTCTTCTTCGGCAGCTCGCCGATCGGCTTGTGCCCGAGCTTGGGGCTCAGGTCGCCGCGGACGTCCTGCATGAAGACGAGGTTCCAGATCTCGATGTAGCGGTCCTCGTCCGCGACCGGGCCGCCCTCGCGGCCGTACGCCGGGCCGCGGTCGTAGTAGATCTCCGAGCACGGGCCGCCGGGACCGGGCACGCCCATGTCCCAGTAGTTGTCCTTGCCGTCGCGCTCCTGGATCCGCTCGCCCGGCAGGCCGGTGAGCTTGCGCCACAGGCCGGCCGCCTCGGCGTCGTCGTTGTAGACGGTCGCCCAGATCCGGTTCGGGTCGAGGCCGAAGCCGCCTTCGCTCTGGGGCTTGGTGATCAGCTCCCAGGCGTTCTCGATGGCGCCTTCTTTGAAGTAGTCGCCGAAGGAGAAGTTGCCGGCCATCTGGAAGAACGTGTTGTGCCGGGTGGTCTTGCCGACCTCGTCGATGTCCGGCGTGCGCACGCACTTCTGCACGGAGGTCGCGCGCGGGTACGGCGGCGGCGCCTCACCGAGGAAGTACGGCTTGAACTGCACCATGCCGGCGTTGACGAACAGCAGGTTGGGGTCGTCGAGGATCAGCGGCGCGCTGGGCACGCGCGTGTGGCCCTTGCTCTCGAAATGGCGCAGGAAACGATCGGTGATTTCGTGTGTGTCCACGGGTCAGGTCCTTGTTGCTGGTGCCGGGGTACGGGATGACGACGGCGGCGGAGCGGCTTCGGCGATCGCGCGGGCGCGACCGGTCAGCCCTCCGCCCGGCGAGCTCGCCGGACGGGGCGCCGGGCTTCGGCGGCGTGCCGGCCCGAGGCCTGCGGCGTCACCACGCCCGACCGCTGCTCGACCATCTCGTGCAACTCCTGCTCCCGCTCACTCATGCCCGCGCGCACCTCGGCGCCGAACGAACCCACGGCGCCCGCCAGCTCACGCACGGCTTCGCCCAGGTTCGATGCTAACCCCGCGGGAGTGGCCTGACGAGCCGTTTCGGCGGCCTTGCGCGACAGCACGACCCCGGTGACGACGCCGACGCCGAGCCAGAACAGCCGCTTCACTTGCCGGCCTTCTTCGCGGCCTTCGCGGCGCTCTTCTTCTTGCGCGCGCGGATCGCCTTGCTGAGCCCGTAGGACAGCGCCGCGGTCTTGACCAGCGGGCCGCCCAGGGTCGCGGTGAACACCGACGTCAGCGCGGAGACGTTCCCGGTGACCGCCTGGGCGTTGGACGTGATCCCGTCGACCCGCTCGAGCTGGGTGTTGACGTGGGTGATCGTCTGGTTCGCGCCGATCAGCAGCGGGTCGGTGTTGCTGTTGGTGCGCTCGATCGCCTCGGTGGCCGCGTCCAGCGTCTTGCCGAGCTTGATCAGCGGGATCGCCAGCAGGACGACCAGCACCACGAATGCTCCTGCGGCGATCAACGCGGCGATCTGCCCTGCCGACACGGGCCCTCCTCGGTTCACGGGTATTGAGTGCTGGTGAGGTTACCGCCTGGCCGGGTCCCCGACCGTGTCACCCCGCGCGGGCCGGAAAACGCCTCGCTCCGGCGGTCGCGGGGCGGTACACCTGGGCGATGGCACACGACGACGGACCCGGCCCCCGGGTGCTCGCCGGGCCGGGCGGAGCCGCGGCCGACGTGCTGGCCACGTTGCCGGGCGCCGACCTGACGACGGTCCAGCTGGAGGTCGCGCGGCGGCGGGCGGCGCGGCTGGCCCCGGCCGACGTGCTGCGCCGTCACCGCGACGACCGGTTCGTCCCGGCGAGCCCGCTGCCGTTCGCGCTGCTGCGGCGGGTCGAGGACGCGCTGCTGGGCGCGGCTCCGGGATTCGACCTGGTGACGCTCGCGCCGCTGACCCCGCTCGGCACGCATTCGGTGGTGACCGGGCTGGCCCAGCACCGGGTCGTCCCGACCGGCCGCGGCACCGAGGTCGCCGCGGATCCCACGACCGGCCTGGCGCTGGAAGCGGCGGCCCGGCGCTCCTCCGGGGAGGTCGTCCGGCTGGCGACGGTCCAGCGGGTGGTGCGCGCCCAGCGCGTCGACGGCGCCGGGATGTTCGCGCACTTCTCGCTGTTCGGCGCGGTGACGGCGGGCCGCGACACAGGCGGTCTGGAGTTCGAGCGGGCGGCGGCGCTCGAGCACGCGCGGCTCATGACCGCGGGATGCCGCGCGCTGGGCGCCACGGCGGTCTCGCTCGGGGTGACGGTGCTGGACCCGAGGTTCTCAGGTTTGCTGGACGACGTTCCCGACGTACCCACACACCCGTTCCCGGACCGCGAAGGCGGCCGAGGCGGCTACTACGAGGGTCTGTGCTTCAAGGTGTACGCGTCCTTCGACGGCGAGCCGGCGGAAGTGGGCGACGGCGGCTTCACGCCGTGGACGCAACGGCTCCTCGGCAACGCGAAGGAGCGGCTGATGACGAGCGGCCTGGGGGTAGACCGCCTGGCGACGCTCCTCCCGGCTTAGCAGCGCCCCAATGTGGCCTTGGTTGCGTTGAACGCACCCAAGGGGCCCTTCGGTGCGTTCAACGCACCGAAGGCCACATTGGGGCGCTGGGGACCCTGGGTCAGCGCTCCTT